>CAZUDI010000133.1:0-1589 GCA_964618975.1 uncultured Bacteriovoracaceae bacterium | reverse complement strand
GCCCAGGCGGGGGTCGAGACTCAGAGGGTGGGGCGGTAATGAGCGTGGTGCTTGGGCGGAGATGCTGCCGGGGTGTGCCCCGGGAGGGTCCGGAGCTTTTGCGGGGCGGCGGATCCGTCGGAGAGCGGGGCCGCCGCCCCGGGGGGAGCTAGGGGCGCCTGCGGCGCAGGCGTTTGCGGATGCGCCCGGAGAGGAGGCGGGCGGTCCAGGGGATGAGGGGGGAGAGGCGCTGGTCGAGGAGGGCGTCTCCGAGGGTGGTGGAGGCGCGCGCGAGCTCGCGGGTGTCGAGGTGGCGGAAGACCTCGCCGATGAAGGCGCCGATGCACTCGGGGTCGCGCGCCTGGATATCGTTGAGGCGGGCGCAGGCGCGGTTGAGCCCGGCGGCGGTCAGGCGCGCCAGGTTCAGCCGGGCCTCGGGGGTGAGCCGCCAGAGGCCCTTCAGGAGCGCTCCCCAGGCCCGGGCGGCCGCCTGTGCCTGAGGGCTGTCCACTTCATCCGCGAGGCTTTTCAGGAAGCCCAGGAGGAGTTCGGGCGAGAATTTTTCCCCCAGCTGGCCCGCGAGCTCGTTCAGGGAAGAGATCAGGGCGTTGGCCAGCTGGGGCAGGGCCCCCAGCAGGGCCAGGACGGGCTCCACGTCCTGCCACAGCAGGGTCCGGACCAGGCCGCCCGGGCGGGCGGGGTCGGCGTGCTGAAGGTTCAGCCGCAGGATGTCCTTGATGAAGGGGGTCTTCAAGGCCTCCTTCAGGAGGCCGGCACCGGGATCGACGTTTGTTGGCATGGGATCTCCTTTCTGCGTCCCCGCAGGACCCCTCCTGCGGGGGAGGGGGGCTTCGCCCCCGTCAGGGCCAGGGGCGGCCTCCCCGGTGGCCGGGGCCCCGGGGTGGCGCCCCGCTCATTTTCCGGCCGAGGCCTTTTCCGGGCCCTGCGCCTGTACCTCTTCCCAGGCGCGCTCGATCAGGGGGGCCAGCCTTGCCACCAGGGGCTGTCCCCGGGTGAGGATCTCCGCGAGGGCCTGCTTGTCGATATCCTCCAGCAGGGAGGCGGCAAAGCCGTCCAGCAACTCGGGCGAGAACTTGCCCTCCACCTGGCGCAGCAGCTCGGCCAGGATGCCGATGAGGATGTTGGCCAGCTGCGGCAGGGCCCCCAGGATCCCCAGGGGCAGCTCCACGTCGCGCCACAGGAGCGTGCGCACGAGCTGTGGGGCGCCCTGGGGGTCGAGGTTGGTCAGGAGTATACGCGCGCCGTCCTTGAAGGCGGGGCGCCCGATGGCGCTAGCCAGCATGCGGTCGAGGGCGTCGAGGACGCCGCGGTCGATGGTCTCAGACATCTCAGGTCCTCCCTAGAGGGTCTCGCAGTTGAAGAAGTAGCGCGCGGCCTCCATCTGGCAGAGCTGCTTGCCGCCCATCCAGAGCTGGATGATCTTCACGTCGCGCCAGTGCTTTTCGATGTCCCACTCGCGGTCGCAGCCGTAGGCGCCCAGGACGTCCATGCCGCGGCCGAAGATCTCGATGGACTTGTCGGAGACGAAGTCCTTGAGGTTGCGGATGCGGCCCACACTCTGCTCCGAGATGATGGGGTCGCCGTAGGGC
>CAZUDI010000132.1:0-1652 GCA_964618975.1 uncultured Bacteriovoracaceae bacterium | reverse complement strand
CTTGATTATGGGTCAATCTGAATCATTATTCGCCGGGCTCATCAGGGGTTGTCTTTTTCATGATGAGGTGCACGTCCGTGATCCAGCCATCCCGCTGAGGCCAGCCGGAACCCTCCAGGGCGATGAATCTGATATGCCTGGGTTTAGGTTCGATCTGCATGAGGTTAATGATGTAGCGGTACCACAGCCCCTGGGGCACCTTCTGCCCGTTTTCGCTTATATTGGGTTCCTGCGGGTCCAGGCAGTAGAACCCCTGCCAGAAGATATTCTGCCCTGTGGACTTCTCACCGGTATCTGCTTCGTAGCCGACGGCGATCGCGATCGGTGCCTGGCGGCCATCAGGGCCGGTCCCGCCAAGGGCCTGGGTATCGACCCGCACATCGGCCCGCAGGATGAGCGTGTCGGCATTGCTCACATCTGCATCGAGGAGCTGTACGAGGCCTTCGCGTTCGTGGCTTACGGTACTGAAGATGCGAAGCCCGTCTTTGTCCAGCGAGAAGCTGCTGACATCCTGGTTGACCTCATAGTTGCGGTGCGGTTTCCAGTAGTTGAGACCCTGGGTAAACCACCCGTTGTGCACCAGGTCGCCGGGGATGGCCATCACCATGGATGTGGTTCCGGCTTCAGCCTCGCGCTCGACCTCGGGTTTGCGCACGAGGTAGGCCACCTGTTCTCGTTCACCCGTCAGGACCAGATTCTGCGGGCCCTGGAGATAGGTGATACCCCGGCCCACCCGCGAAGAGGGCTTCGTCTGGGTGGACCGGACAAAGACCGTATGCGGCAGTTCCAGGTGTTTCGGCTCTGAAGGCCGGCCTTCGACCGAGACGTAGAGCAGGGTGCTCGTGCTCTGCGGTGCGATGCCGAGGTTCCAGCGGTACTCCAGCGATGTTGTACTGGTGCGTACCAGCGGACCCATGGGCAGGGTGACCATACGGGCTCCGGGCGAGCCCGGCCATCGGTCAAAGAGCACCACGGCCATGTCCCTGGCATAAGACGGGCAGGACAGCCCCAGGGTGTAGTATCCTCCGGGAATCAGCTCGATACTGTACAATACGGCATACCCCCCGCTTAAGTGGTGGCTCGTGTTGAGCCATGAGTTGCGGTAGGGAATGGCGCCGGGATAGGGGCGGGAATCGAGCATCAGCTCGACCACGTGCCAGCGTGACGCCCAGGGGGCGGTGGCTTGCACAGGAGGTGCTGCCAGCAGGCCTGCGGCAAGCATGCACAGGCCGATGCAGTACATTTTCTTCAAAGTCTACCCCCCGTAGCGTTTTACGAGCTCGTAGACAGCCTGCTCGATACATGCCCTAAGTGCCTGGTCGATCCCTTCCTTTGATTCGTGGGCAACGCTCGCATCGGCACCGTCCAGGCTCTTCTTGGTCATTTTCTGGGCAAAGGCTCCGACTCCCTTGACCGAGAAGCCGCCCTGCTTGACAGGCTTTCGCACATTGACTGCATCGAGGACCACCCCGGTACTGGCATCGACCACGCGTACATCCAGGCCGAGGTTGGCCTTTTGCCCGCTCGTTTCAAGCCCGAGGCCTTTGAGCGTACCGCCCAGGCCGGTCTTGCTCTCTTCAGGGTTGGCCTCGCTGACGGTGCCTTCAAAGATATACTGGGCACCGCTGAGCTGCTGGTTGGCGCTGTTGCCC
>CAZUDI010000131.1:0-1727 GCA_964618975.1 uncultured Bacteriovoracaceae bacterium | reverse complement strand
TCACAGGTCTGCATGAGGTGGACGCAGGCGTCGGCCAGGTCGTCTGCGTGCAGGAATTCGCGCCGGGGCTGCCCGGTGCCCCAGAGGGTGAGCCTGACGCCGCCGAACGGATCTTCCGCCGGGCTGGGGCCCGCCGAGACTCCCTTTGGGGTGCGGTCTCTCTGATTGGTGAGCATTTCGGGGGCATTAGACGCGATGCCGTGCTGTGAGAGGATGTCCAGGATGGCCTCCGGCGCGGCCGCGCCCGTGACCCCTGCGAGGGGACGGGCGTCCAGGTCGGCCCGCAGCAAGCGCCAGTCGCCACGCTCCAGGCACTTGGCCAGGTGCATCTTGCGTATCAGCGCCGGCAGGACGTGCGAGGTTGCAAGGTCGAAATTGTCCTGCGGCCCGTAGAGGTTGGTGGGCATGACGGAGAGGAAGTTCGTGCCGTACTGCCGGTTGTAGGCGCTGCAGAGCTTGATGGCCGCGATCTTGGCTATGGCGTAGGGTTCGTTGGTGGGCTCCAGCGCTCCGGTCAGGAGGGCGGTCTCTTTCAGCGGCTGGGGCGCCAGCCGCGGGTAGATGCAGGACGACCCCAGGTTGAGGAGCTTCTTGACACCGTGGGTGAAGCTTGCGTGGATCACGTTGGCGGCGATCATGGTGTTGATGTAGATGAAATCGGCCCGATAGGTGCGGTTGGCCATGATCCCGCCCACCCTGGCCGCACACAGGAAGACATACTCCGGGCGCTCCTGATCGAAGAAGTCCTCCACCGCCTGCTGGCGGGTGAGGTCCAGCTCGGCGTGCGTCCTCAAGATCAACTTGCGGTAGCCCGCACGCTCAAGGCCCCTGAGCACGGCCGCGCCCACCAGGCCGCGGTGCCCGGCGACGAAGATCCGGGCGTCCTTGTGCATCACGCCCGCCCCCCTACCGGGTGACGACCGCAGGAGCCCTGGCAGCCCCACCGGCGAGAGGCGCTCTGAACCGGCCGCCGGCAGGGGGTGGCCAGGAGATTTGATGCGCGTCTTACCTGGAGGTGCCGTGCCTGCCGCGGGCGTTTTCCATGGCCCACTCCCTGTGCGTAGGTTTTGTTTGCGTGCGCCCTATTCATGGTAATCGGGGATCTCAAAGCCGCTGTTCTTGCAGAGCAGGTCGCGCCCGGCCTCCTTCAGGTCGCAGGCGACCATCTCGGCGATCATGTCCTCGAAGCTGATCTCGGGCCGCCAGCCGAGGATCTCGCGCGCCCGGGTGGGGTCACCCAGCAGGGTCTCCACCTCGGCGGGCCGGAAGTAGCGCGGGTCGATCTGCACCAGGGTGTCACCCTCCCGGGCCTGCAGGCCCTCGTTTCTCCGGGTGACCCGGCTGAGGACCCCCTGCTCCGCGACGCCTTTGCCCGTCCAGTCGAGCTCCAGGCCGGCCTCCCGGAAGGCCAGGGTGCACAGCTCGCGCACCGAGTGCTGCACGCCGGTGGCGATCACGTAGTCGTCCGGACGCCCCTGCTGCAGGATCAGCCACTGGGCTCTAACGAAGTCGCGGGCATGGCCCCAGTCGCGCCGGGCGTCCAGGTTGCCGAGGTAGAGCCGCTCCTGCAGGCCGCAGGCGATGCGGCTGGCGGCCCGGGTCACCTTGCGTGTGATGAAGGTCTCGCCCCGGATCGGGGACTCGTGGTTGAAGAGGATCCCGTTGCAGGCGAACATGCCGTAGGCCTCGCGGTAGTTGACCGCGATCCAGTAGGCGTAGAGCTTGGC
>CAZUDI010000130.1:0-1867 GCA_964618975.1 uncultured Bacteriovoracaceae bacterium | reverse complement strand
TGGGCGCAGCCCTTGCCCACGTCGCCGTAGCCGCACACGCATACCACCTTGCCCGCCACCATCACATCGGTGGCGCGCTTGATGCCATCGGCCAGCGACTCCCGGCAGCCATAGAGGTTGTCGAACTTGCTCTTGGTGACCGAGTCGTTGACGTTGATGGCCGGGAAAAGCAGCGTGCCGGAAGAAAGCATCTGGTAGAGACGGTGCACTCCCGTGGTGGTCTCCTCGGAAACGCCACTGATCCCGGGCACCATCCTGTGCCAGTACTGCGGGTCTTCCTTCTGCTTGCGCCTGAGTACGGCGTTGATAACCGCCATCTCGTGGTTGTCGGTGGGCTCGTCCAGAAGGGCCGGGTTTTCCTCGGCCCGATACCCCCGATGCACCATGAGGGTCGCGTCCCCGCCGTCGTCCACGATCAGGTTGGGTCCCTGGCCGCCGGCATGATTGAGGGCTTCCAGGGTGCAGACCCAGTAGTCCTCGAGGCTCTCGCCCTTCCAGGCGAACACCGGGGTGCCGCCCTGGGCGATGGCGGCTGCGGCATGATCCTGGGTCGAGAAGATGTTGCACGAGGCCCAGCGCACCTCGGCCCCCAAGGCCTTCAGCGTCTCGATGAGCACCGCCGTCTGGATCGTCATATGCAGTGAGCCGGTGAGGCGCGCCCCCTTGAGGGGCCTTGTCGCGGCGTACTTCTCCCGCACGGCCATGAGCCCGGGCATCTCCTTCTCCGCCATCTCGATCTCCCGACGCCCGAAGCCGGCCTGGGTGATATCGGCAACCTTGTAATCGAGCCCGGTGATCTCGGGCAGATGGTCGAGGGCAACGACAATCTCAGCCATGGGTATCTCCTTTCCTTACTCGCACACTATACACGCTTCGCCCTTTCTGGCCGGCTAAATGCCGGCCGCATCCTTGACGGCGGCGGCCATGTCGGTCTTCTCCCAGGTGAACTCGGGGTCCTCCCGGCCGAAGTGCCCGTAGCCAGCGGTCTTCTTGAAGATGGGCCTTAAGAGGTCGAGCTTCTCGATAATGCCCTTGGGCTTGAGCGGGAAGATCTTTTGCGCGATGAGGGCGAGCTTCTCGTCGGGGATAACGCCGGTGCCCTGGGTATCGATCATGACCGAGACCGGCTCGGCCACGCCGATGGCATAGGCGAGCTGCACCACGCACTTCCTGGCCAGACCGGCGGCCACGATGTTCTTGGCCACATACCTGGCCATGTAGGCCGCCGAGCGGTCCACCTTGGAGGGATCCTTGCCCGAGAAGGCCCCGCCGCCGTGACTGGCGAAACCGCCGTAGGTGTCCACAATGATCTTGCGGCCGGTGAGCCCGCAGTCGGCATGCGGCCCGCCCAGGACAAAGCGGCCGGTGGCGTTGATATAGTACTTGGTGTTTTTGTCGAGCAGCTCCGCCGGCAGCTGTTTCTTGACGACCTCCTCCATGATGCCTTCCTTGATGGTGGCATAATCCACGTCCTCATCGTGCTGGGCGGCGATCACCACCCCGTCGATACGGGTCGGGCGGCCATCTTCGTACTGCACGGTCACCTGGGACTTGCCGTCGGGGCGCAGGAACTCGAGCACGCCGTTCTTGCGCATCTCGGTCAGTCCCAGGGTCAGCCGGTGGGCGTAATAGATGGAGGACGGCATGAGCACCTCGGTCTCGTCACAGGCATAACCGAACATCATGCCCTGGTCGCCGGCACCCTGTTCGGAGAACAGGCCCTCGCCCTCCTGCACGCCCTGGTTGATGTCCGGGGACTGCCGGTCCAGGGTCACGATCACTCCGCAGGTATTCCAGCTGAAGCCCATGATGGCCTCGGTGTAGCCGATCTCCTTGATCGTCTGCCTAGCTACGCGCTGGACATCCA
>CAZUDI010000129.1:0-1905 GCA_964618975.1 uncultured Bacteriovoracaceae bacterium | reverse complement strand
ACCGGCGGGGTGTCGGGGTCGAGCGCCATCTCGATGGCGATGTCCTCGCCGATCAGGCGTTTGAGCAGCTTGTCCGTGGCGGCGATCAGGTCGTTGAGCACCACGACCCTGGCCTCGCTGGCCTGTCGGCGGCTGAAGGCCAACAGCTGGCGCGTGAGCGCCTCGGCGCGGCGCCCGGCCTGCAGGATGGCCTGCATGTCGCGGCAGCAGGGGTTCTCGGGGGGGTTCTTCTTCAGGGCCAGCTCGGCGTGGCCGTTGATGACGGTCAGGATGTTGTTGAAGTCGTGGGCGATGCCGCCCGCGAGCGTCCCGATGGACTCCATCTTCTGGGCCTGGACGAGCTGGCGCTCGAGGTGCTGGCGCTCGGTGACGTCGCGCAGGATGCCCTGTACCGCCAGGCCGTCCTTGTACCTCAGGAAGGACAGCGAGGCCTCGATCTCCAGCGCCTGTCCCTTACGGGTGAGCGCGGTGAACTCGTAGCGCGTCTCTTTAGCCTCGCCCTGCTCCAGGCGGTTGAAACGCTCGCGGATGAAGTCCCGGCTGGCCGGCGCGCACAGCTCCAGCAGGTCGAAGCCCGGGGCGCGTACCTCCTCTTCGCTCAGGCCGAAGAGCTTGAGGAAGGTGTCGTTGACGACCTCGAGCCGGCCCCGGTAGAGCAGGAAGATGGCATCGGTGGAGCTCTGGATCAGGCGGCGGTACTTCTCCTCGCTCTCGCGCAGGGTCTCGCCAAAGAGCCTCTGGGCGGTGATGTCGATGATGAAGCCCTCGAGCGACGTGAGCTCTCCGTCGGGGGCGAAGACCCCGCAGCCCTTCTCCCAGACCCATTTCTCCCCGCCCCCCCGGGGCAGGATGCGGTATTCCAGCAGGAAGTGCTCGCGCCGCTCCAGGCTGGCCTGCACCGCGTCCCAGACCCCCTGGCGGTCGTCGGGGTGGATCAGACCGGCATAGGGGACGCCCTGGCTCTGCTGCAGCTCGTGTGCCCCATAGCCGGTGAGCTCCAGACAGCCGTGGCTGACGAACTCCATGGTCCAGTCCAAGTCGTTGCGGCAGCGGTAGGCCATGCCGGGCAGGTTGCCCAGGAGGGTCAAAAGCTCGCGCTCGCGCTCGGAAAGGGCGCGCTCGGCCTGCGTGCGGCTGATGACCTCCTGCCGGAGCCGCCGGGTGGCCAGCCCCTGGGCGGAGAGGAAGCCCGCCAGCTGCATATAGAAGCCCATCAGCTCGTGCACCTTGTGGCGCGAGAAGACCGGCAGGTCCCGGTAGGCCTTGAGGTAGGCCTCCCGCTCGAAACCGAACTCAAGCGCCTGGTTCTCGAAGAATCCTTCATCGGGCTCCTCGTCCTCGAAGAGGAACTGCCCCAGGAAGATCGTGGCCACGTGCAGGCCCTCGATCACGATGGGCTGGGCCAGCTCCCACAGGCCGTTCTGGCAGCGGTATTCCACGTAGCGGCCCTCGCTGAGGTGTTTGGCGATGTAGTGGTCGCTCTCGATGCAGCGCTTGCAGGTCTCGGGGTTGGTGCGGTGGAAGCGCGTGCAGAGCTCCTGCCAGCCCGTGGCCACCAGGATACGGTCCTGCGTGTCGATGATGCCGATCGGCAATCCGGTGAGCCTGTAGAAACGATCCATCATCTGCTGCAACGAGGCGGTGTCCACCAGCTCGGAGAAGGTGAAGTCCCCTTCCGCTCCGGAAGGCGCGGTCGAAGGCTGGGGGCCCTGCTGCGGCAGGCTGGCCGGGGACGGGGTGTGCTTTTCTTCCATGGTCAAAGCGGCATCCTTCCTCTTCGCGTTTTGTTCTATAATAACGCCCCGAGGCGGGGATTGAAGTCCCCGCCTCCGGGAAGGACCGGCCCGTCAAGTGCCGCAGAGCGGCACGCCTGCAAGCCTGATCCTCCGGGCGGGTTTAATGAAG
>CAZUDI010000128.1:0-2301 GCA_964618975.1 uncultured Bacteriovoracaceae bacterium | reverse complement strand
TAGGACCGTTATAGTTACGGCCGCCGTTTACTGGGGCTTCAATTCAAAGCTTCGCCTACATAAATGAAGGCTAACCCTTCCTCTTAACGCTCCAGCACCGGGCAGGTGTCAGTCCCTATACATCGTCTTGCGACTTAGCAGAGACCTGTGTTTTTAGTAAACAGTCGCCCGAGCCGTTTTTCTGAGGCCACGTCATGCTCATCAAGCAAGTTGAATCACAGTCTGTGGCGTCCCTTCTCCCGAAGTTACGGGACGATTTTGCCTAGTTCCTTAACCATGGTTATCTCGAACACCTTAGGATACTCTCCTCGACTACCTGTGTCGGTTTGCGGTACGGACGCCTGTACAATTCGCTTAGAAGGTTTTCTCGGCAGCATGGACCCAACCACTTTGCGGCTCTAAGAGCCTCGTCATAACGTCTCAGAAAATGAGAGAACGGATTTGCCTGCCCTCTCTTCCTACACGCTTGAACCGGGACTTCCATCACCCGGATGGTCTTACCTTCTGCGTCACTCCATCGCTCAAACACTGTACCGGCGGTACAGGAATATTAACCTGTTGTCCATCGACTACGCCTTTCGGCCTCGCCTTAGGTTCCGACTTACCCTGGGTGGATCAGCCTTGCCCAGGAAACCTTAGTCTTTCGGTGTGAAGGTTTCTCACCCTCATTGTCGCTACTGATGCCGGGATGATCTCTTCCATACGCTCCAGCAAACCTTACAGTTCACCTTCGATGCGAATGGAACGCTCTCCTACCATTGTACAAAGTACAATCCTAAGCTTCGGCGGTATACTTAGCCCCGATTATTATCGGCGCAGAATCGCTTGACTGGTGAGCTGTTACGCACTCTTTAAATGAATGGCTGCTTCTAAGCCAACATCCCAGTTGTCTGAGCGCTTCCACTTCCTTAGATACACTCAGTATACTCTTAGGGGCCTTAGCTGTAGGTCTGGGTTGTTTCCCTCTCGGCAATGAAGCTTATCCCCCACTGCCTGACTGCTGCGAAACATGTGACCGGCATTCGGAGTTTGATAGGGGTTGGTAAGCTGGTAGGCCCCCTTACCCTTTCAGTGCTCTACCTCCGGCACACTACACTCGCAACGCTAGCCCTAAAGCTATTTCGGAGAGAACCAGCTATCTCCAGGTTTGATTGGCCTTTCACCCCTACCCACAGTTCATCCCCTAACTTTTCATTGTTAGTGGGTTCGGTCCTCCACTTGGTTTTACCCAAGCTTCAACCTGACCATGGGTAGATCACCTGGCTTCGGGTCTACCGCACGCAACTAGACGCCCTGTTCAGACTCGGTTTCCCTCCGGCTCCGTCTTTTATAGACTTAACCTTGCTACGTACGAGTAACTCCCCGGCTCATTATGCAAAAGGCACGCCGTCACGGCCGCCAGGGCCGCTCCGACAGCTTGTAGGCAAACGGTTTCAGGTACTATTTCACTCCCCTCCAGGGGTGCTTTTCACCTTTCCCTCACGGTACTAGTTCACTATCGGTCACAGATGAGTATTTAGTCTTAGGCAGTGGTCTGCCCGGATTCAAACCGGATTTCTCGTGTCCGGCCCTACTTGGGAAAACATTCCAAATCGTGAGTCGAATTTCGCGTACGGGCCTTTCACCCTCTTCGGGGGGGATTTTCCAAACCCCTTCTGCTATTCGGCTTTGTGACTCGAGGAATTACGCGTTCCTCAGATTGTCTCCCGCAACACCGACTATGCTAAGCGCGCGCCGCATACACATAGCTCGGTTTAGACTCTTTCCTTTTCGCTCGCCGCTACTGGGGAAATCGAATTCTCTTTCTTTTCCTCCGGGTACTTAGATGTTTCAGTTCCCCGGGTTAGCTCTCCCAATCCTATGTGTTCAAAAAGGGAGTGACCAGGGATTAACCTGGCCGGGTTGCCCCATTCGGAAATCTCCGGATCAAAGGTTGTTTGCACCTCTCCGAAGCTTATCGCAGCTTACCACGTCCTTCTTCGCCTATCTGTGCCAAGGCATCCACCGTCTGCCCTTAGTAGCTTCTTCACTCTATTTACAGATATCATATCCTATGTTCGTTGCTTTAACGGAATACTCGTTTATCCCATTCAAATGTCAAAAAACTCCGCGATTATCTCGCTCTACAATTCTCTCTCTGGTGGAGATGACCGGTCTCGAACCGGTGACCCCCGGCTTGCAAAGCCGATGCTCTACCAACTGAGCTACATCCCCAATAAAGACCTGTGCCAGTACCAAATGGTGGGCCTGACGAGAGTCGAACTTGTGACCTCACGCTTATCAGGCGTGCGCTCTAACCAA
>CAZUDI010000127.1:0-2391 GCA_964618975.1 uncultured Bacteriovoracaceae bacterium | reverse complement strand
CGGGCCGTTTTCTGTGCCGGGGGTGCACCCCTGACGGCGGGGATGTAATTGACTTCCATTGTCGGCTCGAAGGCACCGATATCAAGGGCCTGACGGCCAAGTATCTACTTGACCAGCAGCCCGTCAAGAAAACAAAGACCGGCAGGCGCACTCATACCGCTGATTATATCTACCAGAACCCCGACGGGACCCCCTTCTTGAGGGTGGAGCGGGTTGAATACGAAGGCGGAGGGAAGGATCTTTATCCGCACCGGGTCGATGGCGGCAAGGTAGCGGGCATGGGGGATCATATCCCCTATAGGCTGCCCGCGCTTATCGCAGCGGATACCGTGTACATTGTAGAGGGCGAAAAGTGCGCCGATGCCATGGCAGGAATAGGACTTCCCGGCACCACAAACCAGGGCGGAAGTGGAAATTGGCAGCCAAATCTTAATCAATATTTTACTGGAAAGCATGTGATTATCCTGCCCGACAATGACGAACCGGGCGAGAAACACGCGCAAGTGGTTATTCAGGCCATCAAGGACCAGGCTGCATCGATTAAGGTTGTTCGCCTTCCAGGATTACCCGAGCGCGGTGATATTGCTGACTGGCTCCAGGCCGGCGGCACGCGTGAAGAGCTCTTGCGGATCGTCGATGAAACGCCGATATGGGATCCCGGCCAGGCGGCGGAGACAGAAGCGCCGAGGCCCGACCAGTGGGCAAGAGCCAAGGAGCTTTTCCCTAAGAGAGCATTCCCCTGGGAGGTTTTGCCGGGCATCATATCCGAAAGCCTAAGGCAACTCTCCCGGGCCATGGCCACCAGCCCGGCGGCGATACCAGGGGCATCAATGGCAATCTTGGCTTCAACCCTGGGGCGCACCATTGAGGTATCACCGAAAACCTCATGGAAAGAGCCCTTGATCCTCTGGGTTGCAGATATTCGGCCTTCAGGTGCCGGGAAGACCCCGGCAGCCCGGGCGCTGTGTGCGCCATTGTATCGAGCACAGGCAGCGGCGGAGGAGGCCCACCAGGAAGAACATATCGCCTGGGAGGCCCTGCCGAAGAAAGAGCGCGGCCCCGAACCACAACGGGCGCGCGGATACTTTATGACGGATTTGACTCTGGAGGGCATCAGAGAGGACCTGTCAGAGCATGGCGGCACGGTCGCAATCATGGATGAGGTGTCCGCCATGCTGACCGGCCAAAACCAGTACAAGACCAAAGGTTCAGACCGGGAGTCATGGCTTGCCCTCCACGATGGGCACCCCTTCCGCGTGGTGCGAGCGGGAAAGACTCGTTTTGTTGCAGGTGCCCGGGTCAGTCTCTTCGGAGGCATTCAGCCCGTGGTGTGGGCGCGGATCTTCTCAGGCGAGAATGGACTGTATCTCACAGACGGGACAGCCTTTCGATTCCTTGCAACCTATGAGGGTGATCAATTCCATGAGCTTACCTCTGAAGCATGGAGCGAACAGAATCGCCGGGCATGGGAAAACCTCCTCACTGCAAGCATGACGTGGGCCGACCAGCGCATGATTGATCCCGAATGGAAGCCACGCACCTTGAATCTTGACCAGGAGGCACAGGTCCTTTTTCTTGACTGGAGAAACGATCTGTACGGCCTGAGAGGCGAGCTGCCGGAGATCCTGCGGGGGTTTATCCCGAAGATAGTGGGATATGCCCTGCGCCTGGCCGGGGTGCTCTACTGTATGGATCGATTCAGCTACTATGAGACCCCTGCAGGTGATTTGACGACCAAAGATATGCAGAGGGGCATTGATACGGCTATGTTCTATCTGGGGCATATTGTGGGCGCCTGCAAAGCCCTATGCGGCGAAGAGGGCGCGCTTGTTGTGGCAGATGTCAGCGAGCAGTCAAAACACCTGGCCGAAACCCTGGAGGCCATGCGCGGTGATATCGATTCCGGCCGCCTGGCCATCGGGTATATCCAGGAACGTTTCAACGCGACATGCAAGCCTGAGATGCAGATCACGACCCCCCGGGCCATGGGGGCATTCATCCGATCCTGCGGGTTGACGGTGCCGGACAGGGGGTTCAAGTTCGGCAGTTCGCATAACGTGAGGTGTCTGACTTGGGACAAAAAAACTGAAGAGTTCTTAAAACACGTCCCACACGTCCCACACATCCCCCAAGCTTGCAGCGATGAGGGTTTACAGCCGGAGGCAACGTCCCCCCAACGTCCCACACATCCCACCCCCCACCCCGAAAAGGGGGACATGTGGGACGTTGGGAAAACAACGTCCCACCCTGAAGAGCAAGGCCAGGACAGGCCGGGGGGACATGTGGGACATGTGGGACTTACTTCTAAGAGTATTTTGGATTTTAACGACGCACCCCCGCAGGTCGAGCGGTGGCAGTGATCGGAATACAGGGCGCGGCCCTCAAGTGGGG
>CAZUDI010000126.1:0-2455 GCA_964618975.1 uncultured Bacteriovoracaceae bacterium | reverse complement strand
TTCGAGGTGTATTTCCCCGAGCTGAGAGGCGCGGATACCGCCGCTCCCGTACCGCCCGGCGAACCCGAACGCGGCAGCTCCGAACACGTCCTCCTGGTGGACGACGAGGAGGCCATCATCGCCATGCTCGAGCAGACCCTCACCCGTCTGGGTTATTGCGTGGAATCCTGTATATCCGGCCCGGAGGCCCTGGAGGTCTTCCGGGCCGACCCCCAGCACTTCGACCTCGTCATCACGGACATGACCATGCCCCACATGACCGGGGACACGCTGGCGCGCGCGATCCTCGCGCTGCGCCCCGACATCCCGGTCATCATGTGCACCGGGTTCAGCGAGGCCATCACCCCCCAGCAGGCCCGCGCGCTGGGCATCCGGGAATACATCATGAAGCCGGTGGTCAGGGGCGAACTGGCCGCCGCTATCCGGCGCGTGCTGCGCCGTCAGGCCCCTTGAGGCCCTGGCGGGGCCGGACAAACCCGACCCCGCCAGGGCCCCATGTTTGTGCTTCCCCTCATGCCTGAGCTATAGTATGAATAACATGGGCAGTCTTTAATCGCTATAGGTCGAATTCCCTTACCGTTGCGGCATCAAGGAGGGTCCAGGGCTAACCCTGAGGTTCATATCCATGATCGATGCCCCCTATGAGGCAGAGTGTGGAATCTGCATATGTTTAGGGACATGGGCTTTATCTATCTGATTGCAGCCATCGTGTTCGAGGTGGCCGGCACTACGTCCATGAAACTGGCCGACGGATTCCGTCAGCCGCTGTGGTCGTGCCTGATCTTCGTGTGCTATGGCATCTCGTTTTACACCCTGACCATGGCGCTCAAGTGGATCGACGTGAGTGTCGCCTATGCCATCTGGTCGGGGCTGGGGACCATCATGATCGTGGCCATCGGGGCACTGTACTTCCGGGAGCCGCTGACGGCCATGCGTATCGTCTGCGTGGGCCTCATCATCCTGGGTGTGGTGGGGCTCAATATCAGTGGGTCCGGGCACTGAGGAAAAAGTCCGCGAGGCCCAGGCCTCAGACCTCAGCCCAGAACATGATTGACTTTTAGCGGTAACACTGTTACAGTAACGGAGTTGCATCCACGGGAGGATCGGTGCCAAGGGAAAGATGTCCGCAGGAGCGCTTCGAGGCCGAGAAGGACCGCATCTGCGAGCAGGCCCTCGTGCTCATCTGCGAGCAGGGCTTCGAAAACTTCAGCATGCGCAAGCTCGCCTTTCAGCTCGGGATCGCCGCCAAGACCATCTACAACTACTTCACCAACAAGGACGAACTCTACCTGCGCATCCTCTCCCGGGGGTTCGAAGAGCTCACCGGGGTCTACGAGGAGATCTACCGTCGACACGACACCCCGCTGGAGCGCCTGCGGGAGATGAACCGGGCCTATGTCCGCTTCGGCATCACCAATCCCAACCACTACAACCTCATGTTCAATTGGGATGTGCCCAAGTTCATCGACTACATCGGCACCCAGGAGGAGCCCACCGCGCACAGGGGCAGGCTCACCGCCCGGGCCATGGTGGACATCACCATCCGGGTCGTCCGCGAGTTCGCCGAGAGCACCTCCGCCTTCCCCGCCCACAGCGCCCCCTATCGCACCCTGCAGCACTGGAGCGCCATCCACGGCATTGTCACCATGTACAACAGCCGCATCATTGAGGTGGTCGTGCGCGACGACCCCGAAAAGGCCCTCTGGAGGCTGGTGGACGACCTCATGCTGCCGTTCACCCCTGCCGGAACAGACGCCAGTCCCCCACAGAAAGGATGATTATGGAATTCTTCTTCAATCCCGACGGCATCGCCATCATCGGCGCTTCGGCCACCCCCGGCAAAGGAGGCTACAACATCCTCCACAACCTCGTGGGCAACTATAAGGGGCACATCTACCCGGTCAATCCCCGCTACGGGGAGATCCTGGGCCTTGAGTGCTATCCGGACATCGACTCCATCCCCGAGCCCTTCGAACTGGCCATCTTCTACATCCCGGCCGCGGCCCTGCCCGAGACCATCGAGGCCTGCGCGCACAAGGGCGTGCGCGGCATCATCATCGAGTCGGCCGGCTTCGCCGAGGTGGGCGCCGACGGCAGCCGGCTGCAGGCGGAGTGCCTGGAGCGCGCCCGCAGGAACCATATCCGCCTCTGGGGGCCGAACTGCATGGGTCTCATCGACGGCCAGTCACGGCACGTCTTCTCCTTCATGCGCACCGAGGTCTGGGATGAGGTCCTGGCGCCGGGCAATGTCTCCCTCATCGTGCAGAGCGGCATGCTCTCGGCCGGTTTCCTCATGATGATGCTCGAGCGCGGCGGCATGGGCATCCGGCGCATGTGCTCCATCGGCAACAAGTGCGACGTGGACGAAACCGAGCTCCTGGCGCACCTCAGCGATGACCCGCTCACGGCGGGCATCGGGCTGTACGTGGGAGCGTTGGTGGATGTGCCGGGCTTT
>CAZUDI010000125.1:0-2494 GCA_964618975.1 uncultured Bacteriovoracaceae bacterium | reverse complement strand
GTCGACTCGATCGAGGGGCTCTCGCCGGCGATCTCGATCGAGCAGAAGACGACGTCGAAGAACCCGCGGTCGACCGTCGGGACGGTGACCGAGATCCACGACTATCTGAGGCTCCTCTACGCGTCGATCGGGCAGCCGCACTGCACGAGACCCGGTTTCCGTCCCAATAATCCTCCGGAAAAGCTTTACATCAAGCCAGAAAATGCCTAGACATTTTCCAATCTTGTTAGGGGTGGCTCATCAGAGCCTGAGATCATACCCTTTGAACCTGATCTGGATCATTCCAGCGTAGGAAAACGGAAGACAAACGCTCTGGTCGTGTTGCCGCTTTCCTTTGGGAAGGCGGCTTTTTTTGTGCAATTTTTCATGGAGGTCAGTCATGACGCAACTCAGTATCGCCCGGGAGGGCAGGATCACACCGGAAATGGTCATCGTGGCGCGGAAGGAGGGCGTGGAGCCTGAAACTATCAGGGCGGGCGTGTCCAAGGGACGAATTGTCATCCCCAAGAACGTGTTTCGGGATTTTTCGGCGGAAGGCATCGGGGAGGGGTTGCGGACCAAGGTCAATGCAAACATTGGTACGTCCGGCGTCCTGGGCTCGGTGGACGTTGAGTTGGCTAAGCTCGACGCGGCGGTCAGGGCCGGTGTGCACAGTGTGATGGTTCTGTCCACTGGCCGCGACCTGACACTCACTCGGCGTATGATCCTGGACCACTCTCCGGTCATGGTCGGCGCAGTCCCCATGTATGCCGTGGCTGCGGACCTCGTGGACGAGGGCAAAGGCATCGAGGCCATGACGCCGAGAATGCTGCTCGATTCCATAGAGGCCCAGTGCGCCGAAGGAATCGACTACATCACCGTGCATTGCGGCGTGACCCGTCGCGCCGTGGCCCGCACCCACGCCGAAGACCGGGTGGCCGGAATCGTCAGCAGGGGCGGAGCGCTGCTGGCCGCATGGATGGAACGAAACGACAGGGAAAGCCCCCTACTGGATTAATACTAACGTCTGCGGGACATCGCGTTCAAGTACGACGTGACCTTGAGCCTGGGCGATGGCTTGAGGCCAGGAGCGGTCAGCGACGCAACCGATGCCGCGCAGGTCGAGGAACTCCTGGTCATCGGCGAATTGGCCCGGCACGCCCGGACCCGAGGCGTCCAGGTCATGATCGAAGGGCCCGGCCACATGCCCTTGAACCAAATCGCCGGCAACGTCATGCTGCAGAAGCGCATCTGCGATGGAGCACCTTTCTATGTCCTGGGCCCCCTGACCACGGATCTGGCCCCTGGCTACGACCACATTACTGCGGCTATAGGCGGTGCGGCAGCGGCTGCGGCGGGGGCGGATTTCCTGTGTTATCAGCCCGTTGATTTATTCATGATTAACACCGCTCTACGGTAATCTGCGCTCCGACGAATTCTTCGCCGGTCTCGCTCCTCATCTCGACAAAAATCATCGAAACGACCATCCATCCCCAAGCAAAAACAAAAATTTGCGCTGAATTGAGGTAAAAATACCCCTTCGGGGTCCCGAAACCTATCAACTGGCGCATCAGCAGGCCGAGATTGAACCCGGCCACGCACAGGAGATATCGTTTGTGGACGTTTTCCTGCCCTCGAAGGTGCGTTCGTCGCATGCCTCCACGATCGAGCACATGCTGAAAACTTCGCTCGACCAATTCCGTTCGTCGTTTTGCCAACTCGCGCCCTTTGGCTGACTTCAGCCGGGCGCGGTTATTGTAAACGGCCCGCCGTGCCTCATGGTCACCTTTCCAGTTGAACAACCCGTTCGCCTTCGGCTCGGCGATCCTCGTCTTCCAAACTCCGCTATCCAGTTCTTTCACTACTTCCCGAGAATGGTAGCCTTTGTCCGCAATGACCTCCGTCGGAGCCGTGCTTATCGGCGTACAACCGATGTCGGAAAGATTCTTCCTGGCGGATTCGAGCGTCTTGCCGATCGTCGTCGTGTCCCCCTGGTCGGCCTTGTGGATATCGGCGGAGACAATCGCTCCGGTGTCCAGGTCCACGGCGTGCTCGGGCTTGTAGGCGAGGTGGGTGCGGCCGTCCTTCATCTTGGTGATCCGCGCGTCCTCGTCGCTCTCCGACTTCCAGTCCTTGTTCGAAAGCTTTTTGCCCTTGCGCTTGCGATCCATGCGGGCCAACTCTTCACGGGTCGGCGTCTTGATCCCGCTGTCCTTGGCGATGCGCTCAAGCATCTGCTGGTACGTTTCTCCTGTATCCCGGCGCACGATCGAACGCATGGCCGCGTTGGCTTCCATGGTCGAAGCATCGATACCAAGGCGCTCCCCAACTACCAGGCCGGACTTGGTCAACGCCTGCAACACCCAGCCGAATACTTCCTGATGGACTTCCAGGGGCAACCGTTGGCGGATTCTGCTCAGGCTGGAGTGGTCCGGAACCCTCTGGGTCAGGGAGAGTCGTAGGAACTTTCGCAGCGACAAGGAGTCGGAACACCGCCACTCAAGCCCGCGCTCGC
>CAZUDI010000124.1:0-2544 GCA_964618975.1 uncultured Bacteriovoracaceae bacterium | reverse complement strand
CGTGCTGCGGCGGGAAGAAGATGCTGTAGGAAAGCTCGACGGAGGCCTGTTCCGGTTGTGCCGTTTGCGAGACGGCCGGCTCGGGAGACGCCTGCTCATCGGCACCACGGCTGCAGGCCGTCCCCAGGCAGGCCACCAGAAGACCCACACACACCATGTCAAGAACTCTCTTCATGTCCACTCCTCTTTCAGTCAGACTGTATCCGCCCGCGTCAGTGGCCCCTTCGGGAGCGGCGTCCGGGCTGGAAAATGCACCGTTGTCCGGGCACGCCCCGGACCGCGGTAATTGAAACGGTATTGTAATCGGGTTCATGGCAAAATCAAGGAAAATATCCGCTCCCACGGCACAGGCGCCAGGGAAGGCCCGCAATCCCGGGCGATGAATCTGCGGTTGTCCGTAGGCGACAGAGCTGCTAAAGCTCAGGGACAGGAATGACCGTCCCCCGGGGGGGGACACGCAGAAGGAGGCATCATGCGTCGCTTGAGAATCGTGGTGGCGGACCTCGAGTTCACGGCCCACATGGAGGAGGAAGGTGCTCCTTCCACCTGCGCGGCCTTTCGCAAGCTGCTGCCCTTTGCCGGCCGGCTCATCCAGGCCCGCTGGAGCGGCGAGGCCGCCTGGATCCCCCTGGGAGAACTCGACCTGGGGCTGGGCTACGAAAACCATACCTCGCACCCTGCCCCGGGCGAGATACTGCTCTATCCCGGCGGCATCAGCGAGACCGAGATCCTGCTGCCCTACGGCGGCACCTGCTTTGCCAGCCGCGTGGGCCAGCTGGCGGGCAACCACTTCCTGACCATCACACAAGGGCGCGAGCACCTGGCGCGCCTGGGGGAGCTGGTGCTCTGGCACGGGGCGCAGGACATCCGCTTCGATTGTCTTTAGGGAGGGCCAGGCATGTCGTTCATGAACACCGGCAAGGACCGGCTGCTCTCCAAAGGCCTCAAGGCCGCCCTGGGCCATTACCTCAGGGACTACGGCACGCTCGAGGACTTCACCATCGACACGACGCACAGATGCATCGACTGCACGCTCAGGCTTGAAGGCGAGCCCGAGCCCCTCAGGCTGAGGGTGCGAGGCTACCGCCTCTTCGAGGAGGGCGGTCGCGCCTACCTGAGCTTCGAGGGCCTGGAGACCTCGCGCGCCTGGCTCAACCGGCTCCTGGAAAACCATCTGAATCGCGTCCTGCCCAGGCGCCGCATCGAGCTCCCGCGGGAGCTCGCCCGCGTGGCGAGGGTCATCGTATAAGAAACCGCCGCCAGAGACGAAAGGGGGACCACCCATGCAAGACATCCTTGACAGCGGTATCGGCATCATCCTTTTCCTGCAGCAGTTCAGCCCTCAGCTCGACCGGCCCTTCCTGGCCATCACCAACCTGGGCGGCATGCGGTACTATATCCTGGCCCTGCCGCTGGTCTACTGGTGCTGCGACCGCCGCACCGGGCTGAGGCTGGCCGTGATCTTCCTGGCCTCGGCCTGGCTCAACACCCTGGCCAAGGACCTCGCCTGCATGCCGCGACCCTTCGCCTACGATGCGCGGGTGCAGGCGATCGCGCACGCCCGCGGCGGGGGCTTCCCCAGCGGCCACACCCAGGGGGCGGCGGTCTTCTGGGGCTACCTGGCCCTTTGTATCCGGCGCTGGTGGTTCTGGGTCGTGACGGGGGCCGTCGTGGGGCTGGTGGCGCTCTCGCGGCTCTATCTGGGGGTACACTTCCCCATCGACCTCATCGGGGGCTTCCTCCTCGGCGCACTGGTGATCGCGGGGGGCCTCCTGCTGAGCGGTCCGGTCGAGGCCGGGCTGTCCCGTCTGGGCACGCCCGCCCGGCTGGGGCTGGCCGCCGGGGTCCCCCTGGCGCTGCTCATCCTTCTACCGCAGCGCTATGGCTTCCTGGGCATGATCGCCGGCACGCTGGCGGGCCTGGGCGCGGGCTGGGCCCTGGAGCGGAGATATGTGGTCTTCGACAGCGCCGGGACGCCCCTGCAGAAGGCCGGGCGCCTGGCGGCGGGACTGACCGTGGCAGGAGGCCTCCTCTGGCTGCTGCAGGGGCTTCCGGGCCCGGGTTTGGCCGTGCGCTTCATCCAGTACGCCCTGCTGGGACTCTGGACCGCCTTGGGCGCGCCCTGGCTCTTCGTGCGGCTCCACCTGGCCGGGCGCGAGGCGCCGGGGACGGCCCTTCAGGACCCTGCGCCCGCAGGCCCGTCCTGAAGCCGCCGGTGGGGTCATGCAAGCTCTGGGAATCATGGTGAACCCCAGGGCAGGCTTTCAACCCTCCCTGATGCCACAGGGAGATGAGGGAATCCGCCCCCTGGTGAATCAGGGGTATGAACCCCAGGGCAAGCCTAAGGACCCGCTCTGCCGCTGCAAGCGGCTGAGGAACTCGACCCGCATGCCATTAACTTTTCGCCTTTCCCCCCTGACGCCTGGGGTCTATAATAGCCCGAGGAGGCTGGTCGCCACAGATACGACCCCTCCTTCTGAGGGGAGGACCAGATGCCGGATGCTGCCCGCGGGCCCTTTTTCATCCGCACCAACCACGTCGAGC
>CAZUDI010000123.1:0-2553 GCA_964618975.1 uncultured Bacteriovoracaceae bacterium | reverse complement strand
TATAACATTTGCATCATTTCGGCTTATGAATGTGGCATTGCAAGACCTGCTTGACACGACAAGCCCGGCAATGACCCCCGGCCTGGTCAATTATTAAGCATTTTTCTCTCATCATTCCGCATCCATATTCCGATATGCCTACCATAGCCACGCAGCAATGCTGTGTTTAGTGGAAAAAAGCCACCATGATACTCATCCTTGGCATTGAGTGGTAAGTATTTAAGGAGGGGCATATGCCGCTTATGTTGCGTCGCATTCTCGTCGTTGCGCTCGTGGTATGGAGCACGGCCCTGAGCAGTCCTGCGCTGGCCGCGCTTTTCATGGATTTCGGCCTGGAATACTCGCAGGGAACCACCAACATGGAGAGCGGAAATATCCCCTGGGGAATGGGCATGGCCTACTATCTGGATGGGAATGACCATCCTACCCTGATCTCCCCCCGCACCCGGATCGAGTTGCCGCTCAATGTGACCATGGCGGTGATTGGCGCCGGGTTCGAGACCAAGGCCTGGCAGGTGCAGGCCGCCGTCAAGACAAACCTGCATGACCCTTCCCAAAAGGGGGAAGAGGAAGAATTTGCCGTTATATTCCAGGATGATGCAGGCGCGTGGTGGTATCAGACGTTAAACGGGTCCGTGACGCCGGATGTCGAGGCCCGGCTGGATGCGGAGCTGGATGCATGGGTTGTCGATGCCAAGGTCCGGTATGCCTTCTACTCGTATTTCCCCGATCCCATCGAGCAGAACGACTGGACGAAATGCTATGTCGGGCTGGGGTTCGAACACCAGCGGTTCTCGTACCACTGTCAGACCAAATCGTTCACCAAGGCCAGTCTCATCGGCGAATGGTCCTATTCCCCAAACGGCCCGCTGTGGATGGACTACGATGTCGTCTATACAATCCCCTACCTTGAACTGGCCCTTGCGGGCAGATATCACCACATTTCGACCGTCTTGAGCTTCGGGTACTCACCTCGGACCTGGGCCACGGACAGTCAGACCAATTACCTCGGGCGGATCGCGGGACCCTTTTCCGCGGACGGCGACTGCAAGGGAACCACGATCCTGGCAGGATTGCAGGTCGGATATGAGATCAACCGCCACTGGTTGGCCCAGATCGGTTTCGATTATCGCAAAATCAATACCGACGGCGATCAGGACGTTGTTTGCGCTGCCGGAACCATGGCAACCGGCATAGGGCCCGCCCTATCCTGGCCGGCAGAGAGCTGGAGCAACGATGAGGAGATCACCAGCGAACAGACCGCCTTCGGGCTTCAGCTCGCCTATCGATTTTAAGGGAGCATAGCAGAGCATAGGGTCAGGTCTTGCATTATAACATTTCCATCAGCCCTGCTGATTAAAGTGACCTTGCAAGACCTACCCCCAATTTTTCACAATTTTACCGGTAACCGCACCCTGTTGCCCGACGTTTATCCCGCGATCAGGCCAGGTCGAAGCGATCCAGGTTCATGACCTTGTTCCAGGCCGCCACAAAGTCGTGCACAAACTTCTCCTGGGAGTCCGCGCAGCCGTAGACCTCCGCCAGGGCCCTGAGCTGGGAGTTCGACCCGAAGATGAGGTCGACCCGGGTGCCGGTCCAGAGGAGTTCGCCGGTCGCGCGGTCGCGCCCCTCGAAAACGTCCCCGTCTTGCGGGGAGGGCGTCCACACGGTGGCCATGTCGAGGAGGTTCACGAAGAAGTCATTGGTGAGCGTCTCCGGCCGATGGGTGAAGACACCGTGCGGCGACTGCTCGAAGTTGGCGTTCAAGACGCGCAGACCGCCGATGAGGACCGTCATCTCCGGCGCGGTCAGGGTCAGGAGCTGCGCACGGTCGACCAGCATCTCCTCGGCCGATACGGCGTATCTGGCCTTGAGGTAGTTGCGGAACCCGTCGGCCAAAGGCTCGAGAACGGCGAAGGCCTTGACGTCGGTCTGCTCCTGCGAGGCATCCGTACGTCCGGGCGTGAAGGCAACGCTCAGATCGTGACCGGCCTTCCTGGCGGCCTGCTCGACCCCGGCGCATCCGCCCAGGACGATCAGGTCGGCCAGAGAGACCCGCTTGGTGCCGGAGACGGCGCGGTTGAACTCGTTGCGGATTCGCTCGAGGGTCGCGAGCACGGTCGTCAGCCGGGCCGGCTGGTTGACCTCCCAATCCTTTTGCGGCGCCAGGCGCAGGCGCGCCCCGTTGGCCCCGCCACGCTTGTCGGAGCCGCGGAAGGTGGACGCCGCGGCCCAGGCGGTGGAGACCAGCTGGGACACCGACAGTCCCGCCGCGAGGATTGTGCCCTTGAGCCCGGCGATGTCCTTAGCGTCGATCAGCCCATGATCGAGAGCGGGCACCGGGTCCTGCCAGATCAGCTCCTCGGCCGGCACCTCCTCTCCGAGATAACGCGAGCGGGGGCCCATGTCACGGTGGGTCAGCTTGAACCACGCGCGGGCAAAGGCCTCGGCGAATTCCTCGGGATTTTTCAGGTAGCGCCGCGCGATCGGCGCATAGACCGGGGCGAGGCGCGGCGAGAGGTCGGCCGTGGCCATCATCGGCCGGTGCTTCTT
>CAZUDI010000122.1:0-2649 GCA_964618975.1 uncultured Bacteriovoracaceae bacterium | reverse complement strand
TTCATCATCATATACCTCCTCGATCATTTACTTACCTGATACCCTCCGAGATCTGCAAAATCGGATATGGATCTCGCGTATCAACATATTACCAGAGAAGGGGTCACAAATTCGTCACATGTTTAGATAAGAACCCTGTCAACCCCGTCTCATAACTCGCCGGAAAAGACGCGATCTTTACTGAGCCCGCTGCATGGTTTTCGGCTTCAGATCCATAATGACCGGCGATTCGTCGGATTCACCCTGATCCGGTGAGTACGGTTGCATCTCTCTGGGTTTGAGCGGAGCCGGGGTAAATTTACCCTGTGTATCATTTGATGAATCACCCGGCAATTGAGGGGAAACAGCCGGTCCCTTCCAGTGCCATTGACTGCCGGAATCGTCCGCCGGCCACTGCGGAGCATCGGACCCTTCATCATAGCCCCCGGATTGATCCCCGCCGTAGGCATCCCCCTGCCACTGCTCTTCATACGTCCCGCCCTGGTCCTGGTAGGTGTCTTCGGGCCACTGCTCTTCATATACCCCGCCCTGGTCCTGGTAAGGGTCTTCCTGCCAGGTATCTGCGGCCGGCTCTTCATATCCCGGCGGAAGGTACAGCTCGACCGTCACGCTGGAGCCGATCATGGCCACCCCGCCCGGATTGGGGTCCTGGGCGATCACCTTGCCCTCCATGCCCTGGAGTTTGCTGTTTTCGCTGCGTACAATCTTGAGCATGGGGTTCAGACCGGCCTGCTGCAGCGCGGTAAGCGCCTCGATCCGGCTCAGCCCCACCACACCGGGGATGCGCAGCATGTCGTCCACGGCCGGGTTGGTTCGCGGTTCACTCATGCGGTCCAGGGGGCCGGCGAGGGCATTCCCGCCCAGCATGAACATGATCAGCAGTGTTGCAATCAGATAGTTCTTCATCTCTGCGTTCTCCTGTCTTGACCTTGGGTCAATATGAATCGTTACTCGCTGGCAGCATCAGTCGGGGTCTTTTCCACGATGAGGTGCACGTCCGTGATCCAGCCGTCGCGCTGAGGCCAGCCGGAACCTTCCAGCGCGATGAACCTGATGCGCCCGGGTTTAGGTTCTAACTGCATGAGGTTCATGATGTATCGGTACCACAGGCCCTGGGGCACCTTCTGTCCGTTTTCGCTGAGATTGGGCTCCTGCGGCTCAAGGATGTAGAACCCCTGCCAGAAGATATCCTTCTTTGCGGGCCCCTCTCCGGTGACGGTTTCATAGCCGACGGCGATCGCTATGGGTGCCTGACGTCCCTGGGGGCCGGTCCCGCCCAGAGTCTGGGTGTCGATCCGTACGTCGGCCCGCAGGATAAGCGTGTCGGCATCGCTCACATCTATATCGAGGTACTGCATGACGCCTTCGCTCTCGTGGCTGGTGGTGCTCATGATGCGAAGCCCGTCGTTATCGAGCGAGAAGCTGCTGACCTCCTGGTTGACCTCATAGTTGCGGTGCGGTTTCCAGTAGTTGAGACCCTGGGTAAACCACCCGTTTTGCACCAGATCACCGGGGATGATCATCATCATGGATGTCGGTTCGGCTTCAGCCGTGCGTTCGGCCTCGGGTTTGCGAACGAGGTAGGCCACCTGCTGGCGTTCGCCCGTCAGGACAAGATTCTGCGGACCCTGGAGATAGGTGATGCCCTGACCCACCCGCGAGGAGGGCTTCGAGGCAGAGGACCGAATAAAGACCGTATGTGGAAGCTCCGTGTGGTCGAGGGATGTTGGCCGGCCTTCTACTGAGACGTAGAGCAGGGTGCTCGTGCTTTGCGGAGCGATGCCGAGGTTCCAGCGGTATTCCAGGGACTTCTTGCTGGTGCGCACCAGCGGACCCATGGGCAGGGTGACCATGCGGGCCCCAGGCGAACCCGGCCATCGGTCAAAGAGCACTACGGAAACATCTTTGGCATAATCCGGGCAGGATAGCCCCAGGGTATATTGCCTCCCCGGGATCATCTCGATGCTGTACAGTACGGCATAACCCCCGCTTATGTGGTGGCTCGTGTTGAGCCAGGAGTTGCGGTAGGGAATAGCGCCGGGATATGGGCGGGCATCGAGCATAAGTTCCACCACGTGCCAGCGTGACGCCCAGGGCTGGGTGGCATGCGCCGGAGTCCAAGACAACAGGCCTACTACAATCATGCACAGGCCGATGCAGTACGCACGTTTCAAGGCCTATTCTCCGCCGTAGCGTTTTACGAGCTCGTAGACGGACTGTTCGATGCATGCCCTAAGCGCCTGGTCGATCCCTTCCTTTGATTCGTGGGCAACGCTTGCATCGGCACCGCCAAGGCTCTTCTGTGTGAACTTCTGGGCAAAGGCGCCGACTCCCTTGACCGAGAAACCGCCCTGCTTGACGGGCTTGCGTACGTTGACCGCATCGAGGACCACTCCGTTATTGGCGTCGATCACGCGTACATCCAGGCCGAGGTTGGCTTTTTGACCGCTTGTCTCAAGCCCGAGGCCCTTGAATGCCCCGCCAAGCCCGGTCTTGCTCTCGTCGGGATTGGCCTCGCTGACGGTGCCTTCAAAGATATACTGGGCACCGCTGAGTTGCTGGTTGGCAGAATCTCCCGTGGTCATGCCCTGGGAGTTCATCTGCTTTTCGCGCATGACACCCTCGTTGAGCCGCTGACGCTCGGCCACG
>CAZUDI010000121.1:0-2662 GCA_964618975.1 uncultured Bacteriovoracaceae bacterium | reverse complement strand
GGAGTTTCTGGAAGATCCCGCGCTTCAACAGTGGGGTCTCGCCCGTCAAGGCCGAAGACCCCGAGGTGGACGACCTCATCGCCCGCTGCGTGCTCGAACGCAAAAATCTGGTGGCCACCTACACCTACGAGGCGCTGTGCCTGGCCGATGTGGTGGTGGTGGACGTGCAGTGCGACTTCCTCAAACAGGATCTGGGCCAGTGCACCACGGGCCGGGCCGAGATCGCGGCCCTGGAGGCCTCGATCGGAGTCATTGCGCAGAAGATCCGGCCTGAGTGTCTGGTGCTGATCGAGACCACCGTGCCGCCCGGCACCACCGAATACATCGCCTACCCCCTCATGAAGAAGGCCTTCGCCACGCGCGGGGTCACCTCCGAGCCCCTGCTGGCCCACAGTTACGAGCGGGTCATGCCGGGGAAGGACTATGTCAGGTCCATCCGCGATTTCTGGCGGGTGTGCAGCGGCATCAATGACGAGAGTAAATCCAGGGTCACGCGCTTCCTCTCGGACGTACTCAACGTGGAGGACTTTCCGCTGACGGTGCTCGACCGGCCGCTGGAGAGCGAGACCGCCAAGATCGTGGAGAACAGCTACCGCGCCACCATCCTGGCCTTCCTGGACGAGTGGAGCAACTTCTGCGAGCTCAACGGGGTGGACCTCATCAAGGTGATCGAGGCCATCCGGGTGCGCCCCACGCACTCCAACCTGATCTTCCCCGGGCCCGGCATCGGCGGCTACTGCCTGCCCAAGGACGGTGGGCTGGGGGTGTGGGCCTACCGCCACCTGATGGGCTTCGAGGACGACAACTTCACCATCACGCCTAAGGCCATCGACATCAACGACACGCGTGCCCTGCATGCGGCCCAGCTTGTGCGGGATGCGCTCCGGAACATGGGCCGGATAGTTGCCGCCTCCACCATCACCATCCTGGGGGCCTCCTACCGCGAGGACGTGGGCGACACACGCTACAGCGGCTCCGAGCTGCTGGTGCGCAAGCTCACCGAGATGGGGGGCGATATCCGTGTCCACGACCCCTATGTGGAGCACTGGTGGGAGTTCGAGGCCCAGGACAGCTACCCGGCCGTGGGGGCCAGCTGGGCGCGCTTCTTCCGCAACCAGGAGGGACTCAAGAACCTGCGCGTGAGCCATGACCTAGAGGGCGCCCTCAGGGGCTGTGAGGCGCTCGTCCTGGCCGTGCGCCACAAGGAATATCTCGATCTCGATCCGGACCAGGTGGTGGCAAGCGTCGGGGGCCCGACCGCCGTTATCGACTGCTTCGGCATCCTCGACGACGAACGCATTCAGCGCTACTTCGAACTGGGCTGCGAGGTCAAGGGGCTCGGCCGCGGACATATCCAGCGCATCAAGGAGGCGGTGCGGTCGAATTCCTGAGTTGATTTCTAGCAAATATTCAGGCAGGAACCGTATCCTGTAATGAAGTTCAAGCGTAGATATTTTGCGCTGATATGATTGCCACAATGGATATAAAAGACTTGAATCAGCTGATTGCCAAGGGTGAGTCTGAGACCCTTGAATTCAAACGATCGTTTGACCGTGAAGTCATCGAGTCCCTGCCCGCCTTTGCACATGTACGTGGTGGTTGTGTTCTGGTGGGAGTGTCCGACAGGGGCGAGGTTTGCGGGGTCGATCTTGGTAAAGAGTCGCTCCAGGACTGGCTCAACCGAATAAAGCTCAATACGATCCCTGCATTGTTCCCTGACATGGAAACAATCAACCTTGATGGAAAGACCGTAGTCCGGATATCCATCGCAGAACACCCCATCAAACCGGTGAGCTGCAGAGGTAAATATTTCCGGCGTGTGAAGAATTCAAACCACCAGATGAGTATCACGGAGATATCCGATCTGCATCTCAAGACGTTCAACACCAGCTGGGATTACTATGTCGATACGCGGCATAAGATGGAAGATATTTCACTTGAAAAGGTCAACGATTTTATCGAACGGGCCAATAAGATCCGGCCATATCCCATCGATGACGATCCCCTGACCGTATTGAAAAAGTTTGAACTGCTCAAGGAAGAGCAGATCACCAATGGATGCCATTTGCTTTTCATGATCGGGGAGTCGCCTGCCGGCAGTATCGAGGCCGGACGATTCGCGAATGAAACAGTGATCAAGGACAGCCTGAGCATCCGCACGGATCTCATGACTGAGGTCGATCTGCTGCTTGATTTTATCAAGAAACATCTCAGTCGGGGATATGTCATTACGGGAGAGGCCCAGCGCGAGGAGCGCTGGGATTACCCCCTGGATGCCCTGCGTGAGATCGTGATCAACATGGTGGTGCACCGGGACTACCGTAACCCCGGTGATTCGATCGTTAAGATATTCGACGAACGGATCGAGTTTTTCAATCCGGGAAAGCTTGCACCTGGCATCAGTGTCGCAAACCTGATCAGCGGGGATTATACCTCATCCATACGCAACAAACAGATCGCGCTGATATTCAAAGAGGCCGGCCTGGTGGAAAAATATGGCTCAGGCATCAAGCGTATCCTCCAGGCCTTTGATGAATATGATCTGCCCAGGCCGGAATTCGAAGAATTTCAACACGGATTCCGCGTTACCGTATTTAAGACCCCCCATAAGACCCCCCATAAGACCCCCCATAAGACCCCCCATAAGACCCCCCATAAGACC
>CAZUDI010000120.1:0-2685 GCA_964618975.1 uncultured Bacteriovoracaceae bacterium | reverse complement strand
TTATTAGACTGAATCATTCCATATTTTGTAATATATATTCCCTTTTCCGGAATTGGTCCGTATTTATTAAACTATAAAATACACCCCTAGTCAAACCATTCTGGATCTGGGGAGGGTCGCCCGGCAATGAAACTGCTCGAGGAAGTCCGAGATGTCCTTCGTCGCAGACATTATTCCATCCGTACGGAACAGGCGTACACCTCCTGGATAAAGAACTACATCGCGTTTCATCGTATGCGCCACCCCCGGGATATGGGAAAACGGGAGATCGAGGCCTTTCTGAACCATCTGGCGCGGGGGCGTAACGTCGCCTCATCGACCCAGAATCAGGCCTTCAATGCAATCCTGTTCTTATACCGTGATGTCCTGGGGATTGAGCTGGCGGACACCATCAACGCCAGTCGGGCCCAAAGGCCTCAGAGGGTGCCGGCGGTCATGACCCACGAGGAGGCCATGCAGGTCATCGGCCTGCTGAAGGGCAACTATCGGACCATGGCGTCGCACCATGCGGCATCACATCGATGAAAGCAGTCTTCAAAAGGCGGTAAAACAGGCGGCCCAAAGGGCTCAGATCCATAAGCCCGTCGGCTGCCACACCTTTCGCCACAGCTTTGCCACCCGTCTGCTTGAGAACGGTTATGATATCCGCACGGTTCAGGAACTGCTGGGACATAGGAACGTCAATACCACCATGATCTACACCCATGTCATGCACAAGGGTGCGCAGGCGGTGAAGAGCCCGATCGACGGGTAAGGGGGGCAGGTAGTTACTTTTGAGAGAAGGGGACAGACTTATCTCAGGGAGTATAAGCAAGAGGTTTGTCGGCTTATTCACCTGCGGCACAGCCTTGGCCCTTTCAGTCGCGCGGCACGTAGAACTCGCTGCGGGGAAAGTCGTTCAGGCGTTTCTCGATGGCAATCGACAGGAAGCTGTCCACCCAGCGGTAGATGTCGTTGCGCGCCACATTGCGCCTGAGCCTGGTCATGCGCGCCCGGCGCTCCTCGGGGTCCATGTGGAAGGCGCGGTGGATGGCCTCGGCCACGCCCACCACGTCGTAGGGATTCACCAGGAGGGCCCCGGGGTGGAACTGGGCCGCCGTGCCGGCGAACTCGCTGAGGATCAGGACGCCTTGGGCATCGACCTGGCAGGCGCAGTACTCCTTGGCGATCAGGTTCATGCCGTCCTTGAGCGGGGTGATCAGCGCCATCTCGCAGGTGCGGTAGTAGGCGATGAGCTCGCTTCTGGTCAGCGACCCGAAGCGGTACTGGAGCGGGGCCCAGCCCACCTCGGTGAACTCCCCGTTGATCTCGCCCACGAGGCGCTCGATCTCCTGCTTGAGGTCCTCGTATTCATCCACCTTGCGGCGGCTGGGGATCACCACCTGGATCAGGCTGGTGCGGTGCCGAAGCTCCGGGTAGCGCAGGAGGGCCTCCCGGTAGGCCAGGAGACGCTGGGGGATGCCCTTGGTGTAGTCGAGGCGGTCGATCCCCAGGATCAGCTGCCTCTCCGGCAGGTTGGCGTGGATGATCCAGGCCTGCTCGGCCACCGCCTGCGAGCAGGCCATCTGCGAGAACTCGTCGAAGTCGATGCTGATCGGGAAGGACCCCACCTGGATGGGCTTCTCAGACGTCAGCACCGTGCTGACCGCGCCCTTGCGCACCACCTTGTGATCGCGCAGCAGCCGCACGCAGCCGATGAAGTTGCGCCGGTCGCGCACCGTCTGAAAGCCCAGCAGGTCGTAGGCCAGCAGGGCGTCGAGGATCTGGAAGCGCCAGGGCAGTTTGAGGAAGATGTCCAGCGGCGGGAAGGGGATGTGCAAAAAGAAGCCGCATCTTCGCCGGACCCCCAGACAGGCGAGCTCGCGCGCCACCAGGATCAGGTGGTAGTCGTGCACCCAGACGAAGTCGTCCTCCGTGGTCTGCTCCCCGATGGCGAGGGCGAAGGTGCGGTTGACCCGCTGGTAGCACTCCCAGTAGCGCGGCGTGAAGTGGCACTCGGAGAAGAGGTCGTGGAACAACGGCCAGAGCACCTTGTTGGAGAAGCCGTAGTAGAAGAGGTCGATCTCCTCCCTTGAAAGCGGCACGGTCTTGAGGGTATAACCCGTACTGCGGGCCTGCTCCGCGAACAGGCGCGCGACGACCTCGGGCGGGGGCGCATCCTCCCGGCCGATGCCGGGCCACCCGATCCACAGCCCCCCGCGATCGCGCAGCACGGGCCCCAGGGCCGTGACCAGCCCCCCCGAGCCCGCGGTGACGCCCCAGCCGGTCCCCTCCCTTTTCAGGACCACCGGCAGACGGTTGGAGACCACCACCAGACGGGTCGGCTTCATACGCCCTCCCGCGCGCCTGCGAGCTCGATGAGCCAGCGCTCCAGGAAGTCCCTCACGGCAGGGCAGTCCTCGACATAGGCCCGGGCAGCGCTCATACGCTGCGGGCGGCCCACCCGGATGCCGATCCCGCTCTGCCGGATGGCCCGGAAGGCATCCTCGTCGGTGGTATCGTCCCCGATATAGACCGGCAGCGTGCCCTCCGGCAGGCCGCGCAGCAGCTCCCCAAGCACGTCCCCCTTGGTGCGGCCCACAGCGCGCAGCTCGACCCCGCCGTTGAACGCCAGGCATGCCAGCCGGGAGTCCGCGGCAAGGCCGCCCCATGCAGCCGTCGCCGCCTGCTCCCAGGCGCGGGCCT
>CAZUDI010000119.1:0-3010 GCA_964618975.1 uncultured Bacteriovoracaceae bacterium | reverse complement strand
AGGCGTGATCGAATCGTCACAGCAATTTGAGACAGTATTTTCTGTAGTAGCTACGACCAGATCAGACAGCAACTTCAGAAAGGGGGCCATCTGTCAGATCTGGTCGTAGCTACTCCATCTTATTTCAAGAAAAGGTTGCTTTTCGGTTTAATGTGAACCCGTCCCTGGTTTCTCTCGGTTTCTCCGTGCTCTTCGCGCTGATGCTCGCCCTGTTCGCGGCAGTTTCCTGCCGGCCAAGCCGGTTTTCCCACCGGTGATTCCCACCGGTGAATCGGCAGGGATATGACAGGATAACGAACCCCGCCCGGATGGACACGCCGAGTCCTGCCCGAGAATGCAATCGGCCCGGCAAGCGCTTGCCGGGCCCATAGCCCCCTCCTGGAAGGAGGGGGATGGGGGAGGTCGAGCTTTTTCTCTTACTCTGGGGCGATCTCCTTGTCGCTGAGGTAGCAGGCCGGGTCCTCGCCCCAGACATCGCCGGTGGCGGCCTCGGCCCGCGCGCGGAAGTTGCCGGCGCACACCGTAAGCCAGCGGCAGTCGCGGCAGCGGCCGGTGACGTGGTCTTTCTTGTTTTTGAGCTTCATCAGGAACTCGTTGTCAGGGTTGTCCCAGATCTCGGCAAAGGGGCGTTCCCTGAGGGAGCCCAGCCGCTGGTGGCGCCAGAACTGGTCCGGGTAGACCTCGCCGTCCCAGTTGATGCAACCGATACCCAGGCCCGAGGAGTTGCCGGCGTTCATTTTGAGCAGTTCGAGGGCCGCCTCGGCCCGGGGGCTGCCCTCACGCTGCAGGCGCAGATAGAGGTAGGGCCCGTCGGCATGGTTGTCTACCGTGAGCACCTCCACCGGGTGGCCGCCCTCGATCAGGGAGCGGGTGCGGTCCATGATCAGGTCGAGCACCTCGCGTTTCTGCGGGTGGGTGAGGTCCTCGGCCATGAGCTCCTTGCCGCGGCCGGTATAGACGAGGTGGTAGAAGCAGATGCGCGGGATGCCCTCTTGCTGCAGGAGGTCGAAGATTTTGGGCAGCTCGCCGATGTTGCGGCGGTTCATGGTGAAGCGCAGCCCCACCTTGATGCCGGCGTGCATGGCGTTGTAGATGCCCCTGAGCGCCGCGTCGAAGGCCCCCTCCATCCCGCGGAAGGCGTCGTTGACCGCCGGCAGCCCGTCCAGGCTCACCCCCACGTAGGACAGGCCCAGGTCGGCCAGTCTGAGGCTCGCATCCCGATCGATGAGGGTGCCGTTGGTGGAGATGACCGCCCGCATGCCGGATTTGACCGCGGCCTCGATCAGCTGCGGCAGGTCCGCGCGCATCAGGGGCTCCCCGCCCGAGAAGAGCACCACCGGAGACCCGTAGTCGGCCAGCTGCCGGACAATTTCGAGGCCCTCGCCGGTGTCGAGCTCGGGGGAGGCCTGGCTGGCGCTGGCGTAACAGTGGACGCACCTGAGGTTGCAGCGGCTGGTGACGTTCCACACCATCACGGGTTTCTTGTCGCTGGAAAACTGGAGGAGGTGCGAGGGCAGCTCCTTGGAGGAGCGACCGTAACGCAAGGGGTCGGAGGCCTCTACCGTTCCACAGTAAAGCTTGGATATACCGATCATAGACAACCCATTACCAGAATCCCCCCGCTCCACCAATCACTAATTCGGCCTTTGAAAGGTTGAAGGATTGAAAAAGCTCGACCTCCCCCCAGCCCCCTCCTTCCAGGAGGGGGCCAGGGCTGGGTGAATATATGTCACCTGATCCCGGCCAGGGCTTCGATGATGCCCTCGTCGGTATAGACACGGGCACTGACCTGGGGGCTCAGCCCGGCTAGCTGCATGGCCTGGCCCGTGACCGGGCCGATGGCCACCAGGCGCTTGTCCTTAAGACCGGCTACCTTGCCGCCGAGGAGCTCCAGGGCGTGTCGGAATCCCGAAGGGCTCGTAAAGACCACTGTATCAACGCCTTCCAGCGCCTCTGTGAGCCCTTGGGCACTGGCGCCCTCAGGGATGACGGTGTCATAGACCAGAATCTCGTCCACCACGGCGCCCCTGGCCCGCAGGGCCTCCACCAGGTAGGGCCGGGCTCCGCGGGCCCGCGGCAGACAGATGCGCCTGCCGGTAAGCTCGCGCGCCTTCAGGAGCTCGAAGATCCCCTCGGCCCGGAATTCCTGCGCCATTCCGTCGGCGATGATGCCGCGGGTCTCAAGCGCCGCGCGGGTCTTGGGCCCGATGCAGTAGATCTCGCTGCCGGCCAGGCAGCGGGCGTCCCTGCCCCCGGATGCGAGCTTGTCGAAGAAGAGCTCCACGGCGTTTAACGAGGTGAAGATGAAGAGGTCATAGCGCCCGGGTTCGGGCGGCTCGAAGTCGAGGGGGGCGATCGCCACGAGGGGATAGCTTGTGACCCGGGCCCCCTGCTCGGCGAAGCGCCGGCAGGTCTGACCGGCCTGGTGCGCGGGGCGGGTGATGAGCACGTGCGTGCCGGCCAGGGGCCGCGTGTCGGGCTGGTAGATGGCCGGGCTGAGGGTGGCCACCGCGCCTACCACGATCACGCAGGGCGAGGCGATGGCCTCTTGAGCGGCATCCCGGCCGGCTTGGGCCAGGGTGGTGATCACGTGACGCTGCCGGGGCAGGGTGGCGTCCTGGATCAGGGCGCAGGGGGTCGCTTCCGGCATGCCCTCCTGGATGAGCCGCTCGGCGATGGCCTCGATGCGTGCGGCGCCCATGAGAAAGACCAGGGTGCCCGGGCTGTGCGCCAGATGGGCCCAGTCGAGAAACCCCCCTTTTTTGTGGGGGTCTTCGTGGGCGGTGATGAAGGTCACCGAAGAAGCCAGCCCGCGGTGCGTGGGCGGGATGCCGGCGCTTTCCGGGCCGGCGATGGCCGAGGTGATACCGGGCACGATCTCGCAGGGGATGTCGTGTCCCCTCAAAAAGAGCGCCTCTTCCCCGCCGCGGCCGAAGATGCAGGGGTCGCCGCCCTTGAGACGCGCCACGTGATGCCCCTTAAGGGCCAGATCGAGGAGCAGCGCGTTGAT
>CAZUDI010000118.1:0-3052 GCA_964618975.1 uncultured Bacteriovoracaceae bacterium | reverse complement strand
GCCTACTTCCGGCTGGCCGAGGATGGGACGAAGGCCCGGCGTCAGCCGGCGGTGGTGAGGTCCAAGGCCAAGGCGCAGGTGCAGATTGCGCACCTGAGGCCGTCGGGCCCCAAGGCCGCCCCGCGACTGGAGAGCTCCGGAGCCCGGCGACCGCAGGGCGAGGGCGGGGTTGCCCTCGATATGGGCGAGGGTGATCTTCGGGGCGACACCACGGACGAGGAGTTTGAGCGCTACTAGGGACCAGGCGTCCCGGGAGATCCCTTTGAGTGTTGGTCGGGATTTCAAGCCCTGACGGACACGCAGAGGGGCACGGGATTGGAGGAAAGGTATGGATATGAACACAGGCGAGCAGGCGGGGCAGTATCTGTCGTTCCGGCTGGACGAGGAGGTTTTTGCCCTCAATATTTCCCGTGTGCGGGAGGTGCTGGACTACACGCGGGTGACGCGGGTGCCGCGCATGCCCGATTTCATGCGGGGGGTGATCAACCTGCGCGGGGTGGTGGTGCCGGTGGTGGACTTGAGGCAGAAGTTTGGCATGAGCCAGACGGAGCAGTCCGTGAACACGCGCATCATCATCGGCGAGGTGGACATTGCGGGTGAGAAGGCGGTGCTGGGGGCCCTGGCGGATGCGGTGCACGAGGTGATCGACCTTGAGCCTGCCAGCATCGAGCCGGCGCCGAGGATTGGGGCGCAGCTGGACACGCGATTCATTCAGGGCATGGGCAAGCGGGACGAGGAGTTTGTCATGATTCTGGATATTGACCGCATTTTCACCGGAGAGGAGCTTTCCCTGGTGAGCGGCAGTGCCCGCGAGGGCGAACAGACCGCCTGAGGAGGGGACCTCTGGCCGGGCCGGGCGGCAAACGGGTCTCCCGGACCAGGGTGAAGGGCACAAGAACGGCCCCCCTCCCGGAAGGGAGGGGGGCCGCAGTGCGTCATGGGGTAGAGTCGGGGGCGTTCTTTTCCGGTGGGGATCCGGGATGGCTGTGGCCCGGGAGCGGCATCCGGGTGGGTGAGGTACTGCTGGTCTTCCTGATGTACATCCTGCCCGATGCCAAACCGCTGTGATTCCGGGTCGTGCGCTCACGGGCGGTGCTGCTCGACAACCCGGACGAGGCCCCCGGAGCCTGGGACATCAACCCGCTCGAGCAGCCACGCAAAGACTTTGGGGTGGTCATCGGCTCGGGGACTGTCGAGCGCGAAGGGAAACACGTCTATGCCTTCGGCCCACTGGGCGACACACGCCGTGCACCTGCGGTGCTAAATGAAAGGCGGTGCCTGCGCGGGCCGCCGGGACTTGTCGCTCCGGGGATTATCTGCCATAATGAGACTAATGTAATATAGCTGTGGGGTACCTTTCCTGGCGCTGACGGCGTAAAGGGGGGGTGCAGGACTTATTATGGACTCGCACCAAGGATTGCATAATTCAATATAAAAATAGGGAGTTGTCCACTACAGGTCGACAGTATGAATACCTCACTCCCGCCGCCTGCGGCTTGCAGCTGGCCCCAGAGATAATCCTGGAGTTCATACCAGGGATGCATGAACGGGCGGTCGGTGCAGGTCGGTCTGTATGTGGCAGCGCCCGGGACCTGCCCGCAGATGGGGTTTTGTCCCGTGTGCGGCACAGAGCTGCGATGTGCCGAAGGAGGGGCTTCCGGAAGTGCCCTTGCCTGTAGCATAATGGATAACGAGAAAGGGCTTACGCATGCCGAGACGCACAAAGGCGGCCGTTTGGTGCCTGATGGGGATTCTGATGATGGCGGGTGGATACTGCGTCTTCGAACAGCAATGCCTGCACCACTTCCGCACCGTCAAGGCGGAGGTCCTCTACCGCAGCGGCCAGCCCCGTTCCCTGGGGCTGGAGTATGTGAGGCTCAGGGGTATCCGCACCCTGGTTAACCTGCGGGCACCCCTGAGCGACGGGACACCTGAAGAGAGACGCTTCGCCGAGGAGCACGGGCTGAAGTTTTACAATATCCATATCGGAACCTGCCCGGCCTCCATTGACCGAAGCGTTCAGGCCTTTCTGGATATTGTGGAAGACAGGGAAAACTGGCCGGTCCTGGTCCACTGCTCACGCGGCAAGGAGCGCGCGGGAGTGCTCTCGGCCGTGTTCCGCATGGAACACGACGGCTGGAGCAACGCGCTAGCCCTGGAGGAGCTTTATGCGTTGGGGCTCGAGCCGGGGAGTATGCCGGTGGTTGAAACATACCTGAGGGACTATGTTCCCGGCAAGAACGCCCCGACGGGTTACATTGAGCAGGTGGGGCTGCCCGAGGTGCCCTGGCAGGAATAGCGGCTCAGGCAGCACCGGAGAGAGGGGTGCGGCGCTCAAGCCTGTGACCATCAGGGCGCGTGCGGTCACCTCGATCACGCCCAGGGCCAGGGCCGATGCAGCATAGGTATCGGCGCCGTAGCGGGAGGCCAGACCTTTGCTCAGGGTGGTTGCCTACGATCACGAGCGTTCCCGATGCAGGCACACCCTGGCGGATGCGGTGCACGAGGTGATCGACCTTGAGCCTGCCAGCATCGAGCCGGCGCCGAGGATTGGGGCGCAGCTGGACACGCGATTCATTCAGGGCATGGGCAAGCGGGACGAGGAGTTTGTCATGATTCTGGATATTGACCGCATTTTCACCGGAGAGGAGCTTTCCCTGGTGAGCGGCAGTGCCCGCGAGGGCGAACAGACCGCCTGAGGAGGGGACCTCTGGCCGGGCCGGGCGGCAAACGGGTCTCCCGGACCAGGGTGAAGGGCACAAGAACGGCCCCCCTCCCGGAAGGGAGGGGGGCCGCAGTGCGTTCTTAAGCCGGGAGCGCTCCCGAGGCGCGGATGTCTCCCGTACCGGCTTTTCCTGAACGGGATTTATCGCTTGCGGATAGAATTCCCTTACTCCTTGCGGCGACAAGGAGAGTCCAGGGTTTGCCTTGGGGTTCATCCCCATGATTGGCCCTGGCCTCTCCTCAACAGGATCCTGCCCCAGAACAGGCAAGCGCATGCCTTCCCCTGCAGGATCGATCCCCGATCCCAGGCGCGGGGCCGGAGAAAGAT
>CAZUDI010000117.1:0-3150 GCA_964618975.1 uncultured Bacteriovoracaceae bacterium | reverse complement strand
CGAGAGAACCGGCCGTGCTACGGTCTGTACTCAAGGTGCAAGTCGTGCTAAGGAATATCTTCATTGGGGCGAGTACCCGGTTTGGTGCCGGGAGCCTCTGGGGGAACTAGGCCGCCATTGGCGGCAGGGGCTCGCCGGGTTGAACATCCTGAATTCTGTTAGGGGAAGTGGCCAGCGGGAACAGGGGTGCGCGTGATGCCCGCGTTATGGGCGACGCGGAAAAGTAAAGCAATAATACAAAAATGGCACAGCCCGTCTCCAAGGAGACGGGGGTCAGAGAGGAACGCGGATGGTATTGCAGGAAAAGATCCAGAACATGGCCATATTCTGTGACTTCGAGAACGTCGCCCTGGGGGTCAGGGACGCCAAGTTCTCCCAGTTCGACGTCAAAAAGGTGCTTGAGCGACTGCTGCTCAAGGGCAGCATCATCGTCAAGAAGGCCTACTGCGACTGGGAGCGTTACAAGGACTTCAAGCCGGTGATGCACGAGGCCTCCTTCGAGCTGATCGAGATCCCCCACGTGCGGCAGTCCGGCAAGAACTCCGCCGACATCCGCATGGTGGTGGACGCCCTCGACCTCTGCTACACCAAGCTGCACGTCGACACCTTCGTGATCATCAGCGGCGATTCGGACTTCTCGCCCCTGGTGAGCAAGCTCAGAGAGAACAACAAGATCGTCATCGGCGTGGGGGTCAAGAACTCCTCGTCGGACCTGCTGATCGCCAACTGCGACGAGTTCATCTTCTATGACGACCTCGTGCGCGAGAGCGAGGCCAAGAAGCCCAAGGCCAGGAAGCCCGCCCCCAAGGCGGCCTCCGGCGCGGCCAAGCCCACCCCCAAGGAGCACAGCGAGGAGGACAAGAAGCAGTCCGCCCTGGAGATGGTCATCGACACGGTGGAGGCGCTCTTTGCCGAGCGCGGCGAGGAGGACAAGCTCTGGGGCTCGATGGTCAAGCAGGCCCTCAAACGCCGCAAGCCCGGCTTCAACGAGTCCTACTACGGCTTCCGCTCCTTCAGCCGCCTGCTGGAGGAGGCCCAGGAGCGGCGGCTGCTGAACCTGGAGCACGACGAGAAATCGGGGGGCTACATCGTCAAGGGCGTCGTGCACGAGGACTGACGCCCTCGGGGGGGACGCCGCCCTTATCACGAGCGGTCCCGGAAGACTTTCCCGGGCGCCTGATCCCCGGGGGGAGCCCCCGGGGCCCCCGCAGGGGGGTGCGAGGTAAAGGGAGGAGCCTATGAACAAGGTGTCTATCGGCCCCAATGTCTTCGGCTACCCCATGCCGCTGACGCTTGTGGGGTCCAAGGTGGAAAATCGGGCCAACTTCATGGCCGCCGGCTGGGTGAGCCGCGTGAACGCCAACCCGCCCCTGTGGGCCGTGGCGATCGGCCGCAGGCACCTCACGGCGGACGGGATCCGCCGCAACCGCACCTTCAGCGTCAACATCCCCGGGGAAGACCTCATGGTGAAGGCGGACTACTGCGGCATCGTCTCGGGCCGCCGGGCCGACAAGGCGCGCCTCTTCGAGGTCTTCTACGGCAAGACCCAAAGCGCCCCCATGATCGCGGAGTGCCCTCTGTGCCTGGAGTGCACCCTGGTCCAGGAGGTGGAGCTCCACACCAACGCGCTCTTCATCGGCGAGGTGGTGGAGGCCTATTGCGAGGAGGCCTGCCTGAGCGGGGGACAGCCCGACATCCTGAAGATGAAGCCCCTGGTCTTCACCATGCCGGACAACACCTACTGGCGCGTGGGCGACGAGGCCGGCAAGGCCTGGGACGCCGGCAAGGCCTGTCAGCCCGGGGACTGAGGTCCTCGGGGGCGCCGCGCCCCGATGCGAGAAGACGGTTCATCTCACCTGACAGGGGAAACTTCTTAGCAGGGGTATGAACCCCGGGGGGTTGATCCCTGGATCCCAAGGCACGCCGCAAGGGTTCAGGGAATCCGACCCGGAGCAAGTCATGGGTATGAAACCCGGGGCACACTTCTGCCCCTGCTTTCCGCCGCAAGCGGCGGGGAATTTGACCCGCAGGCCATCAAAATTTTCCCCTTCCCCATTAATAACATTCGATCTATCGCAGGTCCCTGCGACTGGTGACCCCGGGCCGGTCTGGTCCGGCCCGCGCCTGCCGGTTATCATTATGGGCAGAGGCGGTGTGTTCCATACGCATGCCGCCCGAAAGGAGGAGCGGCCCATGAACAACAATGCCTGGATCCGGGCCGTACTCGCCCGTGAGATGGCGCCGCTGACGCGGCGCGCCTTCCTGAGATACGCCGGGGTGGGCACTCTCACCTGGCTGGGTGCGCCGCTGTGGCTCCCGGGGGAAACGACCGTGGACCTCGCCGTGGTCAAGGGTGCCGGCGACAGGGCCTGCCGGGCGGCGGTGGGGCTCCTGGGCGGCATGGAGGCCTTCGTCAGGCCCGGGGACAAGGTGGTGGTCAAGCCCAACATGAGCTTCAACCGGGGCGAGGCCAGCGGCACCACCACCACGCCGGCCGTGGTGCGCGAGGTGGTGGCCATGTGCCTGGAGGCCGGGGCCAAGCGTGTGCGGGTGCTCGACCACCCCCTGCGCAAGGACGAGCGCTGCATCGAGGGGGTGAGGGAGTCCTGTGCACCCTTCGGCCGGGACCTGGTGCAGGGCCTCTGGGACAGGGACCTCTTCCTGGAGACCCCCATCCCCGCCGGGCGCTCGCTGAAGCAGACTTCCGTCATGCGCGACGTGCTCGCGGCCGAGCGGCTCATCGCCGTGCCCACGGCCAAGTCGCACGGGGCCACCGGGGTGAGCCTGTCGCTCAAGGGCATGATGGGGCTGGTCTGGAACCGCTCCGTGATGCACTGGCGCCATGACCTGAGCGAGGCCATCGTGGACCTGGGCACCCTCTTGAAACCCGACCTGGTGATCGTGGACGCCACCTATGTGCTCAGCACCGAGGGCCCCTCGGGCCCGGGGCGGGTGCTGCAAGAAAACACCGTCATCGCCGCGCGCGACATGGTGGCGGCCGACGCCCTGACCGTGCAGCTGTTCCCGTGGTACGGACGCCGCATGCAGCCCCGCCAGGTGGGGCACATCCGCCTGGCCCACGAACGGGGCCTGGGCCGCATGGATGTCGAGAACCTCGCGGTGAAACAGGCCGTGGTCTGATGCGGGGGC
>CAZUDI010000116.1:0-3367 GCA_964618975.1 uncultured Bacteriovoracaceae bacterium | reverse complement strand
CCGGCAACAGTGTGGGCCAGGTGCACCGGGCCGTGATGGAGAAGGTCGAGACCCTGGGATATGCCGCCTGCACCATCCCCTCCTTCGGGCACGGCCTGGGGATCATGGGCCACGAGTGGTACCCGGCCATCGTGGACAACGACGAGTTCCGCGACGTGGTGCTGGAGGAGAACGTGGTGGAGGTGGCCTTCCTGGCCATGACCGTGCCAGGGGTCTGCGGCATGCGCCTCGAATGTCCGGTGCTGGTCACCCCCGGGGGGGGCGAGATGCTCTGCCGCACCCCGCTCGAGCTCACCGTGGTCGACGTCTGAGCAGGCTTATGCCCGTCGGCGCGGTCTGCGGGAACACCTGTCGGACAGCTGGGACGGAGCCGCTTTGAGCTTTTCAGGGGGGGGAGGGTCTGCTATGGTGGGCCTGGGCCGCCAGGCGGCAGGGAAGGCGGCCCGCAGCGATTGAAGGGAAAGGAGGCGCATGTCCGGGCGTGAGGGGGGCAAATCCTTCACCGAGCTGATCATTGAGTCCATGGCCGACGGCATTTTCACCGTGGACCGCGACTGGGCCATCACCTCCTTCAATCCGGCGGCGGAGGAGATTACGGGTATCGCCCGGGCCGAGGCCGAGCGGCGCACCTGCAAGGAGGTACTGCGGGCGAGCTGCTGCGAGACCGACTGCCCCGTGCGGGAGGCCATGCACACCGGGGTGCCGGTGGTCAACCGGGTGGTCTCCATCGTGGATGCCGCAGGCGAGAAGCGCTCCATCAGCATCTCGGCCGCCCCTCTGATGGACGCCTCCGGCCGGGTCACCGGCGGGGTGGAGACCTTCCGCGATATCGGCTCGATCGAAACCGTCAGGGAGGCGATCGGCAAGGCCTACACTTGCCAGGACATCCTGAGCGTCAACCACGAGATGCGCAAGCTCTTCGAGCTGCTGCCGGTGGTGGCCGAGAGCCCCAGTACCGTGCTGCTGACCGGCGAGACCGGCACGGGCAAGGAGCTCTTCGCGCGCGCCATCCACAACCTGAGCCCGCGCCGGGCCGGGCCCTTCGTGGCGGTCAACTGCGGGGCCCTGCCTGACACCCTGCTGGAGTCCGAGCTCTTCGGCTATAAGGCCGGGGCCTTCACCGATGCCCGGCGCGACAAGCCCGGCCGCTTCGCCCTGGCCGAGGGAGGCACGCTCTTCCTGGACGAGATCGGCGACATCTCCCCGGCCCTGCAGGTGCGCCTATTGCGTGTGCTCCAGGAGCGGATCTACGAGCCGCTGGGTGCCATGGCCCCCGAGACTGCCGATGTGCGCATCGTGGCCGCCACCAACAGGGACCTGGACGAACTCGTACGCCAGGACCGCTTTCGCAGCGATCTCTATTACCGCCTCAACGTGATCAGGATCGAGCTGCCACCTCTCAGACAGCGCCGGGAGGACATCCCGCTGTTGGTGGACCACTTTATCGGGCGTTTCAACGCCCAGCAGCACAAGGAGATCTCCGGCATGTCCGAGGCCGCCCTGTCCTGTCTGGTCCGCTACGACTTCCCCGGCAACATCCGCGAGCTCGAGAACATCATCGAACGGGCCTTCATCCTGTGCCGCACGGGCCAGATTTCTGCGGCGCATCTGCCGGCGCTTGCCACCCCGCCCGTCCCCGAAGCGAGCGGGGAGCAGGATGCGTCCGCCAGCCTCAAACAGGTGGAGGCCGCCTTCCTCATGCGCGCGTTGGAGCGCAACAACTGGAACCGTCTGCAGACGGCCCGCGAGCTCGGCATCCACAAGAGCACCCTCTTCCGCAAGATCAAGTCCCTGGGGCTGGACGTGCCGGCGGGGAGGCGTGCATGAGGCGGAGAATGGTATCGGAAACGCGACCATTTCGCGATCGATGGGTGCGTAAATGCGACCTTCCCGCGGGGATACGCGGACGCACGCCCGGGCAACTGATTGATTATCGGCCTATTGCTCTCATGGTGCCCTTCCGGACGGCCCCTGGCATGCCCCCTGCATAATCCTACCCAAGGATGCCCCGATGAGACTGGCCCTCCCCGTACATGACGAGCACCTGGCCGCGGTGGCCGATTTCGCCGCCACATTGCTGGTGCTGGAGTACCGCGCCGGCCGGGAGGTCGGGCGCACGCGGGTGGATTTTCCCAGCCAGCTCGTCCCGGCCAAGGTGGCGACCCTGGTCGACTGCGGGGTGGAGGTCCTTATCTGCGGGGCGCTCTCGCGGCCCTTTGCCGCCATGACCGTACACTCGGGCATCGAGCTGGTCCCCTTCGTCACCGGAGGGGTGGAAGAGGTGATTAATGCCTATATGCAGGGGGGGCTATCCGATACGCGTTTCCGCATGCCGGGCTACCGGGAGAGCCCGCCCTGGTGTCAACAGCGCCGCTGCCGGCGGCGCGGCCAGGGCGGCCACCGAGGGAAAGGGGGAATTTGAAAATGCCGGGACTCGATGGAACAGGTCCGCTCAGGCTGCGACTGCGCGGCGGGAGGGGGCTGATGCGCCTGGCCCGTGGCGGCGGGCGTGGGATGGGTCGGGGGCTGCTCGGGCTGGGGATCCCGGTGGCCATCGCCGTGGTGCAGGACCTTGCACGGCCGGACGGTTATCTGCGGCCGCTCGTGGGCCGGTTTCTGAAGCGGCGGCCTCCGCTGGAGATCGTCTCGACCACGGTCGATCGCATCGAAGATGGACACACCGGGGAAGATAAGCCATAACGGCCTGAGGGTCGAATTCCCCGCTGCTTGCAGCGCAAGGCAGGGTCATAAGCCTGCCCCGGGGTTCGTACCCGTGCTTCGCTATGGTCAGCTTTCCCGCCGCGTGCGGCGGCAGGGAGGGGCCAGGGCTTGCCCGGGGTTCATAATTATGATTTAAGGAAGCCGCCCTCCTTGGTGAAGGGTCGCTGAATCTTAGAGCTGTGCCTACAAACGCACAAGATGGCACGCGGTGCGGGGCTGCCCCAGGCGGGTGTCGCACCCCAAAATGGACAAGGAGAGAGAAGAACATGAAGATTGCCTTAAGCGCTACCGGAACCGATCTGGATGCCCAGGTGGATGCCCGCCTGGGGAGGGCCCCGTATTTCCTGATTGTGGACACCGAAACCATGGCCTGTGAGGGCTTTTCCAACAGCAATATGAACGCCGGGGGCGGCGCCGGCATCCAGTCGGCCCAGATGCTGGCCGGCCACGGGGTGGAGGCGGTCCTCACCGGCAACTGCGGGCCGAACGCCTTCCAGGTCTTCGGTGCGGCCGGCATTCAGGTCATCGTGGGGGTCACGGGTCCCGCGCGCCAGGCGGTAGAGTCTTTCAAGGCCGGGGCCTTCACCGGTGCCCAGGGGCCCAGCGTGGGCAGCCACTCCGGCATGCCGGGCGGCGGTGGCGGCGG
>CAZUDI010000115.1:3658-4055 GCA_964618975.1 uncultured Bacteriovoracaceae bacterium | reverse complement strand
CAGATGCCGGATGCTGCCCGCGGGCCCTTTTTCATCCGCACCAACCACGTCGAGCTCGCCTGCGAGACCTTCGGGGACACAGGCGCAAAGCCGCTCGTGCTCATCATGGGCTTCGGCATGCAGATGGCGGGCTGGGACGACGGTCTCTGCCGCCGGCTGGCCCAGGCAGGCTTCCGGGTGGTCCGCTTCGACAACCGCGACGTCGGGCTCTCGCAGAGATTGACGCCCCTCGGCCTGCCGGACCTGGGCGGCGTGCGGCGCGCCCTGAGGGAAGGCCGAGCGCCGCAGGTGCCCTACACCCTCGCCGACATGGCCGCCGACCCGGCGGGCCTGATCGAGGCCCTGGGGCTCGATCAGGCCCACGTCATGGGGCTCTCCATGGGCGGCATGATCGCCC
>CAZUDI010000115.1:0-3648 GCA_964618975.1 uncultured Bacteriovoracaceae bacterium | reverse complement strand
TCCCCCTGTATGGGCGACAGGCTCGCCACGTCGAGCTCCTGGCGCTCGAGCACCCGCAGCGCGTGCGCTCCCTGACTTGCGTGATGACCACCTCCGGGGCAGGGCACCTGCCCCGGGCAGAGCCCGCGGCCCTGGCCGTGCTGAGCACCCCGCCGCCGCTGGAGCGCGAGGCCTACATCCAGCACATGGTGCACGCCTGGGAGGTGCTCTCCGGCGATGTCTGCCCCCCCGAAAGGGCGCGACTGACGCGGCGCGCCGCGACCTTCCACGCGCGCGGGCTGGACCCGGCCGGCACGGCCCGGCAGGCGGCGGCCGTCATGGCGGCCGCGCCGCGCGACGAGTGGCTCGCGGCATTGAATAAGCCCTGCCTCGTCGTCCACGGCACGCACGACCCGGTCTTCCCCCTCCTCCACGGCGAGCACCTGGCACGTCTCGTCCCCGGGGCACGGCTGCTGACCGTGCCGGGAATGGGCCACGAGCTCGTGCCCGCGGCCTGGCCCGCCCTGGTCGAGGCCTTAGGCGGCCTGCGAACCTGAAGGGGGGGCACCCTTCCCGCCCGCAGGGCCGCATTGCAAGGACGTGATTGACCTTTAAGGCGCACTTCCTCTATCATGGCCCCGGCTAAAATAGATAAAGGCGCGGAAAGGAGCCCGCATGCGACAAATCAAGAAGGCACGCCGCGAGATCGACAACCGGCTTCAGGGAGAGACCCTGGTACGCCGTTCGCTCAAGTACGGGGAAACCCAGGCGCGCACCGTGCGCATCGCCCCCAGCGTGAACGTGGTCAAGATCGGTGGTCACGGCACCGTGGACTTCGGCGCCCCGGTGCTGTTGCCCCTGCTCGAGGAGATCGCCGAGCTGAGGCGTACGCATGACCTGCTGGTGGTGGTGGGCGGCGGGGTGCGCGTACGCCACGTGATGGACGTGGGGATCGACCTCGGCCTGCCCACCGGCATCCTGGCCGACCTGACGGCCGACGTCAGCAAGCAGAACTCCAAGATGGTGGCGGCCATCCTGGCCGAGGCCGGCGGGGTGCGCATCGAGGCCGGCGACCTCATGGAGATGCCCATGCTGCTCAAGATGGAGCTGCTGCCGGTGATGGCCGGCACGCCGCCCTACAGCTACTTCGAGGAGCCCTCCCCCGGCAGCGTCATCCCGCAGCACCGCACCGACACGGGGGCCTTCCTGGCAGCCGAGGTGCTCGGCGCCAAGTCCTGCGTGCTGCTGAAGAACGTCGACGGCCTCTTCACGGAAAACCCCTTCCTCAACCCCACCGCCGAGCTCATCCGCGAGATCACGGCCAAGGACCTGCTGGCACGCGCCATGGACGACATGGTCCTGGAGCGCAAGGTGGTGGAGCTCCTGGTGCATGCCAAGAACGTCCGCGAGGTGAAGATCATAAACGGGCACAAACGCGGCACCCTCGCCCGGGCGCTCGCCGGCGAAAACCCGGGCACCCTCATCACGGCGGACTAGGGCGGGTCGCCGGGGGCAGTTCTTGCTTTTTGCCGCCCCCGGGGATGCACCGCCGAGGACAGCGCCGCCGAGGTAAAGGGGAAACCGGGCCTTCAGCCCTGAGGTGTCTGCGGCGAATGCTGCCCGTAGGTTCCGAACTTCTCGATCACCCGCCGCATCTCGTCGTCGCCAAGGATCACCGGCTCGCCGGCCAAGCGCGCCTGATAGTAGATGCGCGCCACCAGCTCGATCTCCTCGGCGATGACAAAGGCCGTCTTGAGGTCGCAGGCCACGGTCACGAGCCCGTGGTTGGCCATAAGGACCGCCCCGGAATCGCCGATAGCCTCGCAGATGTTCTCGGCCAGCTCCCGGCTGCCGTAGGTGGCATAAGGCGCCAGGGGCACCCTGGTCCCGGCAAAGCCCACCAGGTAGTGCACGGCCGGCAGCTCCCAGTGCAGGCAGGCCAGGGTGGTGGCGTAGACCGAGTGGGTGTGGAGCACGGCCTGGATGTCGTCCCTTTTGCGGTACAGCGCCAGATGGGCGCTCAGCTCGCTGGACGGCGCGCACCAGCCTTCCAGCACCCGGCCGTCCAGGTCCACGACAACCACGTCCTCGGGGCGCATCTCGGCATACTCGATCCCGCTGGGGCTGATGGCCACGCGCCCCGTGGCGCGATCGACGAGGCTCAGGTTCCCGCCCGTCCCGGTGGTGAGCCCGGCCTGTATGAGTCTGTTGCCATAGTGCACGATCTGGCGGCGCCGGAAATCCATGTCCTGCATACTCAAGTCCCCCTTTTCCTGCCACTTGCGTTCCTGCGTAACAGGGGGGTTATCTACCAAAGGCGGGCTCAAATGGCAATGCACGGCTCACGGCGATCTCCTGCCAGGTGCGGGAACGGCCCGCCCCTCTGGCTAACGCCCGTTCCCCGGATCGGTCACAGCATCAGGGGAACCCCGGGGCAAGCTTTTGACCCTGCTTTCCGCTGCAAGCAGCGGGGAATCTGACCCTCAGACGAATAAAGCAATTCCTTAAAATTGACGATCCTCGCCGCAGGCAACGAGGTATTCAGCCAATTTTATGGCTTCGCCACCGGAATTGCCAAAAACAGACATCAAAGCCAACCCTCGACGCCAGCGTCGGGGAATTATGGTCATTAAAACCCGCAACGGCGGCAGGACCGCGGTGGAGGTGCGCCAGGCATGGCGGGGTCGGTCACAGCCCCGGCCTCGGCCCCACAGGTGCACCGGGGTTAACAGCCGGGGTTCCTTTCGCCGGACAGGAAACTTTCCTGCTCCCGAGCGCCCCTCCGATTGACATCATGGTGCAACTCTCTGTACTATAAGACAATATCACCACTCTCAAGGGAGGACATCCACGATGAAATTACGCTGGCTGGGCACGGCGGGCCTCGAGATCACGCATGACGGACACACCTACCTCATCGACCCCTATCTCACGCGGCCAAACGCCGCCCAGCTATTCCTGGCCCCGCTGAGATCCGATCCCCGGGCGGTGGAAGGCTACCTGAAGAGCCTTCCCGGAGAGATCGCCGCCCTCATCGTAGGGCACACCCACTTCGACCACGCCCTGGACATCCCGCTTATCGCCCGCCACATGCAGGGGATGCTGGTGGGCAGCCAGAGCCTCGACAACCTCCTGTGCTCTCACGCGCACACAGGCCGCGTACAGATACCAAGGCCCGGCGAAAGACTCCAACTCCCGGGCGGCGCCCTGCTCGAAATGCTGCCCTCGCGCCATGGGCGCGTGCTGTTCGGGCGCGTGCCCGCCTTAGGCGAGATCGACGCGCAAGGCCCCCCGAGGCGGCGTGTGGGGGACTACCGACTGGGGGACATGTGCATGCCCAAACTCACCCTCTCGGGCACCTCCCTCGTGCATGCCGGCAGTGCCGGCTTCATCGAGTCCGCCCTTGAGGGGCATACCTGCGACGTGCTCTTCCTGTGCGTAGCCGGGTGGCAAAGAAGCCCCGGCTATCCCGGGCGTTTGCTCGAGATCCTCAAACCCTCCCTTGTCGTGCCCTTCCACTACGACGACTTCACCGCGCCACTCAGACTGGACAGACGCCCGCGCAACCTGCCGCGCCTGGATCTGACCGGCTTCCTGCAGGAGGTGGGCCGGCATGCCCCCTCGGCGCACCTGCGGCTGCTGCGTCCCTTCGAGCCGCTCACGCTCTGA
>CAZUDI010000114.1:0-4069 GCA_964618975.1 uncultured Bacteriovoracaceae bacterium | reverse complement strand
TTGATCGCGGCAGCTATCTTCCACTCACTGAGACTGAATGCCTGCTCTGGACACAAGGCAGTGTGTTTGGCGTAAACGCTCAGCAGGCGAACCGGCCCGTCTTTAAGGAGGCTGTCTTCAAACCTACGCCCAACCCCATTTTACTTAGACGCTGGTCAGGGGCGGGCGGCTGGCATGACACCTGCTCAAGCGTATATTCGCTGACCAAGTGTGACTGGAACAACAACACGCTTTATAAGACGTTGCCGGTGACGCTGGTCTACTCACAACGTTTCGCCGACGTTGTAAAAGGCACACCAGATATTGTCGATGACGTATACGACTACCGATTCTTTATGTAGGCACTTCCTTGAACACGTTGTGACGGCGAACGAAGCTGCCCAACAAGTAACTCCAGCGGACACGCCAAAAGCGCGTGCCGCTGAGCATTGGCGTTCGGCTCATATAATGCGACTTGTCTCGATTGAATTCAAGTAGTATATAAGTAATATGAATAGCAAAGAAATCGCGATCAAAACCATTAATGAACTCCCAGAATCAGCCACATGGGAAGATATCGAGGAACGTATCCACTTCCTTGCTGCTATTGAAAAGGGTCTTTCAGACATTAAGACTGGGAGAGTTGTTCCCCATAATGAAGTAAAAGAAAGTCTAAAGGAATGGCTTTCACAGTAAAGTGGTCTGAAACTGCTTACGAGGATTTAAGGGAAATAGTTCAGTATATTGCACGTGATAACCCTGAAGCAGCATCAAAACTAGCAGATACAATTATTTATCATATTGAAATTGCGTCTGAATATCCCTTTTCAAATCGAGTTGTACCTGAGAAAGGTGAAGATTCAATGCGAGAGGCTATTCTTAAACCTTATAGGATCATATATTCAATCGAAAAATCATTCGAAACAATCCACATTTTAAGAATCTGGAATAGTTATCGTGGCATGCCATCTATCGAATAGCCCGAACAGGGTACTCCAGCGACCGAAAACCGCTGTGCGGTTTTCGGTCGGCAGAGCTTTGTCGTTGAGCCTGTCGAGAAAGTGCTGGTGTTTAGCAGGGAACAGGGGACGTCCAGACGTCCATTGAATTTGGACATTCAAGCGATATAAATATTCCATCGGGAAGTTGCCCCTATATCAAAGACCCCATTTAACGGACGTCTCCCTGAATGGTTCCGAGATTGACGGCAACGGCGCGTGGAGGCATTTAGTCAGGAATATGAGGGGCTGAACAACGATCCGAAAGGATGAATCGGCATGGCGTATCCGGGTCGCAAGTGCTTGGCGGTACTCCTGGGATTGCTTGTTCTGCTGGGCGGTTGGGGACAGGCCTGCGCACAACCCGGTGACCCCTTGAGCGCCGAAGATTCCGATCCCGGAAGGATGGGCTGGATGACGGGCTTCCCGCCGCCGCCGGATAAGTTGATCATGCAGCCCGAGTCCGATTACTTCAGCTTCCCGAAGCTGCGGTGGACGGTGTGCCACCTTCGTGAACTACTGCCGACAAAGCAGGTCGGTCGGGGGATGGATGCCCCGATCCCGCTGAGATACGCGATCGATCGCGGGATCGATGCCGTGACCTTCATGCCCATGGGCGGGGATCGGCCCATGACGTGGGAGGAATCGCTCGGGGAGAATTACACCGACGGTATGCTCATCATCCACAAGGGTCGGGTCGTTTACGAAAGGTATTCTGGTTGCCTTGACGAGACGGGGAAACACGCCGCGATGTCGATGACCAAATCCATGACGGGACTCCTGGCCGCAATCCTGGTGGCAGAAGGGCGGCTCGACGATACGGCCAGGGTATCCTCCCTCATCCCCGAACTTGCGCACAGCGCCTTTGGCAGCGCGACCGTACGCCAGGTGATGGATATGACCACGGCGCTCGACTACAGCGAGGACTATGCCGATCCCCAGGCGGACATCTGGGGCTATTCGGCGGCCGCCAGCCCGCTGCCGAAGCCCGGGGGATATGAGGGGCCCAACGGATATTTCGAGTATCTCCAGACGGTCAAGCAGGACGGTATCCACGGTGAGGCCTTCGGCTACAGGACCATCAACACGGACGCGCTGGGTTGGATTGTCTCGCGCGTTACCGGCAAGGATATCGCCGAGCTGCTATCTGCGCGCATCTGGAGCAGGATGGGCGCGGAGCAGGATGCCTACATGACCGTCGACGCCAAGGGGACACCCTTCGCGGGCGGGGGACTCAGCGCTGGATTGCGGGATCTGGGGCGCTTCGGCCTGCTGATGCTCAATGGCGGGGAGATCAATGGGCGACGCCTGTTTCCGAAGGCGGTCGTGGAAAATATCCGGGCCGGTGGCGACAGGCAGGCCTTTGCCAAAGCGGGCTACACCACGCTCGCAGGCGGCAGCTACCGCAGCATGTGGTGGATTTATCACAACAGGCACGGCGCTTTTGCCGCGCGCGGTGTGCATGGGCAAACCATCTATGTCGATCCGACCGCCGAGATGGTCCTCGTCCGCTTTGCCTCGTTCCCCGCAGCCGGCAACCGGAAGATAGACCCAACCTCGTTGCCCGCCTTTCAGGCGGTGGCCGAGTATCTGATGGGCAAGGGGGGGCGTCCGGACGTCCCCTAAGGGGCCGGCCTGTATATCTCAATGATTTTAAAGCCGAATCAGATCGATTTATTGGATATGCTTGACATGCCGTCACGCTTTGTGAAATGCCAGGAGGGGAAGGGGATCTGAGGCCCGGGGCCGGCCGGTCCGGGCCTCTTCCGGGACGAGCAACCAGGAAGAATACATCACGGAATAACCGGAGGAGACATCATGGCACCCAAGAAGACGGCACCGAGGAAGAAGATTGTCAAGCTCGCGAAAATGGTCGGCGGCCCCTCCGCCATAGCCTTCAAGATCGATGCAGACGCACCCGAGTACAAGTGCCTGGAATGCGTCGTCAGTGATGCGGAGGCCGACGTGGCCCTGGTGATGGGGCTGCGCAAGGACAGAACCGCATCCGAGATCGCCCGCCGCTGCGGCAAACCGCTCGAAGAAACCCGCCGGATCCTCTCCGGCCTGGTGGAAAAGGGGGTGGTGCGGGTCAACACCGTGAACGGTTCGGATATCTATCATGTGCAGGTCTTCGCCCCGGGCATGATGGAGATGATGGTCGGCAACCGGGAGCAGTGCGAGCGGTATCCCCAGATCGCGGAGGCCTTCGAGGAGTATACGCGCATCCGGATCGCCCCGCTGGCCCCGTTCCTGCCCATGGGCCAGGGCCCGATGCGCGTCATTCCGGTGGAGAGCGCCATCAAGGCCGAGATGCGGCGGGTGCCCTTTGAGGAGATATCCTACTACCTGGAGAAATACGATGTCTTCGCGGCCTCGGACTGCACCTGCCGCCGGGCGCGCAGGCTCATGGGGGAAGGCTGCGGACACCTCGAAGAGGACATGTGCCTCAAGCTGGGCAAGGGCGCCGAATGCTATATCCGCGCCGGCAGCGCCCGGCCGATCACGCGCGAGGAGGCCTACGCGATCATCTACAAGGCCGAGGAAGAGGGCCTCTTCCACCAGATCACCAACATCGACGGCCGGGAAGAGACCACCGCGATCTGCAACTGCTGCGCCTGCTCCTGCTTTGCCTCGCGCGCGGCCACCATGTTTAGGGCCACCGATGCGATCAGCTCCAACTACCGGGCCCAGGTGGACGAGGCCAGGTGCGTGGCCTGCGGACTGTGCGTGGAGAACTGCCCCACCAACGCGCTCAAGCTGGGCCAGAAGCTCTGCCCCAGAACGCCCCTGCCGCAGCCCGTCGAACCTCCCCGCATCACCGAAAACATCTGGACCAGGAAAAACTGGAATATGGACTACCGCACCAAGCGCGAGGACGTCCTGCCGAGCGGCACGGCGCCGTGCAAGGCGGAGTGCCCGGCCCACATCGCGGTGCAGGGCTACATCAAGCTGGCCTCCCAGGGCCGCTACCGGGAGGCGCTCGAGCTCATCAAGAAGGAGAACCCGTTCCCGGCGGTCTGCGGGCGCATCTGCCCGCGGGCCTGTGAATCCGAATGTACGCGCGGAGACATCGATGATCCCATAGCGATCGA
>CAZUDI010000113.1:0-4278 GCA_964618975.1 uncultured Bacteriovoracaceae bacterium | reverse complement strand
CCGGAACAGGCCTCCGTCGAGCTTTCCTACAGCATCTTCTTCCCGCCGCAGCACGCCCAGTGCCAGGCGGGTGAGGCCTGGGCGCGGGAGATCGAGAAGCGCACCAATGGTGCGGTGAAGATCAACGTCTTTCCCGGCGGCACGCTCACCGCGGCCAACGAGTGCTACGACGGCGTGGTCAGCGGCATCTCGGATATCGGCATGTCGTGCTTCGCCTACACGCGCGGGCGTTTCCCGGTCATGGAGGCCTGCGACCTGCCGCTGGGCTACCCCAGCGGCATGGCGGCCACGCGCGTGGTCAACGAGTACTATACGCGCCTTAAGCCGGCCGAACTCAATGACGTGCACGTGCTCTACCTGCACGCCCACGGGCCCGGACTGCTGCACACCACCAAGAAGCCCGTGCAGGATCTGGCACAGTTCAAGGGCATGAAGATCCGCTCCACCGGGCTGAGCGCCAAGGTGGTGGAGGCCCTGGGCGGCACCCCGGTGGCCATGCCCCAGGGCGGCACCTACGAGGCCCTGCAGAAGGGCGTGGTGGAGGGCACCTTCGCCCCCATCGAGACCCTCAAGGGCTGGAAGCAGGCCGAGGTGATCGACTACACCACCAACTGCCGCGCCATCGGCTACACCACCACCATGTTCGTGGTCATGAACAAGGACAAGTGGAACGCCCTGCCCGCAGAGTTGCAGCAGGCCTTCGATAAGGTCAGCGCCGAGTGGATAACCCTGCACGGCGAGGTGTGGGACACGGCCGACAACGAGGGCCGCGCCTTCACCGAGGGGCTGGGCAACACCATCCTGGAGCTCACACCGGCCGAGAGCGAGGTCTGGAAGCAGGCGGTGACGCCGGTGATCGACGAGTATGTACAGGCGGCGGCCTCCCGCGGGATCGCGGCCGAGCCCGCCGTGGCCCTGCTGCGGGAGCTGATCGGGGCAAGGTAAGCACCATCCCGGGGCCGGCCCCGGGATGCCCGCATAAAGACTGCGAGGACAAGGAAAGGGTGCCATGGTGTCGTTTCTGCGCATCGAGAGACTGATAAGCCGCACCGCCGAGCGCGTCAACTGGGTCGCGGCCGGGGCGGTGGCCTTCATCATGCTGCTCACCACCCTGGACGTGGTCCTGCGGGCCTTCTTCAACCACCCCATCCCGGGCACCTACGAGATCGTGTCGCTGACCTCTGCCATGGTGATCGCCTTCTCCCTGCCGTACACCACGGTCAAGCGGGGCCATATCGCCGTGGAGTTCCTGGTGCAGCGCCTGCCGCGCCGCGCGCGGGTGGCGGTCAACATCGTCAACGCGCTCCTGGGGCTGACGTTGTTCGCGCTGCTGGCCTGGCAGAGCACGCTCTATGCCGTGGGGCTCAGGCGTTCGGGCGAGGTGTCGGCCACGCTGCAGATGCCCACCTATCCCTTTGTCTGCGGGGTGGCCCTGGGGTGCTGTCTGCTGTGCGTGGTGCTGCTGGCGGAAGCTTTCAGCCAGCTCAAGGGGGCCGAGCCCGAATGAGCGCCACCACGATCGGCATCATCGGCATTGTCGCGCTCTTTACCCTGATCTTCAGCCGCATGCCCGTGGGCTTCCTCATGGCGCTCATCGGGCTGGTGGGCTTCGGCTGCATCGTCTCGTTTGACGCCGCCCTCAACCTTCTGGCCAAGGACTTCTTCTCCATCTTCGGCTCCTACAACCTGACCGTGATCCCGCTCTTCGTGCTCATGGGCCAGCTGGCCTTCCACTCGGGCATCAGCGCGCGCCTGTTCGACGCGGCCTACAAGTGGATCGGGCACCTGCCCGGGGGCCTGGCCATCGCCACCATCGGCGCCTGCGCCGGCTTCGCCGCCATCTGCGGCTCCACCAACGCCACGGCCGCCACCATGGCCGCGGCCACCCTGCCCGAGATGAAGCGCTACAACTATAAGCCCGAGCTGGCCACGGGCGTGGTGGCCGCCGGCGGCAGCCTGGGCATCCTGATCCCGCCCAGCGTGATCTTCATCGTCTACGGCATCCTCACCGAGCAGTCCATCGGCGAGCTCTTCATGGCCGGGCTTCTGCCCGGGGTGGTGCTGACAACGCTCTTCGTGGTGAGCATCCTCATCTGGACCACGCTGCGGCCCGAGCTGGGCCCGCGCGGGCCCAGCTCGAGCCTGCGCGAGAAGCTCGCTTCGCTCAGCGGCATCGCCGAGACGCTCGTGATCTTCATCCTGGTCATGGGCGGGCTCTTCGGCGGCATCTTCACCCCTACCGAGGCGGGCGCTGTGGGGGCCTGCGCCACGCTCGCCGTGGCGCTTATCCGGCGCAACCTGAGCTGGCAGGACTTCGTGGCGGCGCTCTTCGAGACCACGCGCATCAGCTGCATGATCCTGGTGATCGTGGCCGGGGCCACCGTCTTCGGGCACTTCCTGGCGGTCTCGCGCATCCCCTACGATATTGCGGGCTGGATCTCGGGGGTCAACCTGGCGCCGGGGCTCATCATGTGCCTGATTATCCTGGTATATTTCATCGGGGGCTGCTTCATCGACTCCCTGGCGCTGATCATGCTGACCATCCCCATCTTCTATCCCGTGGTGCTCCAGTTCGGCTACGACCCCATCTGGTTCGGGGTGATCATCGTGCTCGTCACCCAGATCGGGGTCATCACCCCGCCCGTGGGCGTCAACGTCTACGTGGTCAGCGGCGTGGCGCGCGACGTGCCCCTGGGGCTGATCTTCAAGGGCGTGATCCCCATGCTCATCGCCATGATTATCACCACCCTGCTGCTGGTGCCCTTCCCGCAGATCGCGCTCTTCCTGCCGGGACTGCTGCGTTGAGGCGCCCCCGCGGGGCGGGGAAGGGCGGTCTTCAGTATTTCATGTAGTGGAAGGGTTCGATGGTGGCCAGGGCCTCGGGGCTGAGCGTCTTGAACTTGTGCTCCTTGAGCACCTTCTGCGCCGCCTCCAGGTCGCTGACCTCGATGACGAAGACCGCGTTCTTGCTGCTTTCCAGCACGAAGCCGTAGGCGTTCTCGATGTTGATGCCGGCCTGGGCCAGCAGCTGGACCAGGCGGTCCATGCCGCCCGGGCGGTCGTCGATGAGCACCGCGATCACCTCGCTCAGGCGGGCCGTGATGCCCTCGCGCGTGAGCACCTTGAGTCCCAGACGCGGGTCGTCCACCAGGATGTTGAAGAAGCCCCGTTCGCCGAAGGACGAGATCGTGATGGCCCGGATGTTGATCTTTTCCTGCGCCAGGATGTGCGACACCTGCGCGAGCCTGCCCGGCGTATTTTCCACCGGTACGGTCAGCTGATATGCGATCATGTCTTCCACCTGTCTTGTGCTGGGCTTGCCGCCCTCTCCCGGCCCCAGCCGAGGGCGCGGGCGGCACCTCTCCCCTATCAATCGGTAATTAATGAAAGATGTCAAGCACTTTTATGCCCGTGCATCCAGGATGGTGCGGATCCTTTGCGCGAGCGCCTGCAGCGAGAAGGGCTTCTGGATGAAGTTGATCCCCGGGCGGATCGGCCCCCCGGGAACGATCTGGTGGTTGGTGTAGCCCGAGGCGTAGAGCACCTTCAGGCCCGGCTGCCAGTCGCTGAGCCTTGCGGCCAGCTCCAGGCCGTCGATCCCGGGCATGATCAGGTCGGTCAGCAGCAGGTCCACCGCCCCGGGTCCGGTCTTTTCGAAGAGCGCCAGGGCCTCCTCGCCGCTGGCGGCCTCCAGCACGCGGTAGCCCAGCTGTTCGAGCGCGCTGACGGTGAAGGCGCGCACGGCCTCGTCGTCCTCCACCACCAGGACGGTCTCCCCCCCGGCGGCAGGGGTCGTATCCGGCGGCTCGCTGTCGGCACGAACCTGTTCGCGGGTGGCCGGCCAGTAGATCCTGATGGAGGTGCCTTCGCCGGGAGCGCTGGTCACCGCGATGCTGCCGGCGTTCTGTTTGACGATGCCGTAGACCGTGGACAGCCCCAGTCCGGTGCCCTTGCCGCGCGCCTTGGTGGTGAAGAAGGGGTCGAAGATCTGGTCCACGATCTCGGGGGCCATGCCCACCCCCGTGTCGCTGACCGTGATCAGGGCGTGCGGCCCTGGAAGGCTCTCCATGTGGCGGCTCACAAACGCATCGTCCAGCAGGGCCTGACCGGTGGCGACGGTGATGCGCCTTTCGGCCCCGGGCTCGTGGAGATCGTGGATGGCGTCGCGGGCGTTGACCGCCAGGTTCATGAGGATCTGCTCGATTTGCCCCGGGTCGGCCCTCACCGGCGGGGTGTCGGGGTCGAGCGCCATCTCGATGGCGATGTCCTCGCCGATCA
>CAZUDI010000112.1:0-4371 GCA_964618975.1 uncultured Bacteriovoracaceae bacterium | reverse complement strand
ACCCTCGACCTCTTGAATGCCATTCAAGCGCTCTCCCAACTGAGCTACGGCCCCACGCGAGATTCTCTGCTAACACAAGCCCGCAGGCGAGTCAAGGCTGTCGTGAACAGGGGGGCCCGGAAAAGGTGCCCGTCCTGATGGGGTTGCTCCCGCAGCGTTGGCCTCCGATACATCTGGTTTGATTGAACCGGGCACATGGCCGGTTTCGGCCCCGGTTGTGGTGTTACTTGGGGGCAAGGCGTGCATCCCCAGTCGGCAGACATTAAGCTCGCTTGAGGGTCGAACTTCCCGCAGCTTGCAGCGTCACGGCGGGTCCAGGGCTTGCCCTGGGATTCATCCACATGATTGTCATCCGGCAGGGGCTACCAAGCTATTTCTTCGGGCCGGGGTGGGCTCTGGGGAGCAAACCAGCCGCCGATACGATAAAAAAATCGCTGTTCATCAAGTTGCCGCTGCAATCTATTGATTATCATGGATAAAAAATAATCCTTGTTGACAGGCAAGACAGGTGGTTTATATGTAGCCTGTTGTATATATATCAAAGAACACAAAGGGGAGGCGGTATGAAAAAGAGTGTTGTCATGTTGTTATTGGTTTTTCTGACCCTGGGCACTTATGCCTATGCCAAGGACGAGGCCCTCGAGGAGGTGGTGATCACCGCCACCCGCACCGAGCAGGCCCCCGAGAAGGCCCCGGCCATCGTGGAGGTGAAGACCGCCGATGAGGTCCGCAAGGCCAACGTGCGCACGGTGGACGAGGCGATCATGACCATGCCGGGGGTCATTTCCGACCGTTCGAATGGCATCCTGGGCTTTAGCGATGAGCACCCCAGCTTCGTGATGCGGGGATTCACGGCCGATTCCCAGAACCTGGTGATCATGGACGGCCAGATCATGAACAACTACGAGGGCGAGGTGCAGTGGTGGACCATCCCCACCGAGAACATCGAGCGGATCGAGGTGGTCAAGGGACCCATGTCGTCCCTCTACGGCGGCGGCGCCATGGGCGGTGTGGTCAACATCATCACCCGTGACTATTACCAGAATTCGATCGCGCTCTCGCACGGCAGCTACAACACCGACAGCGCCGCGGTCAGCCTGGGGGCCCCGCTGGGAGATGTGACCCTCAACCTTGGTTTCCGCACCATCACGACCGACGGCAAGGAGTTCCTCGTTGATGATGATGGGGAAACCGCCGGCATCCCGTTCTATTATGCCAATGGCGATCTGTCGTACATCACCGGCTACCGCCGTTCGACGATCGAGTCCCAGGCCCTCAATCTCGGTCTGACCTGGGACATGACCCCGGATTCCTACCTGGGCCTCAAGTATGGCTACACCACCAAGGACTGGAAGCCCCAGACCCAGTTCGACATCAACGGCGACGATACGGCCTACCATGTCAAGCAGCAGGAGACCAAGAACTACCTCGTCACCTACAACAACACGGCCCTCGAGAACGTGGAGTTCATCGTGCATGCCGGGCTGACCGACAACTTCAAGGACTTCTGGAAGCGCAGCCCGACCCATCCGTTCGATTCCTTCCGGCCCAACTCGCACTACAACGCCGATGCGCAGGCCAACATCGTCCTGCCCTTCGACAATACGCTGACGCTCGGGGTCGACGGATCGCAGAAGCGCGTGAGCTCCTACTGGGGGCGGTCGAATGGAAGCAACTTCGACACGGAGCGCGGCAAGATGCGCACCTATGGCGCCTTTCTGCAGGACCAGTGGGACGCGGCCGACTTCCTGACCCTCTATGCCGGGGTGCGCTATGACCACTGGAAGGCCTACGATGCCGAGCTGTTCTCCACCTCAGACACCATGCCGCCGCTGAGCGATGCCAAGGAAAGCTATGTCTCGCCCAAACTGAGCGTGGTATTGCGGCCCGACGAGGCCACCGTCATCCGCGTCTCGGGCGGCGACGCCTTCCGGGCCCCCGAGCTGTGGGACATGTACACCTACTCCAGTGCCAGCGGGGCCGATGGGTCCACGTTGCCCAACCCCAACCTGAAGCCCGAGACCACGCGCTCCTATGAGGGCTCCATCGAGCGCACCTTCTTCGGCGACCTCACGGCCGGCGTCACCTATTTCAGCAACCACATCGACGACATGATCTACCGGATCAACGTGCCCTACCTCGCGGGCCATGAGGATGACGAGCAGTGCCAGAACGTGGGCGAGTCCTACACCAAGGGCTGGGAGCTCGGCCTGGACTACCAGGTCTTCGACTGGCTCAAGCTTTCCGCCAATCAGACCCGCATGCGCACCAGGATCACCGATGCCGGCTCTTTGTCCAATCAGGATCTCGCCGGCAAGGAGTTTACCAAGGTGCCCAGGATCACCACCAATGCCGCGGTGGGCCTGACGTACAAGGGGCTCTATACGGACATCATCTATCGCCAGGTGAGCGACCGCTACAGCGAGGACGACAACTCCGACTATCTGGACCACTGCTATTACGGCTATGACGCCTACGCCATCGCCAACCTGCAGTTCGGCTACAGTGGCGAGCACTTCGAGTTCAGCGCCAATATCGACAACCTGTTCGACCGCAATTACTGGGACAACTACGATCAGGGCGCCCGGACCTATTCGGTTAAGTTCACCGCGCGGCTGTAATCAGGCTTTATAGAGCACATCTAGCATAGACAACCCTGAACAGAACCGCTATAAGCGGTTCTGTTCAGGGGAGGTGTGGGAGAAACCATGGAGTGGCTGGACAAGAGCGGCATCGTCGGATATATCCTGGCCGGGATATCCATCGTGACCCTGGGCATCTTTCTCGAAAGGCTCTTTGTCATCCACCGCGAGCGGCTGCGGGTGAGGAAAGGGGCGGGCATCATGGCGCGCATCGCCACTCTGATCGCCGACAACACCCATCTCGGCCGCCATCGCCTCGAGGATCTCGTCACCTATGCAGCCGACGAGGAGATGGAATCCCTGGGTTCGGGCGTGGGCCTGCTGCGTCTGGCCTATTCGGTCTCGCCCCTGTTGGGGCTTCTGGGCACGGTCCTGGGCATGATCGAGGCCTTCAAAGAGGTCGCCATGCTGGGCGGGGCGGTCAAGCCCGCCGTGTTGGCCTCGGGCATCTGGGTGGCGCTGCTCACCACGGCCGAGGGACTGATCGTGGCCATCATCGCCTTTCTCATGTACCATTTTTTGCAGTTCCAGATTGTGCGTGTGGGGAAGATGGTGGAAAAGAACGCCGAATATTCGATTTTGGGTGTGAAGAATGGTACGGCTGAACCGCAACAAGAAGGATGAGGACTACAGCATCGAGATCACGCCCCTGGTGGACGTGGTCTTTTTGCTGCTGATCTTTTTCCTCCTGACGGCCTCCTACATCCAGCCTACCCTGGACCTGAGCCTGCCCGAGGCCGAAACCTCGCGCCCCCAGGATCACACCAACCCCTGCACCATCGCCATCGCCACTGACGGCACGATCCGCATCGACGAAGTGCCCGCCACCCTGGAGGACATCCGGCAAATCCCCATCGGCAAGGAGGTGCTCATCGTCGAGGACAGGGAGGGCCCCTACGGGGTCTTCATCGCGGTGCTCGACACCCTCAGACTGACCGGGATTTTCAAGATATCCATAGTGACGGATGAGAAGACTGAGTAGGATAATGCTCTTCCTCGCGCTCTCGGTGGGCATCCATCTGGGCGTGAACCATCTGCTCATGGCCCACAGGGAGGAGCCGGTGCACTATGCCCCGCTTGAGGTAACGCTTATTTCCCCCGAGATACCCGAGCCGCCGCTTACCCCGCCGCCTCCGCCACCCAAGCCGAAGCCCAAGCCGAAACCCAAGCCGCAGCCCAAGCCGAAACCCAAGCCGCAGCCCAAACCCGAGCCCGTACCGGAGCCCGAGCCGGAGCCTGAACCCGAGCCGGAACCCGTGGTGGAAGAGACCCCGCCTGCACCGGTGCCCGACCCGGAGGCCCTGGCCCGGGCCGCCCGCGAGAGGCTGGTGCTCATCTACCAGCAGCGCGTACGCGAGCTCATCCACGCCAACCGCTCCTATCCCCGCCGGGCACGCAGCATGGGTTACGAGGGCTCGGTGGTGGTGCGCTTCACTATCAATGCCCAGGGCGTGGCCGAGGCGCTGGAGATCACCCGTTCGAGCGGGATCTCCATGCTGGACCGGGCCGCCCTGAGCACCGTGCAGGGCTGCACCTTTCCGCCCCCCCCGGGCAACGAGCCCATGACCTTCACCATCCCCATCACCTATCTCCTGAGGGAGGGCTAGGGATGGATGACCTGATCGAGGTACGGGATTTAAGCTTCGCCTACGAGGGCGCGCGGGATGTCTTTGCCTTTAGACTTAGCTAAAGAAAATGCTTTGAACCTAGATGCTAAAGTTGATTTTAT
>CAZUDI010000111.1:0-4818 GCA_964618975.1 uncultured Bacteriovoracaceae bacterium | reverse complement strand
CACCGAATGCCGACATCTGCTCGGGCAGGGGCTGGGGTTTACCCTGACCCAGCTTTTCCAGTGCCGAGATCATCTTGGAGCGGCCGGCCAGGTTTGCGCCCCCTGCATCGGCACGGAACTCCCGGCGCCTGCTGAACCAGAACACGATGATACTGGCGAGTATTCCGAATACAATCTGGGCAGCGATAGTGGTGATGAAAAAACCAAGGCCGTGTCCCCTTTCATTCTTCAGTATCACCCTGTCCACAAAATGCCCCACGATACGCGAGAAGAAAATGACGAACGTGTTTACCACGCCCTGTATCAGGGTGAGCGTTACCATGTCGCCGTTGGCCACATGACTGACCTCGTGCCCCAGCACGGCTTCGATCTCGTCCTTGTTCATGACCCGCAGCAGACCTGTGCTTACCGCAATCAGTGCCTTGTCCCTGCTCATCCCCGTTGCAAAGGCGTTGGGAGCGGGAGAATCGAACACGGCGACTTCCGGCATGCCGATTCCTGCGCCGGCAGCGAGCTTTTTCACGGTTTCCACAAGCCATGCCTCTGTAGAATTGTTCGGCGATGAAATCACATAGGCGCCGGTGAGCCTTTTTGCCATCCATTTCGACAGGGCAAGGGAGATGAACGACCCGCCGAATCCGAACACCGCGGCAAACACGAGCAGATTGTACATATTTAGGCCGACCCCGCTTTCATCCAGTATGCGGTCGACTCCGAGAAGGTTCAGCACAATGCTCAGCACGAGGATAACAGCTATGTTGGTGACCAGAAACAAAAGAACCCTCTTCATATTACGTTCTCCTTTTCAGGGGGATTATATTCGTAAGACCATATACAAAGAAAGAACTCGGGGTGTAAAGCAGATCCGGAAACAGGAAATAGAGGAAATAGGGAAATAGGAGGGAACTCGCGAGGAACTAGGAACTAGAGGACGTCCATGAAATATGGACATTCGGGAATGCGGATCAGGCCATAGCTAATATGATGAAGTAGATAGTTGAAATGTCTAAATATCACGGACGTCCCCTTCTTTGCTCCCTTCTTTGCTTCTTTGCCCCTTCTTTGCCCTGAGTATCGGCCTTGAGATTAAAGGCGTCTCCTGCTAAGCTAGGGGACCAACGAACAGGGGAACACCCCATCCAGGGAGCCAGCCATGCAGCAGTACTGGAAATATCTGCACACGCGCACCGCCTACCGCAACCGCATCGTGGGCCTCAGAGAGGACACCTACCACTTTCTGCCCAACGATATCACCCGGGACTTCACGGTGCTGGAGTTCGAGGACTGGGTCAACATCATTCCCCTGACTCCCGCAGGCGAGGTGGTGATGATCCGCCAGTGGCGTCACGGGGTGCGGGAGGAGACCCTGGAGATCCCCGGGGGGCTGATCGGCCCCGAAGACGCCTCCCCCCTGCAGGCGGCCTCCCGGGAAATGCAGGAGGAGACCGGCTACACCAGCGACGACATCGTCCATCTCGGCACGCTCTTTCCCAACCCCGCCATCCAGAACAACCGCTGCCACACCTTCCTGGCGCGTTCCGCCGTGTGCTCGGGGGCCCAGAACCTCGATCCCACCGAGGCCATCCGGGTGGAACTGGTGCCGCTGGAGAGGGTCCTGGCCATGCTCGCGCAGGGTGAGATCACCCACGGCCTGGTGGTGGCCGCCTTTGCCTATCTCCTGCTGCAGGTGATCACCGCAGGCGAGAGCGGAGAGATATTTTCCGGGAAAGGCTAATCTTTTTCACTTAAATCCGGGAAACCCCGGCCGCTGCATGTGCAGTATATTGATATAACGGCAAGTAAGTCAACGCCCCGTTGGTGTGATCTTTGCTATAAGGAAACATGTTACCCCATGAAATTGAGCTGAGCATTTATTGTTTTTCGAGGAGGGATCTATGCGTAATACACTGCTGACGGTTCTCTGGATTCTGTGCCTGGCCCTGGCCGCCTCCGCGGCCGAACTGGATGCCCAGGCCCGTTCTTCGCTCGAGGCCCGCTTGTTCGAAAAGGGCATCTTCGGGGTCACCCTCGACCTCAATGTGCCCATCCCCATCCCCGCTCGCGAGGGCGTAGGACAAAACGCCGCCGAGACCATCCCGGCGGTCACCCTGTGGGCCACCCTGCTGCGTCCGAATGGGGAGGCCGAGTTGGGAAGACCCACCATCGTGGTGGCCACCCCCTATCGCCGGGAGCTCATGATCCTGATGGGCGCGGGACTGATCAACTTCGGCTACAACGTGCTGGCCGTGGATATCCGCGGCACCGGGTCCTCGCCCTCGACCGACTCCGGTGACTGGCGCGAGGGCACCTGGGTCTCCTTCGACCTGGCCGAGCACCATGACACGGCCTATGTCGTGGACCATTGGATCCCCCGGCAGGGCTGGTCGGACGGCACGGTCGGCATGGTGGGGCCTTCCTACATGGGCATCATCCAGCTTTTGACCGCCGGCCTCGCACAGCGGGACGAAGGCGGCACCCCCACGCACCTCAAGGCCATCCTGCCCTCTGTCACCATGAGCGACCCCTACCACGACATCGTCTTCCACGGCGGCAACGTGGACCTCGAATTCATCCCCGTATGGCTCCTGGGGGTCGACCTGCTGGCCATGCTGCCCCCCCTGCTCTACCTGGGTGAGGACGGACCGCCGGACCTCGCCACCCTGGAAGAGGCCACCTCCCTGTGGCTGAACCACCTCCAGCAGCTCCCGATCCACATCGGCTGGATCATGGACTACACAAACTCCATGGACGGTCCCTTCTACGAACGCAAGTCGCCCATGATCTACTGGCCCTACCCCTACAAGGACGACCCGGACGACAGCTATTCGGGCGGGTGGTGCGCCACGGATACCGACGCGGGGATCATTGAGGGCAGCAGTTCCATCCCCTCTGGCATGGGGGTCTTCCTCGTGGGTGGCTGGTTCGACATCTTCACCCCGGGCACGCTTAACAACTACACCTACGGCCTCTCTCAGCATACGCCTTCCGACAAGGCCCTCGTCATGGGGCCCTGGTACCACCTCGGCGGCGCCATCGCCCTGGGCCTGAACGACATGTTCATGAGCCAGGAAATCCCGGCCCGCTGGTTCGACTGGAAGCTCAAGGGCCAGGAAGACTGTTTTCTGGAGCAGTTCCCGGTCCTGCTCTTCGTGATGGGGGCCGAGCGCTGGCGGGCGGAGAGGTCGTGGCCGCTGGCCGAGACCCGCGTCCGGGAGACGACCCTCCACCTGACCAAGTCACCGGCCGAGATCATCACCGACGACTGGTTCGCAAGCCTGAACGCCCCCCTGAACTACCGCCTCACGCATGAAACACCCTCGGTCTTCGACCTTGCCGGCGACGACCCCGTGCTGGTGCACGCGCCGCCGTTTTTCCACGGGCTCACCTCACGCTCGGCGGTGCGCTGGCTGATGGGGGTCCCGGGACTCTTAGGCCAGGTCTCCAAGTACCTGCTCGGCCAGAATATCGACCCGCTCACCCCGGGCGAGGATGAACGCGCCGACGAGCTCGGCTGCCTGACCTTCACCACGCCGGCCCTGGAAGAGGATTTCGAGATCACCGGGCCCTTGACGCTCACCTTCTGGGCCAAGACAAGCTTCTCCCCGGTCACGACCCCCATCCTGGAGGGCACCCGCGAGGTGATCAAGGGCATCTTCGACATCGACACGAACATGCTGCTGGACCTGATGATCCAGAAGGATGTGCAGTGGGTCAGCGAGCTCAACGACGTCTTCCCGGACGGCCGGGCCCGCAACATCACCTCGGGATGGCTGAACGCGTCGCACCGGCCCTACCGGCGCGACGCGCAGGGAAATGAGGCCCAATCAGCCGAAGGCGAGCACGAGCACCCCTTGGATGCGGACTATGTCCCCCACGACCCCTTCCATGACTATTCCCACAAGCAGCCCCAGCAAGAGATCGTCCCCGGGGACCTCTATCAGTATGCCGTGGAGCTCTGGCCCACCTGCAATGTCTTTAAGGCCGGGCACCGCATCCGCGTGAGCCTGTCGGCCTCCGACTTCCCCCACCTCCTGCCGGTGATGGTGCCGAGCCGGAACACGATCGTCATCGACGCGGACCACCCGGCCACGCTCACCTTCGACAGGGTCAGGGACGATGTGGGCGAGAACGAGACCTGGATGTACCTCGAAGACGCCAACGCCTACCTGCTCACCCACACGGACGAGCCGGTGGATACGGAAGAATCCGCACCGGAAGAGGCGGCACGTGAGAGAGCCGAAGATACCCCTTCTGCAGGCACGGCCGCCCTGGCCGCTGACGGGGACGACTCCCGCTGCTTCATCGGGGTCGCCGGCGCCAGGGGGCGCTAGGCCTCAGGGATACTCCTCCGCATAGCGGTCGAGGTAGTCCCTGATATAACGCTCGACCTGCGAGCGGGGCCGGAAGATGCCAAAGTGCCCCTCGCAGAGGATATCCGCCTCGAGGTCGAGCAGGCGCTCCATGGAGGTGCGCCACTGGGCGATGTCGGAGCCGAAGCTCTCATAGAAGGGCCCGTGGATATCCTGGCCGAAGAGCACCCGGGTGCCGGCCCGGTCCAGATACACCGCCAGGGAGCCCGGGGTATGCCCCGGGGTGTGCAGGCAGTGAAAATCGCTCCCGCCAAGAGAGATGACCTCGTGTTCCCCGGCCAGCCGGACGTCCACCGGGGTCTGAGGCAGGCAGGTGTTGTACCAGCCGGCGGCCGTGAGCACGGGGTCGCCGCTCTCGATGGCAACGGCGTCGAGCGTGTGGGCGACGATCCGGCAGCCGTAGGAATCCCGGAAGGCCCGGGCCGAGCCGATATGGTCCACGTGGCAG
>CAZUDI010000110.1:0-5186 GCA_964618975.1 uncultured Bacteriovoracaceae bacterium | reverse complement strand
AATGGTCTCGGCCATGGCCTCCGTGCTGTGCCACATGGTATCATAGACGACGACGGCCTTCCTTTTGGGTGCCTGAGTGCTCCATTCCACATAGGCCTTGATAATTTTCGAAGGGTCCTTACGCCACATGACAGGGCCACCAGAGGGAAGGGCAGGGCCCCGCCGGCAGAACCGATGAAGCAGCGCCCGCCGCCCGAGGACGCAAAGGGCGCGCTCTCCGCCGAGGCCGCGGGGTCCGGGTCCCCCAGGGACCCGTCGGCGTCGATCCCCTGCAGGTAGACGTTGTAGCTCGTATCCGGGTCGTCGACCCGATTGTCAACCCACACCGCCACGGCGCCGCCGCCGGCCGGGGCCAGGCGCGGCCCCTCCGGGGTGTTTTCCGTCTGCGAGAGGATAACGCCTGCGGCCGTCCAGAGCGCGCTGCCGCCGGCGGAGATCCGCTGGCAGCGCATCGCGCCCGTGGTGGTCAGCCAGGCGCTTATGCAGCCGCCGCTGCCGTCCTCGATCACCGCCCTGGGCAGGGATGAGGTGGCCAGGCCGTCCCCGGCCGTGGTCAGCGTCCGGGCGGCCCAGGCGGCCGTCCCGCCCGCGAGGATGCGCCGGGCACAGAGGTCGCCGTCCTGCAGCCAGGTGACGAAGGCGCCGCCGTCCGCGTCGGAGGCGATGGCGTGGGTGTCGGCGTCGATGTCGTTCGAGACCGCCACCTGGACCGGTCCGAAGCCCTGGGCCGTACCCAGGGCGCTCACCCGTCGGCAGCGGATCTCGTCGATGGCACTATCATAAAACCAGGCCACGATCGCCCCGCCCGCTCCGTCGGCCACCATCTCGGGCCGGCCGGTGTTGTCCGAGTCCGAAGAGAGGTCGATGGGGTTTCCCGCGTTCCACTGGGGGTCGCCGTCGGCGTCGAAGCGCTGCACGTAGACGTCGTCGTTCTCGATCCAGGCGAGGATGGCCCCGCCGTCGGCGTCGCTGACGATGCGCGTCTGGGCGCTGGCGGCGCTGTATGCCACAGGGGTGTCGGCATCCGCCCACGGGAGGTCGCCGTCGGCGTCGATGCAATTGAGGGCGCCGTTGGCGCTGACGGCGATGGCCCCGCCGCCGGCGTCCGCCACGATCCCGGCCAGGGCCTCGACCACCCCGGCGCGCGCGATGAGGGCCACGCCGCCGGGTGCCCACTGCTTGTTCCCGTCGGCGTCCAGGCGCTGGGCATAGACGGCACACGCGACGTTGCGGAAGTCGTCCCAGGCCACGATGACGCCGCCGGCGCCATCCAGGGCCAGGCGCGGGTTGCCCTGGGCACCGGTCTCCGTGCATACCCCCAGAGCCCACTGCGCACTGCCGGTGGCATCGACGTACTGGGCATAGATGTCGTAGTCATCTGCCCGGTAGTCGTGCCAGGCCACGAAGTACCCGCCTTCTCCGTCGGCGAGCACCTGGGGACCTCCCTGGATTCCCGCGAGGTCCACCACCGGGGTGTTTTCGGCCGGGTCCGTGCTCCAGGCGCCGAAGGCCAAAGGCGACAGCACAAGGACAGCCACGCAGGCGGCGACAAGCGCCCGCACCAGGCGGCCGGCCTTTCTCGGACTGACAATCTTGATTTCTTTCAGCTCCATGGCTTCCTCCTCATCTCAAAAGCCCACGCTTTCAGGCACATCCGCAAGCCGGGCCGGACTGGTGATCCTTCTCAAATGATTATAGCACAAAAATCGGCATCATAAACAGGGATGAAAACGTTTATACGACACGTAATGGCATGAAGGTCGAATTCCCCGCCGCTGGCGGCGGCGAGCCGGGGCCTTAGGCGTGCCCCGGGGTTCATATTGATGGTGGAATTGCCTGTCCCCCGCCAACGTTCCCGGTGCCGGGCCGGCCTTCACGGCCCCGCCCGGACCTCCCTGACCGTGGTCAGGCGCTCCAGCAGGGAGCCGCCGGGCGTGCCCTCTCCCAGATGCAGGCTCGAGACCACGGTGCGGTTGACCACCCGCAGGTTGGTGCTTCGGGAGGCCGGCTCGCTGAAGGCCCAGGTGGCGTGGATGGCGAAGGGCTCGCCGTCGACCAGGCCCAGGAGGAGCATGATGTGCCCGTTCATGCGCAGGGTGGTGATGCCGGGGAGGGCGTGCGCCAGGGCCTCCAGGCGCGCCGGGCGCGGGGCCTCCGAGGCGAAGGCCGCCTTCAGGCGGCCCACCTCGGCCTGCAGGGACGAGTTGCGTGGCAGGCCGATCCCGAAGCAGGCAAAGACCTCCTGGACGAAGCGCGAGCAGTCCTGTTCGCCGTACATTCCGCCCCAGCCGTAGGGCGCATGCAGCAGTCTGAAGGCCTGGTGGATGGCGTGGCGCGCGGTGTAGGGCAGGAAATCTTCGTGCACCTCCTCGCGGCGCATGTAGGCTGTCTTGAAGGTGCAGCCTCCGTCCATAAGGCGCACCGGCACGAGCACCTCCTCGACCGTCGGCGAGCCGCCTTGCCAGCGCGGCAGCCGCACGCCCATGCGCACGTGTCCGGAGTGGCGTCGGAGCCCCGGGTCGGCGTAGAGGTCGGCCTTGGCGCTCACCGCCACCACGAAATCCTCGGAGAAAAGGAAGTGCTCGAGCTGCCAGCGGCTGCAGAGGGCCACCTGCGTGCGTTTGACCCAGCCCGTACACAGGGGCGCCACCACGTAGAGCCACTGACCGTCGGCGCTTTCATGCAGCACGGCCAGGGGGGTGGCGAGGTCCAGGAGGGAGTTCTGCAGCCGGTCGAAGCCCGCATTGAGGCTCGGCGTGTAAAGGCCCACCTCCGTGGGCAGCACGCGCTGGTTGGCGGGCCCCACCGTGAAGCCGAAGCGTACGGGAAGGGCCTCCGGCAGTGCCTTCGAGTCGAGGTTGTCTGCCATGGCCTCGAAGAAGCGGTCTGAAGGCCGCCGCCCGTCCAGCAGGAGGTAGTTCTTGGAGCGCACTCCTTCGAGCGTGACAGCGAGCGCCTCCTGCAGTATCTCCCCGGGATAGGCCTCCGCATAGGCCGGGATGTACCGGACGGTCCTGAGCTCGCTTATGATGCGCGCATTGAGGCCGGCGATCTCGTCGGGCGTCATGATCAGGCGATCCGGATCGGGATGGCGCCCGATCCAGTAGCCGGGCGTGTTCATCTCGGGCAAGGTTCCAGGCAGCAGCGACTCGGCGGGTAGGCCGCTTGCGGGCCTTCCCCCGGCGCAGCCGGCGGCGAAAAGCCCCAGGGCCAGCAGCATCGCCAGGGCGCCCGTGAGCCTCGGGCTGCGGGGACGGTCGGGGCAGGGGAGGGACAATCGCATCTGCATAACCGGTATTCTCGCATCAAAGATGGCAGGAAGCAACACCCCCCTGCGGGGGGCGGGTCTTTCAGGGCTCGAAACCGGGGGGCAGCCCCCCCTCGAAGGCGCCCTGCCCATCAGCGGCCGCGGCGCCCGGACCGACCTCCAGCGACAGCCCTCGCGCGCGCCCCACCTCAAGGTAGGAGCCCGTCTCCAGGCGCAGGGCGTCCATGGGCGTCACCACGATGGCCGAGCGCCCCTCCACCGGGCAGTGGTATTCGCAGAAGCCGCACCCGCTGCAGCGCTCCTCCCGCACGAAGGGCACCACCCGCCCATTCTCCGGCCGCAGCTCCACGGCGCCGTAGGGGCAGACCTCGTCGCAGACCAGGCACTCGCGTTCATACTCCCAGGCCAGGCAGCGCTCTTTTACGATATGCGCCGTGCCGAGCTTGGCCCAGAGCTTTTCACCGGCATCGAGGGTGCGCAGGGCCCCGGTGGGGCAGGCCTTGCCGCAGAGGGTGCAGGCGGTCTCGCAGGGGCCCCGCCGGGGGGTCACAACCGGGCTCAAAAGGCCCGAGATCCCGGCCGCAAGCCCCAGGGGCTGCAGGGTGTTGGTGGGGCAGGCCTGCATGCAGGCCCCGCAGCCGATGCAGCGCGCCAGGAAGTCCGGTTCGGGCAGGGCCCCGGGCGGGCGGATCAGCGCCTGATCCACGATGCGGCCCAGAGGACCTCTCCCGTGCGGGCTTTTCAGCCCCGTGAGGGTGACAAGCGCCGCCCCCAGACCCGCCAGGAAGGCCGCGAGCAGCGCCCGGCGCGAGAGCCCCCCGCACGCCTTCCCGCCCGGGGAGGGCGGAGGCCCCGCCTCCGGCCGGTCTGGGTCGGGGGACTCAAGGGCGAAGCGCACCGCCTTTTCCGGGCAGACCTCCACGCAGGTCAGGCAGGCGATGCACTCGGCGGGGTTGACCTGGCGCGGGTCGGGGCCGATGGCCCGCATGGGGCAGGCCTCCCGGCACCGGGAGCAGCCGGTGCAGGCCGGGCTTACCCGCCGGCGCAGCCGCGGGCGGCGGGAGCAGAGCGCGAAGAGGGCGCCCGCCGGGCACAGATAACGGCACCAGAAGCGCGGGGCCGCCAGTCCCGCGGCGAAGATGCCGCCCAGCCACAGCAGGGTGAACCCCTGCAGGGCGTAGCGCGGGGGATCGATCTGGACATAGGCCAGGCCCCCGAGCCCGGGCAGCAAGGCCAGGGGCCGCAGGAGGCCCAGCAGGGCCTTGAACGGCAGGCTCAGGGCCGGCAGCACGATGTGGACATACAGGCGCGCGGCCAGCGCCAGGGGGGCGAACAGAAGGGCGTACGAGACCCCCAGCGCACCACAGCCCAGCAGAAAGATCAGCAGCAGGTATTTAATGGCCCGAAGGTCGAATTCCCCGCCGTTTGCGGCGGAAAGCAGGGGCAGAAACTTGCCCCGGGATGCATGCCCCTGATTGGCCCGAAGGTCGAATTCCCCGCTGCTTGCGGCGGAAAGCAGGGGCAAAAGCTTGCCCTGGGGTTCATCCCCTTGATCGCGGCGCAGACCTTCCGGGGGCGGCGTGCGCCGCGCTCTGGCGAGCAGGGCGTCTACTGCGTCGATGGATGTCCCCAGGGGGCAGACCAGGCCGCAGAAGAAGCGCCCGAAGACAAGCGTGAGGCCCAGGAGCACCAGCGCTGTCCACAGCCCGGGAACAAACGTGCGTGCGCTCAGATACGTGAGCACCCCCGCAAGGGGGTCGAGCCGCAGAAAGAGCCGCACCGGCAGATACTGAGACAGCGGCGATCCCGCCGCCAGGAGCAGCCCCAGGAAGAGGGCCAGGCTCAGGGACTGGACAAGGCGCCGCCCCCGCATCAGACCACGGCCTGTTTCACCGCGAGGTTCTCGACATCCATGCGG
>CAZUDI010000109.1:0-5510 GCA_964618975.1 uncultured Bacteriovoracaceae bacterium | reverse complement strand
AGCGGACATAGGTCCTCGCACCCACGTAGCGCGTGCGATAGTAATCGCTGGAAAGCGAGCTGGTGCAGATGTGCTTGCCCTTGCCCGGGGCGTGGATGAAGCGGTTCCTCCCGGTGTAGATGCCCACGTGGCTCACCCTTTTGGAGCGCCCGGTGGCGAAGAACACCAGGTCGCCCTTCTTGAGACGTGAGCGCGGCACGCGCTGTCCGGCGCGGTACTGTTCGCGCGAGGTGCGCGGCAGGTCGAGCCCGTTGAGGCGGTAGACCGCCATGGCCAGCCCGCTGCAGTCGAAGCCGTCCCTAACCGAGGTGCCGCCCCAGCGGTAGGGGATGCCGATGAAGCCCCGGGCCGTATGCACGAGGTCTTCGCGCAGCCGCGACGCCGGCCGGCCCGGCTGCGCGGCCAGGGGGTACTGCCCGGGGTTGATGATGTAAAAGTCCGCGATGGTCCCGGCCGCCTTCAGCGCGCGCGCGGCGGCCAGGGCGGCGCCCAGGGTGGGGTAGTTGCCGAAGCGCACCTTGTACAGTCCGCTTGCGTGGCGGAAGTAGAAGGCGTCGAGACCCCGGGACTCCAGGGCCTGCGTCAGGCGCCAGGCGTTGTCGACCTGGGTGAAGGCCCCCACCTGGATGGTGAAGCCCAGACGTCTGAGGCCCTCCGGTGCGCTGCTGGAGACAGGCTGCCGGCCCGCGCAGCCCCACAGGAGCAGCACGATGACGCTGATGGCGGCGATGTATCGCAGGCCGGGCCCCATAACCCTTTCCATCGGCCGCACGCGCCTCTGGCCTGAGGGCCTATGCGGGGGCCGCACCGTCATCCGGGGGGTCCTGCTGCATGAATTCCCTCAGCACCACGGTGGCGTAGCTGCCGGAGGGCAGGCTGAATTCCAGGAGCAGGTCCTGGCCCTGGGGGGTCAGCGCGAGGTCGTCCAGGCGGATGGTCCCCTCGCGCCGGCTGCCCTCGAGGCCTGCCTGGCGCAGCATCTCCGGGCGGATGCCATATTCGTTAAGCAGGCGCTCCTCGCGCTCTTGTTCACGGCCCTGGGCGGCGCGCATCTTGAAGCCGAAGATCGGCCCGGTGTAGACGATCGCGCCTTCTTCCATGCGGGCGCTCTCGCACGCGAGGTCCTCTACCACGAACATGCCGCCCGTGTCGGTCTTCTTGGCCACGTCGCCTTCGAGCAGGCTTTCATAGAGGCCGTCTCTGATCCTGAGCGCCAGCCAGGCATTGAAGAGGAAGGACTGATAGGCCGAGAGCAGGAACTTGCGCTCCCAGCCCCGGGCGCGGGCCTCGCCCACAAGCAGCCGGCGACCGCGTTCGATGTTGGAGCCCTGAGGTCCGAAGCGCTGCGGGCCGTAGAAGTTGGGCAGCCCCTTGCCGCGGAGGATCTCGGCGATGGGCTGGGCGCGCGCCTGAGCGTCCGGTACGACGTCGCGCACCCGGATGCGGAAGGTGTTGCCCTTGAGGTGCCCGGTCCTGAGCTTGTTGAGGTGGCGTTCGACCCATTGGACCTCGACCGGCAGGGTCTCGCGGATGGCGCGCTCCACGTGCTCCAGGTCGGCCTTGGGCAGGTGCAGCGAGAAGGTCTGGGTGCTGACGGCGTCCGTGTCCTTCTGGCCGGCCACGCCCACCTGGGCGGGGCTCAGGCCGAAGAGGGATGCGAGCTGCTGCTGGAGGGTGCGCGTGGCGAGCCCCTTGCGGGTGAGGCTTACGTAGATGTGCTCGCCTTCTCCCGATGCCGGGTACAGGGGGATCTCCTCCACCACGAAATCCTCCGGGCAGTGCTTGATCCGGCCGCCGATGCCGGGGAGACCCCCGCTCAGCAACGGCACTTCCAGGGTGTCGCTGTCATAGGCCATGGCCGTGCCTCCCCGGGGTCTGAAGGGAGCCGCGTGCGCGTCCTGTGCGGGGCGCAGCGGCCTTTTTCCACCTCCCGCCTCTCCCCCGAGTCGTGTGCGCCCGCTGGCAGCCCGCCACATGGCGGGAGACCGAAACCCCCACCCCCATCGGGATCAGACACAGATCCGCAATCACATGCATAGATTCTCTCCTTGAAAAATGCGCATTTATCCTTGCAGGGAATTGTAGCACGCTTTGTCCGCCGCCGGAAGGGCGGGGGAAAGGCCCCCTTCCGGCGGCGGGGCCGTAACGTGTGCCGTAATCCCCTCGTGACGGCGAGGGATGAACGGCGGTTTTAATGGCGATAGGTCGAATTTCTAAGCTGCTTGCAGCGGAAAGCAGGGGCTTCAGGCTTGCCCTGGGGTAATCCCCATGATTTTTGGTCGCCGTCGGGAGGGAGCAGGAGACTCCAGACGGGTTTGTTTGAAATGATTGAATATTTCCCTTTTCCGCTGCCGGGGTTCAATGCTAAAATGGTGCGCATGGATGAATCCTGGCGGTCCAGGCTTTTGAGGAGGCTCTGCAACCACGTGCCCGCCTTCCGTGCCACGGGGGCGCGCATCACCTATCTGGCGGACGACGGCAGCGAGATGCACATCGAGCTGCCTAGGCGCCTGCGCAACCTGAACGTCCGCGGCGAGATCTACGGCGGCAGTATGTACAGCGCCGTGGGGGGTCTGGGCGGGGCCATGCTGATCAGGCTCTTGGGCCCGGGCTATTTCGTGGCGCTCAAGGCCTCCACGGTGCGCTTCCTCAAGCCCGGCCGGGGCACCCTGCGCGCTCAGGTGCGCGTTCCCCCCGGTGAGCTCGAGTCCATCCGGGAGGCCCTCACGACGCAGGCGTTCATCGAGCGGGTCTTCCCCATCGAGCTCGTCGACGCCCGGGGAGCGGTCTGCTGCGCGGTGGAAAACACGGTCCATATCGCCCTCAAACGCCAAGGCATGCGACCCTGCGGGAAGCCGGGCCCGTCTCAGGGCCCCGGGGTCTAATGGCTTGAGGGTCGCATTCCCCGCCGCTTGCGGCGGCAGTAAGGGGCAAAAGTTTGCCCCGGGGTGCCTGCCCCTGACGGGATGGCGAGCGCCTGCGCCCCCCGGCTGAACTTGTGGGGCGGGAAAAGGACAAGGGGAGGGTTACGCAATGGAAATTTCGAGCGCACGGCTCCTGGAGATTGCAGGATCCGCCCTCGTGCGCCTGGACGGGGCCTGGTTCCTGACGCTCAGCGAGCAGCTGGGGGTGGAGGAGGCCTGGCGGCTGGATGTGGAGGCCTGGAAGCGCTTCTCCTACACCTTCGCCAAACTCCTGCGTACCGAGGTCATCTCCGAGCCCACCTGGCCCCAGGGCTATCTGGACGCCCTGGAGATCTTCTACCGCGTCATGAAGGTCGAGGGGCGCAGCATTGCGGTGGAGGGGGAGCGCATCACCGTCCGGGTCACCGACTGCGAGACCCAGCGGGCCATCGCCCGCGCCGGGGTGGCCGACTGCGGGATCGCCACGGTGGAGACCTACCTAGGCATCGCCCGCGGCCTCTTCGGCTCTGCGTTTGACATTGAGGTGCGGCACACCCGCAACCTCAACCACGGGGACGATTTCTGCGAGGTCGTCATCGAACGCCAGGAAACTCAGCTCCCGGCGAAGGGCCGGTAGAGCGGGTCGCCTAAGAGCACCATCTTCCACGAGAGGTATGGCAGGCTCATGAGGTAGGCCTCCCCCAGGCAGGCGCCCTCTTCGACGAGCAGCCCGAAGAAGCGCTCCGGCAGCGGGAAGGCCTGCACAAAGGGCTCGCCAACCGGCCCCAGGGTGGCGCAGGCACCGTCCATGAGCAGGCGGGGGCACCAGGCCTGGCTCTCGGGGTCGCGCAGCGTCACGCACTCGGCGCTGGCGATGTGGTAGCCCACGGCGCCGGGCACCCAGTCGAAGGCGTCCACATACCTTCCCAGGCTGTACCAGCCGCAGTAGAGCGCCGCCTGAGGGCAGGACGCCGGGGGGAAGGTCGGCGGGCGCTCGTCGAGCACCACGGTCAGCGCCGCGCGCAAACCGAGGGTTATGGCCGCCTTGTGCAGGGAAAGGTCGTAGCGGCGGTAGGCCGCGCCTGCGTCCTCCGCGGGTGGCTCACCGGAGGGTGCCGCACCGGATGCCGGGGACGGCGCCGCTGAGGACCGCGCCTTCCAGCGGGCGTCGAGGTAGGCCACGCCTTCAAGCCCCGTCCTTTCGGTCTGCAGCCCCGCGTCGATCATGCCCCTCACGCACGCGGGCGTGGGGGCGTCCAGGCGCGCCACCAGGAGCACCCGCTCCCCGGGCAGACCCGCGGATGTGCCTGCCTGGCAGCGCGGGTTGGGGATCCAGCCCCTTAGGGGGTAGGGCCCCCACAGGGCCAGGGCCAGCTCGGAGTCCACCGAGGCGGCCGTATCGTCCTGCGGGCTCAAGGGCGCGGAGGCCGCTTCTTCGGGGGCGATCTTCAGCGGCACGCCCCTGATCAGCACCAGGCAGGTGATGCGCCCCAGGCGGCCCTTCTTCAGCAGCGCCTCGCGCAGCGGCACGAGCAGTGTGCTCTCGTAGGCGCTGCGGCCCACGGACTCCTCAGTGCTCAGGGAGAGCCTGACGAGGTTGCTGCGCGGGATGCCCCGGACGCTCAGGTAGTGGCGCGCCAGCTCCACGCTGTGCGGAAAGCGGCGGTTGGCCACCACGAGGACCTCCTCCGGGGTGAGGGCGCCTGCGATATCCGGCACCAGCGCCAGGAGGAGCGCTGCCAGGAGCCCCAGCCGGGAGAGGCGCCGTGGAGTCCGGCCACCCGGGACAGCCCGTGCGGCCGGCACGACAGGTCCCTGGGAAGCGCCCGGACCCCTGATGCTTAGGGTCTCAGGAGGCACTTTCCAGCGGCGGGAAGACCCCGCGCTCGATGCACTCGTCCCAGAAGCGGTTGGAGCCGTCCAGGAAGGCCTGCTTGGGCAGGTAGTCCCGGGCCACGGCGTCCAGGGTCGCGGGGCTGAAGGTGCCTTGTTCGACCAGCTCGCGCCCGGCCGTGCGGGCGGCCTGCCGGATCTCGGCGACGGCGTCGGGGAGGAGGTCGGCCAGGGTGAAGATGTAGCTCGAGGGCCGCACCAGGGCGCCGGCGAAGCGGCAGCGCAGGTTTTTGCAGATGCGCTGCGCGTGGTCGATGAGCCCGTCGAAGTTGTCGCGCTCGTAGAAGCCGCACACGCTCACGAGCGCCAGGTCGGGCGTGTGCTCGTAGCGCTTCACGTGGCGGTAGTGGCCGTCTATGAGCTCGAAGTGCGGGTCGCCCAGCGGGATCAGGCGGTCGATGAAGGTCTTGGTCTGGGCGGTCATGCCGTCCACGTACAGGGGCGTGGCCAGGACCACGCAATCGGCCTCCCTTACCTTTTCCAGCAGGTCGGGCATGTCGTCTTTATGCACGCAGACGCCGGGGGTCTTGAGCCAGCAGCGGTAGCAGCCCAGGCAGTAGTGGATCTTCTTCTTCTGCAGAAAGACGCTTTCCACCTCGGCCCCGGCCTCTTTTGCCCCGGTGAGCATCTCCTGGAGCAGGATGTGGGTCATGCCCTTGTGCATGGTCGGGCTGCCGTTGAGTGCCAGTATCTTCATAGGGACAACCTCCTTTT
>CAZUDI010000108.1:0-5548 GCA_964618975.1 uncultured Bacteriovoracaceae bacterium | reverse complement strand
GTTTTTGTTGATCAGGGCCTCGCCCACGGCATTGGGGATCTTGCCCACCCCGAGCTGGATGCAGGCCCCGTCGGGGATGAGGTCTCTGATGTAGCCTGCGATAGTCATCTCGATCTCGCCCGGGGCCACATAGGGTGCCTGGGCCAGGTCGTGCTCGGCCTCGCAGATATAGTCGACCTCGCTGACGTGGATGTGGGACTGAGAGCCGCTGATCCAGGGCACCTTGGGGTTGACCTGACAGATGATCTTCTCGCAGCGCACCGAGGCGGTGACGGCGTTGCAGAAGCTGCCCAGGGGGCCGAAGCTCATGTAGCCTTTCTCGTTGGGGGGCGAAACCTCCCAGACCACCACATTGGGGGTGACGACCTGCGTGAAGAGGTTGTCGGTCTGCGAGAAGTGGTATGAGGTGATCTCGATGTTCTCCTCGCCCAGAAAGAACCTTTCCAGCGGCCCCACGAATACCGAATGATGGTTGATATGCCCCCGGCATTGACGATAGAGGTGCGGCAGCGGCGTGAACAACAGGCCCGAGGTGATGGTGACGTCCTCAAGCTCCCCGGCCCGCTCCCCGAGCTTCAACATGAAATCTATGGGGCAGCTGCCGCCGGGAGACATGGTGAGGTGGTCCCCGGACTCGATCAGTGCTGCCGCATCCTCCACCGAGATCAGTTTTTCTTGGTAAGCTTCTTGCCAACTCATATGGTGCCCTCCTGCACTCGATGTGCATGTCGCAATCATGGTGCCTGGTGTGCCGGACATGCCGATAGGATATGAGCAGGAGGTGTGCCAAGGGCACAAACAATACAACAGCCTGTAAACACATATTAAAGTTATCAAGAAATACCCAGATGACCAGATATGGACGGACGGCAGTGACCTTATTGAGACATCGGGCTTGACGGGGACATCCAATACCACTAGGCTTAATCATTCTGCATCTGTCGGGGAGGTGCCGCATGCAAGACCCGATTCCGGATTTTTCCGAAGACCAGTGGGGATTCCTGGCCCTGATGTACACCCTTTCCTGGAGCACGCCCATAGACGTTCTCGCGGCGCTCGTTCCGCTCGAGGCCGGAGAGCTATTCGATCTGATTGACCAGACCCGGGAGTGCGGCTGGGCCCGGGGCGATCCCCAGACAGGCCTGCGTCTGAAGGAGGGCCTGCCCGCGGAGATCGCATCAAGGCTCAGGGACTACTTCACGCAGGAACGCCTGGAGGGCTTTCTGCAGGTGCTCTCCGATCAGGGTCTCACGTCCCGTCTGGAGGCCCCGGCCCTGGCCCGTCTGCTGGAGAGGGCCGGAAGGCGTTTTGAGGCGGCCTCTCTGGCATACGAACAGGCGCTCGCGTCCGTGGCGCGGCGTGACATGGGGCGTGCGCGGGAACTGCTCGAGTCTGCCGTGGCCTGTCTGCCTGTCGGGGATCTGTCGCCGGCCGAGGGCAGCCTCTATGTGGCGGCGGTATTGATCATCTCGCGGCTGAGCCTGCTGCTGGGAACGAACCTCGACGAGCCCCCGCGGCTCCTCACAAAGGCGCGAATGATCGCCGAGGACCTCGGCGATCGGCGCTCCCTGGCGCTGACACTCCTTATGTCCGGGATGTTCGCCTACCTGGCTGACAGCCTTCCCGCGGCCCTTGACTGCCTGAACTCCGGGATCGAGATCGTCGAATCCCTGGGGGATGAGGATATCCGCCAGCAGACCGCGGAATACCGGGGCATCTTCTACTACATCCAGGGCCGCTACCGTGAGGCCGTGGACTGTTTCGAGAGGGCCATGCAGCAGGCGGAGGGTGCACAGGACAAGTTGTTTTCCTTGCTGTTCAATTTTGCCGTTCCGATCTTTCTGGGCCACAGTGCGGCCCTCCTGGGGCAGTTTCACCGCGCCATAGGGGTGCTCGACGCGAGCTGGCGGCGGGCCCTGATGAACGCCGAATACACCTACGCCACCCTGTATCAGGCCTCGCTGGGGCTGGTCCTGCTGCGTATGGGCAAGCGCCGGGAGGCGCTCGCCCACCTGATCAAGGCCCGCGACGATGCCATCGAACAGAACAACAACCGTGCCTTGTACATCACCCAGCGCGGGGTCATGCTCTATCACTATCTCGAGGGCCATGTGGAGAAGGTGGCCGAGATCGCCCACGGATTCATCCCCACCACCCTGGGCAAACGCTATACCTGGCCCTATGGACCTCAGTATACCTGGCCGGTCTTTCTGGAGATGGTCTTCAGGTACGACGAACTCGGTTACACCCCGGCGCCGGAACACATCCCCCAGCGGGAGATGGAAAAGCTTATCGAGGGCCCCAACCTCAATCTAAGGGGTGCACTTCTGCGCATCCGCGCCCGGCAGGCGCGCAGATCCGGGGCCCACCAGCGGGAGGTGGAGTCCCTGCTGCTCTCCAGCGAGGCCGATCTGCTGCAGTCGGGCGATCCCATCGAACTGGCCAAGACCAGGATCGAGATGGCGCGCCTGAAGCTGGTGCAGAAGGACGAGCATGCCGCGCGCGAACTGGCACTCAAGGCCTGGGAGGGGATGAGCGGTTTCTCGGGCAGCGGCTTTCCCGACGATCTCAAGGCCCTCGTGGGGATAGAGTTTTTGATGGCGGACTCCACCCGGGGGGAGACCGCGCTGGGCCAGTTCATGGACCTGCTCGACGAGTTCGTGCCAAGCACTGACCAGGATGAGCTGCTCTCGCGCCTGATCGCCGGCACCTGCCGTTTCTTCGGCGCCGAACGGGGGGGGCTCTTCTGGTATGCCGAAGGGCGGGGCAAGCGCAGCCCGGTGCTCAGGGCCGGCTATAACCTGTCCAGGGCGGAGACCCAGGCGGAGGACTTCCGTTTCAAACGGCAGCTGATAACCCGGGTGCTGGGGAGTAATCAGCCCCTGGTGTATACCTCCCCGGAGAAGAAGACGCCGCAGGCGGCCGTTTTGTGCCTGCCCCTGGAGCTCAGGGGCTCCGTCCAGGGGGTGCTGTATCACGAGAGATCCTATACCGAGAAGGACTTTCACCGTTTCGATCGGGCCCTGCTGCTGCGTATCGCGCGGCACGTAAGCTCCTATATCGAACGTATCGAGGGCTATTGCCGGCTGATCGAGGCCCAGACCTCGCTGGCGACCGAGGAATCGGCCAGTGCCACCGAACGCTATTCGCATGCGATCGTTGCCGAGAGCCCCCCCATGCGGGCCCTGCTGGAGCAGACCGATCAGGTGGCCGACTCCGAGGCCCCGGTCCTGATCCTCGGCGAGACCGGGGTGGGCAAGGAGTTGCTGGCTCGCAGGATCCATGCCATGAGTCCCCGCGCTCAGGGGCCGTTCGTGGCGGTGGAATTCTCCAGTATCCCGGAGAACCTCATCGAGAGCGAGTTGTTCGGGCATGAGAAGGGGGCCTTTACCGGCGCTGATCGACAGAAACCGGGTCGGCTCGAACTGGCGAACAGGGGCACGCTCTTCATCGACGAGGTAGGCGATATTCCCCTGTCCGTCCAGGTGAAACTCCTGCGTACGCTGCAGGAGAAGAGTTTTGTGCGGGTGGGGGGCACGCGCACCCTGATCTCGGATTTTCGCCTGGTGAGCGCCACCAACCGCGACCTGAAACAGGAACTGGCCGCCGGGAATTTCCGCGAAGACCTCTTCTACCGGCTGAATGTGGTACCGCTCCTCATCCCTCCCCTAAGGGAGCGTTGCGACGATATTGTCAGGCTCGCGCGTCATTTCCTGGCCCTTTATGCCCGGCGCTATAACAAGCACAGTCTTAAGCTGAGCGAGGCCGAGGAGGCCCGCCTCATGACCTACCGCTGGCCGGGCAACGTGCGCGAGCTGCAGAACATCATGGAACGCTCGGTGATCCTGTCGAAGGATGGCGGCTTCCTGCTCGAGCTACCCGGCAATCCTGAGGGGCACCCTTACCAGGTCGCTCAGGCGGAGGTGCTCACCCTGGACGAGGTGCAACGGCGGCATATCAAGGCCGTGCTGGATACCACCGGGGGCAGGATCGACGGCAGGGGGGGGGCGGCGGAGCTTTTGGGCATGAAGCGCACCACCCTTTATGCTCGCATGAAGAAGCTGGGGCTCTGAGCGCGGCCTTCCCTTGCCCCGTGGGATATTTGCACCATTGACGCGTGGGTGTCAACGGGGTGCAAGATATCTCTCAAGCGATCTCGATCCCGGACGATCACGAGATAAGGGAGAGACTGTGCGGATTTTGATTGCCGATGACGATTTTGTCTCCTGCCGCAAGCTCGAGATGCTGCTCGTGAAGTGGGGCTATGAGGTCGTCTCCACCGGGGAGGGTGTCGAGGCCTACCAGCGGCTGATTTCTGCGGAACCGCCGGCCCTGGCAATCCTGGACTGGATGATGCCCGATATGGACGGGGTGGAAATCTGCCGCCGACTGCGGACAGACAGGCCTAGCGGACTCACCTATGTGATCCTCCTCACCGCGCGGGGCCGGGTGGAGGATATCGCGCTTGGGCTGCAGTCGGGGGCGGATGACTACATCATCAAGCCTTTTCAGAAGGCGGAACTCTTCGCCCGCATCAAGGCCGCCCAGCGCATGATCGCCCTGCAGGAAGACCTTTCGCGGCGTATCCGGCAGCTCGAGGAGGCCCATAGCCACATCCGGACCCTGCAGGGCATCATCCCCATCTGTTCCTTCTGTCACCGAATAAGGGACGATTCGGAGAGTTGGCAGAGGCTTGAGGCCTACATCTCAATGCATTCCGAGGCCCAGTTCTCCCACGGGATCTGTCCCGAATGCCTCGCGAAGAACTATCCCGATGTAATCAAGAATCAAAAAGAATGATCACCCCCTGTAGCCTTTCAGGGTGCGCTGCGGGATAGACGCACAGGCGGCCTGGCCGCCCTTCCCAGCCGGGAGTGCTCATCGGGGGCCCATCTCTTGCCTCTGAAAATCCCGAGCCTCAAGAAGGCGACGCGTTTTGTCTGCCAAGATGGGGAGTGGTAACCCCATGCGGCACACCTAGTCCTGGGCGAAGGTGAAGGTGGCATAGACGATGCCTGCGGAGCGCGTGACCTGGTTGTCCCGGGAGCTGTGCCGGAAATCGCGCAGCAGGTGCAGCATGGGTTTGTTCTCAGTGAGGATCTCAGCCGTGAAACCCAGCAGGCCGTTCCTTCTGGCGATGTTGGTGAGATAGTTCAGCAGTTCCCGACCGATGCCCAGGTTCTGATAGGCGTCTTTGACTACCAGGGTCAGGTTGGCCGTGTGGGCGTCGTCGTTGATGCGGTACCTCCCGGCGCCCACGATTTCCTCGCGCGTGCCGTGTATGCGCACGGCCAGGATGGCCATCTCGCGGGAATAATCGATCACCACAAAGCGCTGCAGGTCCCGGTGGGGGAGATCGACCGCGGGGGCGAAGAAGCGGCGGTAGAGGGTCGTCTGGGACAGGGAGTAGACGAAATCCTTCAGGAGACCCTCGTCACAGATCCTGATGGGCCGCAGGAAGACCTCGAATCCCTTGGATGTAGTGCGGAAGGTCTCGAGGTCCTCCGGGTACTCCCCCCGCTGACCGGGGAAGAAGGTCTGGTCCTCA
>CAZUDI010000107.1:0-5618 GCA_964618975.1 uncultured Bacteriovoracaceae bacterium | reverse complement strand
GACTGAGGTGGCGTACCTGCTGAGCATCGAGGATCTCGTCGTGCGCTACGGGGCGGTGGAGGCCCTCAAGGGGATCTCCCTGCACCTGGACCAGGGCGAGATCGTGAGCGTGCTGGGGGCCAATGGCGCCGGCAAGTCCACCCTGCTCAAGGCCATCTCCGGGCTCGTGCCCATCAGCTCCGGCACGATCACCCTGGAGGGACAGCGGCTCAATGCCGTGCCCGCCTTCCAGATCGTGCTGAGGGGTATCTCGCTGTCTCCCGAGGGTCGGCGGGTCTTCGCCACGCTGAGCGTGGATGAGAACCTCAATCTGGGGGCCTACACGCGCCGGAAGCAGCGGCGCGAGCTCAGGGAGGCCAAACGGCGTGTGTTCGACCTCTTTCCCGTACTGTCTGCGCGCCGGCGGCAGCTGGCCGGCACGCTTTCGGGCGGGGAGCAGCAGATGCTGGCCATAGGGCGGGCGCTGATGAGCGACCCCAAGGTGCTGCTCCTGGACGAGCCCTCCCTGGGGCTGGCCCCCATTCTGGTCAAGCAGATTTTCGAGATTATCACCGCCATCAACCGGCAGGGGACCACCATCCTGCTCATCGAACAGAACGCCCACAAGGCGCTTGGCATCGCCAGCCGCGGTTATGTGCTCGAAAACGGGGGGGTGACCGCCAGCGGCCCGGCCGCGGAGCTGCGGCAGGACCCGCGCATCCAGGAGGCCTACCTGGGCGGCTCCGCCCTGAAGAAACGCCGCACGTAAAGGCAGGTAAGGTATCAGCACGGATCCGGGCCGTCACAGGGGATAGGTTTCCCGGGATATCCTCACGCGCCGGGGGCGTAGTGGCGCTGCATGCGCGCGAGGGTTTCCCGGATCTCGTCGATGAGTTCCGCCGGCCGGATCAGACGGGCCTCAGCGCCGAAGGAGAGTAGCCAGGCGAGGAGCTCCGACCGGGACGAGGCGCTGAAGATCAGGCGCACACGTCCGTCCCGGGTCTCCCACACCTTCTGGTCGGGGCTCCACGTGCGCTCGGAAACATAGCGGGCGGCCTGCGCGCTGAATTCGACCTCCACCTCGAAGGCGGCCTGTTTGATGATGCCGAAGTTGCGGTTGAAGATGTGCTCGAAATCGAAATCAGGGGGGAACACGAAGGGTCTATCGGTCAACTCTACCCCCCGGATACGGTGGATGGCGAGCAGGGGGTCGTACTCCCGCGTTCTGTGAGGCTGGCCCGGTTTGCCGGCATAGCGCGCGCACAGATAGACGGTGTCGTGGTGGGAGAAGATCTTCAGCGGCATGATGGAAAAGGTCTTGGCCCGCCAGGCGGTCAGGGAACGGTAGGTTACGGTGCAGACCAGGTGCTGCTCCATGGCGTTAAGCAGGGTGCGGATACTGGCCTCGTGCGCACTGTAGTCGATACTGCCGGGGGTGTATGAGGTAAAGTGGGTCATCTCGGGCGCGCCACCGGGGCGGATGAGGGCCAGGTTTTTTTCGAGGGCCGCGGTGGCCTCCCCGAAGAGTGAGCGGCCCAGCAGGTGCCGGGCAAAGGCCTGGCACATGAGCAGCACCTCGATCTCGGAGTAACTCAGGCTCATGGCCGGGAGGCTGCCGAGGTGACGCCGGATGCGGTAGTACTTCTGCCGGCCCTCGGTATGCTCCTCGATCTCGGCCCCGAAGGAGCGGCGGATATCCTCGATGAGCCGCAGCACGGTCTGCTTGGAGCACCCCAGGCTGCGGCTGAGTTCGCCCAGGGAGTAGGCCTTTCCGGTGAACAGGAGCCGGGCGAAGAGCCGGATGAGTTTTTCGCCGTAGCTTGCATAGGGGCTCAATTTTTCGGGCATCGCACATCCTTTGCGGACAATCTTTTTGTCGTTCCGTAATGTGGAACGTCGCCATGCTAGCATCCTTTCTATACACAGGAAAGGAGATCGTCATGGCAGGACTCCATACGCGGATTCTGATCGTATTTATGGCCGGGATGGCCTCGTTGTATCTGCTGCTTGCCCTCTTGGGCGAGCCCGAGCCGGCGCGCTGCACGCCGCCTTGCAGGGTACCGGCATGCCCGGTGGCGCAGGCGTCTCTTCCGATGCAGCTCAGGGCCGTTACGCTCACCGGCAGTCCCACGCCCCGGCCTGCGGTGAGGTCACACGGGCGCGCGTCCCTGCTTGCCTGCGCACGTTTCCCAAAAGACGGTGCCGGGGAGAGAGATGGCGCTGGCTGCCGTGCCCGGAATGAGCCTGCCGGAGAGCATGTCGCTATCCCAGAACAGGGCCGACCGTGATCGACCTGCCTACGGCGGGGAATCCGCAGGTGATGACCGGCCAGGCCTTGCCGCCCATGACCGCGAGCATCCTGGCGAGAAAGGATCCTGTGAAGCAGGTGGGGGGGATACCACCGTGAACGTCAGCCTCAGGCGCGGGACGCTTGCGTCCGGGTTGGTGCCGCCCGCCGGTCTGCGGGAGGCGCGTTGCCTGTCTCTGGGTATGGGGCGCCTGATCGCCGCGTGAAAACGCCCTGCCGGCTGCGAACAGGGAGGCTGTGGTTGACACCACGACGATGGCCTCTTCCGGGCAAGGGCGGCTCGATTTGAGGCCGGGCTTGACAAAATGCCCTCTTACCGCTTAGATGCAGACCACCCGCGTGAAGCGGAGACCTTATTTCGGCACAAGAGGACGGCTTATGGACATGAAGGCGGCCCGCTGGCTGACGGCCCTGCTCTATATGGGGAGCATCCTGCTCGGGAACCTGTTCGTTATCTGGTTCGGCATCATCACCGTCTGCGGGCTGACCTTTCCGGCCGGTGCGCTCTGGATCGGGCTGACCTTCTCGGTGCGGGATTTCGTGCAGCGCTTCTGGGGCCACAGGGTCTGGTACTTCATGCTCGTGAGCACGCTCCTCACGACGGCGCTCAGTTGGGAGGTGGCGTTGGCCTCGGGCGTGGCCTTTCTCGGGTCCGAGGCGCTCGACTGGCTGGTGTTCAGCCTGATGAAGAATTCCTCCCTGAAGGCGCGGCTGGCCGTATCCAATACCTTTTCCTGCCCCATCGATAGTCTGCTCTTTGTCTCCATTGCCTTCGGCTGGATCTGGCCGGCCATTCTGGGCCAGGCGCTCGTCAAGTATGTCTGCGGCTTCCTGGCCTGGCCCACCATCACCTTCAGCGAGCGCCTGTATGCCCGGCTGGAGGAGACGCCCACGGCCTGAGGACTTAAGCAGCGCTTGGCTCTGATTAAGCCGGGGCCCCCCCTGCGCCGTGTCCGGGCTTGAGGCTTTAAGCTCGCGAGGGTCAACTTCCCCGCTGCTTGCAGCGGCAGGCAGTGTCCTGGGCTTGCCCTGGGGGTCATACCCACGATGAGCCGCTTGGCCGCCCGACGGGGGCAAAAGATGCCCGACCGCGGGCGAAGGGTCGCTCAGGCCGTAAGCGCCCTGTTCGCGCCGCTTAGCGGCGTCGATGAGATAATCATGCGGATTATTTTTAAGGATTGATGCGATCCGGTCGATAATACCTTACAAGTATTATGAAAGTGAAAGGCAGTTTAACGAGGACCCTCATTGAGTGTGTCGCGGCACGGGTATGCTATACCTTTGCCCTGTCCCTGTTCTCCTTGATCGGGGGCGGCGCGGCCATGATCGGCATCGTCTTCATGGCCGTCACGGTGGATTATGCCTCAGAGGCGGCCCTGATGCAGGATATCGTCCTGTGCACCCTGCTCGTCGTGCTGGCCGCCTTCGTGCATGGCCTGCTCTTCGGGCTGCCACGCCTGTGGGGCGATCGCTGGGAACTGAAGCCGCTGCGCGTACTGAATGACACCCTGAGCGGGACCTCCCTGGGCGCAGACACCCCCACCCCCGTGCTCATAGAGGTCTCTGCGTGCCTGGACCGCCTGCCCCTCATCAACACGGCCACGGCGGCCATCCTGGGCGGGGGCGTGTTGGTGATCGCCCTCCTGCAGGAGGTGCTCGTCACCCGCAACTGGTCCAACGGCCTGTATATCCTTGCGGGGGGACTGATTGCGGCCGTGCTCTATCTCATGTTCACCCAGCTCATCACCGAGATGCTCACCTACGATCTGCGCCGTGAGGCGCGCTGCCTGCTGGCCGAGCGCGAGGCCCTGCGCGGCGACCACGCCGCGGCGAGCCTCATGATGAAGGCCGTCTACTGCCTTGTGCTGCTCTTCATCAGTATCGTGCTGTGCTACGGGGTGACAACCACGCAGCATGGGCTCCCGGCGGCAGCCAAAGTGGGTTTTGCCATCGTCCTGCCCATGCTGGTCGCGATTCTCTTCTATATCCTGATCGGCCGGGCCATCGGCCGTCCCCTGCGGGAGGTGCAGCAGGCGGGAGCGCTCCTGAGCGAATCCCAGCCGGCACGGCTGATCTCGGGCAGTATCGACCGGGAATTCTGCGACATTGCGCTGACCCTGTATGACACCTCACGCGAGATCCTGGACTACCGCCTGCGGCTCAAGGCCCTCAACTCCGAGCTGGAGACGAAGGTGGAGGAACGCACCGTGGAGCTCAAGACGCTCAATGAGAACATGAAGCACGAGATCACCGAGCGGCGCAAGATCGAAGTGGCCCTGCGGGAATCCGAGTCGCAGTATGCGGCCCTGGTGGAATACGCCAAGGACGGGGTGATCATCTATCAGGGCGACACCCTGCAGTTCGCCAACAAGGCCGTCTCGGTCATTTCCGGCTATGCCCCCGAGGAGATGAAGGACCTTTCCCTGAAGGAGATCGTGACCCCCGAATCCATGGAGGTCTTTGAGGAGCGCCTGCAGGCCATCGACCGCGGCAAGACGGTCTCCAACACCTTCGAGGTGCGGCTGCGCTGCAAGGACGGTTCCCTCAGGGATGTGGAGATCTCCTCCGGGACAATCCTCTACCGGGGGGACAACGCGGCCATGGCGATCATCCGGGATATTACCGACCGCAAGCGCGTGCAGGAGGCCCTCTTAAAGAGCGAAGAGAAGTACAAGGCGCTCAGCATCACGGACGAGCTCACCAAGCTCTATAATGTGCGCTATTTCTACAGCCAGCTGAAGAACGAGGCCGCCCGGGCCGACCGCTACCACTCCCCCCTGTCCATCATCCTGATGGACATCGACGACTTCAAGCGCTTCAACGACACCTGGGGGCACCTCCAGGGCGACAAGGTTCTCGAGCAACTGGGGGCGACGATCCTGGCCTGCCAGCGGGAGATGGACAGTGCCTACCGCTACGGCGGTGAGGAGTTCACGGTCATCCTGCCCGAAACCACGGGACAGGAGGCCATTGCGGTGGCGGACAGGTTGCGCAAGGCCTTTGCCGAGGCCGTCATCCTGCCAGATGGAAGCACCGAGGTACACATGAGCATCAGCCTGGGTATCTCCCAGTACCGCGAGGGCGAGAACATCTCCCTGTTCCTCGAGAGAGCCGACCGCAACATGTATATCGCCAAGGAGCAGGGCAAGAACCGCATCTATTATTGCAGCGGGTCGGAGCGCGAGCTTTCCGCCCTCTGACAAGCCGCTTGCAAAACCCGCACACCTTTGATAGGGAAGGGTGATTGTGCCGGAGTGGTGGAACTGGTAGACGCGTCGGACTCAAAATCCGAAGAGGCTTGCCCTCGTGCGGGTTCGATTCCCGCCTCCGG
>CAZUDI010000106.1:0-5668 GCA_964618975.1 uncultured Bacteriovoracaceae bacterium | reverse complement strand
GGAACTCGGCGTCCGGCAGGGAGAGCGCTATGCTCCAGCCGGTGAGCTTCACCGGAGCGAAGGCGCCCGTCTTGGCCTCGCCTGCATACACGTAATGCTCTACCCCCTTCTGGCCGGCGAGCATCTTGCCGACGAAGTCCTCCATGCCCTTGAGACCCTTGGCATCGAGCTTGAGGATGTGCTCCTTGTTGGGGTGGGCGATGACGATGCCCTCGCGGTCCACCATGAAGGCATAGCCGGTCTGGCCCGCCTTGGTGGAGGCGACCAGGTCGTTGAGGTATCCGATCTTCACCAGCGTGGCGATCACGCCCACGACCCTGCCGCTGGCGTCGCGCACCGGCGCGCCGACGCCCACGAAGGGCTCGCCGGTTACCTTGTTGAAGGCCGGCCGGCCGATGGTGACCTGGCCGGAGAGCGCCCCCTGGAAGTAGTCCCTGTCGATTACGGAGGCCCCCACATAGATGCCGCCAACCCCGTCGGCGTAGGCCACACCGTCCATACCGGCGACAAAGACGCCGTCATAGCCTTCCTTGAGGCCCTTGGTCTGCATGAAGGTGGTGAGATTCTGCGTGAGCGCGGCGATCTCGTTCGCGGCGCCCGTGGCGCCCGTTGATGCCGCCTTTGAGACGGCCGCAACGGTGGTACTCCCCACGGACAGGTCGGTGACGACCTTCATCTCGCCGCGGAAGGCGTGGTCCACGCCGTCGGCCAGGGCCTGACTGATGCCGGTGAGCCCTTCGTCCTCCACGATAACGAGTCCCTGGGTGGCCTTGCTGACCGCGATGTAACCCACAGTGGCAAGCGGGATGAGCATGATGACCGTCCCCACCAAAACAAGTTTTTTCCCTAGTTTAAGATTCTTGAACATAGCCTCTCCTTTCTGTTTGTTGCCGTTCAGCTCATCCTCATAAAGGGAATTGTAATCACTCTCATCACTTCTGCCCAACTTCCCCGCCACTGGCGGCCTGCAGGATGTCCCGGGGCCGAATGCCGCGGGCATACCCCCGGGGCGCATACACCTTCCATCGGAGTTTTCCGGTGCAGGATTAACCCGAATTTCTGCGCTTTAATTGCGATATAGTTGCTATACATATTAGCAATCACTTGAGGGACATGAGGAAGGTCCGCAGGTTAGTCTTGGTCTTGTTCAGCCCCAGCTTGATGCGGATATTGTAGCGGTGGCGGACGATCGTATGCCGTGAAAGGCAGAGCACCCCTTCCATCTCATTGATGCTCAGGCCTTCCTTCACCAGGTTGGCCACTCGAATCTCCATGGGCGTGAGGTTGTAATAGCCAGACGACAGGGTGCTCGCCAGGGGCGCGGCGATGTCGGCCAGATTGGCCTGCAGAATCTCCACCAGGGTCTGCTGCTCGGCGCCGAGATGTGAGGCGCCCAGGCGCTCGATATAGGGCACCACCAGGGCCCGGATGTTGGATACGATACGGTCCTTGAGCTCGGTCTGTTCCTCGCCGCGCTTATCCAGCAGCACCTTGAGGGCCACGTTGACCTCCTCGAGATGATCTGACTTGGCCCGCAGGGCCTGTTCGGTACTGAACATGGCCTCCTGGGTCTGCCGGAACTCCGTAATGTCACGAATCGTCTCGATGGCGCCTACCACGGTGCCCCCGGCATCGTACAGGGGCGTCGCCTTGCCCCACAGGTAGGTCAGCCGCCCCCCGGGCAGCCTGGAGGTGGACATCTCGGCATAGATGGCATCGCCCTTCTGCTCGAGATTGTGGTAGAGCGGCCGGCCCGCGGGGTCGTCGCCCAGGGCGAGGTCGATCAGCAAGGGCCGCCGCCCGCCGTAGAAGGGCACCGCATAATCTCCCTCGCCTTTCCCGAGGATCTCATCCTTGGCGACCCCGGTCATGCGTTCAATGGCACGGTTCCAGGCGATCACCCGCCGCTGGCTGTCGATCACGAAGGCGGCGTCGGGCAGGAAATCGATGATATCCGCCAGCCGCTGCCGCGAGTCGAGCAGGGCCTCCTCCATGCGTTTACGCTCGGTGATGTCGCAGGTGGTCACCACGATGCCGGTCACTTCCTTGCCGCCCTCGTCTACAAGGGGAAAATAGCTCTTGATCATCGCCCGGCGCCCGACAGCGGGAAATTCGATCCAGTCCTCGAGATCCACCCGCTCCCCGGCCAGACAGCGTTCGAGGCAGGGTCGGTATCTGGACGTGAAATCATCTTCCCCCACGAGTTCCGCGGCATGCCGCCCGATCACTTGTGCGCGGGGTCTTTGGTAGAGATCGCAGAAGGCCTCATTGACCATCCGGTAGCGATATTCCCGATCAAGGATATAGAAGGGATCGCTGATGGTGGCGATGATCGAACGGTAGCGACGCAGCCGTTGATTGTGCTCCCTGCCGGCGATGAAGCACTCCAGTTGCCGGGCGATCAGCCCCGGCAGTCCGGGTTCCAGGCCAAGGTCCTCAAGAACCTGGAGATCGCCTTCCAGGCAGCCGATCTCCAGGGAACCGAGCCCCCCCTGTGCTTCCCCAAGGGTCTGCGTGTGGATCCATCGCGTCTCGCCACGACCAGGTGTCCGCACCTCCCGGTTGCCAAGGACGAGCCTCACACAGACCGCTTCCGGATAACGCGTGGCACGCGGAATCACCTGCACGAGGTCCTCCATGACTTCATCCAGCGATCGAGCGGTATCCCCGAAGAGGGCACTTAAGGTTTCCATACAGTCGTAGGCCCGTGCCTTGGGGGCGAAGGGTTCTTCCTGTATTCCGGGGGGGCAGATCTCTCGGCCGTGTTGCCCGTTGCCCTGATGCCCCGCCCTGTGCCGCGGGTGCCGGATGTCGTTTCTTGTAGTATCCACCGGATCCTCCCGATGCATACCTTATCGATTTTTGCCCCGCCGGACATGAGCCCCGTATTTCACAGACAACGTTCCCTGGACGCCAGAGGCCTTCTCGGTCGCGCTTTCCCAGGGCCATTGCATGCACATCCCCATGGACCCGCTTCCTGAAACATACCGGAATGACAGATTATCGTCACTGTCCCGCATCGGGATCCCCCGGCAGCTTCCCGATCATGGACAGACTCCCGGCCCCTCCCTGAAAACTCCCTGTCGCCAGAAATGCGGCCCATAGCACTTCACTACCCTCTCCGCAGTCGCCGGCAGACCAGCCCTTGGGCGCCCCTGAGACTTATCATGGCGGGGATGGAGACCCTCCGCGATACGCACCTGCCCCGGTTCTCTGCTTGCCCCCCCGTTACCGAGACATATATTATTCCCTATGCATGTTTAAGTGCCCGTCCCGGAAGGACTACCCCCGGCCGCCAGCGGCCAAGGGAAGGCGATTCATAGCGATGAAAGGAGGCGCCGCCATGCGATTCACCGAGTATCTCTCAAACAATGTCAAGACGTTTATGTTCGAGGACATCGTGCTGGAGACGAAGGAGGTCCAGGATGACTTCCTCATCTGCCGGGCGGTGGCCACAGAGGAGAATTACATCATCCCCCTCGGGGCGATCCGCTTCTTCCACAAACAGCTGGATCTCCCCGATCGCATCGAGCTCATCGCCTGAGGCAAGTGCTCCGGGTGCGCCGGGACCTCAGGCCTCCGGGAGCGTTCCGCCGGGGGCCTGGGATCCCGGCGCAGTGTCCGTACCCAGGTTCCTGCGCCGGCGACCCCGCCCTGAGTCAGGGGCTTGTGCCTGAAGCGGGGGGTTGCACCAAGGGGCAAATCTTTGCCGTAGCGTGCGGTACCATGGGGATGAATCCTGGGGGCCCTTGACGCCGCACGTGGCGGTGAATGCGGCCCCCAGCTAGACAAAGGTTTCCGGGTCGGTAGCCCGGCGTCTCCCGGGTGAGCTAAACGAGTCGCCGGGCGAGTTCGTCGAGCTGTATCTGCATGCGTTCAGGGAGTTTTTCACCGAACTGCTCGAAGTGCCTGGCGATGTCGGGGAGCTCGGCCCTCCAGGCCTCCACATCCACATCCAGGATAGCGGCCATATCCGCAGGGGGGATATCGAGACCTTCCAGGTCCAGGGCGCCTTCTTCCGGCAGGTACCCGATGGGGGTCGCGCGGGCCCCGGCCCGGCCCTCGACCCGCTCGCACATCCACTTCAGCACGCGGCTGTTCTCGCCGAAGCCGGGCCACAGGAAACGGCCGGAATCATCCTTGCGGAACCAGTTGACGTAGAAGATGCGCGGGGCCATCCCGCCCAGTCGGTCGCCCATCTCACACCAGTGCTGGAAGTAGTCGCCCATGTTGTAGCCGCAAAACGGCTTCATGGCGAAGGGGTCGCGCCTGAGGTTGCCCACGGCGCCGATGTTGGCGGCGGTGGTCTCCGACGAGGCCGTGGCGCCCAGGAAGACGCCGTGATCCCAGTTGTAGGCCTCGTTGACCAGCGGAACCACGCCGGCGCGCCGGCCGCCGAAGACGAAGATGTCGATGGGCACGCCCTCGGGCTTCTCCCAGTCGGGACAGATGATGGGGCACTGGGCGGCCGGGGCGGTGAAGCGCGCATTGGGATTGGCGGCGGGTTCACTGCAGTCCGGGGTCCAGTCGCGGCCCTTCCAGTCGATGGCATGTGCCGGTTTCGCGCCGTCCATACCCTCCCACCAGATGTCCCCGTCGTCGGTCAGGGCGCAGTTGGTGAAGATGATGTTCTCGTGCAGGGTGTCCATGGCCATGGGGTTGGAATCGTACGAGGTGCCCGGGGCCACGCCGAAAAAGCCGTTCTCGGGATTGATGGCATACAGCCGCCCGTCGGGACCGATCTTCATCCAGGCGATGTCGTCGCCGATGCACTCACACTTCCAGCCCTCGATGGTGGGCTGGAGCATGGCCAGGTTGGTCTTGCCGCAGGCCGAGGGAAAGGCCGCCGCGATATGGAACTGGCGACCCGCGGGGTTGGTCAGGCGCAGGATGAGCATGTGCTCGGCCATCCAGCCTTCCCGGCGCGCCATGGCCGAGGCGATCCTGAGCGCCAGGCACTTCTTGCCCAGCAGGGCGTTGCCGCCGTAGCCCGACCCGAAGGACCAGATGAGGTCTTCATCCGGGAAATGGCTGATGTATTTCTGCTCCATGGGGGCACAGGGCCAGGGCACGTCCTTTTGTCCCGGCGCCAGCGGGGCCCCCACCGAATGCAGGCAGGGGATGAACTCGCCGTCTTCTCCCAGCAGTTCGATCACCCGGGGGCTCACACGCGTCATGACGATCATGTTGCAGACCACGTAGGGGCTGTCGGTGATCTCGATGCCGATCTTGGCGATGGGTGAACCGATGGGCCCCATGGAGAAGGGGATCACGTACAGGGTGCGCCCGCGCATGCAGCCGTCATAAAGCCCGCGCATGGTATTCTTAAGCTCGTCCGGGTCGATCCAGTTGTTGGTGGGCCCGGCGTCGATCTGCCGGCGGGTGCTGATATAGGTGCGATCCTCCACCCGGGCCACATCGCTCGGATCGGAACGGAACAGGATGCTGCGGGGCCTCTTCTCGAGCGGGATGCAGTTCCCGTTCTGCACCATCTCCGCCACGATCAGGTCGTATTCCTCCCGTGATCCGTCGCACCAGTGCACCTTCTCGGGGCGGCACAGATCGGCGATCTCATCTACCCAGGTCTTCAGTTTCTCGTGCTTGACTTCGTATCGCATTGCTTGTTCCTCCTCACAGAATCAATCTCTTAGTATACCTATTATTACCA
>CAZUDI010000105.1:0-5713 GCA_964618975.1 uncultured Bacteriovoracaceae bacterium | reverse complement strand
GCTCGGGGTGGGCAAGATCCCCAATGCCGTGGGCGAGGCCCTGATCAACAAAAACGACCTCGGCATCCACACCGAGATGCTGACCGACTCCATGATCGGGCTCTGTCTTACGGGCGTGGTCAACAACCGCCGCAAAACCCTGCACCCCTACAAGACCATCGCCGGGGCCGCCGTGGGTACCAAGGCGCTCTACGATTTCATCGACCACAATCCCACCGTGGACTTCCACCCCATCTCCTACGTGAACAATCCCCTGAATATCGCCAAGATCGACAACTTCATGTCCATCAACTCGGCGCTTACGGTGGATCTGACCGGGCAGGTGTGTTCCGAGACCATCGGCTATTCCCAGTACAGCGGCACCGGCGGTCAGGTGGACTTCGTACGCGGCTCCAACTACTCCAAAGGCGGCAAGGCCTTCATCGCGCTCAACTCCGTCTCCGGGGCCGGCAAGGGCCAACCCAAGACCCGTATCGTGAGCGCCCTCGAGCCAGGCACCATTGTCACCACGCCCAGGACCGATGTGGAATACATCCTCACCGAACATGGCGTTGCCAATCTGAAGAACAAGAGCATCGAATACCGGGTCAACGCCCTGATCGAGATTGCCCACCCGGATTTCAGAAACCAGCTCAGGGAGGAGGCCATCGCCTCCGGCCTGCTGCGCAGGGGCTGGCAACCGGCCTGGAGACCGGCCCAAGATATAGATGCTTCACACGACATGAAGGAGGTCATCAATGGCTAGCCTGATCCTGGAGGAACGCGACCAGCTCTTCGTGCTGCACGAGATGCTCGAAGTGGAAAAGCTCTGTGACAGCCTCAAATTCGCGGACTTTTCCAGAGACATGTTCGACATGGTCCTGACCGAGGCCCAGAAATTCGCCGTCAATGAGCTGCTGCCCACCACCGCCGCAGGCGATCAGGAAGGCTGCCGGCTCGAGGACGGCCAGGTGTATGCCCCCACCTGCTTCCATCGCCCCTGGAAGCTCTTCGGCGAGGGCGGCTGGATGGCCATGTGCAACGCGCCCGAGGTTGGCGGACAGGGCCTGCCGGTGGTGATCCGCTCGGCCTGCTGGGACTGGTTCCTGCACAATTTCGCCTGCTTCATGTACCCCGGGCTCACCGAGGGCGCGGCCGAGCTGATCGAGGAATACGGCACGCAAGAGCAGAAGGACAGGTACCTCCCCCCCTTGCTCAGCGGCCAGTGGGCCGGCACCATGGCCCTGACCGAGCCCGGCGCGGGCAGCGACGTCGGCGCCCTGACCACCCGTGCCATCCGGCAGACCGACGGCACCTTCCTGATCCAGGGCACCAAGATCTTCATCTCGGCCGGCGACCACGATCTGGCCGAAAACATCATCCAGCCCGTGCTGGCGCGCATCGGGGGCGATCCGGCCGGCACCAAGGGCATCTCACTCTTTCTGGTGCCCAAGTACCTCATCAATGAAGACGGCACATTAGGCAAGCGCAACGACTACGAGGTCGCCGGCATCGAGGAAAAGCTCGGCCTGCACGGCAGCTCCACCTGCCTGCTGAACTTCGGCGACAAGGGGGCCTGCTACGGCGAGCTCCTGGGTGAGGAGCGCGCCGGCATGAAGATCATGTTCCAGATGATGAACGGCGCCCGCATCAGTGTCGGCATGCAGGGGCTCACCGCCTCGTCGATCGCCTACCTGCATGCCCTGCAATACGCCAAGGAACGCCTGCAGGGCTCATCGCTCATGGATATGAAGAACCCCGAAGCACCCCGCGTACCCATCATCCAGCACGCCGACGTGCGCCGCATGCTGCTGTGGATGAAGACCCAGGTGGATAGCATGCGGGCCCTCATGTACTTCACGACCTGCTGCCTGGACCGGGCGGCCACCGCCGAGAGTGGAGAAGATAAGGCCAAATGGAACGGGCTGTTCGAGATCCTGACCCCCATCTGCAAGGCCTACAACTCGGATATGGGCTTCCGCGTGTGCGAGACCGCCATCCAGGTCCTGGGGGGCTATGGTTATTCCTCCGAATACCCGCTCGAGCAGTTCCTGCGCGACGAGAAGATCGGCTCGATCTACGAGGGCGCCAACGGCATCCAGGCCCTCGACCTGGTGGGCCGCAAGCTCAACATGAAGAAGGGGGCCTACTTCATGACGCTCCTGGGCGAGATGGGGGCCACCGTCAACCGCTACAGCGGCAATCCCGTGGTAGGCGAGATGGCCTGCGAGGTGCAGTCGGCCGTGAATGCCCTGGCAGAGGTAGCCATGTTCTTCGGCAAGTCGGCGCGCGAGGGCAACTTTCTCGTGCCCATCAACAACGCCTACCCCTTCCTCATGCTGATGGGCAAGGTCGTCGCGGCCTGGCTGCTCCTGTGGGAGGCCGGTATCGCCTCCGACAAGTTCGAGGCCCTCTTGAGCGAAAAGGGCATCGACCCCCATGATCTGGCCGCCAGGGGCGCCTTCATCACGGATCATAAGGATGCGGCCTTCTATGACGGCAAGCTCATGGGCGCCCGCTTCTTCATCCGCAACGTGCTGCCCGAGATCGACGGTACCATCCGGTCCATCAAGAGCGGCGACATGTCCATCCTCGAGATCGCAGACGCAAGTTTTGCGGTCTGAGACCTCAGGTCTGAGACCTGACAAACAAGGAGAACGCCATGCTGAAAACTGAACTGACCGAGATGTTCGGGATCGATTATCCCATCATCTGCGGCTCGATGATGTGGCTGTGCAAACCTGAACTGTGTGCGGCCATCTCGGAGGCCGGCGGCCTGGGTAACCTCACCTGCGGCAACTACGAGACCGAGGAGGACTTGCGCGCCGCTATCGCGCGGGTGCGCGAGCTGACCGACAAGCCCTTCATGCTGGGGCTCACCCTCATGCCCTCGGTGCGCATCACCGAGGAGATGAACCGCATGTACGTGCGCGTGGCATCCGAGGAGAAGGTCGCCGGCATGGAGGTCTCCGGCGCGCCCCTCGACAAGGCCCTCGGTCTGGAGGCCCTCGAGGGCCTCAAACGCTCCGGCGTGAAACTCTTTCACAAGGTAGGTTGCCTGAAGCACGGCCTGCATGCCCAGAAGGCGGGTTACGACGGGGTCTACTGCCTGGGCTTCGAGGCTGGCGGCCACCCCTACCAGGACAACGTGGGCACCATGGTGCTCACCCCGCGCATGGTGGATATGCTCGACATCCCGGTGGTCACCGTGGGAGGCATCGCCGACGGCCGAGGTCTGGCCGCGGCCCTGACCCTGGGCGCCCAGGGCGTGATGATGGCCAGCCGCTTCCTCACCACTCACGAGTGCGATGTACACGCCAACATCAAGCAGGAGCTCGTGAGAAAGACCGAGATCGACACGGTGCTCTTCGGTCAGAAATCCCTGGGCATGCAGGGCCGGGCACTCAAGAACGGTCTCATTCGGGAGATCCTGGACATCGAGGCGAGCGGCGGCGGCCTGGCGGAGCTCTTCCCCCTGATCTCGGGCCAGCGGGTCAAGGACGCCTGGGAGACGGGCAAGGTGGACAACGCCCCCTTCATGGTGGGGCAGGGCATCGGCCACATCCACGAGATCTTGAGCTGCCAGGAGGTGCTCCAACGCATGTGCGCGGATGCTAAGAGCCATATCATCGGCGCCCGGACCCTGATTCGATAAAGGCCCAAGCCTGACGGCGGCGGCTGGTGCGCCATGGTCCCGTCGCCGCCGTCTGCCCTGCCACGGCCGCCGTTGCCCGTACCGCGCAGGGTGAAAGGACCCATCATGACTGACGGCTACAGTTTTTATCTGGTGGAAAAAAATGGCCCCGTGGCCCTTGTGACCCTCAACCGGCCGGAGAAACGCAACGCCATGGGGGTGGAGGCCTGGCGCGAAATCGTGCCCCTCTTTGCCGCGATCGCGGCCGACCCTGAAGTCCGGGTCGTGATCGTCAAGGCCGCAGGCCCCATGTTCTGCGCCGGCATCGACCTGCTGGGCATGGCGGGCGAGTACCGTTCGCTGAAGGACTGGGACCTGAGCGCCTCGGCCCGCGCCGAGCTCTTCCATGTCGTCATGCAGCTGCAGGAGAGCATCACCTGTGTGGAAAGGTGCCCCAAGCCCGTGATCTGCGCCATCCACGGCAAGTGCATCGGCGCCGGGCTCGACCTGGCTTCGGCCTGCGATATCCGGCTGGCTACCGAGGACGCCACGCTGTGCCTGAAGGAGACGGCGGTGTCCTTCATCGCCGACGTGGGCAGCCTGCAGCGCATCCCGCATATCGTGGGCCAGGGCCTCGCCCGCGAGATGGCCTATACGGCCGAGCCCCTGGATGCAAGGCGCGCGCTGGCCATCAACCTGGTGAACCGGCTCTACCCGGATCAGGCCGCCCTCTTGGAAGGGGCCCACGCGATGGCGCTCAAGATCGCGGCCAACGCCCCCCTGGCGGTGCAGGGTTCCAAGGCGGTCCTCAACTACGGGCGTGGCAAGACTATCGCCGACTCGCTGGAGTATGTGGCCGCCCGCAGTTCCATGATTCTGCCCTCGGACGACATGGCCGAGACCATGAAGGCCTTCATAGAAAAACGCCCGCCCCGGTTCAGCGGCCGATGAAGGCGTTGCCCAGGTTCACCGCAATCATGGGTATGAACCCCAGGCCAAGCCACGGAGACGCCTTGCCGCCGCCAGCGGCGGGGAACTCGACCCCATAGCGATTAAAAATTAAGTCTTAAAGGAGACAGCCATGAAAACACGCCTCACCGAATTGCTCGGCATCAAGTACCCCATTCTCATGTCCGGCATGAGCTGGATCAGCACCCCCGAGATGGTGGCGGCGGTCTGCAACGCCGGCGGCCTGGGGATCCTGGCCACGGGCCCCCTGAACCAGGAGGCTACCCGGGATGCCATCCACCGCGTGCGCGAGCTGACCGACAGACCCTTCGGGGCCAACGCCACCCTGCTCTTCCCCGGCGCCATGGAAAATGCCAGGGTCCTGCTGGAAGAGCAGGTCCCGGTCATCAATTTCGCCCTGGGCAAGGGCGACTGGATCTGCGAGGCCGCCCACAAGTACGGCGGCAAGGTCATCGCCACCGTGGTCAAGGAGAAACACGCCCTCAAGGCCCAGCAGCAGGGCTGCGACGCGGTGATCGCCACCGGCCACGAGGCCGCGGCCCACGGCGAGGAGGTCACCTCGCTGCTGCTGGTGCCGTCGCTGGCCGACGCGCTCGAGATCCCGGTGATCGCCGCCGGCGGTTTCGGCGATGGGAGGGGCCTGGCGGCCGCCCTGGCCCTGGGGGCCGAGGGCATCGCCATGGGCACACGCTTCATGACCACGATCGAGAGCCCGCTGCACGAGAACTACAAGCAGCTCTCGCTTCAGAAGACCGTCTACGACACCCTCTTCTCCAAGCGCTTCGACGGCATCGACTGCCGCGTGATCGACTCACCCGGCGCCAGGCGCCAGAGGCGCGCCGGGCTCAATCCCATCCAGCTGCTCAAGGCCCTGCCCAATTCGCGCTTCATCGCCGCGCAGATGCACATGCCCTACATGAAGATGTTCTTCGGTGTGCTCTTCTCGGGCTGGAAGACCGCCAGCCAGCTGGCCTACATGGCCAACGGCTTCGACTCGCTCAGCCGGGCCACCGTCGAGGGCGACCTCGAGAGGGGCTGGCTGACCGTGGGGCAGGTCACTGGTCTGGTCCGGGACATCCCCGGCGTGGCCGAGCTCATGCAGCGTATGGTGGCCGAGGCCGAGGCCGTTTG
>CAZUDI010000104.1:0-5721 GCA_964618975.1 uncultured Bacteriovoracaceae bacterium | reverse complement strand
CGAGGTGTGCCCATGGGAGATGACCACGGTGTCCACCTCACGATCGATCATCCGATAGAGCAAGGTATAGATGTCGATGGAGGACAGGGAGCCCCCGGGATGGCCCGAGGCGGCCAGGTGGGTCATGGCGAGGATATCTCCCCTAGACTGGGCCGCCTGTTCGGAAAGTGCCAGGAGTTCGTCCGGCGTCAAGGTCTTGATCATATCATTCTCCTTACCTGGAATATTATGGGTTGCGAGCGCTTATGAGAGACTCCATGAGAATCTCCGCCGGATCGAGGGCCGGCAGTCCTGCCAGATGGCCGAGCTGCATGCGGCAGGCCCCGCAGTCGGCGATAAGGGCTTCGGGATGCACCTCCCGGATGGCCTGGGCGGCAAGCCCCCCCAGCTTCTGGGCCGTTGCCTGGTTCTTCTTCTTGAAACCGTAGCTTCCCGACAGCCCGCAGCAGTGATCGTCGAGGATGCGGCATTCGAGTCCGGGGATGTTCTCCAGCAGGCGTGCGGCCGGGTAGCCGATCCCCAGGGCCCGCAGGTGGCAGGGGATGTGGTAGGCCACCCTTTTGCGCGTGACCGCCCCGAAGACGGGCTCCACCTCTCCGTTGTCGATGAGGTTGAGGATGTACTCGTGGATATTGTAGGTGTTCTCGGCGATCTTCCTGCCCGAGGGCACCTTCAGGATGCCCGGGTAGTCGTGAATGAGCGTCAGTCCGCACGAGGTACACGCATAGACCACGTCAAACCCCTTGTCGATATAGTCCGAGAGGATCCCCGCATTCTTGAGGGCATAGCCCCGCGCCGTCTCCAGATCGCCGTTGCCCAGGGCCGGCAGACCGCAACAGACCTGGTGGGGCAGCACCACCTCCAATCCCAGAGAGGCAAGCAGGTCGCGGATGGTGCGCCCGATGTCGGGCCGGTTGAAATTCAGGAAACAGCCATAGAAGAAGACGACCTTGCGGGTGCCCTTGCCCTTCCTGCGCCTTCCGCGGCCGAGGGAGACCATCTGGAAGGAGGGAAAGGGCAGATAGGTGGAAATCCCCACCAGCCGCATCATGTTCTTGATCAGCTCCAGGGGGGTCAGGCGGTTGGCCAGCGGTGCCATCAGGGAGCCGAGGGTCTCCATCCTGTAGTTGTTGGCGAACAGATAGGCCGTCAGTCCGCGCAGATGCTCCTCCCCGTACTTGAGCTGCGCCTGAAGGATAATCTCGGCCGGATTCACCCCATATGGGCAGGCCACCTCGCAGCGTTTACACTGGCAGCACAACCGCACCCACTCGTCCACGGAGCGTTCGCCGGTCAGACGAAAGCGCTGGGCATCCGGGCCTGCCTGCTTGGGGCCCGGAAAGGCCGGGTTGACCTTGAAGACCGGGCAGTTCTCCACGCAGATAGTGCAGCGGATGCAGTGCTCGAAATTCATCCCAGACTCCTGGCGCAGCTTCTGGCCGCCGCATGTCCCGTGGCCAGGGCCAGGCCATGCCCGCATCGGTGCTTCATGATCTCGGCGTTTGCCAGCAGGCTGCCGCACGCAAAGAGGTTTTCCAGCTTCGTTCCCTGCGGGCGGAAGCCTTGGTCCACCTCAATGCCCGCCTTCTCGATGGCGTGCCCGGCCCGGAAAAACTCGTGATGGAACCAGGTCTCCCGGGGGCCCGGACTGACAAGCGGCAGATTGAACACGGTCTCCTGGATGGAATCCCGAAAGGCGAACAGTCCGCCGCTGATGAACGAACCGGTGGCCAAAATAAAGGCCCGTCCGTGTACCCGTGTCGGCCGGCCCGCGGTCTGCAGGGTTATGGCCTCCACGAGTCTCGCTCCCTTTTCCACACTAGCGATCTCCTTGCCCCAGTAGACATGCCCGCCCCTGTCCTGCAGCTCCTGGCGCAGTCTGCGGAAAAGACGCAGTCCCGGCAGGGAGGGGGGCAGGGTGGGAATCTCGAAGATCTCCCGATCCAGGGCCTTGGCAATAGAAGTCATCACCCGCACGGGATCGGCAAGTCCCAGCACGGCGGGGATGGCGATCCGGCCGGGCGGGATCTCCAGCTTCTTGAGCCAGGTGATGAAACCCTCCAGAAAGACGGGGTCGTCGAAGCACTGGGCGATGCCGAGGGTGGTGTCCACTCCGGCCTCGAAGACCGAGAAACCACTCTCCTTGAGCCGGGCGGTGATGTAGCTCGGATAGAAATCCCTGAGCCCCTCGAAGGACACGACATGGAGGTACTGCTGATCGCAACCTTCGGCGTGTTCCATGGTCCCGGGAACCAGGCAGGTGGTCTTGGTGGTGCCCAGGGGGGTCAAAATCGAGCGGTTGTGGGATATATCACCATGATAGGGAAGGCCACATCTCTCCATGATTTCCCGGAAGCGCTCGAAGGCCTGTGCGAGCGTCTGCTCGCGCAGCAGGCGATAGGGGTGCCGCTTCGGCAGATGAGTGGCGCCCTTGAGCGGGTTGGAGACCGTCCCCAGCACGTCGATGCATCCCGTGGACAGACAGCATACCGGGTCGCCTTTGGAGATCACTGCCACGCGCAAGCCTGCGTCTGTCAGGGTCAGGGAGGCCATCAGCCCGGACAGGCCCCCGCCGATGATAACCACATCGTAGAGCTGCCCGCTCATCCGGGCTGCTCCATGCTCAAGATACCGAGGTAGATGCTCTCGATGAGCTGCTCCTCTCTGAGCTGATCCCCCCACAGGGCCGGCCGGATGCCGCGGAAGCGCCGCTCAAGAAAATCCGTGAGCACACGCATGGACTCCTCGGGTGTCACCCGTCCCATCTCCTGCATGATGCCCAGGGCCCGATAGGTGCAGAACCCCCCCTGGCATGGCCCCATACCCAGCCGGGTGCGGTGCTGAATGTCGCCGATATACTTCGTGCCGATGCGGTTGATCACGCGCTTCACCTCGTCCTTGTTCACGAGTTCGCACTCGCAGACGATGTTGTCCATGTCCTTCAGCCGTTTGGACAGCGGATAGCCGCTCAGTTCGTCCTGGCCCTCGAGGGGGGTTTCGGCCGTCGTGCACGGGAGCGAGGATCCGAAGATCTCCATCACGGTATCCGTCATCTTTTCCGCCATGAGCCGGTAGGTGGTAAGCTTGCCCCCCAGGATGCTGAACATACCGTTTTTATGGTCGATGATACGGAACCCCCGCGAAATGGCACGGCCATCTCCCGCGGCATCCTTGAGCAGCGGGCGCACCCCGGTGTAGGCCCGGATCAGGCGGGTGCTGCCGAAGGGCGGGAGCATCTGTTCGGCCTGCGTGGCGATGATGTCCACCTCCCGTGGCTCGACTTCGATGGCATCCGGATCCTTCACCGGGATCGAGGTGGTCCCGGCCAGGCAAACCGCCTCGTTGGGCACGATGATATCCCCGTCCGACGGCGGACGCAGGCGGTTGATGACCATGTTGGTGAGCCGGTGATTGGAGATGATCAGGCTGCCCTTGGACAGAGACATGGGGACGCGCGCTCCGGACATATGCGCCACCCGGTCGCCCCAGGCACCCGTGGCGTTGATGATGAGCCTGCCCCTGATCTCCTTGATCTCCGAGGTGAAGCGATCCTGGGCCTTGACGCCCACGCAATGGCCCTTCTCCTTGATGATCCCGATCACCTTGTGGTGGATCAGGATCTCCCCCCCCTTGTTGCGCGAGGTGACGGCATTGAGCATGCAGAGCCGGAAGGGATCGATGGAACAGTCGGGCACGCGGACGGCCTCTTCAATAACCGGGTTGAGATTCGGCACCAGATCGAAGGCCCTGGTGGGCGAAAGCACCTCGGTGGGGATGCCCACCGCCTCACAGCTCTTGAGAAACCGGTCCCGGAACCGTTTCGAGTCACCGGGCAGGCGCACGAAAAGCCCGCCGGTGCGTTCCACGCACTTCACCCCGATCTGCTGGAGGATGGCGTTCTCCTGGATACACTCCGCAGCCGCCTCGGGGTCGTTGACCACATAGCGTCCGCCGCTGTGGAGCAGGCCATGGCAGGCCCCCGTGGCGCCCGAGGCGAAGTCGTCCTTTTCCAGCAAATAGTGGGGAATGCCTCTGAGGGCCAGATCCCGGGCGATCCCACACCCGGTGGCACCGCCGCCGATTATGATGACGTCTGTTGTGAGCATCGATCAGGTTTCCTTTTGCCTTGTCCGACAGAACCATACATTTGTAACTCCCTCGGGTCAAGCGTCGTGAAGCAGGATCTACGCTCCCCTGCACCGAAGTCCGGCACGTATACAATTAGGGGCCCTAACGGCCGTCGGCCCGCACCAGAATCCCTGCGGCTGGGCGCTCACTCCCGTTCGTCCAACAGCCTCAACATGGCGGCATTCCACCCCACCGGCCCGATTCCCGGGGCACGCAGCACCCGCGCAGCCAGGGGTTCGGGAAGCTCCATGTAATCCCCCCCGGGACGCATCACCACAACCGGCAGATCCACGGCCCCGAGCAGGGCCAGATCGTTGAGGCTGTCCCCCAGCCCCACGGTCGTCCAGGACAGCATGGGGTAGCTGGCCTGGTAGATTGACAGCAACAGACGTACGGCATTCCCCTTGTCGCAGGCTCCCAGGGCATGCAGGAAGCGCCCGCCGCGCAGGCAGCGCAGACCAGCGCCCGACAGGGCCGCCTCCAGACAGGTAAGGCCGGCCTCGTCGCCATCGTAGAGGAAAGGTTCTGAGAATTCGCGCCGTTTCGCCCGGGAGGCCTCCCCGTGGCTCAACCCGGTCAATGCGGCGACCTCGGCCGTGCTCAGGTCGGAGAACCCCCTGATGCGCCCCGGGCAACCCTGCGCGGCCGCGCGCAACGCCTGCACCACCCGGTCATAGGGCACCCCGAGTTGCATCACCTTGTAGCCCCCCTTCTCCCGGGCCCCGGGGGGCAGCCGCAGACCGGACTCCGGGGCGACAAAAACCCCGCTGCCGTTTTCCGTGACAAAGACCTTCGCAAAAGCGGGGACATCCAGCAGGGGCTCGATCTCGAGGCGGGTCTTGCTGGAGACTGCGATTACGGGCGTCCCGTTATCCCGCAGCCGCTCAAGGGCGGGCAGGGCCGCCTGGTAGGCATAGGTATGGTGGTCGAGCAGGGTGCCGTCTAAGTCGGTGAAAACCAAGTATCTCTTCTGCATGTGCGAAAGCCCCCGGCCCTGTCCAGGAAGGGCCTCGCCCCCCGGGCCGCGCCCTCAGGCGTTCAGCGAACTCACAAACGCGGCAAAATCGCGTCTAAGGATCTCCTTTTCTTCCTCGATGCGCCCCAGGTAGGCGTTGAACGCACCGAATCTCTGCAGGTAGAGGACCTCCTCTTCGGAGAGGACCTCCTTTTCCTCGAAGATCCCCTCCAGCGAGGGGGCCTGACCGCGGTTGAGCTCGTCCAGCAATCCCCGATCCCGGTGATCGATGGCCTGAAAGCGGCTCAGGTGGATGTAGGCGCGGGCAAGGTCCTGCATGGCCGCTTCGTCCCGGCGCAGGGCGAACTGATGGAACTGCAGCTTCAACGCGATACGGATGTCCTCCTTGGCCGAGGGCAGGAGCCCCTCGTCCATGACCAGTGCCTTGTTTCCCTTGAAGACCTTTCCATAGGCCTCGACCACCTGGTCGCTCCAGCCGAGAAGCTCCTTGAGTTTCATGCCGTGAATCTCCTTCAGGACCGCGAAACCCTCCCGCCTCAGGCGTGTCACAAACCCGGCCAGATCGATCACGAGCGCTTCCTCCCAAAGATCATTGAGCGTGCCGTCCATACCCCTCC
>CAZUDI010000103.1:0-6363 GCA_964618975.1 uncultured Bacteriovoracaceae bacterium | reverse complement strand
CTCAAGGATTCACCAGGCATAGCGGAGCCTTGTCAAGTTTCCTGCCGGAGGATTGCTTATGTTCGACCAACCCTGGAACCCTGGGAGGATGTCCGTGTGTATCGGCGCCTTTATGCTGATGATGCTTTTCCTCAACCCGCCAGTATATGGCCAGGACGAGACCGGTGACGCTTACCTGATTGGGCCTGAGGATATCCTAGAGATCTCGGTCTGGAGGGACGATGACCTCACCAAGAAGGTCATCGTGCGCCCCGACGGCAAGATCTCCTTTCCGCTCATCGGTGAAGTTCCGGCCGGGGGGCACAGCGTCCAGTGGCTGCGGGAGGAGATCCGTCGTCGCATCAGCGACTATGTTCCGGATGCCGTCGTCACCGTGATGGTGCTGCAGGTCAACGGCATGAAGGTTTTTGTGGTGGGTAAGGTCAACAAACCCGGGGCAAGCCCTCTGGGGCGCCGGACGAACGTCATGCAGGCGCTGGCCATGGCGGGCGGACTGACGCCTTTTGCCAACGAGAACGACATCCTGGTGTTGCGCGAATCCCAGCAGGCCGCGCAGGAGGTGATCCGCTTCAACTACAGTGAGGTGAAGAAGGGCGAGAACATCGAGCAGAACATCTGGCTCAGGGATGGAGATGTGATTGTCGTGCGCTAGGGTGGCGCGTGGCCCTGGATGCCAAAGGTCCTCAAGCCGGGACGAAAAGGGACGGGAAACTCCCCGGCGGCCGGATCGAGGCCTCAAGTCTGGCTCTATGATTGATAAGAGATACACAAGGCAGATGCCATACGCTTGGAGACATCGCGTGCGGTGTCATCTCAGGGCCCTGATCCCGCAGGGGATGCTCTCTCGACAAAGGGGCCATGGAGATTTACGGGATAGTCTTCAACCATTCGTGGTCGTTTGCCTGTCCGGGTGGCTGGTGGTCCTGGTGCTGCTCCTGGGGACGCCCCTGCCGGGTATGGCGGCGGAGCTGAAATTTTCTCCCGCTCTCAGGGTGCAGGAAGGCTACGATTCCAATATCAGCTTCACCTCCACCCATGCGGTGCAGGACTCCTTCACGACCCTTTCACCGTCGGTGATGCTGACGCGCCAGACCGAGAGAAGCTCGCTGAAGATCGATGGACAGGTGGACATCAACCGCTATGCCAACAAGCAGCGCTTCAACGAGACGGAGCAGGTCTACGGTCTCGAGGGTGAATTCACACCCACCCGGCGCATGCGCCTGGGGTTGGAGGGTCTGTTCCGCAAGGATTCATCGCTGGAGCAGGAGCTCGAGGAGACCGGTCTGGTGTACAGCCGCAACGACCGGGACGTCCTGCGGGTGGCGCCCAAAATGAGCTGGTGGCTGAGCGAGCTCTATCTCCTCCGGCTCTCGGGTGCTTATCAGAAGGCCCTCTATGACGACCCTGAGTACCTGGACTACGATCTGGGGGAGGCCCTGGTCGAGCTCGGGCATGCCATCTTTTCGCAGCGTGTGATCTTTTTTATCGACGGCGGGTACAGTATCGCCGACTATTCCAATGATATCCTCTACGTCTATGACGACCCGCGGGGCTACCGCCTGGCGGTGCGTCCGGCCGGAACCGTGGATAATTACGGACTGCTCACGGGCTTCGACCTCGCCTTGGACCCGAGGTGGAAGCTGAACGTCCGTTGGGGTATGCGGGAGACGACCTTCGAGTACGCGCCGTTCCTGGCCGTCACCCGCCCGGTGCAGGGGCTCGTCTTCTCGGAAAGCTACCGTGTGCAGATCGGTTATGTAACCCTGGAGCGCCTCTTCGAGCGCGGAGGGCTGTCTTTCGAGGTCAGAAAGAACATCGTCCCCTCCGGGCGGGATGCCTCTGTCGAGCGCCTGAGCGCCCGTTGTGAGGTCGACTATGCCTTCACCGAGGTCCTGCGCGGGGAGGTGCGCGGGTCATGGGGGAGGTCGCGCTCCAAGAGCGATTACCTGTTGACGGACCAGACAACCTCAACCGTCACCCTCGGGGGCACCTATCGTCTGGGGGAGCGGCTGGAGGCCGGTCTCGGCTATCACTACCGACTCCTGCGCGACCATCACCTGCAGACAACCACCCGCCGGCATGTGCTTTCCCTGAACCTCAGGTTCGCCTGGGAAAAGGTGATGTAGGTTTGCGAGTTGAGGATTAGTTCTGAAATTCCCCGATTAAAGGGGGCAACGAGGGGTGACAGACGTACCACTGCTCCGTCTGTCCGCAAAAGGAAACCATGATAGGAGTTGAGATGCTATGAGCAACCAGGCCCAGCCATCCTTCGATATCAGAGGCTTTTTGTCGCGCCGGAAGTACTACCTGCTCGTCCCCCTGGTGACGATCACCCTGGGGGCCATTGTGGTGGCCTGCCTCTTGCCCTCGGTATACCGCTCCGAGGCGGTCATCCTGATAGAAAACCAGCAGGTGGAAAAGGAGTATGTCCGCACCGGGGTACCCGAAGTCGTGGAGATGACCATCGAGAATATTACACAGCAGGTAATGAGTAAGGATCGACTCAAGGATCTGATCCTGCGTCATGGACTCTATCCCGACCTGCGCAAGGTGTCCGGGGAGATCCCCGACAGTGCAATAGTAAAATTGAGGAAAAACATTGAGTTGAAGATGATTACCACGGATGTACTCAATCCCCGTACGGGCCTGCCCGGTCTGGCGACCATCGGCTTTGCCCTTGCGTATACAGGGGCAGAGCCGGGGAAGGTCCATGCGGTGACGACCGAGCTTACCTCCTTGTATCTCGAGCAGAATTCAAAGAACCGAACGCGAGAGGCCCAGAGTACGGCGGCCTTCATCGAGGGTGAGCTCCAGGTCAAGGGACGGCAGGTGCAGGAGCTGGAAGAACGTGTCAATGCCTTCCGTGAGAGGCACGCCGCATACCTGCCCGAGAAGGTTGTCGTGCACCGGGAGATGGCCGGTCTCCTGGGGCAGGAGATTTCCCGTACCGAGACAGATATCAAGAAGCTCAAGGAGCAGAAGGCCTTGGCGCAGGTGAAACTGAATCCCGATATGCAGGCCCTCACCAAACTCAAGACCGAGTTGGCGGCCAAGGAAGGGGTGCTCTCTCCCCGGCATCCGGATATCATCGCCCTCAAGAGCTCCATTCAGAAGATGGAAAAGGAGTTGCAGAAGGGGGGCAGCACGACCAGGGATCCGGTGCTTGAGGCGCAGCTTCGCTCACTCAATGCCGAGCTGAAACGTCTGGAAAGGCAAAAGGCTCAAACCCAGGCCGAGTTGGAAACCTACCTGGAACGCATCCAAAAAGCGGCCCAGATTGAAGGCGAATACAGGCTTTTGTTGCGGGATTATGAGAATGCCCGCACCGAGTTGCGCAAGCTCAACGAGCGGGGTGCCGAGGTCAGGGCGCTCTCGCTTGAGGCCGAAGAGACCGGACAGATGTTCAACCTCCTCGAACCGGCCGGGTATCCGAACGCCCCCTACGGCCCCAAGAGAATGCTCATCGTCCTGATCGGACTGGGAATCGCCTTGGGCGCGGGCTTGTCTGCTGCGGTGGCCAGGGAGTTGAGCGATCAGTCTGTCTGGTCCGAAGCAAGCCTGGATGAGATAACCGGGCAGAAGGTCCTGGCCGTGATCCCCGCGGTCGCAGCGGATGCCCCGGCGGGACGGGGATTCGACCAGGGGCAGGCCTTAACGGAGAGGATTACCTACAGCCGCACCCGGGTTGTCGAGGTGGACGAGGAGGTCTTCCGGCAGAACAGGCTGCTGTCATATTTCAGCGGGAATTATATCGCCGACCAGTACGGGGTGCTCAAGGCCAAGATCCTGGAGCGCATTCGGCGGGACGGTCTCAATACCGTGCTCATCACCAGCGCCATGCAGGGCGAGGGCAAGAGCCTGACGGCGGCCAATCTGGCGCTCAGTCTGTCCAAGGAACTCACCAGCACAGTCTTGCTGCTGGATGCGGATCTGCGCAAGCCATCCCTGCATGAATATTTTGGTCTCTCCCCGCAGGCGGGATTATCGGACTATCTCCTCAACGGGACCGCCCTTGAAGACCTCTTCATCAGCCCCGGGATCAACAAGCTGGTCTTTTTGCCGGGACACGCGCGGGTGGAGCACTCGGCCGAGGCCCTGGGATCTCCCAAGATGGCAAACCTGGTGCGCGAGGTCAAGGCGCGTTATCCGGACCGGTTTGTCATCATCGACTCCCCACCGCTCAACGGCCTGGCCGATTCGCTGATCCTTTCGCAGTATGCCGATGGGGTGATCGTGGTGGTGGAGGCGGGCCGGACACACCGTTCGCAGATTACCGATGCCATCAAGGCCCTCGACGGACGCAATATCATTGGCTTCGTGCTGAACAGAGGGGCCCTGGCCCACCGGTACACGGCATACTGAGGCAGGGGCCGCCTTGATGGGGCTTCCCTTGGTTTGGGTGTAAAGGGAACGGCCTTGCTGAACATGAGCGCCATGTTTTTCAAGCACTGAGGAAAGCGATCGGCTTTATGGCCAAGAGTGCAAACAATTTCCTGACAAACGTTCTGAAGCTTCTCAGTGGGAGCCTTTTCTCGCAGGGCCTCACCGTAGCCGTGCTGCCGATCGTGGCGCGGCTTTATGCCCCCGAGGCCCTGGGGATCTCCGCGATTTTTCTCTCAGTTACCGCCCTGATCGGCATCCTGGCTTGCCTGCGATATGAGTTCGCCATCATGCTGCCCGAGACCCCGTCCGAAGCGGCCAATCTGCTGGGGGCCTGTCTTTTCTCGGTCGTGGCTGTCACTGTAGTAACCTGTCTTGCCATTGTTTTTTTTCAGGACAAGCTAGTCACATTTTTCAATGCCCCCCTCTTGAGTCGCTATGTGTGGCTCATCCCGGTGGCGATCCTGATAAACGGGCTTTTCCTGGCCCTGAATTATTGGAACTCTCGCACCAAACATTTCGGACGCCTCTCGATTGCACGGGTGACCTCGTCGGTGGTCAGCAACACGGCGCGGGTGGGCTTTGGTTTTGCCGGGATGGTAAGCGGAGGCATGCTGATTCTGGCGGCGCTCCTGGGACAGTTCACGACAACCACGGTCCTGTTGGGACAGATTGCCCGCGACGACGGGAAGCTTTTCCGGCGCAGCATAAGCTGGAAGGGAATCGTCTCCGGGATGCGGCGTTACAGGAAATTCCCCCTGGTCAGCTTGTGGTCGGCCCTGTTCAACAACGCCTCGCGTCAGCTGCCGACCTGGATCTTGGCCTTTTATTTCTCCCCTGTGGTGGTGGGTTTTTTCGCCCTGGGGCGCCTGGTCCTCTCCGTTCCCATGACCTTCATCGGCACCTCGATCGGTCAGGTGTTTTATCAGAGGGCCTCCGAGGATCATGCGGGGGATAAGGACCTCTCGCGGGTGGTGGAAGACGTGTTCAGGCGTCTGGTCACCCTCGGGATGTTTCCCCTGCTGGTGCTGACCCTGATCGGGAGGGACGCCTTTGTGGTGGTGTTCGGCGAGCGCTGGGCCGAGGCCGGGGTGTATGTACAGATTATGAGCCTGATGATCTTCTTCCAGTTCATCTCCTCTCCCCTGATGACCCTCTTCAGTGTCTATGAGCACCAGGGCACGCACCTGTGTCTGGATGCCCTCCTCTTTGGGGGGCGTGCCGGGGCCCTGATTGTCGGAGGCCTGGTCGGGGATGTGAGGCTGGCCCTGTTCCTCTATACGGGCGCGGGCATGCTTTATTACGTGCTGTTCTACCTCTGGATGCATACACAGCGGCTCGTGCATTTTCCTTTCGTGATGGCGTGTCTGTGGCGGACACTTCTGTCCTGTGCGCCCTTTTGTGGTGTGCTGGCCGGGTGCAAGTGGGGCTTAGATCTAAGCCCTTTGTGGGTGGTAGTTTCCGGCCTTTTCTGCATCTTACCCTATTACGCCCTTGTGCTGAGCCAGGATGAGGTGCTGCAGGGACCTTTCCGGATGATGCTGCAGAAGGTGAGATTCATGCGATGAGATATCGGGCCGCCAGGGAAGGGAAAGGAGTAACGATGCGGAATTTTACTATATCACAGTTGATAAGGCTGATGATACTGATGGCGATGCTTGGCGCTGGCTGCGAGAGAAGCAGCAGTGATTTTATGCCGTTGGGCGGCGAGAGCCTGCTCGGATCGGAGAATGCGGCCCCCCGGGTCGTCGCAACGTCGCCGGTCGACGGAGACAGCGGGGTACCGGTCGATACGCTCATCTCGGTCACCTTCAGCGAGGCCATGTATACCTCCGGCATCACGTCTTACACCTTTACCCTCGCCGAAGGCCTCTCTGTCGATGTGACCACGACAGACGAGCGCACCTTCACTTTAAGCCCGTCGGCCCGGCTCGCCTATGGGACCACGTATACCCTGTCCGTCCCGGGCCAGGTGCAGGATGC
>CAZUDI010000102.1:0-6898 GCA_964618975.1 uncultured Bacteriovoracaceae bacterium | reverse complement strand
CACTGCCCATGGCCATCGAGGGTGGTCTGTGTCTCCCCCTGGTATACAATACGGGCGGCTACGACCGCGTGGAGTCTCTGGAGCTGCTCAGGGACATCATCGACATCTATATGCCCGATTTCAAGTTCTGGGACAATACCTGGTCCATACGATACTGCCAAGCGCCGGACTACCGGGAGATGGCCTGCCAGGCCATTGCCGCGATGCACGCCCAGGTGGGCGACCTCGCCCTGGATGCACACGGGGTGGCCTACCGGGGGCTGCTGGTACGCCATCTCGTCCTGCCCGGAGGCGTGGCCGGCAGCGGCGAGGTGATGCGCTTCATCGCTCGACACATCTCACAGGGCACCTATGTCAACGTCATGGACCAGTACCGCCCCTGCTATCTAGCCTCCGGCGATGAGACCCTCGGCCGCAGGACTCGCCCGCAGGAATACGGGGAGGCCCTGCGTGCGGCTTTAGATGCCGGTCTGACGAGGTTGGATCCGGTCTTGCCCATTGTCTAGGGCCTGGCCCATCGGGGGCGCCCCGACCCATATCATCGGTTGACATGTGTTTTCTTGAGGTTACAATGAGTTGCGAAAAGGCCGGTCGAACGGCCGTGCGAGATGAATACTGAACATGACATAGCCCCCAGCGGGAGTCTCCCGTGCCGGGTTTGCGTGAGGAAGGCTAGGGAACAATGACCAGACACCCCGTCTTCACCCCTTTCCTGCTGGGTATAATCCTCTGTCTGGGTATCGTTTTTCCGGCTCACGCCCGACCGAAGATCGGGCTGTGCCTCAGCGGGGGCGGGGCGCGAGGCGCGGCGCATATCGGGGTCATCAGGGTGCTCGAAGAGCTCAACATCCCGGTGGACTGTATCGCCGGCACCAGCATGGGGGCCATTGTGGGCGGACTCTACGCCGCGGGCATGCCCATCGAGGAAATCGAACGCATCGCTCAAGAGAGCGACTGGGACAGTCTGCTGACGGACAGGGTCCCCCGCAGCGACCTGCCCTATCGGCGCAAGCACGACCCCACCAACTATTTCCTGGGGCTTGACGTGGACTTCACGGACGGCATCGTCCTCCCCCGGGGGCTCATCCCCGGCAAACGACTCGATCTCCTGTTGCGGAGCCTTACGCTGAACGTATCGCGCCTCGAAGATTTCGATACACTCCCCATCCCCTTCCGGGCAGTGGCCACCGATATCGAAACCGGTGAGGCGGTGGTCCTGGCGGGGGGGGACCTGGCACGTGCCCTGCGGGCCAGCATGGCCATTCCGGGGGTCTTTTCGCCGGTAATCATCGACGGGAGGATGCTCGTGGATGGTGGGGTGGCCCGCAACCTGCCCGTGGACGTGCTGCGGCAGATGGGGGCGGATATCATCATCGCCGTCAATATCGGATCGCCCCTCCTTGAACAGCAGGCCCTCAAGAGCTTTATCGCCGTCTCCGGCCAGCTCTCCCGCATCCTCACCAACCGCAACGTCTCAGAACAGATCGAGTCCCTCAACGGGCAGGACGTGCTCATCGCGCCCGAGCTCGGAGATATCCGCACCGGGGATTTCCACCGCTGCGGGGAGGCCATCGCGATCGGTCGCCTGGCGGCACTCGATCTGAAGGGGCCGCTCAGCCGGTACTCCCTGGACAGGGCCGCCTATGGGGCCATCAGACAGGAGCGCGCGTGCGACGTTGCGCCCTCGGTGTTCATCGAATTCATCGAGGTGGACCATCCCTCCCTCGTCTCGTCAAGGACCATTCGCAAGGGCCTCAGAAAGCGCATGCACTCCCTGCTTGATCTCGATATGGATATCCTCTCCTACGACATCTTCCGGGTGTACGAGCAGTACGATCTGGACGATATCATGGTCAAGCTCGCGGAGAAGGACGGCCGCCAGGGTTTGCAGCTCAGCGCCCGCGAGAAATCCAGGCCGGCCGGCGAGCTGAAGTTCGGTCTCACGCTCGAAGACGATTTCGAGGGCGACAGCGCCTTCGACATCCATTTAAGCTTCACGGCGCAGAGGATCAACCGGCTCGGGGCTCAGTGGCACAACCAGCTCTCGATCGGGGAGCACCGCCGGCTCTTCAGTGAATTCTATCAACCGCTGGACCCCTATCTGTGGACCCTGTTCGTGGCCCCCTGGGGGGCATACGAGAGCTACATGCGGGACATCTACTATCGAGACCGGCGGCTGGCCGAATACAAGATCACCTCGGCCCTTCTGGGTTTCGATATCGGACTGCAGATGTCTGGTTATGGGGAACTCAGGTTCGGTGTCCTGCGCGGGAACAAGGAGAGCGCGCTTTTTACCGGCAGCCCCTCCCTGCCTGAAGACAACCTTCAGCAGGGGGCCTACCGGCTCAACCTCACGATCGACCAACTGGACGACCCCGACTTCCCGCGCCGCGGGTCACATATAAGCGCCACATACCTCGCCTCGAGAATCAGGCTCGGTGCGGATGACGCCTATGAACGCCTGTCCCTGGAGATGGCAAGGCCCCTCACCTGGTCCAGGCACACGCTCATGCCGGCCGCTCGCATTGGCACGACGCTCAGCAGCTCTGCTACCCTGCCCGAATATTTTGCGCTGGGCGGGTTTCTGAACCTTTCGGGGCTGAAATCCGACCAGTTCTACGGCCAGCATGCCCTTATGGCACAGCTGGTCTACCTCTACAAGGTATGGGAGCCAAAAATCGGCTTTCTCAATGGGGTATATGTCGGGGGCTCACTGGAGGCCGGGGGAGTCTGGAACAAACGCTCCCGGATCTCCTTCTCACGCGGGGACCTCACCCAGGCCGGCAGTCTCTTTCTGGCCTCGGACACACCGCTGGGCCCGCTCTACCTGGCCTGGGGCCATGCCGAAGGTGACCAGGATGCCTTCTACCTGCTACTCGGCCACGCATTCTGAAGTTCACCTCGAGGTGTGCGCCCTTGATTCCTGAAGGGTTACACATTATTACTGTAAAAATATGAGCCAATGCCGCACAATAGGGCATTCTGATTGAGCGGGAGGAAATTGACCTCCCCCATATATGCTGCAGGAGGCAGGTCCCCATGGACAAGAATACTGTAAACCTCAAAAATATCAATTATTTACCCGTACTCATCTTCTGCATTATCTTTACGCCCTGCGCCTGGTATGCCTATCTGCTCTCGGAAGGTCCCCACCAGACCCTCGCGGCGTGGAGCGGGATCGCGGGGCTGGTCCTGGCACTTTTCATCGCCTCGGCCATCAAGATCGCCGATCAGTGGGAGCGGGCCCTTGTGCTGAGGCTGGGCAGGTACCAGGCACTCAAGGGACCCGGGCTTTTCTTCATTATCCCGATCTTCGACACGGTCCCCTACTGGATCGACCTGCGGGTGATCACCACCGACTTCAGTGCGGAAAAGACACTCACCCGGGACACCGTGCCCGTGGACGTGGACGCCGTGCTCTTCTGGCGCGTGACGGACCCGGAAAGGGCCGCCCTCGAGGTGGAGGACTACAAGGTCGCCATCAGCTGGGCCTGTCAGACCGCACTGAGGGACGTGATCGGCAAGAGCGACCTCTCCGAGATGCTTGTAGGCCGCGAGGCCATCGACCACGAACTCGAACGCATCATCTACGAACGCACCGAACCCTGGGGCATCAAGGTGATCTCGGTGGAAATGCGCGATGTGAACATCCCCCAGGCCCTGCAGGATGCCATGTCCATGGAGGCCCAGGCCGAGCGCGAACGGCAGGCCCGGGTCATCCTGGGAGACTCGGAACGCCTCATCGCCAAGAAGTTCGAGGAGGCGGCCCTGACCTACCAGAATAACCCCACCGCCTTACACCTCAGGGGCATGAACATGCTCTATGAAGGACTGAAGGAACGCTCCTCGCTGATCATCGTCCCGAGTTCGGCCATCGAAACCATGCAGCTCGGCAGTACCCTGGGATTGACCTCGCTGGCGCAGTCCATTTTGCACGACCAGCCCCTCCCCCCCCACCAACCAGAGAAACTCGATGAGGATGAATCCTGAGGCCTTACGGCTTCCCCTGCCGCAGGGCCAGGGCCGAGGACACATGTATCGATGAGGGCTGATAATCATAAGGCGTGATTGAAAACCCCTTGTGCTGCTTGCGTGAATGGACTATATAGCTTGAAAAATTGAACGGGTTGCTTTGCTATCGGCCGCTTAATCGGCAAAAAATTGACTGGAAAAACCATAAAGGGGAGGTATCTGATGAAAAAAACCACGTTGTTGACCGTGACGACCCTGGTCGTGCTCGGGATGTCGCTCCAGGCAGCGGCCGCCACCTTCAAGATCGGGGATGCAGACTTCAGGCTGAGCGGCAGCCTGCGGTACGAGGCCTCATATCAGCTCCAGGACCGCGGAAGCACCTTCCCGTGGCAGGCCGATTCCATTACGGACTGGCATCTGCGCATGCCCAACACGAGCCGCGTGGGACTCTGGACCAACTACGACAAGTTGACCGGATTCGTGGAACTGGGTCTCAACGGCGCGAACGAGTCCAGCTCCAACAACGCCTATACACGGCATGCCTATGTCTCCTATGACCTGGGCAGCGGCAACAGCCTGCTCATTGGCCAGACCTGGTCGATCCTGGCCCTGCACTTTCCGGGTCAGGTGCTGCGCGGGGACACCAACCTCTTCGGAATGGGCAACCTCTATTCCGGCCGCAACCCCCAGATCCGCTTCACGCACACCGCCGACAACATGAGCTTCTCTCTGGCCATCGAGGACAATGACGACAGGGCCCCGGCGGGGATCACTTCGGCCTCCTATCTCACCGAGGAACTCACCCCGGCGCTGCTGGCCAGCCTCACGGTCAAGGCCGACGAGAACATCACGCTGACCCCCAGCGCGCTCGTGCAGCGCTACGAACTCAAGTCCAACGCCTTCTCCCAGAGCGTGACCATCCTGGGTGACACCTACACCGTCCCGGTAAGCGACATCGACGTGCTGGCCTGGGCCCTGGCCCTGGACGGCACCATCAAGGCCGACCCGGTTACGCTGGACTTCGAGGCCTGGTTCGGCCAGAACGTGGGCGCCTTTGCCGATGCCTTCGATTTCCGGGCTACCCTGTCTGCAGCCCAGCGCACCATGGGCCAGCCCTGCGCCAACCTCCTGGGTACCGGCGCCAATGACGTCATGAGCATGGGCGGCTGGATCCAGATCAGCGTTCCTCTCGATCCGGTCACGCTCTATGCCGGGCTCGGCCTGCAACAGTCCGAGGTGGAAAACGAACCCGGGGCCTTCTACGAGTCCGAGGTCACCACTCAGGCGTTGTTCCTGAACGCCAAGTACAACCTCACCAAGCAGCTCTTCATCCAGCCTGGGATCGCCTATTTCGCCTACGGCGACGATGCCGCCAAGTACCGGAGTATAGAGTTCAACGGCACCGACGTGATCACGGGCAACGACCTCGGTCACGACCTCTATATCGGCTGCTTCTTCCAGTACGACTTCTAGCCCCATCGCCCGACAAAGGCGTACAAAATCTGTCCCCCCCTGCCGTGCATGCGCGCCAGGGGGGGACAGATTTCTCGTTCAAGCGCCTCCCGAAAGGTGCGCCGGTCTACGTGATGCCCGTGCATGACGCAGACGCAGGGCGTATCTCTTGGTTCGCACACCCTATCCCGGCACATTCCCCACGCGCCAACCTCTCATTTTCCTACCTCATTGATTCCCTTTTTACCTACACCATTATGAGGCCCCAGCCGACACTCTCCGCGTGCGTCCTCTGCTATAGTGCAAGCTGCTGGTGAGGGAGCATGCATATCGGGCGGGATTACGGGCCTACTATGCAGAACAGGTGGTCAGGCATTCTTCATCAGAGAGGGTTTTGGCAGCCACACATATCACAACAGGGGAGGAAGGAAACGCATGAAAGGGAAATTAAGGGTTTTGTTTCTGGCAACAACGATGATCTTCGGCTTGACCCTTTCCGGGCAGGCGGCCGGCTTCAAGCTGGGAGACGCCGACTTCAATCTGGGCGGCAGCCTGCGCTACGATGTCGGCTATCAGTTCAACGATCTCGGTGACCAGCCGCTGGTGGATCCGGATGCGGTCCCCGGCGACCTGCTCTACGGGGTCACCTATCCCGAGGACTCGAACACCGATTTCTTCTGCGACGACCCGGGCGACTCGCGCGTGAACCTCATGGCCAAGTACGGCCAGGTCACGGGCTTTGTAGAGTTCGGCTTCGGCAGCAGCGTGGTCAAGCGGCACGCCTACCTGAGCTACGACTTCGGCGGCGGTAACAGTCTGCTCGTGGGGCACACTTGGTCGATCCTGGCCATGCACTTTCCCAACCAGCCGCTCAACAATGACGACTGCCTGATCGGCTTCGGCAACCTCTACTCCGGCCGCAACCCGCAGGTGCGCTTCACCCACCAGGGGCCCATCAGCTACACCCTGGCCATCGAGGACAACGACTCCACCACCCCCGGGGTCACCACCGCGAACTACATCCAGAACCAGCTGACCCCCAAGCTGCTCGCCAGCCTGACCTTCAAGAACAAGCTGCTGTGGGTCACCCCGAGCGTCGTCTGGCAGAGTGTGGAGATGAAGGGCAATGCCTATGGCGCCCCCCTGACCGGCCTCGTGTATGACGACATCGAGGTGGACGCCTGGGCCCTGGCCTTAGACGGCGGCTTCACCTTCGAAGAGCTCAACAAGGTGGGTTTCGAGTACGCCCTCTGGTACGGCCAGAACACCTACATCATCGCCGACAACCACGAGATGCGTCCCGCGACCCGCGGCAGCATCCTCTTCGGGGCCCCCGTGGCCGACCTCCTCGGCACCGGCATCGAGGACGTCAACAGCATGGGCGGCTGGGCGCAGCTGAGCATCCCGGTCAACCCCGTGACCGTGTGCGTGGGCTACGGCTATCAGGAGTCCGAGGTCGTCATCGCCAACCCCC
>CAZUDI010000101.1:0-6965 GCA_964618975.1 uncultured Bacteriovoracaceae bacterium | reverse complement strand
CCGAGCGCACCTCTCCCGTCGACAGGTCCACCATGAGTATCCTGCCCATGTACGCGTAGCCCATGCCTTCCTCCGATCACATGAATACATAAACCTTGCAAGATCGCCTCCGGCAGGCACACTAAACTGCCGGCCCTATCCCTGAACCGGGGGCTGCTCCTGGCGCCGTTGAGGTCAGCTCTGTCTTTCCACCGAGAAATAGAAGCTGTTGAAGGCCCGTCCGCCCACGACAAACACACCCCGGCCCAGATAATACCCCTCCTGGAGGCGTTTGAGTTCGTCGTTGAGTGGCCGCAGCCAGAAGGGATTTCCCGGGCGGTTGTAATTGATACGCAGGACCCGCTGGCCGTCGCCGAGGGCCGAGTCGCCGGAGTCGATCTTGAAACTGCCGATCCTCACCCGACCCAGGAATTCGTTGTATCCGCCCCGTGCAGAATCTTCGCGGTCCACACTGTCCGGGAAAAACTTGCGATGACCCAAAAAACGCAGATCCGGCAGGAGCCCGGTCACGAGTCTTACAGTGTAGTAGCCCCGCAATTCGGCGGGGTCCGGGGTCTGGCCCTGGCTAAATATGTCCTTCAAACCCATGCGATACCTCCTTTATGGAAGGGAACCTCCCCGCATGCTCCCTTTCTGCCCCACAAGTTTCTCCGGCGCGACTTGCGTCCATTCCCGACCCTGGCATCCGGCCCCTTGAGGCATGCTACAGAGCCCCCCTGGTCTCGAGCCGGTGCGAAATCCGCTCGGCGGCCCGTGTGGCCAGGGCCATGATCGTGAGCTGGGGGTTCACCCCCAGGGAACCCGGGATGCTACTGGCGTCCACCACAAAGAGCCCGGGTACCCGGTGGCACTCATGGTCCAGGCTGGTGGCCGAATCGCGGGCGGAAAGCCCCACCCGCGCGCTGCCCACGGGGTGGTAGGCGCTCAGCAGGAAATCCCGCGCCTGCCAGCGGCGCTGAAGCGCCGCTGGCAGCGCCTGCGGGTCGCGCACCAGGGGGCGTTCGAGGGTCGGCAGGATGAGGCTCTGGGCCCCGGCCGCCACGAAGACCTCGCTCAGGATCCGCATGGCCCGCACCAGGCGCCGCCTATCGGTGCGGCTCAGGTTGTAGATCACGAGCGGCACCTGCCCGACTCCGGGCCGCACCCACCCGGTGCCCGTGTCCTTGATCATGAAACCGAAGATGCCCAGTTGGTGATAACTATCGACCATCGCGCCGTAGTCCCGGCCAAGACCGGGCATGAGGGCCATAAGCAGCATGAAGGGGGCGGTGGCGCCCTCGAACATGATGCCCTCGTCATGGAAGGCGTCGATCATGTAGCCCTGGGGGATGCTGCAGTGGTTCTTCATCATGCGCCCGGGAAAAATGGCTCCCACATAGGCCGCCGGATGGATGGTGAGGTTGCTGCCGATCCAGGGGTTGGATCGCACGAGACGGTTCTTCTGGATCAGCGTCGGGGTGATGAGGCTGCCGCAACTCAGTACCACACCGTGGGCCAGACAGGTCAAACGCACCCTGCGGCCGTCATCGAATCGGCCTGTGGCCCGCACACCCACGGCGCGCTCCCCGTCGGTGAGGATCTCCTCCACCTCGAAGCCCGTGAAGAGTTGGGCGCCGGAGGAAAGCGCCTTGGGGACATAGGCGATATTGGTGGATTGCTTGGCGTCCGTGGGGCAGCCCTGTGTGCACACCCCCTGCCCATCACAGTCGATGGTGTTGTGTCTGAGCGGCCCGCAGCTGTACCCGAGTCTCCGACAGCCTTCCCGGATGACCTCACCGATGGGGCCGATGTAGCGCTCCTCGCACTCCTGCACGTGAATGATCCCCTCCACGCGCTCGTAGAAGGGGGCCATCTTTTCGGGCGTGAAGTCCGTGAGCCCGGCGGCCGCCCAGGCATTGAGCACCGCTTCCGGGGCGCGAAAGCAGGTGGCGGAATTGATCAGCGTGCTGCCGCCCACGGCCCGGCCCATGGGCAGCACGATGGGCACATTGCCCACCGAGAAGGTGGCGCCCTTGGCGCGGTAGAGGCGCGGCATCATGTCGCGCGGGTTGCCCGTAAAGGCCTCCCGCCTGAGGAAAGCCCCGGCCTCGATCAGCGCCACGGCATGCCCCCTTTCGGCCAGCTCCTTGGCCACCACGGCACCCCCGGCGCCTGTGCCCACCACAACCACCTCACACTCGACGGTCTCGTCCGCGACAAAGGTACTAGCGGCAAAGATCTGCTGCATCCAGCGCGGGGCCGGCTCGGGAGCGGGGGGATCCTTGCGGTAGGGGACCTCGAGCCGCGCGTGCACCTCGGGCGCGGCGGCAAAGGCGAGCTTGAAGGGCACGCTCAAAAGCGCCCCCAGGCCCGGACGCACAAGCCCCCGGGCATCGAGCAGCCTCCCCAGGAGTTCCTGGCGCTGAGAGGGGCCGAGCCGCACCAGGGTGCGCCCGGTTCCCAGCAGGGCCACGAGGTCCGCCACGAGCGTGATCGCGACCAGGCCGTAGGCGCCCCACCCGCGCACGTCCCGGCCCAGGCGCTCGAGCAGGGTGGCCGGGTCCGGCTCCCGGTTCTCGCAGTCCCAGAAGATGCCCTCGATGAGCGCCAGGAGCGTGCGGGCCCGCGGGAGCGCCGCAGGGCCCCTGAGAGAAACGGACACACCCGGGCGCACCCGGAGCCTGAGGGAACGCAGCAGCCTTCCCAAGGGGGCCCGGCCCGTTACACGCGCCTTGGAATCTTCAGTCCCCAGCTCCAGGGAAAAGTGCCGGCCAGCGCCGCGTGCGGCCAGGGGCCGCTGTCCCTCCAGCACCAGCGGCTCTCCCCTCGTGTCACTGCCGCGGATGCGGTAGAAAATCGCAAAGGGGTGAAGATGCCCTTCCACCGTCACCGGAGAGTGGTTTGTCACCAGCGGGATGTCAAGCCTTCCCGCCCCCCTGAGCCGGCCTCCGGGCAGGCTCACAAACGCACTCAGGCACACCGAGCAAGGCCGCTTCTGCCCCTGTGGCCCCTCCAGTGTGCCCCTGAGCTCGTCGACGAGCCTCAGGTCGAATTGCAGACGCATCATACGTGTTCCCCCAAAGGCGTCTTACGACAGAAGGGATCCCCCCGTCGCCCGGGTCCTGTCTTGCGGGAGGCACCCTGGCAGGACCCGCCCCGGCATAGGGGCTGGCGGAAGCCTGGCGGTCGCGAGGTTCATCCTTCCTCGTGTTTCAAGCTTACCCATAGCATACCTTCTCTGGCGAAACTTCGATGGCATGACAAGCACTTCTGACCTCCTCTTTCGGACCACACAAACCCGGGTCACCCCCGGCCCGCATATCAGCTTCCGGTCAGTACCCCATGTGCACAACAGGCATGGTCACTGCCAGACCTCCCGCCCAACCCTGTCTGCAACAACGAGACCAGTTCCTCACCCCGGGTGCGGGAGGCCCTCCCCCACGAACCCGTACAGAAGCACGTCCTGTACCACCGGGATCTCGTCCGTAAAATCATAGGTCCTTCCGTAACGCAGCCATTTGTAGTACACCCCGTCGATAAACCCGAAGATGCCGTAGAAGGCGCTGTCGAAATTGAGGTTGTCCATACGGATACGTGCATCCCGGTTGAGCGCGATGACGCGCTCCTTGATCATGGGCAGGCTCTGCCGCAGATGATCGAAGAAGACATCCCGCAGGCTCGCCCCGTGCACCATGACCTCGTTCTGGATCAGACCGTAGAGCTCCTGATTGCCGGCGATGAATTCCATCCAGAGCCGCACCGCCTCCAGCACCTGTTCGATGAGGTCGTCGCCCTCGGAAAGCACCTGGTTGATACCGGCCAGGATGGACTGGCAACGCTCGATGATCAGGGTGTGCAGCAGATCTTCCTTGCCCTTGAAGTACCGGTATACCGATCCCTTGCCCACCCCCGCCAGGGTGGCCACGGCATCCATGGTCGCCCGGTGGTATCCGTCGCGGGCAAAAACCGTCAGCGCGGCGTCCATGATCTTGCCGCGCATGGCGTCCAGACTGCCCCTCACCCCGCCAGCCCCCGGCGCAGGCGCTGAAACGTGCGCCAACGCGCGTTCCAGCGCCTGCGCCGGGAGTGAAATCTCTGCCAGGCCGGCCCTTACCCCCTCGCTGAGGGCCGTGCGAAACACCAGGGGCATAGCCTGAGACATCCCCTTCTCATCCAGGTAGTCGCTCACGCGCCTCAGGTGCTCCCTGAGAAAGGCCTCGGCCGGCGCGCGGAACTGGTCCTGTGCGGGGTAACCCTGCCGGATCTGATCGAAGATGTCCCTGAGCGTTGCACGCAGGGCACCCTCGTCGAACCCCCCGTCGGGAAAGAAGTAGGCGCCCACCTCGGCATACAGGGGGGCCCTCTTTCCGCCGAACAGCTCATGGAAAAGATCCTTTGAGTGCGTCATGCCCCCTCCCCCGCGCACCGACGCAAGGTGGTCCCTGGTATGGGACTGACTAGTCAGTCCCATACCAGGGACCACCTTGCCTGTCAAGCGTTACCTGGCAAGCGGGGGGACAGGCGCCCGCCACCTCAGGGGTAGTCGAAGGCCCCCTTGAGACGCAGCCGGGCCGACAGCATGAAGGGAATCAGCTCCCGGTAGGGAAAGTAGACCGTCGATTCGGAGACGAGCTCCCCGCTGTCGACTTCAATGATCGTACCGTAGCACGTCACGTGGGTCCGGTGCAGGTTCCAGGGCCAGATATTGCGCTTTTCGCCCACGTAACGATAGGGCCGGCCCTGGTCATCGCTGAAATCCAGGGTGTAGCGGATCTTGCGCTCGCTGAAGTAGAGCATGTGCAGGCTCCCGGTACAGTCCGCCTTGTCCACCAGTCCGCCCACCGTCATCACCCCGCGCGCCTCGCTCAGAAGAAAGCCGCCGCCTTGGGGATTGAGGAACCTCAGGAGGCTGTCCGCCCCCCAGCTGAGGGTGAACTGCAGCGGCAGCACGCCTTCCTGTGCCCGGGGGCCGCGGAAGGTATGCGTGCCCACCATGACCTCGTCCATTCGGAATCCAAGCCTGGGCATAAGACCCCCTTCAGGTGGTGCGCATCTCGACCGCATCCATGGGGCACTCGTCGGCACAGAAGCCACAGGCGATGCAGGCCTTTTTGTCTTTCAGATAGGGGAAGGTGTCGGGAGAACTCGTTCCTGCCACGATCTGCAGACTGAGACAGCCCACCGGACAGGCCTCCACACAGATGCCGCACGCGGTGCAGGCCTTGATGTTGAAGGCCGGTTTGCGCCACTCGGAGCGGCGCAGGAAAAGCCGCGGCTTGCCGTCACTGAGGGGGGTCTGATCCGCATGGGCGCAGAAGGTGCCGTCCGCGCCCATCACCCCGCAGAGCACCCCGCCCTGGGCGCAGACCCGGCCACAGACCCCGCACTCGATACAGAGGCCCTGGTCGATGACATGCATCTGCTTCTTATTCCCGGTAATGGCCTCTACCGGACAGATCCGCGCACAGGCCCCGCACCCGTTACATGCCTCGGTTATCATGTATGGCATTCCATCCTCCTGGCATCAGATATCGCTGTCAGGGATCTCGAGGAATTCTTCAGCCCGGGCCCGCCGTCTCGGTGCCCTGACGTCCTCTTGGGAATCTTCCCAGACATCCTCGATCCCCATCCGGAGCAGACTCTCGGGGGTGGGTCTGCCACTCAGGGGGTCCCAGCCCATGATCTCCCAATAGTCGTGCATCATCCTTTCGATCTCCACGCTGCGGCCCTTGTTGGGCCCGTGCTCCAGGGGCGGGCGCCCCAGGGCCCGCGCATGCATCTTGTACGAGGCCGGATCCACCCCCTGCCGGACATTGAAGGCCTGTTTGAGCGTCTGGATACGCGCGCCGATCTCCATATACTGCTCGGGGGTCTTGTTCCAGCCCGTGGCGGCGTTGAGCCACTCGAAAACCGGGATGCGCTCCACCCCCAGGAACAGGCCGAACAGACATAGTCCCGCGGAGTTGGCCAGGTTCATATACATGCTGCAGGCCGCCGCCGCCTGGGACTTGTCCCGGTCGAGGGTGTACTTCTCGTCCTTGAGGTAGAACATCCTGATCTTGGGCAGGCCTTTGACCCGCTTCCAGAGGTGGAACATCTCATAATAGAGCTGAGATCCGATGGTATGCCGCCCCGGGGTGGGTTCGACGCTGTAATGCAGGTTGAAGCCCGGATCGTTGCGCCCGTCGTGCATGGCCGGCTCTTGCCCGCCGGCGTGAATGGCGAAGCGTTCGGAGCCCCTGCCGATCCTCTGCGCCGCCATTTTCGTGCCGTCGGCGAGGATGTCGCCCAGACCCTCACGCGCGATCATCTGCTTGATGAGGGCGATAATGGCCTCGGAATTACCCCAGGTGAGCTCCAGCCCGCCGGTGTCCTCGCGGGTGAGGATACCGTTTTCGAAACACTCGATGGCAAAGGCCGCCGTGCCCCCGGCCGAGATCGTGTCCATGCCGGCGCGGTTGAGGACCTCGTTGAGGTAGAAGATGCTGTCCGCATCCTCGTTCATGCACAGCCCTCCCAGGGCCAGCACGGTCTCGTACTCGGGCTTATGCGTCTCGGCGTACTCCCCCTTGAGGGAGCAGATTCCCCCGCAGCCCAGCGGGCAGGAGTAGCAGTGGTACTTCTCGCGCTCCACCTCGCGTATGAGATCGGGATCGACAGTCCGAGCGCGGCGCACCCCGAAATCTTTGGTGGACCCGCCCCAGTTCTTCAGGGGCGAGTCACCCATGCCGATGGACATGCGGTTCATGGCCCCGGTGCCCCACTCCTTGAGCATGAGTTTATAGAGCAGGCCGTCGATGGCCATCTGGGTCGGGATAATCCCCAGCAGGGAACCCGAATATCCGAGGCTCGCCCCCGGGAAATGCGGCGGCTGGAGATTCACCCACCAGTTGCACTTGCGGCTGAGTTCCTGCATAAGCGGCCGGTTGTAGACCTTGACCCGCTGTTTCCCGTCGAGCACGAGGGCCTTGAGGCGCTTGGAGCCC
>CAZUDI010000100.1:0-6985 GCA_964618975.1 uncultured Bacteriovoracaceae bacterium | reverse complement strand
CTTGGTGCGCCCAGCAGGATTCGAACCTGCGACCTTCGGATTCGTAGTCCGACGCTCTATCCATCTGAGCTATGGGCGCCTGTGCTCTTTTTCGAACTGACTTATAAATCCTCTCGCGATCTTAGTCAATACACTATCTAAGAAAGAGGGGAGCCTTTATGACTCCCCTCCTGATATCCGTGTAGCCTGCCGGATGTTTATCTTGTCACCTTATCTCCCGGAGGCCGTCTCGAAGACCCGGATCTTCACCTGGGCGCGCGCCTCGCGATCGGCCCATTTGGAGTATTCCGGATCCTCCTTGTCGAGGCCCTTGAGCCTCTCCTGAGCCAGCTGCAGATCCTTCTTGGTCTCCTCAAGATCAATATCATCGGCCAGATCCGCCGTCTCAGCCAGAATGATCACCCGGTTTCCGGTCACCTCGGCAAAACCGCCGCTCACCGCCAGATAGATCTCACGATCCTCTGTTCTGGCCAGGATCTGGCCGGCCTTGAGGGTTGTGAGAAACGGGGTATGCCCGTAGAGCACCCCGAACTCCCCGATACTTCCTGGGGCCACGAGCTCCTCCACCTTGCGGCTGAGGACCGATCGCTCCGGGGTCACTACGTCGAGCTGCATGTATTCAGCCATTTCTATCACTCCTCGCTATTCTTCGGCGAGCTTCTTGGCCTTCTCGACCACTTCCTCGATGGGTCCCACCATATAGAAGGCCTGCTCCGGCAGATCGTCCATCTCGCCGGCAACGATCTTCTTGAAGCCTTCAATGGTGTCCTTGAGCTCGACATACTTGCCCGCCATGCCGGTGAACTGCTCGGCCACATGGAAGGACTGCGACAGGAAACGCTGGATCTTACGGGCCCTGGATACGGTGAGCTTATCGTTCTCGGAGAGCTCGTCCATACCGAGAATGGCGATGATGTCCTGCAATTCCTTGTACTTCTGGAGGATCTGCTGCACTTCCCGCGCTACCGTGTAATGCTCTTCCCCAACAATCTTGGGGTCAAGGATGCGTGAGGTGGAGTCCAGAGGGTCCACGGCGGGATAAATCCCCAGCTCCACGATCTGCCTGGAGAGCACCGTGGTGGCATCCAGATGGCTGAAGGTAGTCGCCGGGGCCGGGTCGGTAAGGTCGTCCGCGGGCACGTAGATGGCCTGCACCGAGGTGATGGAACCCTTGGTGGTGGAGGTGATGCGCTCCTGCAGCTCGCCCATGTCGGTTCCCAGGGTGGGCTGGTAGCCCACGGCCGACGGCATGCGTCCGAGCAGGGCCGACACCTCCATACCGGCCTGAGTGAACCGGAAGATGTTGTCGATGAAGAGCAGCACGTCCTGATTCTGCTCGTCCCGGAAATACTCGGCCACGGCCAGACCCGTCAGACCCACACGCGCCCTGGCTCCGGGCGGCTCGTTCATCTGCCCGTAGATCAGGGCGGTCTTGTCGATAACCCCGGACTCCTTCATTTCCAGCCAGAGGTCGTTGCCCTCACGGGTCCGCTCCCCCACGCCCGCGAACACCGAATATCCTCCGTGCTTGGTGGCGAGGTTGTGAATGAGCTCCATGATGAAGACCGTCTTGCCCACACCGGCGCCGCCGAACAGCCCGATCTTGCCGCCCCGCATGTAGGGGGTGAGCAGGTCGATGACCTTGATACCGGTCTCGAAGGCCTCGATCGAGGTGCTCTGGTCCGTGAAATGTGGGGGCTCACGGTGAATGGGGTTCTTCTTTTCGGTCGTCACCGGGCCCGCCTCGTCCACCGGCTTGCCCACCACATTGAGGATGCGGCCGAGCACGTTGTCTCCTACCGGCACCATGATGGGCTCGCCCGTATCCGTGACATTCATGCCTCGCACCAGGCCGTCGGACGAGTCCATGGCGATGGTCCGCACGGTCCGGTCGCCCAGATGCTGGGCCACCTCGAGCACCAGGTTGTTCTCCTCATCGGAGATCGACGGATTTGTCACCCACAGGGCGTTATAGATATCGGGGAGTTCCCCCTCCTCGAACTTCACGTCGACCACCGCTCCGATTACCTGTGATATCTTGCCAATATTCTTAGCCATTCATCTCGCTCCTTTTTCCTTAACAGTATTAGCCCTTCAAGGCCTCGGCACCGCCAACCACCTCCATCAGCTCGGTGGTGATGGAGGCCTGCCGCGTCCGATTGTATTTAATGGTCAGTTTCTCGATCATATCGGCCGCGTTGCTGGAGGCACTCTCCATAGCAGTCATGCGTGCGCCGTGCTCGGAGGCGGCGGATTCAAGCAGGGCCCGATAGAAGAAGATCTTCATACTCATGGGGAGCAACGTTTCCAGCAGGGTGACCTCATCGGGCTCATAGAGGTATTCCACGTGCACCATCTCGTCTTCAGACTCCATGCGTTCAACCGGGAGAACCTGGTCTTCATGCAGAATCTGGGTCATGGCGGACTTGAACTCGTTGAAGATGATAAAGAGTTCGTCGAACTCCTCGTTGATGTAGCCCTGGATAAGATCTTCACCGATCTCCGCCGCAAGCTCATAGGTGGCATTCCCGATGACCAGGGATTTGCGGATCGGGATATTCTTGCGCTTGAAGAAGTCCATGCAGCGCTTGCCCACCAGCACCAGAGACAACTCCTCGTATTTGGCGGCATTGTCCCTGATGAAGTGTTCGGCCTTGCGGAAAACATTCTGGTTGAATGATCCGCACAAACCTCTGTCCGAGGCGATCACCATCAGGACGGCCTTCTTGGGCTCCCTTACGCGCAGCAGGGGGTGCATCTCGGGGTTCGTCCTGCTCACCAGCGATACCAAAACCTCATTGGTCTTGATCGCATAGGGCCGGGCCGCGATGATATCACTCTGCGCCCGCCTGAGTTTGGCGGCCGCCACCATGCGCATGGCCTTGGTGATCTGCTCTGTCTTCTGGACAGAGGTTATCCGGTTTTTGAGATCCTTGAGACTAGCCATGCCAGCTCCCTATTCTTCCCACACGAATACCTTCTTGAACTCGTCGATGGCATCCTTGAGCTGCTTCTCGGTATCCGCATCAAGCTCACCCGTATCTTTGATCCTGGCCAGTACGCCGGCATACTTGCCTTCCATGAAGGTGTGGAACTGTTCCTCGAACGAACCTATGGCCTCGACCGGAAATTCGTCCAGATACCCCTTGGTGCCCACATAGATCATGGCCACCTGCTTCTCTACCGACAGCGGGCTGTACTGATCCTGCTTGAGCATCTCCATGAGCCGTGCCCCCCGATTGAGCTGGGCCTGGGTGGCCTTGTCCAGGTCAGACCCGAACTGGGCAAAGGAGGCCAGCTCGCGATACTGGGCCAGGTCGAGCCGCAGGGTCCCGGCGACCTTTTTCATGGCCTTGATCTGTGCGTTACCTCCTACGCGCGAGACCGAGATACCCACGTTGATGGCGGGACGGAAACCCGAATAGAACAGGTCCGTGTCGAGGAAGATCTGCCCGTCGGTGATGGAGATCACGTTGGTAGGGATGTAGGCCGAGACGTCACCGGCCTGGGTCTCGACGATGGGCAGCGCCGTTAGCGATCCCCCCCCCATGGCGTCGCTGTACTTGGCCGCACGTTCTAGCAGCCGTGAATGGAGATAAAACACGTCGCCCGGGAAGGCCTCACGTCCCGGTGGACGCCGCAGCAGCAGTGAAAGCTGCCGGTAGGCCTGCGCCTGCTTGGTGAGGTCATCATAGATACACAGGGCATGCTCGCCCTGGTTCATGTAGTACTCGCCGATGGCGGCACCCGCATAGGGCGCAATATACTGCAGAGGCGCCGGGTCGGAGGCGGTAGCGGCCACCACGGTGGTGTACTCCATGGCACCGTACTGTTCCAGGGTCGCCACCACCTGGGCCACGGTGGACTGTTTCTGGCCGATAGCCACATAGATACATTTCACGCCCGTGCCCTTCTGGTTGATGATGGTGTCGATGGCCAAGGCGGTCTTGCCGGTCTGACGGTCGCCGATAATGAGCTCACGCTGTCCCCTTCCGATGGGGGTCATGGCATCGATGGACTTCAACCCGGTCTGGAGGGGCTCCTTCACGGGCTGTCGCTTGACGATACCCGGGGCCTTGATGTCCACACTACGGGTATCGGAGCTCTCGATCGGCCCCTTGCCGTCGATGGGAATTCCGATGGCGTTGACCACCCGGCCGGTCATGCCCTCTCCCACGGGGATCTCGACGATACGCTTGGTGCGTTTGACCTGGTCACCCTCCTTGATACCCACGCATTCGCCGAAGAGCACGCATCCCACGTTATCCTCTTCTAGGTTCAAGGCCATGCCCATAATCTCGCCCGGAAATTCGACGAGCTCATTGGCCATCACATTTCTCAGACCATAGACACGGGCGATACCGTCACCGACCGAGAGGATGGTCCCGGTCTCCGCGACATCGACCTCTTTCACGTATCCCTTGATCTGGTCCTTAATGATCCTGCTTATCTCTTCCGCCCTTACCTGCATCCTATATCTCCCCTTTTAAACTCTGTTTTACTTTTGAAATCTGGGTCCTCACACTGCCGTCGTACACCATCCCCTCCACCTCAGCCACCACTCCGCCGATGAGTGTCGGGTCCACAGAAATCTCAACGGCAACCTCTTTCTTCATCAGCGTCGAGAGTACCTCCGCGATCCTTTGCGTCTCCTGTGCATCCAGTTCGGAGGAACTGAAGATGTGCGCGCGTATGCGACCTGCTTCCCTGTCGAGGAGCTCCTTGTATGTATTGAGAATGTCACTCACACACGTGAACCGGTCTTTATCGAGCAGTATTTTCAGAAAGCTGACGAGATGGGCTGACAGAGACAGCCTGCCGCTTACCTCATCAAGGATCTTCTTTTTCAGGTTGATGTCATGCAGTGGACTTTCCATGATGGCCCTGAACTCTGGAGTCCCATCCACCACCTGAGCGACCAGCTCGAGTTCCTCACCATACTGTTTCTCTGTGCCCTCTTCCCGGCCCAGATCAAACAGTGCCGTGGCATATCTTTTTGCTATGACATCGCTCTTCAATTTTCCCTCACAACCTCATTCAGGTACTCTTCCAGAATCCGGCGCTGGTCTTCTGGGGTCATGCTCTTCGAAATAAGGCCCGCCGCCATATCGCCGGCCATGTCCACGACCTGATCGTTCAGTTCTTTTCTGGCCTTGAGTACCTCCTGCTCGGCACTCCATTTGGCCTGCTGAATGATCCGCTCGGCGGCAACCTTGCCCTCCTCGATGATCCTGGCCTTCTCGGACTCCATTTCGCCGATCAGCAACTCCTTGACCTCGCTGATATCCGCCTCGATGTTCTTGAGCTTGCTTTCGTATTCGGCGTGCATGGCCTGGGCCTCTGACCTGGCGTGCTCGACCTCGTCCAGGGCCTTGGCAATCTCCAGACGGCGATCACCAAAATAGGACTTGATCTTGTCGGCGAGCAGCTTCCATAGTATAGCGATGAGTATGGCGAAGTTGATGACCCGCCATACCATGTTCCAGATCTTGCGGCCGTCACCGCCCTCTCCGGATGACGCATAGCACAGCGCAACTCCCGCCAGGATCATCACCGCCAGCAGGGTGCCAACCTTTGCATAACGTTTCATCACGCCACCTTCCTCCCCAGAACCTGCTCGGCGATGCTCGCGGCTATGCCTTCCAGCTCCGGTTCCAGCTCCTTCTTCGCACGGGCGATCTCCGAGGCCATCTTCTGGCGCACCTCGGCGATGATCTCGTCCGCCTGACTCCGGGCATCGCTGATGATCAGGTTGGCCTGGTCGCCGGCCTCCTTGCGGGCCGAGTTCTTCACCGCCATGGCCTCGACCTTGGCATCATAGATCTTCTGATTATAGGCGCCGATGATCTCCTGCCCCTCGGACAGTAACCCCTTGGTCTCTTCCTGACCTCCGACAATCCGCTCATCTCGCTCATCCAGGATGCTCAGTATAGGCTTGTAGAGAATCTTATTTAAGATGAACATCAGAATGAAGAAGTTGAGCATCTGGACAAAAAAGGTCCAATTTAATTCTATCAAAACGGACCTCCTTATACGACAAAGATTAAGAGCAGAGCCACGACGAGCGAATAGATGCCCGTGGACTCGGAAACCGCTTGTGCAACCAGCATGGTTCTGGTCAGGAGCCCGGCTTCGTCCGGGTTTCTCCCGATCGCCTCACAGGCCTTGCCGCCCACGAAACCCTCACCGACGCCTGGGCCGATGGCACCCAGACCCATGGCTATGCCTGCCCCAATGAACGCTGCCGAACGAATCAGATCTGCACCGGAAATATCCATTGTATTACTCCTCCTTACCTGCTTGTCTCTCTTTTATTATCTTATGATCTTGTGATCTCTTGCTTTAAGTCACGTGTGTTCCTTAAACCTATACAACGAAAATGAGTGAGAAAGCGATCACCAGGGCATATATGGCCGTCGACTGGGCCACCGCCTGAGCCACCAGCATGGTCCTCATCAAAAGCCCGCGCTCCTCGGGTCGCGCTCCCACGGCCTCACAGGCACTGGCCGCCGTGTCGCCGTTGCCGATACCGGGCCCGACGGCCCCGAAGCCCATGGAGATGCCCGCCCCCAGAGGGGCCATGGCCGCCGCCAGGGTCACCGGCCCCGAGAAATCACCAAACATCAGGATAAAGGCCACCAACAGGGCAAAGATCGCCGGGGTCTGCGCCACGGCCTGACCCACCAGCATCAGCGTCATGACCGCTCCCTTCTGTTCGGGCTGCATCCCCACCGCCACACAGGCCGAGGAACCGGTAGTACCGTTGCCGTATCCGCTGCCGATGGCCCCGAGCCCCATGGAGATCCCGCAGGCCAGCAGGGCCATGAAACCCACCAGATTGGCCGGCAGAGAGAAGGTCATGAACATGAGCATGAGCGAGACGACCAGCGCAAAGATCACCGGGGTCTGCCCAACGGCCTGGGCCACCAGCATGAAGGTAAGCATGTCGCCGGAGACGCCCGACTCGCGCCCCACCGCACGGCAG
>CAZUDI010000099.1:0-7122 GCA_964618975.1 uncultured Bacteriovoracaceae bacterium | reverse complement strand
ATCGACAAGGGCCCCTATGCCGTGCTCGAGGAGCTCACCTTGAGCGGCAACCGTTCCTTTGCGGATGCGCATCTTAGATTGCTTCTGAAGACTTGGCGCACCTCCCTTTTGCCCGGCAGTTCGGGGCGGCTGGTAGAAGATGACCTCCGGAAGGATACGCAGGTCCTGGAGGCCTTCTATCGCCGCCGGGGCTTTGCGGAGGCCCGTGTGCGCCATGTGCTCGAGCGGGATCCTTCCTCCGGCGGCTGCCGGGTGACGTTTCTGGTGGAGGAGGGCCCGCGCTACGGGGTGGAGTTCGAGGGTAACGCGGCCATCAGCGAACGCACCCTCCGTAAGGACCTGGTTCTTTTTCAGGAGAGCAACCGCTCTGGCCGCGGGGTGCGCAGGAGCGTGCAGCGCCTGCGCGAGCGCTACCACCGATCCGGCTTCCTGGAGGCCCGGGTCGAAGGAGCGGTCACCCAGGAGGGCCCCTCCGTGAAACGACTGCGTTGCGTGATCGACGAGGGGCCCTGCACGAGGGTGACGGCCCTGAGCTTCACGGGCAACCAGGCCATGAGCGAGCGCACCCTCAGGCAGGTCATGCTCACGCGAGAGAGCGGGTGGTACACCCGGGGTGCCTTTGTGCCCGAGACCCTGGCCGGGGACCTCCTGGCCCTGGAGGCGCTCTACCTCAGCTTGGGCTATACGCAGGCGCGCATCGGCGAGCGGCATGTCTATAGCACCGGGCGGCAGAACGTCTTTGTGGAAATCACGATCGAAGAAGGCCCGCGCACGCTGGTCGAGACCGTGGAGATCGAGGGCCTGACCTGCCTGCCTCAGGCCGAGGCCCTAATGGCCCTGAAGCTACAGTCCGGAGTGCCGTTCTGCCGCTCCTGCATGACAGACGATCAGCAGACCCTTGAGCGCCTCGTCGCCGAGCGTGGGTATCCGCAGGTCGCAACCTCGGGGCGTCACGTGCTTGGCCGCGACGCACGCACGGCCCGGGTGGTCTACACCGTGCGCGAGGGGCCCCCCGTCAGCGTGGGGAAGACCTTCATTGCCGGCAATTTCCGCACCCGGGACCAGGTCCTGGAGCGCGAGCTCGACCTCGCCGAGGGCAGCACCTTCACCGGGCAGCGCATATTGGAGGCCCAGCGCCGGCTGCGGGATCTGCCGGCGGTGCGCTCCGTCAGGCTCACCCCCCTGGGGCTCGCGGAGGGGCGCGGGGAGGTCGACCTCCTCCTGGACCTTCGGGAACGCAAGCCCTACTCCCTCGAAGCCGGCGCCGGCTACGAGAGCCGGCAGGGCGCCTATGCCCACGCGCGCCTGGGCGACCGCAATTTTCTGGGGCGGGCTTTGTCCCTGTGGGCCCAGGGACAGGTGAGCCAGACCGGTCTGCACGGCGAGACGGGGCTGAGCGCCTCACGCTTCCTGGGCTGGCGCGTTCCGTCGTCCTGCAGTCTCTCCTACGCGCGCCGCGAAGAGTTCAACCAGTCTTTCGGCACCAGCGTGTTCGGGGCCACCGCGGCCCTGTCGCAGGCGATCACCTCAGAGCTGAGCACTGGGCTGGCCCTGCGCTTCGAGCGCCGCAACCAGTTCGAGGCCGGGGGCCTGTGGCGCCTCAGCGAGGCCGAGCAGTTCCGGCCCCGCACGGTCCTGGTCATCACCCCCTCGCTCACCTGGGACACGCGCGATTCCTTCGTGCGGCCCCGGCAGGGCACCTACCTGACCGCCGCCGTCGATCTGGCCAGCGGGTTTGGCAGCTCCCTGGACGACTTCCGCCGGTACCGCCTCGACCTGCGCGGGTACTGGACCCCCCTGCCGCGCCTCACCCTGGCCGCCCTGGGGCGGGTGGGCTATATCGAAAGCCTCCACACCCCGGCCCGTCTGCCCGCCGACCAGCTCTTCTACCTGGGGGGCACCCTGAGCGTGCGGGGTTTCGAGGAGAATTGTCTGCGCACGGACAGCGCCGGCGACCCGCTCGGCGGGCGCGCCGCACTGAACGCCAGCCTGGAGGGCCGCCTCGACCTCGGAAAGGGCTTTGAGCTCACGCTCTTCTATGACACCGGCCGGCTGCGCGAGAGCTTCCACAGGGTCCGGGGGGGCGATTTCCGGCCCGCGGCCGGGGCGGGGCTGCGCTACCTCACCCCGGTGGGCGCCATGGGGCTGCTCTACGGCTACAACCTCGACCCGCACCCGGGAGAGGAGAGATCCCGGGTGCACATTTCCGTGGGCTACACCTTCTGAGGCGCCCGAGAACCTGGAGATATTCCCCGCGGCCCTCCCCGACGCCGCAGACATTCAGGAAATGCGATCCCCCGAGATCCGCTGGGGATTTAACCGCTGGGGGACGAATTTCCCGCTGCTTGCAGCGGAGGGCAGGAGGGGCTGAGGTTTGCCCAGGACGTCATGCCCCTGATCGACCTGAGGGTCGAACTCCCCGCCGTTTGTTGCGGCAAGGGGAGTCAAGAGCTTGCTTCGGGGTTCATACCCAATGATAGAGGCCGCTCTCAGCCGAGACTGAGAGAGGCCAGGAAGCCGCCGTGGATGGCGTCTTCGAGCCTGCCCGGCCCCGCGCAGTCGCCCGCTACAACCAGGGGGATGCCGGTCTCTGCAAGCTCCTGCGCCAGGGCGTCCACCGGGCTGGCGCCCGTGGCCAGCACCACGTGGTCGAAGGCGGCGCTCGTGACCTCCCCCCCGCGCGCATAGACGACCCGTCCCGGTGAGAGTTCTTGGACCTGCGTGCCGGTGAGGATCTCCACCCCGAAGCGCCGGAGGTTCTCCAGCAGCACCCAGCGCGTCGACTTGCCCACGTCACTGCCCGCCCGAGGCAGCATCTCGAAGACGCTTACCCGCGCTGGCCCCGTGAACATGAGCTCGCGCACCCGCTCTACGCTGGCGGCCTGGTTGGCCAGCAGGAAGTGCAGCACCTCGGGCGGGGGCGTGCCACGGGAGGCCAGATAGAGCGCCGTCTCGAGTCCCACGGCCCCGCCCCCGATCACGGCCACCGTGCCGCTCAAGGGCAGGCCGTCCTCGAGCACCTTCCAGGCCGAGAGCACGCCCGGGTCATGGGCGCCGGCTATCGGCGGGAGCGTCGGAAGCGCGCCGGTGGCGAGGATGACCGCGTCCGGGGAGACTTCCCGCACGCGCACGATATCCACGGCGGTGTTCAGGTGCACGGGGATGCCATGTTCCGCGAGCATGGCGCGGTAATAGCGCAGGAGCTCGAAGAGCTCCTGCTTGTGCGGCGGCACGCCGGCCAGGCGCACCTGACCGCCGAGGGAGCCGCCCTTCTCGTAGACCTCCACCCGGTGCCCGGCCCGGGCGGCCGTCAGGGCCGCCTCCAGCCCGGCCACCCCCGCCCCCACCACCATGACGCGCCGGGGGGTCGCGGTGCGGGGGATCGGACGCTCGCCCTCGTAGCCCGCCTGCGGGTTGACCGCGCAGAAGAGCGGTTTACCCGAGAAGATCTGGTCCATGCAGCCCTGCGAACAGGCCACGCACGGCCTTATCTGATCGGCGCGTCCGGCGTGCGCCTTGCGGGGCCACTCGGGGTCGGCAATGAGAACCCGGCCCAGGTTGACCATGTCGGCCCAGCCCTCGCGCACGATGCGGGCGGCCGTGAGCGGGTCCGGGATGCGGTTCGAGGCCAGTACCGGCACGCCCACGTGCCGCTTGACGTTGAGCGCCAGGTAGGCGTAGCCGCCCCGCGGCAGCTCCGGGGGCAGCTGGGGCACGCGCGACTCGTGCCAGCCGCCGGTGACGTTGATGGCATCCACCCCGGCGCGCTCGTAGGCCCGGGCGATAGCGGGCATCTCGGTGTGCGTGTTGCTGCCGGGCACGAAGTCGTCGCCGGCCATGCGGATGGTGAGCGGGAAGTCCGGGCCGACCCGGGTGCGCACGCGCCCGATGAGCTCTAAAGCGAAGCGGCGTCGGTTCTCGGCGCTGCCGCCGTAGGCGTCCTCGCGCCGGTTCTTGAGCGGCGAGAGGAACTGGGTGATGAGGTAGCCGGCCGAGCCGAGGATCTCCACGCCGTCGAAGCCCGCCGCCTTCGCCCGGGAGGCCGCCCGGGCGAAGGCCTCCTGGATGCCGTCGATCTCCTCCAGGCTCAGCTCGCGCGGGGTGACCCCGGTGAAGCGCGAGAAGACCGCCGAGGGCGCCACCGGCAGCTGGCCGTCGATGAAGAGGGGGAAGACATAGGCCCCGCCATGGTGCAGCTGCACCCAGGCCCGGGCGCCCTGGGCCTTGATGGTCTCCGCCAGGCGCGCGAGCTCCGGGATGCGCTCGTCGCTCGCCAGCGAGAGCGCGGCCAGGCCGCTGCCCAGAAAGTCCACGCCCACCGGGCCCACGGTCACGAGCGCGGCCCCGCCTCTGGCGCGTTCGAGGTAGAAGTTTTCGTAGCGCGTGTTCACGCGCCCGTCGTAGGAGTACAGCAGCGCCAGGCCGGGGTAGGCGATGCGGTTTTTCAGCTCGAGGCGGTTGATCGTGATCGGTTCGAACAGGGGCGCAAACATGCTTTTCCCTCCTTGTTGCGGTCTCGGCCGGTGCCCGCCGGGGCTGCCATCCCCGCCGCGGGTGGCTTGCCGGGGATTCCGGGTTCACCCCGATTCAGCGGCGCACCGTCTGTGCCTTTCCATATCATCAACGCGGCGCCATGAAAATACCCAAAGGATGTGTGCAGGTTATGTGTCAGGGGCCGGGGCGATGTTGACGTTGGGACCCGCATTCTTATGAAATAGGAATATGTCCTCTGATTACGACATGCTTGCGCAGACCCGCCCGGCATCTCCAGAGGATGCGGCGCTGCCGCCGCGGTTGTCCTTGCCCCTTTGTCTTCTCTTGCCCGTGGGGTACAAGCGGGGGTGCTTCGGGGGGAGAAGGCCCTCTCAAAAGGGGATGAAGCCGGGATTCCCGCCAGGAGACGCTTCTGCGGTTCAAGGGGGGAGGTCCGGTGCGAACGGCTGTCGGGCCGGGGAGTGTGCATGGGCAACCCATGGTTGAATAAAGGCCTGTGGGCGATTGGATCCTGTCTGGGGCCCGGGGGGGCATGTCGCAAGGCCGCAGTCCTGCTGGTCGTCGTCCTGTTTCTGCTGGGGGCCGTGCCGGCCCGGACGCAGGCCGCTCAGGGACCGGCGGTGGAGCTCACCGCCGAGGAGCAGGCCTGGCTGGAGGCCAACCCCGAGAAACTCACCCTCCTGTTCAACACCGAGTTCCCGCCCATCGAGTTTGCCTCACCCGCGGGCGCCTTTACGGGGATGGGCGCGGATGTCATCGCCCTGATCGAGGAGCGCCTCGGCGTCACCTTCATCAAGACCCCCTCGGACGACTGGAACGCGCACCTTGCGGCCCTTCAGCGCGGGGCCTGCGCTGTTGCCCCCACCGTCGTGGCCACCCCGGAAAGGGAGCGCTACGCCTTCTTCACGACCCCCTACGCCGTGGTGCCCGTGGTGATCATCACCTCGCGGGCGGTACTTGGCCGCATCATCCTGGACGACCTCACGGGAAGCCGGGTGGCCGTGGTCTCGGGGTACGCCACCGAACACTATGTGCGCGACATCTCCGGGGGACGCTTCGAGGTGGTGAAGGTTCCGGATGTGTCCGCAGGACTGCGGGCTGTATCGTTCGGGCAGGTGGATGCCCTGGTGGAGAGTCTCGCCGTGGCCGGCTACGTTATCGAACAGGAGGGCATCCCCAACCTGCGCGTGGCCGGCAGGACGGACTACGCCTTTGCCGAGAGCATCGGGGTCAGCCGCAAATACCCCCTGCTCTTCAGCGCCATCCAGAAGGCCCTTGACACCATCGAGCCCGGCGAGCTGGCGGCCATCCGCCGGCGCTGGATCGCCCTGGATATCAGCGGCTGGCTCGACCCGCAGACGCGCTGGCTGTTCCAGGTGATCAATGTGTTCGTGACGCTGTTGATCGGGGTCCTGCTGGCCGTCAGCCTCGTCCTCCGGCGGCGGCTGAAGGAGAAGGTCGCCGACCTCAAGGACGCCCAGCAGGAACTGCGGGAGCAGACCGAGGTCATCCGCCTGGCCGTGGGCCGGGCCCAGGCGGGGGCCTGGGACTACCGCCCGCCGCAGCAGAGGTCGCGTTTCAGCGAACAGTGGTTCGCCATGCTCGGCTATGCGACCCCGGGCGCAGAGCTTTCCATCGAGGAGTACAGGGCCTTCGTGCACCCCGAAGACTGGCCCGTCGTGGAGCAGTCTCTCACGGACTATATCTCCGGCGGCGGACAGGGGCAGATGGAGGCCGAGGGCCGTCTGAGGCGGGTCGACGGGGACTGGTGCTGGGTGTACTCCACGGGCAGGGCCGTGGAGTGGGACGATCAGGGCACGCCGACGCGTATCATCGGGCTGGATGTGAACATCCAGTCGCGCAAGGAAGCCCAGGAACAGGTGCAACAGAGCGAAGCGCAGTTCCGGGCGATCTTCGAGAATGCGCCCTATGTCATTGTCATCAGCAATCCTGAGGATGGAAGACTGCTGGATGCAAACAACGAGTTTCTCGTTCGACGGGGGATCGGAAGCGAGGCGATCGTCGACTACAGCCTCTGGGATTTCTCTACCATCAGCAAGGAAGAGATGGGTTTTATCATCAACGAGCTGCAGCAGAACAAGACCATACGGAATCGCGAAGCCAGGGTCACCCTGAAGGACGGCAGCAGCGGATTTGTCATCTATTCTGCGACCCTGCTGGATATTCAGGGACAAAAGCAGGTTCTCACCATGACCGTGGACGTCACCGAGATAAGGCGGGCGGAAGAGGCCCTGAAGCAAAGCGAGGCGCGTTTCCGCGAGCTCTTCCGCATGGCGCCCGTGCCCCTGGCCGATGTCTCCCGTGACGGGCGCATCCTGGCGGTCAACGACCGTTTCGTGCATCTCATCGGCTATGGCACCGATGAGATGCCGAACCTGGAGCAGGCCTGGGAACTGACCCTGAACGATCCCGGGTTCCGCCGGCAGGTGACCTCGGCGTGGCAGGCGGCCCTGGAGCGTGCCATAGCCGACCACACGGACATGCCCGCCTTCGAATCCCCGCTGTTGTGCAGGGATGGGCAGGTGCGCACCATGGTCGTGGGCACCCAGATGATCAGTGACAGCATTCTCGTGAGCTTCTTCGATATCACGGAGCGCAAGATGGCGG
>CAZUDI010000098.1:0-7157 GCA_964618975.1 uncultured Bacteriovoracaceae bacterium | reverse complement strand
CCGACCGGGGTCGTCTTCATCTACGGGGTCTTCGCCCTGGCGGCCATCGCCCTCTACGGGACCCAGGCCATCTGGATGGTGATCGTCTTCGGCATCATCTACGGCCTGGCCGGTGCCATCATGACCGTACCGCCCCCCCTGATGACGGCCGAAATCGTGGGGCCCAAAAGCTACGGCGTGATCTACGGCGTCATGAACATCTTCCTCACCCTGGGCTCGGGCATCGGCATGCCGTTGTCGGGCTACATCTATGATTCCACCGGGAGTTATTCAGCGGCCTGGAGCCTCTACCTTGTCCTGGCCTTTGCCGGCATGGGCCTGGCCCTGCTGGCGCTGTCCAAAGGCAGGGCCAGGCTCACCGCCCGCGAGGCCCTCTGAGCCCAAAGCGGTGCCCTGTGGTACACGCCCCTTCTGCCATGGCAGGGGGCGTGTACCACCCATCAGCCGGGAACCCCGCTATCGGTTCGGGATGCCCTTCACGCGTGGGCATGCCGGTGAAGATAAATCACGCACGTGACAATGGGGACATGCAGGGATCACCCTCGGCAGCCGTGACGCCCGTACTGTCTGGGAGCACAGGGGCTACCGGGGTGCACGCGAGAGGCCCTGACAAGGGTCTCCGGCGTATCGGAAACAACGAGTCCGGGACCAAGGGGGGATGAACCCCAGGGCAAGCCTAAGGAACCTGCTTTTTGCTGCAAGCAGCGGGGAATGTGATCCTCAGACCATTAAGGACGTGCTCATCATGTCGGGCGCAACAATCACACACGAAGGAGATCCAACCATGCAAAGTTCAATGGTTCAACAATATGCTACAGAGAACGACCTCCTCCCCGCGGACGACGGGGCCGGTGCAGCGGAGCTTAGCTCCAAGCTTGACAAGCTGTTCTTTCCCCAATCCCTGGCGCTGATCGGCGCCTCGGACACCCCGGGCAAGTGGGGCTTCAGCATCCTCCTCTCCATGATGGGAGGCGGCTACGAGGGCCGCATCTACCCGGTAAATCCCGCCAGGGAGAGCATCCTGGGCCTTAAGGCCTATGCCTCTGTGAGCGAGATCCCCGAGGCCGTCGACCTGGCGATCTTCACCATTCCGGCCAGAAAGGTGCCGGACGGCCTGCGGGAGTGCGTAGCCAGCGGGATTCAGTCGGCCGTGATCATCTCCTCCGGGTTCAAGGAGGCCGGGGACGAAGGGGCGGCCCTGGAACGGGAGATCGTCGCGATCGCCCGCCAGGGGGGGCTGATATTCATCGGGCCCAATACCATGGGCATTGCCTCGGCCCACCAGCGCCTCGAGGCCATACCCGCACCGTCGGCGCCGGAGGCCGGCGGGCTGGCCATGATCTCCCAGAGCGGCAACCTCGGGCTGCAGCTCCTGAAATGGGTGTCCCACCGCGAGATCGGATTGAGCTTCTATGCCGGCACGGGCAACGAGGCCGGCCTCAAGGCCAGCCAGCTGCTGGACTATTGCGGGTCGCGCCCGGAGGTCAAGGCCATTGCCATGTACATGGAAGGCATCGAGAACGGCCGCGAATTCATGGAGGTCGCCGGGCGGGTGACGCGCGAAAAACCCGTGGTGGTGCTGAAGACGGGCCGTTCCAGCAGCGGTTCCCAGGCGGCCGCCTCGCACACCGGCTCCATGGCGGGCTCATATGCCACTTACTGCGCCATGTTCCGGCAGACCGGCGTCACCCAGGTGCGCACCCCCATGGAGCTGATCAATGTCGCCACGGCCATGACCCATCTGCCCATCCCGCGCTCGAACCGCGTGGCGATCATGACCATGGGGGGCGGCTGGGGTGTGATCGCCGCGGACGAGTGCGAGGATTCCGGCCTGGTGCTGCCGGCGCTCTCCCCCTGGCTGATCGCCGATCTGGATAAGCAGCTGCCGGATTACTGGAACCGGGGCAATCCGGTGGATGTGGTGGGCGAGGGCGATCCGGATCTGTATCTGCACGTGATCGAGGCCCTGGCGCGCTGGGACGAGGTGGATGCCGTGATCGCCCTGGGGGTTGTGGGCCGCTCCATGTATGTGCAAGACTCGCTCGCCTGCCAGGAGAAGGTCAAGACCATCGTGTTACCCCGCGATCTCAAACAGCAGGTGCTCAAGGAGCAGCTCAAGTCCGAGAGGCGCATCCTGAGCGAGGTGGCGCGCATCCAGGGCGAAACCGGCAAACCCGTGGTGGTGGTGACGCTCAACGAGAACGGGCTGACGGTGACGCACACCGGGCACGGCAGCGCCATCAGCCTGTCATCCCCGGACGAGGCGGTGAGTATTATTGCACATATGGCCAGGTACGGGGGCCACCTGCAGGGCCGGTGAAGCGGGCCTGCCCGCGGCGAGTGGCCACCCGCAGCGAAAACATCAATACAACGAGAGGGAGATCATCACACATGAAGGCAACACAACTCCGGCAGTACTGCATCGAGGCCCGGCGGCAGGGGGCGCAGGCCCTGAGCGAGCATGAGGGGAAAAAGGTCCTCAAGGCCTATGACATACCGGTCACCCGGGAATTTCTCGTGCACAGCGTGGCAGAGGCCCGCGAATGTGCCGGGCAAATCGGGTATCCGGTGGTGCTCAAGGGTTCTTCCGCCACGCTGACCCACAAGACCGAGCTGAACCTGGTGGAGCTGGGCATCGCGGATCCCGCCGCCCTGGCGGAGGCCTACCGTCGCATCGAGGAGCGCGGCGGGGACGAACTGGACGGCGTGCTCGTGCAGGAGCTGGTCACGGGCGAGCGCGAGCTGGTGGCGGGGCTGGTGCGCGACCCCCAGTTCGGGCCCTGTGTCATGTTCGGGCTGGGCGGGATCTTCACCGAGGTCCTGAAGGACGTGACCTTCCGGGTGGCCCCGCTCAACGAGGCCGATGCCCTGGAGATGATGGGGGAGATCCGGGCGCGCAAGCTGCTGGACACCTTCCGGGGCAAGCCGGCGGTCAACCGGCAGGTCCTGGCGCAGACGCTGGTGAACCTGGGGCGCATCGGCCTGGAGGTCGAGGAGATCGCCGAGATCGACGTCAACCCCCTGATCATCCGGCATGACATCCCGGTGGCGGTGGATGCGCTGGTGGTGCTGCGCACGGCCTAGCCGGCACGGCCCAAATCAAGCTATACCGCGCCGCTGTGGCGCGCGAGGTGCCGCGAGGGTCGGGGCACGAGGGAAGCAGGGGATACAAAACACTCAAACTTATCAGGAGGGCAGTATGAACACACAGACAATCAAGAAGATCGCCGTAATCGGGGCCGGGGCCATGGGGGGCGGCATTGCACAGGTGGGGATTCTGGCCGGCTTCTCCGTGGCCATGCGGGACATCGAGCAGCGCTTCGTGGACAAGGGCCTGCAGACCATCACGGCCAGTATGGACAAATTCGCCGCCAAGGGCAAGATCACCGCGGAGCAGTACCAGGAGAGCATGGCGCGCCTGAGGCCCACCCTGGACCTGGCCGAGGCCGTCCAGGATGCCGACCTGATCGTCGAGGCCGCCCCGGAAATCATGGATCTCAAACAGAGGATCTTGCGCGAGGTGGATGCCCTGGCGCCGGCGCATGCCATTATCGCCAGCAACACCTCGTCCATGAGCATCACCGAGCTGGCGCGGGCCACCGCCAGACCCCAGCAGGTGGTCGGCATGCATTTTTCCAATCCGGCCGTGCTGATGAAGCTGGTGGAGGTCATCCGCACCACGTATTCGTCCGAAGAGGCCGTGCAGGCTGTCGCTGAGGTGGCCCGGCAGATGAAGAAGGTGGCGGTGATCGTGCAGAAGGATTCGCCGGGCTTCATCTACAACCGCGTCAACGCGCCCACCGCGCTGTTCCTCTTCCGGGTGCTGGAGCGCGGAACCCCGACCCCCGAGGAGTTCGACGCGGCCTTCAAGCCCTTCATGCCCATGGCACCGTTCGAACTGTCCGATTTCGTGGGGCTGGACATCGCCTACCATACCCAGCTGTATTATTCCCAGACCCTCTCAGAAGACTATGCCCCGCCCAAGACCCTCAGTGACATGGTGCAGGCCGGCACCCTGGGCATGAAGAGTGGCCGGGGGGTGTACGACTGGTCGGCCGGCCGCCCAGTGATCGATATCTCGAAGGCGACCAAGGACTTCGATCTGAACCACATGATCGCCCTGCAGGTCAACGAGGGCAGCAAACTGCTGGAAGAGGGCGTGGCCGAATCGGTCAAAGAAATCGACCTGGCCATGGCCAACGGCGGGGGCGGCATCGGGCCGTTCACGCTCGGCCAGGGTATCGGCTGGGAGGTGCTGGTACAAAAATGCAACGAGCTGGCCGACATGTTCGGTATCGAGGTCTTCCGACCCACCGAAACCCTCAGGGCCGGCAAATTCGAGATTGACTGAGGTCAAGGCGTCTGCGCGATAAACGGGTCCGGAATCCCCCTCATGCCGCAAGCCCCGGGGTCCTCTTCCCGGGAAAGGCCGGGGGGGAGACCGGCCTCCATGATCGAATGCAGGCAGCAGGCCATCCAGGACAATAACGGGTGGCGATCATAAAGGAAGCCGGCTGTGGACACGCGGGTATGACAGGGCGGCGCGGTGTGTCCATCAACTGATGCGCAGAGCGAACAACGCTGCTGGCAAGGCGGGAAGTTCACGATGCACTCCCCAAGTGTATCCCCGGCGTCGTGCCCTTGGGGGCAAAGCATCACGCATTGAGAATACTTCCGTATCCCTGGACTTGCAGCCTGCCCTACTTAGCAACCCCTGGTCATCCGTGATGTCTCTGTCTCGATCAATTCCTCCGGTGTGAGTTATTCAAAAATGAGGGCCTCTTCAGATAGCCGGCGACTGGGCAAGCCTGGACTCGGTCAAGTGCCATGCACAAGCAACTATTGCCAGAAAGCGTTCGGTGCTTGAGAGAAAGGTGTTTCCGATCCACGGAACGGAAGGAAGGGTGATGATACACAATGAATTTAATGGCCCAAGGGCCGCTTTACCCGCTGCTTGCCGCAGAAAGCAGGGTCAATAACTTGCCCGGGGGTTCATCCCCATGATTAAGTTACTGGTCGGGAAGCGGGGATTTGAACCACGGAACAGCATTGTATTTATGCGGCTCCGCAGGCTTACACGTGAAAGTTACGTGTAAGCCCTGAAACTATAGGTCTAAAATTGGGGAGCCTAATGGTCAATCCTGAAGCAACAGATTCCAGGGTATAGCGATGATATTATCCCTGAGGCGTAAGCATTCTCGACCGGCATAGATCACGAGCCCGGTCATGATGTTTATTTTCCCTTGGTACGTCTCATGGAAGGCACGGATGCCGCTCGTATCCGATCTTGAGAGGTTGGTGGTGAACTTGGCCTCAATGGGATAATACTTCCCGTCGATTTCCAGGATCATATCGACTTCGGCGCCCCCGCTCGTTCGCCAGTGGTACACATTAGGCTGGCTTGCCAGTCCGGCCATCTGGCGTTTGATTTCATTGTAAACCCAGGTTTCAAACACCGGACCGAGCAGCGGGCTAACCAACAGGGCATCCGGTGATGATATGTGCTGCAAATGGCATATAAGGCCGGTATCCCCAAGGTGCCCTTTGCGCTTTCCGCTTAAGCGTTTGATGGTGTTGCCATGATAGGGCGCAACCTCATACCATTGATAGGTTCTGTCGAGCAGGCCCAGCCAGCGCTCGACCGTCTTGGGCGAGATAACCACGTCCCTGCCGAACTGGGCATGGTTTATCTCTTGGGCGGTCAGAGCGGCGCATAATCCCAGGAACCTTACGAACTTCTCGCGGTCTTGAATGTTCTCCTGGGTGAGGATGTCTCGGAGAATATAGGTTTCGACGTATGACTTCAAATATTCCGGTACCAGCCTGTCATCCAGATCAAGCAGACCGGGCAGCCCTCCTCTCCAAAGATACCGCACAAGATTCTCACTGTCCGATGAGGTCTTTTGTTTTGTCAGGAGAGACTCCGGATCTGCCAGGTATGCACTGATCCAGCACCCCTTCCCTCCCAGACCCGCAAGTTCTGAATACGCCATGGGATGAAGATCCAGGATCAATACCCTTCCCGCCATGCTCTCCCTGATGGTTTTCATGACTCCAAGATTCTGTGAGCCGGTCATGAGATAGAGACCGTTTTCATCCCTTTCATCCACCCTTCTTTTGATGGCCGAGGTAAGCTCAGGTGCGTATTGGATTTCATCTAGGATGACCGGAGCAGGAAAGCTGTCTAGAAACAGGTCCGGATCGCGGCGTGCGCCATATAAATCGGTATACAGATCAAAAACAATGGTCTTGTAATCCGGGAAGGCATGCTTGAGCAGAGTGCTCTTGCCTGCTTGTCGTGCGCCGGTTACCAGCACGACCTTTGAATTGGCTGCAAAGTCCTTTATTTTGCCTTCAGCTATCCGGGGTCTATATTTCATTACCTTGCAATATAGTCATGCTATGCACGTTTTGCAAGGTATTTTCTAGCTGCTTGCAGCGGAAAACAGGATCAATAACTTGCCCGGGGGTTCATCCCCATGATTAAGTTACTGGTCGGGAAGCGGGGATTTGAACCCCGGACCCCAGCGTCCCGAACGCTGTGCTCTACCAGGCTGAGCCACTTCCCGACGGTGACTATATAGAAGGGAACCCGGGACAAAGTCAAGGACTTCTCTTCATACAAGCATCTCGGGCAGATACCGGGGGCCCGGCGCGCGCCGGGCCCCCGGTATCTGCTCAGTGGATCAGATTCCAGGGGTGGCGCTTCTTCTCGTAGGTGATGAAGCGCTCGCGCTCCACGCCCCGATCGAGTTGGTCATTGACCAGCACGGGATAGGTGCCCTTGTCGAAGGCCAGCAGATCCTTTCCGAGCCGGCGCATGGGAATGGTGGCGTCGATGCGCAGGAAGATCTCGCTGTCGCTGCGGCCGCTCGCCAGGGCGTCGCTGCGGGCGCCGATCGGTGCGACCGGCGGCGGCGTCGCGGGCACCAACGCGGTGCGCATGGCCATCGGCCTCGAGGCCGCGGTGACGTGTATCGACGTGAACATCGAGCGCCTCTATGCGCTCGACCAGCAGTTCGCCGCCTCGCTCAACACCATCGCCCCGCTGGTGCCGGCGCTGCGGAAGAAAGTGAAGGAGTTCCGCGACGGAGGCTTCGTCGGCGCGGCGGACACCAGCCGCAGCCTGCTCAACTGGTGGTTCAACACGCCGCACC
>CAZUDI010000097.1:0-7163 GCA_964618975.1 uncultured Bacteriovoracaceae bacterium | reverse complement strand
TGTTTCATAGTCTGACCCCACTCGTCCAGGTATACCGATCACACTGCAAATGAGATGCCAGCGATGTGGTCTCGTTTGGCACCTATCTTGCTCATGGACGGAGAGAAAAGGAAGGGAGGGTCAAGACTATGGTACTGGGGAAGAAGGCAGACAATTCCAGGATAGATATTCTTATCTTCCAGAACATGCATATCCAGACATATGAGCGTAGATCGTACGTGGCCGAGATTGATTTCAGCAATGTTCTCGGTATAATGAACGAATATAACCGGGGAAGGAAGGGGGCCGAAAAGCTGCGCCTGCCGGCGGTTTTGATGCGGGCGGTGGCCCTGGCCTATGATTATACCGATGAGCAGGGAAACCAGCCCTATAGACGATTGAGCGGGGTCCTGTCCTTTCTGCCCTGGGGAGGGTCATGGGAGAGTGAGACGATCGATGTCTCGTTGATGATCGTGCGCGAGTTGGATGGAAACAAACAGCAGACCTGTGCCTACACGTTTAAAGAGGTCAACAAAATTAATACATTAGAATTGTCACGGCAGATCTGGAACATCAGTACCTGCCCCGAGGATGAGGTTGATCAGTTTCGTGCCTTGAAGAGGATCGCCCATCTCCCCGCCCCCCTGACCTATCTCCTCCTGCACCTGACCAAGATTCCCTGGATCCGGGCGCAGACCATGGCCCCCACCTCGGTTTCGATCCTTCCCGTGGATATCAAGTGGGGCCAGGGGGAGCATACCAGCATGTTCGGTCTCGCCGGGATTGATAAAAAGACCAATATCGGGATGTTGCAGTGGACCTTCGACCACCGTCTCGGAATGGGAATGCACTTCGGCAAGTTCCTTGAACATATTAAGCACACCCTCGACAGCGGGGCCTTTTTGCAGCAGGATATCCAGGATGATGGGGCCGCATGAACGTCAGGGCCGACATTGACCCGGACAAGAAGGATTGATGGAAAACAATTGCCGCTTGTGTGTAAAGAATTGCCCACCGTTGGGGCGAGAGCTTCCCCGGAAACGAGGCAAGGGGTGGGTTTAGTCGGTCTCGTCGTGGGTGGAAAGATACAGATAGGGGTGAGCGCATGCTGATTTTCGGCATCCTGGTGGCAATGACGCTCCTCGTGGGATGGAGGGTGAAGGACCTTAGCTATTCCAGGCCCTTGCCCGATATTCAGAGGTGGTCATTCTCCGACAAGCTGTACATGACCCTGAAGATCTTTCGCCCGGTGCTGAAGGCCGAGAAGAACAAGGGGATCGAGGCCCATTTTGCCCGCCAGCATCTGGATTTCACCCTTCCCGATGGTTTTATCCCCCAGACCTCCCTCACGCTCTCGGCGGGGGGGGATATCATGCACAGCCATGGCTATTCCCCGCAGTCGCTTGCCCATATCTGGGACGATCTCGGGGCCGACCTCTTCGCCGGGGATCTCGTCTTTGCCAACCTTGAAACACCCATTGATCCCACCAGGGCCGTCAGCATCGTCCCCAGCGGCAGAAGGATGCGAGACTGGATCTATCCGGAAGCGCCGCGGCTCAATGGGACGGAGTTGTGTCTCGAGGTCTTCGGCCAGGGGGAGGGACATCTCGATGTCGTGTCGACGGCCAGCAACCACTGCCTGAATATGGGCAGTCAGGGCCTGGAGAGGACCCTCGATGTGTTGGATGAAAGGGGCATAATACATGTGGGCACCTCGCGCTCGGCGACCGAGCAGGAAGATATTCCGATCGTGGAAAGAAACGGGATCAAGGTGGCCTTCCTCGGCTATACCTTCTCCCTCAATCAGGATCGCCTGCCCGAGGGAGGAGACTATCTGGTGAATTTCCTCCTCCTGAATGAACCCCAGGCCGATATCGAGATGATCAGGCGGCATATCCGCAGGGCGCGTGGAAAGGGGGCCGAGGTGATCGTGGCCTCCCTGCACTGGGGTCAGGACATCGAGGCGTATCCCACCCAGGACATCATCGATCGGGGACATGCGATCATCGAGGCGGGCGTGGATGTGATCATCGGGCATCATCCCCACATGTTGCAGCCGATGGAAAGATACACCTATATCGATCCGGTCTCCGGACAGGAGAAGGCAGGTCTCATCGCCTACTCGCTCTCCGAGCTCATGTCCTACCTGCACTTTCTTCCGGTATCCTGGGTTTCCTGTTTTATCAAGATCGAGCTCGTCAAGGGCAGACAGGCCGGCCGGGAGGTCGTCCGGATCAGCCGGGTCAGGATGGTGCCCTTCTTCAAGCTCTGCCGCGAAGGCGACGGGGGCGGGTATGCGTTTAGGCAGATCGATCTGAGAAAGACACTCAACCAGCTCCTCTATTACAAGGAGGTCTATCGTCTTTCCACCCGTGAGATGATTTACCTGATCAAGGCCCATGCATTTCTGGAGCGGTATATCCTGCCACGGGATGCCTCCGGCATCCTGGAACCCTTGGGAGATCAGCCGGCCCAAGAAAGGCATAGAGGGGAGGTATGAAGTGAAATGAGGGATATGAGGCTGAGAATCTTTTTCGTCCTTTTCCTTGCCAGCGTGTCCACCTGTATCGGCATCAGCATCATCATGCCCATCCTTCCGATCTATGCCAAAAATCTGGGTGCGGGGGGCATGCTCATCGGACTGATCTTCTCGAGCTTCGCCATTACCAAGGTGATCGTCAGCCCGTTTATCGGGCGCATCTCTGACAGAACCGGCAAGAAGACCTTTATCGTCTCCGGTCTGGCCCTGTTCACCCTGGTCGCCATCGCCTTTGCCTGGGCCCGCAATACCGGGGACCTCCTTGTCATACGCGGTGTCATGGGGGTGGCGAATGCCATGGTGGTCCCCATAGTCGGGGCCTATATCGGTGTCCTGGCCAAGGAGGATCACGAGGCCCAGTACATGGCCCTTTTTGCGCTTTCGATCCTGATCGGGATGGGAATTGGCCCGCTGGCCGGAGGGATGATCTCCGACAGGTACGGGATTCCGATGACCTTCTATGCCATGGGCGTGACCACGGTGATCGCCCTGGTCCTGACCCTTGTCGGCCTGCCTTCCCGTCACAACGAGATTCGCGGGGAACGTCTCTCCGAGAATCCCTTGAGAGACCTCCTGTCCATTCCCCGACTGAGGGGACTGATCGCCTTCCGTTTCATCGATACCCTGGGGGTGGGAGGGATGCTGGTCTTTCTCCCCCTGCTGATCCAGCAGCAGTCCATCAGTAAGACCCAGATTGGCATCCTTGTTTCGGTGATTGTGTGCGTTTCCGGCGTGTTCCAGGTTCCCTTCGGCAGGCTGGTGGATATGACCGGTCACTATGTCAGGTATGTCGTTGTGGGGGCACTGTTGACCGCCGCCGCCCTCTTCGGCTTGCCGTTTGCGAACGGATTCTGGATGTTCATGGGACTGGGGCTGCTGTCATCTTCGGGCACTGCGCTTGCGGGGCCTGCGGCCAATGCCCTGATCGTGCGGGAGAGTCGTGAGATCGGCTTGGGCTTCTCGGTCAGTTCCTTCGATGCGATCCAGTCGGTGGGTTTTATCGTGGGTCCGCTTGTCTCAGGACTGGTTATGGATATGCTGGGCATCCGCGCGGTATTCTTTGTGTCGGCATGCATCTATCTGGCAGGAATCATGATTTTCTATCATGCGAGTGTCCAACACGCGGGTGCCTGTTGTGTGAGCAAGTAAGGTGGAATGGCCTGATGACGGGCCGTTTATTGCTCGACAGGAACCTGGGGGTGCAAGACCTTCTTGCTCAGTTTGCTTGACGACCTGTTTGCTCATGGCATAGGTTGTGGTTCATCAGAAAGGGGATGTGGATGAAATGAAAGAGGCTAAGACCGCACTGGTCCTCGGTGGTGGCGGGGTGCGCTGCATGGCGCATGTGGGCGTGTTCTTCGAGTTGGAGCGCCAGGGATTGAAGCCCGACCTCATCGTGGGCAGCAGCATCGGCTCGGTCCTGGGCGGGGTGTATGCCTACAAGAACGAGGCGGAGTTCCTGCTGGAATTTGCCGAGCGCTTCTCCACCAATAGGGTAGTGCGCATCCTCGAGCGGGCCCTGTCCAGAGATCCGCAGCGCAAGGCCTCGAAGGTCATGTCGTTCTTCTCTTTCACGGCCGGCTTCATCCATTCCTTCTGGAGCCAGGGTTTTCTCTCCCTGGATCTGCTCATGCGGGCCTACCGGGACGTGGCGGGCAAGGGAGTGCTGCATTCCCGCCGCTTCTATGTCGAGGACACCCTGATCCCCTTTGCGGCCCTGGCCACGGATATGAACACGGCCGAGGCGGTGATCATCACTACCGGCGAGTTGCCGGACGCCATGTACGCCTCCAGCGCCCTGCCGGGCGTCTGTAAGCCGCATCCCTACCGGGGCCTTTCCCTGGCCGACGGCGGCATCGTGAGCATCGTGCCGGTGCTGGCGGCGCATATCCTCGGGGCGGAGCGGATCATCGCCGTCGACACGGATCCCAAGGTGCGCGATATCGCCTGCAAGAACTCGATCGAGGTGATCGATCATGCCGCCACTATCCGCGGCCTGCGCTGGAACGAGCTGGAGACCTCGCTGGCGGATATCGTCATCTCCCCTGAGGGGATCAGGGGCTATCGTTTTTTCGAATTCAGCAAGACACAGGTCTGTCTGGAGGCGGGTCGCCAGGCGGTGCAAGGTTGTCTGCCGCAGATTCGCGAGCTCATGCAGGGGGAAGCCGACCGGGATAAGGGGTCCCTCAGACAGGCCCTGGCGGGAAAGTACCGCTATTCCATTCTCTAACGGGGGGCGGGGTGAAGAGTGCATTGCGCAGTATACCCAAGGTGGATGCCGTCCTGAACGAGCCCGCTCTGGCAGGTCTGCCCTATGAAACAGAGGTCGTCAAACGGGCGCTGGTTGATTATCTGCAGCACATGCGGGAGGCCATCCAGAAAGGCGAGATCGAGCAAAGCCCGGATGCCGCTCAGGTGGCATCTGACGTGGCGGTTTCGCTTGAAGCTATCATGGAGCACGGCCTGCAGCCGGTGATCAACGCCTGCGGGGTGGTGGTCTACACCAACCTGGGCCGGGCCCCGCTGGCTCCAGAGGCCGTGAAGGCCGTCATCGAGGCCGCCTCCGGGTATTCCGACCTGGAATACGATCTGACAGCCGGGGTGCGCGGCTCGCGGCAGGATCATATCCGGCCGATCACGCGGGCCGCCTTCGGCGCCGAAGACGCCCTGGTGGTCAACAACAACGCCGCCGCCACCCTGCTCGTGCTGGCGTCTTTGGCCCAGGGCCGTGAGGTCATCGTCTCACGCGGGGAGCTGGTGGAGATCGGCGGCTCGTTTCGTATGCCCGAGGTCATGGCGCTCAGCGGTGCCCTCATGAAGGAGGTGGGGACCACCAACCGTACGCGCCTCCAGGACTACCGCGACGCCGTCGGCCCGCAGACGGCCCTGCTCATGAAGGTGCACCGCAGCAATTTTGCCCTGGTCGGTTTCACCGAAGAGGCCAGCCTGGCTCAGATGTCGTCCCTTTCGCGCGAACTGGGGATTCCCCTCTACATCGACATGGGCTCGGGCATCCCTTTTGACCTGGATCAGGCGGGTATTCGCGATGAATGGACCATTCCCGGCTGCCTCAAAAACAGCGATGTGGTGTCCTTCAGCGGGGACAAGGTGCTCGGCGGACCGCAGGCGGGAATCATCCTCGGTCGGCAGGACCTCATCGCCGCCATGGCCAGACACCCCCTGCATCGGGCACTCAGGGTCGACAAGATGACCATCGCCGCCTTGGGGGCCACCCTGCGGCTGCTCGCCCAGGGGCGCCACAACGCGATCCCGGTGCTGCGCATGCTCGGCGAGACGCTGCAGGCGGTCGAGCAGCGCGCCGTCCGGCTTGGGGAGCTGCTGGAGGGCATCGCCACGGAGATCGTGTCGACCACGGCCGTAGTCGGCGGGGGCTCGGCCCCCACACACCAGTTTCCCTCCTGCGGCCTGGCGCTGAGGACCACGCAGACGGCGCACCTTCACCGGCGGCTGCGGTGCGGGGATCCGGGGGTGGTGGCGCGTATCGAGGAAGAGCGCCTCATCTTCGATCTCAAGACCGTGGAGGAAGACCAGCTCGAGCGGCTGGCGGCACGCATACGGGAGGTCCTGACGGATGAGAAGGAGACGTAAGCTGGCCCTGGCCCTCGGCGGGGGGGGTGTGCGCGGCCTGGCGAACATCGGTGTTCTGAAGGCCCTGGAGGATGGCGGCATACGGCCCGATATCGTCACCGGCACCAGCATGGGCGCCATCGTGGGCTCGGTGTATGCCGATACCCTCAGCGCCCGCGAGACCGAACGTATCATCAAGGGCTACCTGGGCAGCGAGGAATTTCTCAAGAAGGCCCACCGGATGGCCATGTCATCGGACCTCGACAAGGGCTTTCTGGACAGGATCTTCGAAACCGCCAAAAAAGGGTATTTTTTCTACCGCTTTCTGATGCAGGAATCGGTCATCTCTCCCGAGATCTTCTTCATGGAGATGGACAAGATCATACCGGACAAGGAGTTCAGTGGACTCCAGCTGCCCTTTGCCTGCATGGCCCTGGATATCGTCTCCGGCTGCCCGGAGATTTTGCACGCTGGTCCGGTACCGGCGGCGGTGCGTGCCTCCAGCTCGGTGCCCGGGATCCTGCCGCCGGTGGCCATGGGGGGCGGCATGTATGTCGACGGCGGCTGGGCCGAGACCGTACCGGTCTCGGCCGCACGCTTTCTGGGTGCGGACTTCGTCATCGGGGTCGATGTGTCGCGCGAGATCACACCGATCAGCTATGAGAAGGAAATCAAGAACAGTATGGACATCCTGTCGCGCGCGGATGATATCGCACGCTCCATTATGAACACCTACCGCACCATGGAGGCCGACTTCGTCATCCATCCCCGGGTGGGTCAGGCCGACTGGTCGGATTTCGACAACATCGACTACTACATCCTTGCGGGATACAAGGCGGCCCAGGATGCCACCCTCTCCCTGCGGCGGGCGAGACGCTTCCGCAAGATCAGGTCAGTCCTGTGGCACAAAGGCTAGTCTTCAAGATAGAAGGGGCACTCAGCGGCACCCGGCTGGACGTCTTTCTGGCGCAGCAGCTGGCGCTTTCGCGTTCCCTGATCGCCCACCTGGTCGCCTCCGCCCTGGTGGATGTGGACGGCGTCCCCCGCAAGCCCTCGT
>CAZUDI010000096.1:6772-7243 GCA_964618975.1 uncultured Bacteriovoracaceae bacterium | reverse complement strand
AATCGTCCCCACATTCACATGCGGCTTCGTCCTCTGAAATGTCTCCTTCGCCATAGCTATACGCCTCCTCTAGCAACTTTAAGATTCTCGGATATGGTGGTCGGTACCGGCTCGTATTGCGAGACCTGCATCGTATAGGTTGCCCGGCCCTGAGACAGCGACCGCAGCACCGTTGCATAACCGAACATCTCGGCCATCGGCACCTGCGATGCGATCACCTTCACGTTGAGCCTGGTATCCATCCCCAGCACCTTGCCGCGCCGGGATGAGAGATCGCTGATCACGTCACCGATATACTCCTCCGGACTCACCACCTCCACGTCCATGATCGGCTCGAGCATAATCGGCCCGGCCTTTTTGAGGGCACTCTTGAGCGCCATGGACCCGGCGATCTTGAAGGCCAGATCGGAAGAATCCACCTCGTGATAGGATCCGTCGACGAGTTCGACCTTCACGCCCACCACCGGATAT
>CAZUDI010000096.1:0-6762 GCA_964618975.1 uncultured Bacteriovoracaceae bacterium | reverse complement strand
GGGTCCGACCTCCATGGCCTCCTGGACCCCCTTCTTTACGGCGGGGATGTATTCCTTCGGAATCACTCCCCCGGTAATCTTGTCGATGAATTCCAGGCCGGTCCCCGGCTCGCCCGGCTCCACGCGAATGATGATGTGGGCGAACTGTCCGTGCCCACCGGTCTGTTTGGCGAACTTGCACTCCTCTTCCCGGGACTGCGTGATCGTCTCGCGATAGGCGACCTGGGGACGACCCACGTTGGCGTCCACGTGAAATTCGCGCCGCAGACGATCCACGATGACCTCGAGGTGCAGCTCGCCCATGCCTGAAATGATGGTGTCCCCGGTTTCCTGGTCGGTATGCACCCTGAAGGAGGGATCCTCCATGGCCAGTCGCGAAAGGGCCACCCCCAGACGCTCCTGATCGCCCTTACTCTTGGGCTCCACGGCGATGGATATGACCGGCTCAGGAAAATCCATAGACTCCAGAATGATGGGCTGATGTTGGTCGCACAGACTCTGGCCGGTAATGGTGTTCTTCAGGCCGATCAGCGCCGCGATGTCGCCCGTGTGCAAGGTCTTGATCTCCTCGCGCTTGTTGGCATACATCCGCAACAGCCTCCCCACGCGCTCCTTCTTGCCCGTAGAGCTGTTGTACACTGCATCGCCGGTCTTCAGGATCCCGGAGTATACGCGCACAAAGGTGAGCTGCCCCACGAAGGAGTCGTTCATCACCTTGAAGGCCAGGGCCGACAAAGGCTCGTCCTCGCCGGGATGTCGTTTCACCTCTTCCCCCTCCGGCGTCACGCCTGTGACAGCACCCACATCAATGGGTGAGGGCAGGTAATCCACCACGGCATCCAGCAGGGACTGAACCCCCTTGTTCTTGAAGGCCGAACCGCACAGCACCGGGGTGTGGGTCAGACGCAGGGTCGCCATGCGCACCGCTGAGCGCAGCGTGGTCTCGTCCAGGTCGTTCCCTTCGAGGTAGGCGGTCATGATCTTGTCGTCCACATCGCTCAGGGTTTCGATGAGCAGCTCGCGGAATTCTTCGGCGCGGGCCTGATAGTCGGCCGGGATGGGGACGCTTTCGACCTGAGCCCCGCGCGATTCCTCCCCGTAGCGGTAGGCTTGCATGCGGATGAGGTCGATGACACCGGCAAAGCCGTCCTCGCTCCCCAGTGGGATCTGGAGCACGAGCGGCGTGGCCCCAAGCTTGTCCCTGAGCTCCTCGATCACCTTGTAGTAGTCCGCCCCGAGACGGTCCATCTTGTTCACGAAGGCGATGATGGGCACCCGGTAGCGCTGCGCCTGGCGCCAGACCGTCTCCGATTGCGGCTGCACGCCGCCCACGGCGCAGAAGACGGCTATGGCGCCATCGAGTACCCGCAGGGAACGTTCCACCTCGATGGTGAAGTCCACGTGACCGGGCGTGTCGATGATGTTGATATTGTGCTCACGCCAGGAGCAGGTGGTCGCCGCGGCAGTAATGGTGATACCGCGCTCCTTCTCCTGCTCCATCCAGTCCATGGTTGCCTGTCCGTCATGTACCTCGCCGATCTTGTAGCTCTTTCCGGTGTAGAAAAGGATACGCTCGGTAACGGTGGTCTTGCCCGCATCGATATGCGCCATGATTCCGATATTCCTGAGCCTTTCAATAGGGGCAACCACCTGATCCACGTCTTTTTCCTTAGAAACGGTAATGCGCGAAGGCCTTGTTTGCCTCGGCCATTTTATGGGTATCTTCCTTCTTCTTCACGGATGTTCCCCGGTTGTTGTATGCATCCAGAAGCTCCTGGGCCAGACGCTCGCACATATTGTGCTCGCTGCGGTTGCGCGACGCCGTGATGATCCAGCGCCGTGCCAGCATATCCTTCCTCTCGGAGCGCACCTCCTGGGGGACCTGATAGGTCGCACCGCCGATACGGCGCGAACGCACCTCAAGCGAGGGTTTCACATTGTTGAAGGCCTTCAGAAAGACCTCCATCGGGTCCTCCTTGGTCCTCTGGGCAATGATATCGAGGGAATCGTAAAAAATCCGCTCGGCGACCGACTTCTTGCCATCCCACATGATGCAGTTGATAAACTTGCTCACCTGCTTGTCCTTGTACTTGGGATCGGCAGCGATGTCTCTCCTCAGACTGCCTCGTTTCTTCCTTGGCATAACCTCTCCTACTTGGGCCTCTTGGTCCCGTATTTGGATCGGGCCTGACGACGCTGCTGAACGCCCTCGGTATCCATGACCCCGCGGATGATGTGGTACCGCACACCGGGAAGGTCCTTGACACGCCCACCCCGGATCATCACCACCGAGTGCTCCTGGAGGTTGTGGCCCTCTCCCGGAATGTAGCTCGTCACCTCGTATCCGTTGGTGAGCCGCACACGCGCCACCTTGCGCAGGGCGGAGTTCGGCTTCTTGGGCGTCGTGGTGTACACGCGCACACAAACCCCCCGCTTCTGGGGACACCCCTGGAGCGCCCTGGTCTTCTTCTGCTTCTTGACAGTCTCTCTTCCCTTGCGGACCAACTGGTTCAGCGTCGGCATATCCTCATCCCTTCTTAGCTCCTCAATGTAGATGAAAGCTCGCGTAAATGACGCAGTCTTCTAACAACGGAAACCTTTCCTGTCAAGGGTTTTCTCCTGGAATCTCGTCATCGAAGAGGTCGTCCATCTCCACCTGCGCTTCCAGTTTGCGGTAGATCGGGAAGCCGGTCCCGGCGGGGATCAGCCGCCCCATGATGACGTTCTCCTTGAGGCCCTTGAGATGATCCACCTTGCCCTCCACGCTGGCCTCCGTGAGCACACGTGTGGTCTCCTGGAACGAGGCGGCCGAGATGAAACTTTCCGTGTTCAGGCTCGCCTTGGTGATACCGAGCAGCACCGCCTCGGCGATGGCCGGCCGCCCCTCCGCCGAGACCACCCGCTCGTTCTCGTCGGCGAACGAGATCTTGTCCACGAATTCGCCCTCGATATAGGCCGTGTCACCGGCATCCTTGATGCGGATCCGGCGCAGCATCTGTCGTACGATCACCTCGATGTGCTTGTCATTGATCCGCACGCCCTGCAGGCGGTAGACCTCCTGCACCTCGTTGACGAGGTAGTGGGCCAGCTGTTTATCGCCGCTGATCTTGAGTATGTCGTGCGGATCAACCGCACCGTCCATGAGGGGCTCGCCCGCGCGCACGTAATCGCCTTCGTGCACGGATATGTGCTTGGTTTTGGCGATCATGTAGTCCTTGGCCTGCCCCACCTCGGGGGTGATGACCACCTTACGCTTGCCCTTGGTGTCCTTGCCGAAGCTCACCTCACCGTCGATCTCGGTGACCGTGGCACACTCCTTGGGTTTGCGCGCCTCGAAAAGTTCCACCACGCGGGGCAAGCCGCCCGTGATATCCTTGGTCTTGGTCGTTTCGCGGGGGATCTTGGCCAGGACATCGCCGGCAAAGACCTCGTCGCCTTCCTTGACATAGATGTTGGCCCCGGTCGGCAGGGTATAGCGGGCCTGATTCTTGGAGCCCGGAATCTTCATCACCTTGCCGCTCTCGTCCTGGATCACGATGCGCGGCCTCAGATCGGGATCCTTGGGCTCGATGACCACCGAACGGGACAGGCCGGTTACCTCGTCAATATGCTCCTGGACGCTGATCTCCTCCACGAGATCGGCGTACCTGACCTTACCCGGTACATCGGAAAGGATGGGCAGGGAGTAGGGATCCCACTCGGCAAGCAGTGTGCCGATCTCAACCCGGGCGTCCTCCTCCACCTTGAGCACCGCCCCGTACATGATGGGGTAGCTCTCCCGCTCACGACCCTTGTCATCGAAAAGGGTCACCATGCCGTTGCGGTTCATGGCCACGAGTTCATTGGCCCGGCCCCTGACTACCTTGAGGTCCTTGTATTTCACGATACCGGCATGGTTGAGCTTGATATTGGACTGACCGATAACCGTTGCCGTACCACCCACATGGAAGGTCCGCATGGTGAGCTGCGTACCGGGCTCGCCGATGGACTGGGCCGCGACGATTCCCACGGCCTCGCCGATGTTCACCATCCGTCCGCGTGCCAGATCCTTGCCATAGCATCTTGCACAGATGCCCTGTTTGGACCGGCAAGTCAGCGCCGAACGGATCAGGACCCGTTCGATGCCGGCCTCGTTGATCTTCTCGACGTGTTCCTGCTCGATCATACCATTGGCCGGCACGATGATCTCCCCGGTGTACGGCTCGCGCACGTCATCGAGCGCCACCCTTCCGAGCAGCCGCTCGCCGATGTTCTGGATGATCTCGCCGCCTTCGATGAGCGCGCTCATCTCGATTCCGTCCATGGTGCCACAGTCCTCTTCCGAGATCACCACATCGTGGGCCACGTCCACCAGCCTGCGGGTGAGATAGCCGGAGTTGGCCGTCTTAAGCGCGGTATCGGCCAGACCCTTGCGGGCGCCGTGCGTGGAGATGAAGTACTCCAGCACGTCGAGGCCTTCGCGGAAATTCGATTCGATGGGGGTCTCGATGATCTCGCCCGAGGGTTTGGCCATGAGACCGCGAATTCCGGCCAGCTGCCGGATCTGCTGGGCAGAACCGCGGGCGCCGGAGTCCGCCATCATGAAGATGGGGTTGAACGAGGCGATCTCCTCCGTGCTGCCGTCCTCGCGCTGGACCAGATCGGTCTTGATGGCGTCCATCATGTCTACCGCAATCTTGTCGGTGACCTTGGTCCAGATGTCCACGATCTTGTTGTAGCGCTCGCCGTCGGTGATGAGACCGTCGTTGTACTGGTTGATGATTTGGCCCACGTCGTCCTTGGCCTTGTCGATGATCGCCGGCTTGGACAGGGGTATCTTCATGTCCTGGATGCTGATGGAGATCCCGGCCACCGTGGCGTAGTAATAGCCCAGATCCTTTATGCGGTCTGCCAGAAGCACGGTCTTCTTGTCACCCGCCACCCTGAAACAGGTGTCGACCAGGTCGGCCAGGGCCTTCTTGGTCATGGGTCGGTTGATGCTCTCGAAGGGGATCTCCTGGGGAACGATCTCGCTGAAAATCACCCGCCCTACGGTCGTGTCCACGAGCTTGGCGTCCATGCGCATCTTGATGCGCGCGTGAATACTCACCTGGCCTGCATCCAGGGCGGCCCTCACCTCCTCGGGACCGAAGAAGACCATGCCCTCGCCTTTGGCCATGGGCTTGTCACGGGTGAGATAGTACACACCCAGCACGATGTCCTGGGTGGGCACGATGATGGGTTTGCCGTGCGCCGGCGAGAGGATATTGTTGGTGGACATCATGAGCACCCGTGCCTCAACCTGGGCCTCCACGCTCAGGGGCACGTGCACTGCCATCTGGTCACCGTCGAAGTCGGCGTTGAAGGCCGGGCACACCAGGGGATGCAACTGGATGGCCTTGCCCTCAATGAGGATGGGCTCGAAGGCCTGAATCCCAAGGCGGTGAAGAGTGGGCGCGCGGTTGAGCATGACCGGGTACTCCTGAACGACCTCGGCCAGACATTCCCACACCTCGGGTGTCTCGCGCTCCACCAGGCGCTTGGCGCTCTTGATGGTGCTCACATGCCCCTTGGTCTCCAGCTTGTGGTAGATGAAGGGCTTGAAGAGCTCGATGCCCATCTTCTTGGGCAGTCCGCACTGGTGCAGTCTGAGGTCCGGTCCGGCCGTGATGACCGAGCGCCCCGAATAATCCACACGCTTGCCAAGCAGGTTCTGCCGGAAACGGCCCTGCTTGCCCTTGAGCATGTCGGAGAGGGACTTGAGCGGTCGCCGGTTGGCACCGGTGATGACCCGTCCTCGCCGTCCGTTGTCGAAAAGGACATCCACCGCCTCCTGCAGCATCCTTTTTTCGTTGCGCAGGATGATGTCGGGGGCGTTGAGCTCCATGAGCCGCTTCAGCCGGTTGTTACGGTTGATCACGCGGCGGTAGAGGTCGTTGAGGTCCGAGGTGGCGAAACGTCCGCCATCCAGGGGCACCAGGGGCCGCAGATCCGGGGGCAGCACCGGGATGACCTTGAGGATCATCCAGGAAGGATTCTGCCACGGTTTGAGGTAATCGATCTCGTCATGCAGCAGGCGCTTGGATTCCACCAGACGGTCGATGACCTCGTTGATCTTGGGTAGGATCTCCTTCTTCTGCGCATAGCCGGGCGCCTCATCCCAGTTTTTGGTGATCTTGCGGCATTCGGTCAGGATCTCGCCCAGGGCACGCCGGAACTGCTCATCCTTCTCGAGATGGAAGCGGTCCTCAATGAAGGCGATCAGTTCCTGGGGCTCGATGCCCTTGAACATATTCACCATCCTCAGACGGCGGGCGAGCTTCTTCTTCTTGGCCTCGCTCTTGGTGTTGAGCATCTCGTCCTTGAGCGTGGTGGACAGGGTAATGATATCGAGGTCGCCTATGAGCTCATCGATGGCCTCGGCCCCCATCTTGGCGGTAAAGCTGCCGATCCCGTACTTGTCCACCATCATCCGAAAGCGATCCTCGGTAAGGAGCTCGCTCTTGACCAGCGGGGTGTCCTTGGGATCGATCACGATGTAGGTCTCAAAATACAGGACCCGCTCCAGCTCCTTGATGGACAGATCGAGCAGGGCACCGATCTTGCTCGGGAGACTCTTCAGAAACCAGATATGCGCCACGGGCGTGGCCAGTTCGATATGCCCGAGCCTCTCCCGCCTAACCCGCGAGTCAATGACCTCCACCCCGCACTTTTCGCACACCACACCGCGGTGCTTCATGCGCTTGTACTTGCCGCAGATGCACTCGTAGCTCTTGATGGGTC
>CAZUDI010000095.1:3816-7577 GCA_964618975.1 uncultured Bacteriovoracaceae bacterium | reverse complement strand
GGGCAGATCAGAAGCGATATCCCGATCGGGGAACTAGCGTCCATCGTCCCGGGAAAGAGCGGTGGGTTCCGATTCAGTATGCCATGGAACGGATGCAGCGAATCGAAGAGAAAAAGGCCAGAAAGAAGGCTTGAGAGCATATCCTGAACGAAAGACGGGGGAACGCGCGTTTCCCCGTCTGTTAATTCCTTCCAAAAGCGGGGCACTGACTCGCGTGCATGAGGCGTCGTGACAGGTGTCATCAAATCGGTTGAATTCTTCGCCATAGTAATGCATTGGCCGAGATCGATATATTCGAATGCAAGTCAAGTCCCCAGCGATCTTTGGGAGATCGGCAGGGAGAAACATCCTGCGCAAACAGGAATCCGGGCTGGGACGGCGTTTCCCGACGGCAGGCACGCCCTTTTCAGCTGCCTGACTTGCGGCCCCACCCGTGGCCGACCACCCGCAAGGTGCCGCCTCGTCAGCGTCGTGAGGCCTCGATGAGCGCCACAATCGCCGCCGGGGTGCACTGGGCGCCCGTGGCGATGTCTTTCAGCCGGTCATGAGCCCGGGCCGGGATGCCGGCCTTATCCAGCGCGGCGAGCGCCTCTTCGAGATCGAGGCCCCGCTCAAGGCAGAGTTCCTCCAGGCTCCGGCGCCCCAGATTTGTCCCGGTGCCGTGCCCGGCCGGGGTCTGTGCCCGGGTCATTGCCGGCGCCCCCGGTGCCGCCGGGAGGTCAAGGCGTTCGAAGAGGGCCTCGGGGGTCAGCCCCAGGGCTTTGGCCGTTTCGGCCAGCGTGGTCTGATTGTCGGGTGAGGCGAGACCCAGACGGGCAAGGCGTTCCTTGAGCACCTCGAGGGGCACGCCGGTCCGGCGGGCGAAGGCCGCGAGTGTCGAGGCCTCGGCATGGGGATAGGGGGCCGGGGCGCTGCGGGCCTCCCAGGAGGCCCGGATGTGGTCGTTGAGGTCCACCACATAGCTGAAGGGCGGCCATTCCCCCAGGGTGCCGGCGACCAGCAACGCGGTGGCCGCGATGACGAGGACCAGTTCCCTTCCTGGCCGGCGGCCTTCGGCCGGCTTCCTGTCGTCATGGGCCGCAGGGCCGGGGCGTGAGGAGGGCTTCCTCTCCCTGAGGTAGCGCCGGAAGACGCCCCAGTTGAAGGCCAGGTGGATGCCGGACAGGACGATGAAGAGGAAGCCGGAGACCATGTGGATGGCCGACCACTGCTCCTTGTCCAGACCGGCCATTCGCCAGCCGACCCAGTGCGCAACCTTGCCCTGGGGAGAGAGGTAGAGCATCGTGCCCGTTATGGCCAGCAGCAGGAAGGCGGCCGTCAGCGCCAGGCTCGTCAGGCCTCTGACGTTCACGGGATATTTGCTGCGGATACGGTTTCCCATGCATCCCCCTTTATATTCACTGATCAGGTGCAAGAATGAAGAGACCTATCGAACAATACAACCCCTGGTATATATAATTTATCAATAAGATTATAAGTTCTTGAAAGGGATCTGGGAAGATCTGTTTTCGAGAAGTTTTCCCCAGGCGAATGAAGCAAGGTCGCTTTTCCCAGTTCAATGGCTTGAGGGAAAAAATCCCCGCCGCTTGCGGCGGCAAGCTGGTTTTTCAGGCTTGCCCTGGGGTTCATAACCATGATCTGTGTCCTATTATGCACTTGTCCGTAAATATGCCTTGCGCGCCCGGCTTGAAGATACCGGAGGCCTTTCCCGACACAGATGCCCCGCTCGGTGCCCCGGCCGGACGCCACACGTCCTGGAGAGCGTATCATCCTACCCCATTTTGCGCTCATGTGCCACTGCTGGGTGGGTGTCGGAGGAGGCGGCTGCCCCCCCCCGGGGGGGTCCGCTTTGGGGAGTAACCAATAAACCAATTGAATTATTGGTTTATTTATGATGTAATCGGCAAATTCGAAACCGTCGGTTACTGGCAGGCCCGCCCGGGCAGGCCGGGCACCGGGGATTCGAAAAATCATTGTCAGCAGGAGGTCATGTATGGACCGCAGGCTTGCTGTGTTGGTGTTGGCGTTTACGTGTCTGCCGCTGGCCGCGGTGGCGGCCATTCCCGAAGATGCCGTCATCCAGAAGTATTTCAACCTCTACCAGGGCAGTAAGAGCGATCCCTACACGCTCTATTACCCGATCGAGCTCACCCGGCCCGGGGAGATCGTCGTGAGCGTCAAGTCCACCGTGCTCAATCCCGAGCCGACCAACAAGAACTACGAACCGCCCAGGATCGTGCTGGTGGACTCGAGGGCCTTCAAGAACATCCAGCCCTCGCAGTGGCAGCAGTGGATCAACAAGGTCAACACCTTCAACCCCCTGGAGTATATTGCCGGCGACGAGATCCGCAAGTGGGTCAGGGGGGTCAAGCGCCTCTTCGGCAAGAAGGAAAAAAAGCCCAGCTACTATCACGGCCAGATGGCCTGCGGCCGGGTGCGTGACGGCTACACCGACAACATCCGGCATGCCGTGGACCAGCCCGAGCTCAACAAGTCCGGCGGGCACTATGTGGTCATCTTCCGCAACATCTCCCCCTTCAAGGCCACGGGTTTGATCTATATCAGCTATCCCGGGCAGAAGAGCGAGCTGGATGTCGAGGCCGAGAGGCTCTTCGAGGGCTATCCCGACCTGGCGGTGGACGAGGTGACCCTGAACGCGGCCAAGCAGCTGACCGTCAAGGTCTCCAACCGCTCGCAATGCTGCGGGGTGCATATCGCCCGCTGGAACCAGAAGGGACCCGAGGCCCTGACCCTGCTCGCCAAGGTCGACGGCCGCAACTACGGCATCACCCTGCCGGCGGCCGACCCCCAAGGCAACCTGAGGCGTCCGCGCAGCTCCATCACCTATGTCTTCGACAAGGTGAAGATCACCAAGTCCACCAAGGTGACCGTGACCGTCGACGCCTCCGGCAAGCTGATGGAGGAAAGCGAGGCCAACAACTCCAAGACCGTGCAGCTCGGGCCCCCCGTAGCCACCCTGATACCGATGCCCGCCCTGACCGGCAGGCCCGACCTCACCGTTACTGACATCCGCCTCGACGGCGCCAAGCGGGTGCTGGTGGAGGTGGCCAACGTCGGCATCGGCGGGCTCGACCAGGCGTTGTGGAGCAGCGGCAACCAGCCCAACCTGAACCTGAAGATGAATGGCAACGGCTGGGCCAACGTGTCCCTCAACGGCTACGACCGGGACAAGCGGCTCACCCAGGCCGGCGGACGGGCCGTCTATGCGACCGGCTATGTCCTCAGACAGAATGCCACCGTCACCGCCACCATCGACACCAACAACGTGGTGGAAGAGGGCAACGAGAACAACAACACCACCCAGGTGACGCTGCAGCCCTGAGAAATATGCCTCAAACAAAAAGGCAGGAAGGGGCCCGGAGAACCGGGCCCCTTCCTGCCTTTTTCCGGAGTATACAACCGGCCGCTCCGGGAGCGCCGCCTGGATCGAATAAGCGCAGGGTTATCAAGTACCCTGCAGCCTTGACCTCTGGTGGTCGCATTCCCTGCAGTTTGCGGCGTCATGGACGGTCCAGGCTTTGCCGTGGGGTTCATGCCCAGTCTCGCCTATGGCAGTATTCTCCTGCCCCTGGCGGCGTCAGGGAGGCGCCGGGGCGGAGCCTCAGGTTCATGCCCTCCGCAAGGTCACGGAGCCCAGCATCGAGCTGCCGCCGGCGACGCTGATGCCCCTGAACGCACCGAAAATCGCGCTATTCATATCTGGAAAAGAAGAGTATATCTGGTGCAATACATCAGGGATC
>CAZUDI010000095.1:0-3806 GCA_964618975.1 uncultured Bacteriovoracaceae bacterium | reverse complement strand
CCACTTCAAAATTTCCAACCATAACAATCACAATACATCAGGGATCCTCTCCCTGTCCGGAGGCAGAACCTCCCGCTCGGAAGGACCCCGGAAGGGAGGAGCGATGACACCCGTGAGATACTGCCGCCTTGGATCGTTCGCCCTGACAGTCCTCCTCTGCGCCTCGTCCGTGTGGGCCGACGGCCCCAGCCGCCCGGCCACGCCGGCAGAGCAGGCCTATTACACCACCCATATGCAGGCCTTCCAGGCGGCCCTGCCCCCCGCACCCGAGGGCTGGGAGACAGGGGACGGCACGCGCATCCAGACCCCCGAACGGGTGGGCGAGGGGGGCGAGGAGGGTCCCCCCCTGTCCCTGGGGTACTTTGTCGAGTGGCGCGATACGTCACGCCTGCAGGCCGCCGAGGCCAACAGGGAGGCCCGTCTCCTTAAGAAGGCCTCCCAGGACCGCCCCGCAGGGGAAGAGGAGCGTCTGGCCCGCTTCGAGAAGCTGACTGCCGAGCTCGGCCAGGCCTTTGATCAGGGCGACATGCTCCAGGCCCAGCAGCTGCAGAAAGAGATCGAACGGTATGCTGAGACCCTCGAAGGGGGCTTTCAGGAAGACGACGCGCAGCACCTGCGCCTGATGCGTGAGACCTCGCCGCACGACGTGCGGGCGATCGTCCGCATGAGAGCCAACCACTTCAGCGAAGGCTTCACCGGCGAGCCGCGGGTGCTTGCGCCGGTGGGTGGCAGCACCCTGACGGTGCGCACCGCGGGCGACTACTCCTCCCAGGGGGAGTGGGAGGAGGGGACCACGTACGTCTTCCTGGGAAAAGGCTGGCAGGTGCGCCATGACGAGGGCTCCACCTCCGTGGAGGCCGAAGCGCCCGAGGGCCTGCCCCACACCACGCTCTGCACCCTGGTGGTCACGGTGCAGGCCGACGAGGCCCGCGCGCGCCAGCTCTGCGACAGGATCGACTGGGGCGGGATGCAGGCGCTGCTCAGGAAATGACCGCCCTCGGCCGGGCCGCAGACCGCCGGCTGCTCCGGGTCTTCTGTACGCGAGAAGGTCCCCTATCCCCCTGAAGGGTCAGGCCCTCATTCGGCCAGGGGGACGAGGATCATGGTTTCGAGCTCCTCTGGGGGGGTCTCCCGCGGGTCGTTGCGATAGATCTCGATGGCCTCGTTCCTGAGTTTCAGGGCTTCAGAGCGCACCCAGGCCTGCAGACGACTGTAGGTGCGGCCCACCGTGCGGTAGGGCCCGCGGTGCAGGGTCTGCACGTGGCGCCCGCCTGCGAGAAGGCCCCTCTCCATGCCCGCGCCCGGGGCGATCTCCCCGTCCAGAGGCAGGCCCATCTCCAGCTCCCAGGTGCGGGTGAACATCTTCACGAAGCCCGTGAAGCGGCCCTCGCGCTCGAGCGCCCCCCAGTCGAAGCCGGTGTAGCGGCAGTAGGGGGCACCTGCCGGCGCTGACCCCTGTCCCTCGAGATACTCCATGATCCGGCGATAGCTTAGCCCCATCACCCGGGGCATCCGGAGCATGCCGATCCGGGCCCGGACCAGCAGCACGTCCTGGGACTCTCTCGCAACGATCCCGATTGCTTCCGTCATGGCAACCTCCGCATACGGCGCATGCCTTTCCTATAACGCGCAGGGGGCCTTCTGCAATCCCTCTCATGAGGGGCGCAAGGGTCGGCCAGAGGGCCTGACCGGGGTGAGGATGCCGGAAGACCCCGGAAATAAGCCTGGGAAAACATATCAAGATAATGTATAGTTGCAAGACTGCTCCGGCAGATATCCGATCGGGATATCTGCCGGAGCAGTTCCCCCAGTCGGTGACAGCCCTGTCGGGGGCCGGGGTTAGCCCTTTCAGAGTCATGGGCATACGCACCTGGGCAAGCTTAAGCGCCTCCCTGCCGCCGTAAACTGCGGGGAAGTTGTCGCAGGGCGTATCAGGGGGATGAATCCCAGGGCAGGCCCAAGGATCCTGCTTGCCGCTGCCAGCAGGGGGGGAGCTGTCTTTTGGGCCATTAAAGAAATGCACCATATTTATCGATAGTAATCGCGGGGATAGATCCCGGGGCCAGCCTTTGATCGGTACCTAGCCTCCAAGGCGGGGGGACATCGATATCAGCGCATAAACGCTATAATCGCTTTCCCTTACCCCTGGGGACGATAGGTGGCGTTTGGGTCGCATATCCCTGCCTGACAGCCGTTCGCGGCGCTCAGGAGCAGTGCTGTGCGGGCGAGCATCCCTTGAGTCTGCCCCACGACGCCCGGATCCTTGCAAGGGGGGTGATGTGAGGTGACACAAGCGGAGAGGGAATCACGCGCGATCCTGGAGCTGCACACGACCCTGTGCGACGTGCAGGACTTCGACGAATTGCCGGACCTGCTCCTGAGGGTGCTCGGGCGCCACCTGTATTTCGACTGGGTCGGGATCTACCAGGTGGTCAACCACGACACCCAGGTGCAGGTCTTCACGAATTCCGGGGTGGGCTTCGACTGGACACAGCTCTATCCCGAGGTCGTCCCCCTGGACCCCCTGGCGCAGGCCACGCTTTCGGGCAAACCGGGCGAGATTTTTATGACCCAGGATGTCTATGACCTCTCCGACGAGCGGCAGCTCTATGCCTTCGAGTATGCCCGGCGGCACACCGACACCGTGCATGCGCTCAATATGCCGCTGATCCGAAGCGAGGACTGTTTCGTGGCCCTGGGCCTCTACCGCTGCGAGACGTCCCGCCCCTACACCCCTCAGGAGCTCGATCTCCTGCGCCGCCTCAGCCCCCTGCTGATCTCCACGGCGCGCACCCTGCTGATGTATCGCGAATGGCGCATGCACCAGCAGGTCTTCGAGGCCCTCCTGGAAAGGGCCGAGGGCAGCTATGCCATCCTGGACCGCTACCTCAACCTCGTGATCATGCCCGAAAAGATGCGCGCCCAGCTGCGCGAGGCCTTCGGCACCAGCGAGGCCCAGCCCCTGCCCGGGGCGGTGCGCCGCTGGCTCGCGTGCGAGGTGGCCCCCCAAGGCACGCTCGTGCCCGGCGGCGGGCCATGGACCCTTAGCGCACACCTGCCCGAGGGCAGGTTGGATTGCAGCGCGCGTCTGGCGCCGCTTGGCGAGAGAGAACCCATGCTGGTGCTCAGGGTCAGCCAGGAGCGCACCGCGGAGGACTTCACACAGCTGAGCGCTCTGGGCCTCACCCCGCGCGAGATCGAGGTGCTCGGCTGCCTGCCTTTGGGCTACACCAACAACCAGATCGCCTCGCTGCTCGACATCAGCGAGGTGACGGTCAAGAAACACCTGCGCAGCATCGGGGACAAGCTGCACGCCTACGGCAAGACCGAGATCGTCTACCAGGCCCTCCAGCAGACCAGGGCCCTGCGCCAGGGGAGGGGAGCGGTACCGAGTCTGTCCCAGGAGGGGCACTGAGATGCGTGCCGATAACCGGGCCGGGTATCTACGGCCCGGCATGATGCACCCCCTGGCGGATGCGGCTAGTGCCGTCCGGCCTCCGGCCCTGAGGCGCTGTCTTGCCTGTGGGGGTGGACGGTGATGGACAAAGGCGACGCGAGCGGAAGGACGGAGATTAACTACCGCGCCATACGCATGCAGGAAGCATTATCCTCAAATAATCAATAAACTGATCATGGTATCCTTTGGGTCACTTATCGCGACCCCTTCCCTGGTGTATGCTTGCCTTCCCGTTTCGGAGACTGGGCCGCCAAGGCCCTCCGCGCCGCAGGGAGGGCCTTGGCGGCGGAGAGAACATCACCCGGGGACCGGGAGACCGAATGGTCTCGCGAGCAGGGGTGGTGTGCTG
>CAZUDI010000094.1:0-7642 GCA_964618975.1 uncultured Bacteriovoracaceae bacterium | reverse complement strand
CGGCTCGTGCTCGGGCATGTTCACCGCCAACTCCATGAACTGCCTCACCGAGGCCCTCGGCCTGGGCCTGCCGGGCAACGGCACCATTCCGGCGCCCCTGTCCGAGCGCGTCCGGTTGGCCAAGCATGCCGGCATGCGGGTGATGGAGCTCTTCGAGAAGGGCATCACGCCACGGGACATCGCCACGCGCGCCGCCTTTGGCAACGCCATCGCCGTGGACATGGCGCTGGGCTGCTCCACCAACACGGTGCTGCACGTGCCCGCCGTGGCCTACGAGGCCGGGATCGAGCTCGAGCTCGAGGATTTCGACCGTATGAGCCGCCGGGTGCCACACCTGTGCAACCTGTCACCGGCCGGGCCCCACCACCTGCAGGACCTGCATGCGGCCGGCGGGATCCAGGCGGTACTCCAGCGCCTGGATGGTCTGGGGGTGCTCGACACCACGGTCATGACCGCTACCGGCAGGCCCCTCAAGGACAATCTCGCCGCGGCCCGGGTGCTCGACGACACGGTCATCCGCCCCCTGGAGCGGCCCTATCACACCGAGGGCGGCATCGCCATCCTCAGGGGCAGCCTGGCCCCCGACGGCGCGGTGGTGAAGCAGTCGGGCGTGCTGCCACAGATGATGCAGTGGCAGGGCAAGGCCCGGGTCTTCGACTCCGAGGAAGAGGCCTCCGGCGTGATCCTCTCAGGCGGCATCCACAAAGGGGACGTGGTGGTGATCCGCTACGAGGGGCCCAAGGGCGGACCGGGCATGCGCGAGATGCTCACCCCCACCTCGGCCATCGCCGGCATGGGCCTGGACGCAGACGTGGCGCTCATCACCGACGGGCGCTTCAGCGGCGGCACGCGCGGGGCGGCCATCGGCCACTGTTCCCCGGAGGCGGCCGAGGGCGGACCCATCGCGCTCATCGAGGAGGGCGATGCCATTGCCATCGACATCCCACAGCGCCGGATCGACCTGCTCGTAGACGAGCAGGAGCTCGAGCGCCGGCGCTTGGCCTGGCAGCCGCCCGTGCGCGAACTCAAAGGCGTGCTCAAGCGCTATGCCGCGCTGAGCCTGTCGGCAGACAAGGGGGCGCGCTATCGGGATTGACCCAGGCATTGCCGCCTGGCGCAGTCAAGGCATAAGATCTTACCCCCGGAAAAACCGGGGGGCTTGCATATCGGCCGCCGGATCGGGCCCCGGAAGCTAAGGGGTGCCCGGCAGCCAACTCGTGCCGCCGCAAACTCCGGCGCCGCCCCGGGGGGCGGGGCCCTGGCCATGATTGTTTGCTGATCCTGTCTGAGACAGAACGCCCATCCGGCAGGGAGGGAGAGCGATGAAAGAGGCGCGTTTCTGGACGGTACGCGATGACGGGGCGCTGCAGTGCCGGCTCTGCCCGCACGCCTGCGTGATCCGGGAAGGCCAGACCGGTCTGTGCGGGGTGCGCCGCAATACCGGCGGGAAGCTCATGAGCCTCGTGTGGGGCCGGGCCGTGGCCGCCGGCGTCGACCCCATCGAAAAGAAGCCCCTCTTCCATGTGCGCCCGGGCACGCTGGCCTTCTCCATCGCCACGGTGGGGTGCAACCTGAGGTGCGCCTTCTGCCAGAACAGCGACATCTCCCAGTACCCCATCGAGACGGGCCGCATCGCCGGGGACGACCTGCCCCCGGAGGAGGTGGTCGCCCAGGCGATCGCCAGCCGGTGTGCGAGCATCTCCTACACCTACACCGAACCGACGATCTTTCTCGAGTATGCCCTGGACACGGCGCGCCTGGCCCGGGAGGAGGGCCTCCTCAACACCCTGGTCACCAACGGCTTCACCTCCGCGAGCGTGATCCGGGAGGAATTTCCCGGCCTCATCGACGCCGCCAACATCGACCTCAAGGCCTTCCGGGAGGATTTCTACCACCGGCTCTGCCACGCGCGGCTCAAGGAGGTTCTCGATGCCATCCGCGCCTACCACGCCTGCGGCGTCTGGATCGAGATCACCACCCTGATCATCCCCGGCGAGAACGACGGGGACGAGGAACTGCGGGAGATCGCCGCCTTCATCCACTCCCTGAGCCCGGATATCCCCTGGCACCTCAGCCGCTACTATCCGCGCTACCGCTATGACAAGGCGGGGCCCACCCCGCTTACAACAATCGAGCACGCCCGGGATATTGGCTTGAGCCAGGGGCTCAATTTCGTGTATACAGGGAATGTTACGGGCCACGAAGGCGAGAACACCTTCTGTCCCGGGTGCGGCAAAGCCATCATCTCCCGCACCGGATACAGGATCACAAAGAAAAGCATGCAAAAAAACCGGTGTGCTCACTGCGGACATACCATAGCGGGGAGGTTTGAATGAAAAACCAGAACTTCATGCTCAAGGTTACCAACGCCAAGAAGGCGGACATCAAGAAGGCGCTCACCGAGGCCGGCATCCAGGTGAGGTCCCTGACCGAGGTCTTCAGCGAAGAGACGGACAAGGAAGAAGATGCCGGGCAAAAAGGCGAGGGATAAGACCGACAGCGCCTCCCGGCGCGCGTCGGGCTGGGAGGTCCTCACCGGGCAGACGGAACGCATCGAGGCCTACTGCGGCGAGTACCGGACGTTTATTTCGCAGGCCAAGACCGAGCGCGAGGTCGTCAGCTATCTGGCACACCAGCTGACGGGCAAGCGACGTATCCAGCTCTACGAAAATCGCGGCAAGGCCCTGGCCCTGTGCCGGCGGGGCATAGCCCCGCTGAAAGAGGGGGTGCGCCTCGTCATTGCGCACATCGACTGTCCGCGCCTGGATCTCAAGGTGAATCCCCTCTACGAAGACACGCACCTGGCCATGCTCAAGACCCACTACTACGGGGGAATCAAGAAATACCAGTGGCTGGCCCGGCCCCTGGCCCTGCACGGTGTCGTCATCCGGGAGGACGGCTCCGTCGTGCAGGTCGTGCTCGGCGAGGACCCCGACGATACGTGTCTGACCATCGAGGATCTCCTGCCGCACCTGGCGGCCAAGGCCCAGTACACCAAGAAGGTGGGCGAGGCCTTTACCGGCGAAAAGCTCAACCTCATCTGCGGGTCCCGGCCCGAAGCGGGCCTCAAAGACGATCCCGTCAAACAGGCCGTCCTGGCACTACTGTACCAGAGATACGGCATCGGCGAGGAGGACTTCGTCTCCGCCGATCTGGAGGTGGTCCCGGCCGGGACCGCCCGGGAGGTGGGGTTCGACCGTTCCCTGATCGGGGCCTACGGTCACGACGACCGGGCCTGCACCTGGGCGGCCTACCGCGCCCTGCTCGACGCCAAGGCCCTCCCGCATACCACGATCGTGCTGCTCATGGACAAGGAGGAGACCGGCAGCGACGGGAACACGGGGGCCAAGAGCATGTTCATCGAAGAGGTCCTGTGGGATCTGGCCCAGCACTTCGGGTGTGACATTACGCCTTCGCGCGTCCTGTTCCGCAGCCGGGCGATCTCGGGTGACGCGAATGCGGCCCTGGACCCCGACTATCCCGAGGTGCACGAAAAAACCAATGCGGCCCGCATCGGTTTCGGCGTCTGTGTGACAAAGTTCACCGGATCCCGGGGAAAATACGGCACGAGCGAGGCCCACGCCGAGTACATGGGCTGGGTCCGTGCCCTGCTCAACCGCCGCAGGATCCCCTGGCAGACCGGGGAACTGGGCAAGGTGGATGAGGGTGGTGGCGGGACCGTGGCCAAGTATCTGGCACAGTACGGGATGGATATCGTGGACATGGGCCCGGCCCTGCTCTCCATGCACTCCCCCTTCGAGCTCGCATCCAAGGTTGATCTCTATGCCACCTATCTGGCATATCGCGGTTTTATGGAGGAACCATGAAGGACAAGGTGCTGATGCACGCGGGGTCGGTCCTCGGCGGGGTTATCCACAACCTCAACACGCCGCTGATGTGGATCATGGGGAGATCGCAGCTCGTCCAGGCGCGCAACGAGAGCTTCGAGAGTCTCAAGGACCTCCCCGACGAGGACATTCAAAGGATCAAGGAAAAGAACGCCAAGGACATCGCCTCCATCAGCGAAGGGGCCGAAAGAATCGACCAGATCCTGAAGGCCATCGGCTACAAGGTGCAGATGGCCAACGAGGGCAGCACCTCGCTGGAGCTGCGGGAATACCTCGCCATGGAGATCAACTTCATGATGGCGGATATGCGCTTCAAACACGAGACCAAGAGGGAGGAGGCCTTCGCCCAGGCCCGCTCCTGCTATGTGAAGGCCGACTATAACGCCCTCTCGTGGGCGGTGGTCTCCACCATCACCACCATGATCGATGCCACCGACAAGGGCCGGACCCTCAGGGTGACCCTCGACAACGAGGGCCTGATCCACATCGCCTGTCCCCAGATGCGCCCGACCCCGCAGACGCGAGAACGCATCGACGAGGCCTGCCGGGCGTTGAGCCGGGCGGCGGATATCCGCATGCACGACACGGACGGCTTCGAACTCGTCATTGCCCTCAAGGACGCCTGATGTCGACCAAAAAGACCCTTGCCTGCCCTCAGTGCGGCGCCGCCATCGAGACCTACCACAACCCGACTCCCACCGTGGACCTCATCATCGCGTTCCAGGGCGGGGTGGTCCTCATCGAACGCCGCAACCCCCCTTACGGCTGGGCCCTGCCGGGCGGGTTCGTGGACTACGGGGAAACGGTGGAAGAGGCCGCCTTGCGGGAGGCCCGTGAGGAGACCGGCCTCGAGGTGGAGGACCTGGCCCAGTTCCACGTCTACTCGGCCCCGGAAAGGGACCCCCGGCAGCATACCATCACCACGGTCTTTTACGGCAGGGGCACGGGTCGCCTGCTGGCCGGCGACGATGCCGCCCGCGCGCAGGTCTTCGCTCTCGGGCAACTCCCGGACGCGATGGCCTTCGACCACCGCGCCATCCTCGCCGACTACGCCGCCGCGAACGCCAGCGGCCAGACGCAAGATCCGCACGCGCAGCCATGACCACCCCGCATGAGGTCTACCTGATCGACGGCAGCTCCTACATCTACCGGGCCTTCTACGCCATGCGGGAGCTGACCACCTCCAAGGGTCTGCCTACCAACGCCACCTACATCTTCGCGCGCATGCTCCTGAAGCTCCTCAAGGACAAATGCCCCGAACACATCGTCTTCGTGCTCGACAGCCGGGGGCTCACCCACCGTCACACGGCCTATCCCCCGTACAAGGCCAACCGCCAGCGCATGCCCGAGACGCTGCAGGTTCAGGTGCCCTACATCATCCAGGTGGTCGAGTCCCTGGGCATCCCCACCCTGCAACACGAGGGGCAGGAGGCCGACGACCTCATCGCCACCCTCGCCCGGCACTACGGCGCCCGCGGCGAGCGCGTGATCATCGTCTCGGGCGACAAGGACCTCATGCAGCTGGTGGACGAGAACACGCTCGTCTGGGACACCCTCAAGGACACCCTCTTCGACAGCGCCGCCGTCCAGGCCAAGTTCGGGGTCCCCCCGTCCCATATGGCCGACCTGCTCGCCATCATGGGCGACAGCTCGGACAACGTCCCGGGCGTTCCGGGCATCGGCCAGAAGGGGGCCACCGGCCTCATCCAGGAAAGGGGCCACCTCGAGGACATCCTCGGCAACCTCGACCTCATCACTGCCAAACGTCAGCGCCAGGCCCTGGAGGAGCATGCCGACCTGGCCCGGTTGAGCCTCGACCTGGTCCGGCTCGACCGCGACGTGGAGCTGCCCGTCGACCCGGAGAGTCTCTCCCTGGGGCCCAGGGACGAGAACGCCCTGCTGGGCCTCTTCGAGGAGCTCGAATTCCGGGCCCTGATCCAGGAACTCGGGGTCGCGGCTGAACCGGCACCCTCAGACGAAGCCGGAACCCGCTTTACCATCGTGACCGAACTCGCGTACACGGCAGAAGCGGGGCTGTACTGCCTGCCCGGGGTCGGTTTCTCCCTCTCCGGGGGGAAGGGGGACACGCAGGTCTGCCTGGACCCCCAAGCACCCATCCCCGCACTCCTGGAGGAAACGTCCGCTGTCCTGTGCATGCACGACGCCAAGGAGGCCCGTGTGCTGGCCCTCAGGCATGGGTACTCTCCCCGGGCACAGGCCTTCGACACCATGCTGGCGGCCTACTGCATCGACGCCTCAACCGGCACGACAAGGCTGGAGGACCTGGCACGCAAGTACCTGGGAAAGGACCTCCCGGGGCTCAAGGAGCTTTTGGGATCCGGGCGTTCCACCCGCGAAGCGTGCGCGATCCCCGCCCAAGAGCGCGGCGCCTTTCTCGCTGGCCACGCCGCCGTCCTGCCCGCGCTCAAGGAGCGGCTCTCCAGCGAGATGGAAAAGGTCGGGGTGCAGAAGATCTTTCACGAGATCGAGCTGCCCCTGCTCGAGGTCCTCTCCGAGATGGAGGCCACCGGCGTCATGCTCGATGCCCGCGTGCTGAGCGGGATCGCCCGCGAGATCGACGGCACCCTCGAGACCCTCCAGGGCAACATCTACGCCCTGGCGGGCCGGGAGTTCAACATCAACTCTCCCAAGCAGCTGGGTGAGATCCTCTTCGACGAACTCGGGCTGCCCGTGGTGAAGAAGACCAAGACCGGCAGCTCCACCGACACGCGCGTGCTCGAGGCCCTGGCCTCCAAACACGATCTCCCGGCGCACATCCTCGAGTACCGGGGGCTGACCAAGCTCAAGAACACCTACGTGGACAGCCTGCCCCGCATGGTCGATCCGGTAACCAGGCGCATCCATTCCCACTTCAACCAGGCCGCCACGGCCACGGGCCGCATCTCGTCCTCCGAGCCGAACCTGCAGAACATCCCCATCCGCACCGAGACGGGCCGGCGCATCCGCGCCGCCTTCGTGGCCCCCCCGGGCTTTAAGATCCTGAGCGCGGACTATTCCCAGATCGAGCTCAGGGTCCTGGCCCATATCACGGGGGATGCCACCCTCCTGGATTCGTTCGCGCGCGGGCTGGACATCCACGCCCGCACCGCCTCCGAGGTCTTCGGGGTAGCGCTCAAGGAGGTGAGCCCCGAACAGCGCCGGGCGGCCAAGACGATCAACTTCGGCATCATCTACGGCATGGGCCCCCACAAGCTCGCCGGCGAGCTCAAGATCAAACAGGCCACCGCCAAGCACTACATCGAGAACTATCTCGCCAAATACCCCGGGGTCAGGCGCTACATGGAGGAGATCACGGCCCAGGCGGCCTCATCCGGCCATGTTACCACCCTCCTGGGGCGAAGGCGCAGCATCCCGGAGATCGCCTCGCGCAACTTCAACGAACGCGAGGGCGCCAAGCGTATCGCCATCAATACCCCCATCCAGGGCAGCGCCGCCGACATCATCAAGATCGCCATGGTGCATATCCACGAGAAGATGCGCGGCATGCAGAGCCGCATGATCCTGCAGGTGCACGACGAGCTCGTCTTCGAGGCCGCCAGTGGCGAGATCGAGGACCTCACGTCCCTGGTCGTTGACGGGATGGAGAGCGCCTTCCCTCTGAAGGTGCCCCTCACGGTCGAGGTGGGTCTCGGCGCCAACTGGAGCGAGGCCCACTAGGGCACCCGCAGGATAGCCCCCACATCAGGTAACAGGGATCGCGATCCAGAGCGCAGCTGAACAACCCCCTGTAATGCTCTAATCTTTATGGCGATCACCCCTCTGTCAAATTTCAA
>CAZUDI010000093.1:0-7740 GCA_964618975.1 uncultured Bacteriovoracaceae bacterium | reverse complement strand
GGGAAGGCGGACGAACCGTCGCCTCCGGCGTTATCGTGAAGATCACACAGTAGGAACAATCATGAGAGACAGTGTAACGTTGGCATGCCAGGAGTGTAAGCGTCGCAACTATATGACGACTAGGAACAAGAAGAAGACCCAGGAAAAGCTTGAACTGAAGAAGTACTGCCCGTTCTGCAGGGTGCATACGCTTCATAAAGAGACGAAATAGGACCAGAGACAGAAAAATATTACGTGCAGGCCAGTAGCTCTAATGGTAGAGCGCCGGACTCCAAATCCGGATGCTGGGGGTTCGAGTCCCTCCTGGCCTGCCATTTTGGATAATGATGGAAAAAATACGACAGTTTTTTAAGGATATCAGGGCCGAGTTGAAGAAGGTGACCTGGACTGGACGCAAAGAGGTCACCAGCGGCACGGTGGCTGTTCTCGTCCTCAGTGGTGTGGTCTCCCTGTTTCTGTGGGTCATCGACCTGGGGCTCTCCCAGGTGGTGCGTCTCGTCTTGGAGTGGTAGGTATGGAAGAAGTTAAGGATTTTAAGTGGTATGTGGTACATACCTACTCCAATTACGAGAACAAGGCCAAGCTCTCCTTGGAGGAGCGCATCAAGGCCTACAATGTGCAGGATTTCTTTGCGGATATCCTGGTGCCCTCCGAACAGCAGCCCAGCACGTCCCAGGGCAAGAAGATGGTCAACCGCAAATTCTTTCCCGGTTATATCCTCGTGCGCATGATCCTCAACGACAAGACCTGGCACGTGGTCATGGATACGCCCAAGGTCACCGGCTTCGTCGGAGGACGTTCCACCCCGTCGACCATACCGAACGAAGAGGTGGAGACGCTCAAGACTCAGCTGGAAGAAGGCCTCAAGGGCAAAGAGCTGCGCTGCCAGTTCTCCGTGGGTGATGAGGTGACGGTGACCGATGGCCCCTTCCAGAACTTCAACGGGGTGGTGGACGATATCAACGAGAAGGGCAAGGTGAGGGTGCTGGTGAGCATATTCGGCAGATCAACCCCGGTTGAGCTGAGCTTCGAGCAGATAGTCAAGAAATAATTCACAAGAGGTAGTCATGGCGAAGAATGTGTTGGCGAAGATCAAGATTCATATTCCCGCAGGAGAGGCCAAACCCTCACCGCCGGTAGGCCCAGCGCTGGGGCAGCACGGGGTGAATATCATGGATTTCTGCAAGTCATTCAATGCGGCCACCGATAAGCAGCGCGGATATCTCATCCCGGTGGTGATTACGGTCTACTCGGACCGTACGTTCACCTTCATCACCAAGAGCCCACCCGCCTCGACGCTGCTGGTCAAGGCAGCCGGTATCGACAAGGGGGCCTCCAATCCCAAGCTGGATCGGGTGGGCAAGGTGAGCAGGACGCAGGTGGCCGAGATCGCACAGCAGAAGATGCAGGACCTCAACACCAAGGATCTCGACAGTGCCCTCAGGATCATCGCGGGAACGGCGCGAAGCATGGGTATCGAAATCGTTGACTGAAGGAGTGTGAAACAATGGCGAAGCGGGGTAAAAGGTACGCTGAGGCGCGCGGCAAGGTCGATCCTCAGAAGAAATATTCCATTGATGACGGATTCAGCCTGGTACTGGAGAGCGCCTACGCCAAATTCGACGAGAGTATCGATGTGGCTTTGAAACTGGGCGTTGATCCGCGGCATGCAGACCAGATGGTGAGGGGCTCGGTCGTTCTTCCCCATGGTACGGGCAGGGAGGTGCGCGTGCTGGTCTTTGCCAAGGGGGAGAAGGAGAAGGAGGCCCTGGATGCCGGCGCCGACTACGTGGGCGGCGACGATCTGGCGGAGCGGATCAAGGAAGGCTGGCTGGACTTCGAGAAGGTCATCGCCACGCCTGACATGATGGGCGTGGTGGGAAAGCTGGGCCGTATTCTGGGGCCCCGGGGCATGATGCCCAATCCCAAGCTCGGAACCGTGACCTTTGAACTCGCCAAGGCGGTCAGTGACATGAAGTCCGGGCGGGTGGACTTCCGCGTGGACAAGACCGGCATCATCCACTGCCCCGTGGGCAGGGTGAGCTTTGGCAAGGAAAAGATCGTCGAGAACGTCAAGGCGGTACTGGAGGTCATCCAGAAACTCAAGCCGGCGGCCAGCAAGGGGACCTATCTGAAGGGTGTGGCGGTATCGAGCACCATGGGACCCGGAGTGAGACTGGATCCGGCCGAGGCGCTGGCCTTATCGAAATAAAATGAAAACGAGCCTGGTCAAAGACAGCGGGTGCACCCATGCTTAATATCCCGCCGAGATTGGGAAACCCCTAAATGTCGATTGACAGGAGCGAATACAGAGAAAGAAAGGGGTGAGGTGTTGCATTGAAAAAAGAAGAGAAGATAGATCTGGTTGGGACACTGCATGCCGACATCGAGCGTGCATCGGCACTCTTTGTGACCGACTACATGGGCTTGAATGTGGAGGAAATCACCAAGCTCAGGGACGGAATACGGGGCGCCGGAGGCACGTATCAGGTTGTCAAGAATACCCTCTTGAAGCGTGCAATCCAGGAGACAACGGCACATGCGGTCGAAGACCTCTTCATCGGTCCGACGGCGATTGCCCTGTCTCAGGGGGATCCGGTGGCACTGGCCAAGGCCCTCGTCGCGTTCGCCAAGGCGAACGACAAGCTCGAGGTGCAGGGTGGTGTGCTCGGCGAGAGGGTGCTTAGTGTCCGGGATATCCAGGAGTTGGCCACGTTGCCTGGCAGGGAGGTGCTCCTGGCGAAGATGCTTGGCTCCATGAACGCCCCGGTCTCCAACTTCGTGGGGGTGTTTGCCGCCATGTTGCGGCAGCTTGTCTATGTGCTCAAGGCAATCGAAGAGCAGAAGAATCAAGGACAGAATTGAGAAGGAGATAAGAAATGGCTGAAATTACCCGTGCAGACGTTGTCAGCTTTATAGAGAATATGACCGTGCTTGAACTAGCGGAGTTCGTCAAGGAACTTGAGGATAAGTTTGGTGTCAGCGCCGCCGCGCCTGTAGCGGCCGTGGCCGCAGGCCCGGCCGGGGGCGGTGAAGCCGCCGCCGAGGCGGAGGAGCAGACGGAGTTCTCCATCGTACTCAAGGACGTGGGTTCCCAGAAGATCCAGGTCATCAAGGTCGTGCGCGCCCTGACCGACCTCGGCCTCAAGGAGGCCAAGGAGGTGGTGGAGGGTGCCCCCAAGGCGATCAAGGAAGGTGTTTCCAAGGAAGAGGCCGAAGAGGCCAAGAAAAAACTGGAAGAAGTCGGGGCCACCGTGGAGATTAAGTAGCCCCCGAACAAAGTGCGTGACCAAGGGGTTGGTATTATACCAACCCCCTTTTATATTAGTATGTAAACCCATAAAGGAAGTGCTCGCATGATGAAAGAAATCCTTATCAGTCCTGAATTGAGACGGAGAAGCTTCGCGAAGAGGGAAACGCTGGTGGATATTCCCGATCTGGTCGAGTTGCCCAAGATATCCTACAGCACCTTTTTGCAGGCCGATATTCCGCCCGAGAAGCGCCAGAACGTGGGACTGCAGGCAGTATTCAAATCCGTCTTTCCGATCAAGGATTTCAACGAAGATTCATCACTGGAATTCGTGGAGTATCGATTGGGAGAGCCCAAATACGATATCGACGAGTGTGTGCAGAAAGGTCTCACCTATGCCGCTCCGGTGACCCTTAAGGTGCGACTGGTGGTATGGGATCGTGACGAAGAGACCGGGACGCAGAGTATCCGGGACATCAAGGAGCAGGAGGTCTATTTCGGTGAGATCCCGCTCATGACCGAGAGCTCGACCTTCATCATCAACGGCACCGAGCGGGTGATCGTCAATCAGCTGCACCGTTCGCCGGGCATCTTCTTCGACAAGACCCAGGCCCGGGCGCAGACCGGGGGCAAGGTGCTCTATTCCGCCCGCATCATACCGGCACGGGGTTCCTGGGTCGATCTGGATTTCGACGCCAAGGGCATTCTTTACCTGAGGATCGACCGTCGGCGCAAGATGCCCACCACCACGTTGCTCAAGGCCATGGGCTTTTCCAATCAGGAGATCCTGGCCATCTACTACCCCCAGGAGCGTTATGAGTTCGTGGGAGACAAGGTCCTTAAATTCATCGACATCGAGCATGCCAAGGGCCTCAAGGCCGAGACGGACATTAAGGTCAAGGATTCGGACGAGGTGGTGGTCAAGGCCGGACGCAAGATTACCACGACAGCGATCAAGAAGCTTCTCGGTAAGGAGATCGAGCCCATCGAGAAGGAACCCGACGATCTTCTGGGCAAGATCCTGGCCGAGGATGTGGTAGATTTGTCCACGGGTGAGGTGGTGGCCGACGCCAATGATACGCTCACACGAGAGATCATCGACCGCATCATCGAGTCCAAGATCGGTGAGGTCAAGACCATCTTCTTTGATGAGTCATCCTTCAGCTCCTCACTGACCAGGACCCTGGCGCTGGACAGGATCGAGTCGCAGGACGATGCCATCATCGAGATCTACCGGCGTCTGCGTCCGTCGAACCCGCCTACCATGGAGATCGCGACGCATTTCTTCGAGAACATGTTTTTCAATCCCTCCTACTACGACCTCTCCCGCGTGGGACGCATGAAGATCAACCGCAAGCTGAGCGTTCCCGACGAGGAGGCCCCCCTGGACCTGACGGTTCTGCGCAAGGAGGATATCCTGCTCACGGTCAGGTATCTGCTGGAGCTCAAGGACGGTCACGCCGAGAGGCACGTGGACGACATCGATCACATGTCCAACCGGCGCGTGCGTTCCGTGGGGGAGCTTTTGGAGAACCAGTACCGCATTGGACTGGTGCGTATGGAGCGGGCCATCAAGGAGCGCATGAGCCTCCAGGATGTGGAGACCATGATGCCCAACAACCTCATCAACCCCAAGCCGGTCAGCGCTGTGATCCGGGAATTCTTCGGCTCGGGCCAGCTCAGCCAGTTCATGGACCAGACCAACCCGCTCTCGGCCATCACCCATAAACGCCGCCTCTCGGCGCTCGGACCCGGAGGGCTCACACGCGAAAGGGCGGTCTTCGAGGTCCGGGACGTGCACCCCTCCCATTACGGCCGTATCTGTCCCATCGAGACGCCGGAGGGACCGAATATCGGACTGATCGTCTCCCTGAGCACCTATGCCAAGGTCAACGAGTTCGGCTTCATCGAGACCCCCTACCATGTGGTCAAGAATGGGGTAGTGACGGAAGAGATCCGCTATCTGAGCGCCCTGGAAGAGGACGAGGAGGTCATCGTCCAGGCCCCCGAACCTACCGACGAGAACAATCGCATCATCGCCGATATCATGCGGGTGCGCATGCGCAATGGGGAGTACGGGATCGTGCCCCGGGAGCAGGTGACGCTCATGGACGTGGCCACCAACCAGCTCTTCAGCGTCTCGGCCAACCTGATCCCCTTCCTGGAGCACGACGACGCCAACCGGGCCCTGATGGGTTCCAACATGCAGCGCCAGGCCGTGCCCCTGCTCTTTGCCAAGCCGCCCATTGTGGGCACCGGAATGGAACAGGTGGTGGCGCGCGACTCCGGGGTGTGCGTAGTGGCCAGACGTCCCGGTGTGGTCTGGGATGTGGATGCCCACCGCATAGTGCTCATGAGCGACGAGTACAGCGAGAGCCCCGAGGATACGGGAATCGACATCTACAAGCTCACCAAATTCAAGCGTGCCAACCAGAACACCTCCTTCAATCAGAAACCCATCGTGTCCAAGGGGCAGCGCGTGGACAAGGGCCAGATCATCGCCGATGGACCGGCCACGAAGGACGGCGAGCTGGCCCTGGGGCGCAATCTCGTGGTGGCCTTCATGCCCTGGGGCGGCTACAATTACGAGGACGCCATCCTGATCAGCGAACGCGTGGTGAAGGAGGATTTTTATACCTCGGTGCACATCGAGGAGTTCGAGGTCATGGCACGTGACGTCAAGCTCGGCAGCGAGGAAATCACCCGCGACATACCCAACGCCGGTGAAGAGGCCCTCAAGGATCTCGACGATTCGGGCATCGTCCGCATCGGGGCCGAGGTCAAACCCGGCGACATCCTCGTGGGCAAGGTGACACCCAAAGGCGAGAGCCAACTTTCCCCCGAAGAGAAGCTCCTGCGGGCGATATTCGGCGAGAAGGCCAGCGAGGTCAAGGATACCTCGCTGAGGGTCCCCCCGGGCATCGAGGGCACGGTGATCGAGGCGCGGGTCTTCAACCGCCGCGGCACCGAGCGAGATGACCGCACGTTGCAGATCGAGCTCAAGGAGATCGAGGAGCTGAGAAAGGATCAGGAGGACGAGCTTAGGATCATCACCATCGCCGCGCGCAAGCGGCTGGAGGATCTGCTCGTGGGCAAGGTGCTATCCGCCCCCCTGCTGTCGCACCTGGGGGATACCGTCATCGCCAAGACCGGGCAGACCCTGGGCAAGGAGATGCTCGATCAGATCAGCATCGACGATTTCAAGGATATCCGCATCAAGGACGGCGAAGACCTCGAGCAGGACGTGGAACAGGCCATCCAGCGCCAGGACCACCAGAAGAAGCTTATTAATAAGATGTATGACTCCAAGATCGAAAAGCTCGGGGCCGGCGATGATCTGCCGCCCGGGGTCAACAAGATGGTCAAGGTGTATGTGGCCATCAAGCGCAAGCTCTCCGTGGGGGACAAGATGGCCGGCCGGCACGGGAACAAAGGGGTCATCTCGCGGATCCTTCCGGAAGAGGATATGCCCTTCTTCGAGAACGGCACCCCGGTAGATATCGTGCTCAACCCGCTGGGGGTGCCCTCGCGCATGAATGTGGGACAGGTGCTGGAGACCCACCTCGGGTGGGCCGTGCGGGGCCTGGGGGAGGTCCTTGAGCGTAAACTGGCGGAGGAGCTCACCGAGGATATGCTGCGTGATCTGATCCGGAGGATCTATTCCTCGGCGCGGGTGAACGCCATGCTCGAGAAGATGGATCGCGAACAACTCCTGGTGCTTGCCCGGACCATCAGGGACGAGGGTATCCATATCGCGGTGCCGGTGTTCGATTCGGCCACGGAAGAGGACATCTCCGAGGTCATGAGCATGGCGGAGCGCACGGACGACGGCCGGGTGGTGCTCTACGACGGGCGCTCCGGTGAGCCCTTCGACGGCAAGGTCACCGTGGGGGTCATGTATATGCTCAAGCTGCACCATCTCGTGGATGACAAGATCCATGCGCGCTCCATCGGCCCGTACTCCCTCGTGACGCAGCAACCGTTGGGCGGCAAGGCCCAATTCGGCGGCCAGCGGTTGGGAGAGATGGAGGTCTGGGCCGTGGAGGCCTATGGCGCCGCCCATTCGCTGCAGGAGTTCCTCACGGTCAAGAGTGATGACGTGGCCGGCCGCACCCGCATGTACGAGTCGATCGTCAAGGGCCAGCACGAGCTTGAGCCCGGTATCCCGGAGTCCTTCAACGTATTGATGCGCGAATTGAAGAGCCTTGGCCTGGACATGTCCCTCATCGAGGGGCGGGGCTAGGAAGAGCGTCTAAGGGGGAAGAGATTGGAAGACCTGTACAGCTATTTTGAGAAACCGAAAGATCCCTCCAACTACATGGCAGTGAGGATCGGTCTGGCCTCACCGGAGAAGATCCTCGCCTGGTCATACGGAGAGGTCAAGAAGCCCGAGACCATCAACTACCGCACCTTCAAACCCGAACGGGACGGTCTCTTCTGTGCCCGCATCTTCGGACCCATCAAGAGCTACGAGTGCATCTGCGGCAAGT
>CAZUDI010000092.1:0-7785 GCA_964618975.1 uncultured Bacteriovoracaceae bacterium | reverse complement strand
GTCTCCACGTCCTCTTCATAGGCATCCGCGGCCTTCATGAGCATCTCCTCCAGGGTCCCGCTGCGCTCCCCCACGCTGACCATGTGCACCATGATGGGGGGGAACACCCCCGAGCGCTTCAGGGGAGCGGCCACGCTGGAACCGTCCATCACCTCGCGGATGGCCTCCGTGATAGCCTGTTCCATGATCTTGTTAAGCACCACGGTCCTGACGATCTGCATGGCCTCAATGATGGGTACCCCCGAGGCCAGAAGGGTCCCCAGTGTGCGGGCGAATCGGGCCAGCGAGACCTTGCGGTAGATCGATCCATAGAGCGGGGCCCGCATGCGCCACTGGTCGAAGCGCAGTGCCCCGCGCTCGGTCCGGCGCCAGCGCATCACCGCATAGACTCCCCCCGCCACAATCAGCACGATGATCCACCAGGCATGCCCCATGAAGGAGCTCAGTCCGATGAGGATGCGCGTGGGCAGGGGCAGGGTCTGACTCATGCTCTCGAACATGCTCACCACCTTGGGGACCACGGCCACCAGCAGGTACATAAGCACCACCATGGAGATGAAGAAGAGAAAGAGCGGGTAGATCAGGGCCGCGCCCACCTTGGCGCGCAAACGATGCTGGCCTTCGAGAAACTCCGCCAGCCGCAGGAGCACCACATCCAGGGCCCCGCTAACCTCGCCCGAGCGCACCATGTTCACGTACAGCTCGGGAAAGATACGCGGATGCTGACTGAGGGCCTCGGCAAAGGCGGTGCCCTCGTTCACGCTGTCCCTGACCTGGGCCACCGTCTTCTTGAGCGAAGGATTGTCGATCTGTTCGTACAGGGCGCCCAGGGCATCCACGAGCGGGATCGAGGCCCCGATCAGGGTAGAGAGCTGCCTGGTCATGACCGTGACATCCTCCAGGCGCACCCGGGAAAAAAAACCCTTCAGGGAAAGCTCCCGCCCCCTCCCGAGGGCGGTCACGCTCTCCTCGGAGATGTCCCTGACAAAGACCCCCTGGGAGCGCAGCTTGAGCTTCGCCTCCCGCAGGGACGAGGCATCCACCATCCCCTTGGCTTCCTTGCCCTTCTCGGTATATCCGTTCCAGGTGTAAACCGCCACAGCTCCTACCCCTTACTGCTCGTGCGATTCTTCCTCCTGAGGGGGGTCGGTCTTTTCCTCGGCGACCTTGAAATAATCCTCATTGATCTCCACGGTGATGCGGCTCTTGATCCCCTCGTTGAGTTCTCTTAACGCCTGGTCCTTGAGCTGTGCCTTCACGAGCGTCTCGATGGATTGCTTGACCTTGTCGAACTCCCGCACCTGCTCGGGCCGGATGTCCTCCACCTTGATGATGTGGAAGCCGAAGGAAGACTTCACCACATCGCTGATCTCTCCCTCCTTGAGGGCAAAGGCCGCCTCTTCGAAGGCTGGGTCCATGCGGCCGGTGGAGAACCACCCCAGATCCCCGCCCTTCTTGGCGGATTGGCACTGCGAGAATTCCCTGGCCAGCGCGGCGAAATCATCACCCTTTTTGATCCTCGCCAGGATCTCCCTGGCCTGGGCCTCATCCTCCTTGATCAGGATATGACTCGCCTTGACCCGCTTGGGGGTTATGTACTTGTCCTTGTTCTCGTCATAATACTTCTTGAGATCGGCCTCCTTGACCTCCAGGTCCTGCAGCAGGTCCTCTTCCAGCTGCTTGGCCAGGATCTGATCCACCAGGTAGGTGATCTTGAGCTTAACGTCGGCACGCTGATCGATACCCCGCCGACGCGCCTCACCGGAGAGCACCTTCACATCCACCATCTTCTCGAGGATCTCCTTTCTGGCGCTCGCGGTGGCGAAACGTGAGCGGTACTGCGGGGGGACCTGAGCCAGGATGGCCTCCAGATCCGAATCCAGAATCACCTCGTCACCGATCCTGGCGAGAACCACGGCGTCACCGGTGCCCTTTGTCACGGCCTTGTCCTGAGACGTCTTGAGCACATTGAGCTGCGACTGCTCCTGGGAACAGCCCATCACCAACAACAGGCAGACGATGCATGCGATGACGATTTTTTTCACGACAACCTCCATAATAGATAGGTACTATTGTGTCAGGATATCACCATTAACCCTGGGTGTCACTCCCTTTATTCCCTGCCGAGGATCACGATAACCACCCCGTATCCCACGGTGATACGCGCCTTGTCGGCCACGATCACATTGCTCACCCCATAGGGGTCTCCAAGCTCCATGCGGGCATCCGTGAGGGGATAGGCGCAGCCCTCCACGCTCAGGCCCTCAACCACGGGGGTCAGGGGCAGCAACGAGATCAGGGCCCCGGCGCGGTGCTCGACAATCCACTCGGAATCCACCAGAAGGACGCACTGGGTGGGGGCATAAAGGCACGCATTGACTCCCTGACGAAGGGCCCTGTACAGGAGGTGCACATTGGCCAGGGTGTGGTCGATTCGGTCCCCGGTCGCACAGAGGATCTCCACGCTCGACGCCCGCTGCGCGATAGCCGCCTCCAGTGCGATCTGGGTATCGGTTTCATCCTTGCGGGCGGGGTAGCGGCGCACCTCGGTGCGCCCCCTTGCGCACAACTCGTCGAGGAGCTCAGGGTTTACGGAGTCCATGTCACCGACCACCAGGTCCGGGATCACTCCGGCCTCGAGACAATATTCACCGCCCTTGTCGGCCGCGATCACCATCTCTGCCGCGCGTGCGCGTTCTTCCAGTAGTCTCGCGGGCGCGGGCTGCCCGCCGCTCACAATGAGGATCATAGGTGCACTAAACACCGCCTGGGCGCTTACGTCAATCTCCCCGGAGAGAACGGCGCTTTCAGAAATCGAGACGCACATCTCCCAGCCAGGGCAGCTGCTCGTCCTTGGGTGAGAGAATGGGCACGCTTACGGGCCAGTCGATGCCGAGGTCGGGGTCGTCCCAGCGAATGCCGGCGTCGGCCTCGGGGGCATAGAAGGCGTCCACCTTGTAGAAGACATGGGTGTTATCCCTCAGGGTGCAGAACCCGTGGGCAAAACCGCATGGCACGAGGAGCATGCGCAGGTTTTCGTCCGAGAGTTCCACGCCGTACCAGCGGCCGAAGGCCTTCGACGAACGCCTGAGATCCACGATCACGTCATAGATGGCGCCGGTGATCACGCGCAGAAGCTTGGTCTGGGCATGGGGGGGGTGCTGGAAATGCAGGCCCCTGAGCACCCCCTTGTCCCGCGAGAAGGAGTGGTTGTCCTGCACGAAGTCATAGGTCAGCCCGTGCTGTGCAAAGGCCCGCCGGCTGTAGGGTTCGAGAAAAAAGCCCCGCTGGTCCCGGTAGACCACGGGCTCGATCACATAGGCATCCTTAAGGGGTGTCTCGATCAGTCGCATAGTGCCTTGAACCATAGCAACTCGGCGCCAAAAATGCAAAATGTAAAAGCCTGGCGCCACTACCCCTCACGATCTGCAATCCCCTGCGTACCCCTCGCGGAGCTCGCGTTCGATGACGGGCAGCTCATGGTGGTGGCGGGGCGAGACGTGCAGGGGCACCACCCGTCGCGCCTTGAGAAGCCGTGCCAGCACCCCGGCCTGCCTCGCGGTGAGGTGTCCCCTTCTGAAGGCCTGTTCGCGCAGTGCATGCCGATAATGGGCCTCGATGAAAAGGGTGTCCACCCCCATGGCAAAAGCGTACAGGCGTTGGATGTTTTCAGGGCTGCAGCGGATGTCGGTGAGGTAGGCGATCCTCTGCCCGGGGGTGAGCAGACAGAGTTCGTCCCTGAGGGCGGACACATGCCTTTCTTCCTGGCCGCCCCTGGTGGGAACCTGCAGGACCTCTTCCGTCAATCCCTCCATAATCAGATCCTTGAGCCTGCCGATCCAGTCCCCCGGGAGATAGCCCAAACGCACAAGCTCACCGCCCAGGATGTTTACGTGCACCCTTTCATAGGCCACGAACCCCAGGCAGGGGATCGTGTGGTCAAGGAATTCGGCGGCCACGCTGTAGCGCGGGAAGTGGGCGATGTCCAGGGAAGTTCGGGCGGCCGAGGAGCGCCCGGCAGGGGCAAAGCCCCCCTCGGCCCTGAAGGTGGTGGTGACGATCGCGCCGGGGGAGACCTCGTGCGCGAGGATCTCAAGGCCGTAGCCCGCGGTGAGATTCCAGGTATAGGCTTGCAACTTGGCCTGCAGCGCACTCCCCATCCCTGGCGGCCCCCACACGTGCAGCGGGGCATCCCGATGCAGGATGGCCCGGAGCACGTGATCCAGGCCCATAAAGTGATCCATGTGGGTGTGGCTGATAAAGATGGCCTCCAGACGCAGGAGTTCACGGTTCGTAAGATGCTCCATACGCCCGCAGTCGAACAGGAAGGCCCGCTTTGTGTTGAGCACGCGCACATAGACGATGGGGTCGAACAGCGGGCCTTCTACGAGTCGCGCCACGAATGCCGGCCTCATGCAGGTGATTATAGGCAGCCCCCCCGACGATGCAAGCGCAGGGCGCCGGGATCATGGGAGTGAGCCCCGAGGCAAGCCCTGAACACTCTTTGTCGCCGCAAACGGCTTAGAATACGACCCATAGCGACTAAATAGGGGGGGGTGAATGCCCCCCAGGGCCCCTCGCCCTCCGGCATATCCTCGAGCCCGGAGGGGGTCGCCATACCAGTGGACATGCTGATGGGCCCTTAGCCCCCCTCGCCCTCCGGGATATCCTCGAGGGCCGCCATCCACGGGGCCACCTCGGAGTCACTGGGGGCGCGGTGGTCACCGCGCGGCGAGAGCGAGCCTCCCGAGCCCACCTTGGGTCCGTTGGGTATGCAGGAGCGCTTGTACTGGCTCACGCCGAAGAAGCGGTGCAGAAAGACCCTCATCCAGCCCTTGATCTCTGCCAGGGTGTAGGCCTTGCGCTTCTCGGGGGGCACGTCCGTCCAGGCCCCTACGCCGGCATCCCGCCAGGCGTTCCACGCCAGGAAGGCCACCTTGGCCGGCGTATACCCGTAGCGCGTGATGTAGTAGGTGGTGAAATCCTGCAGGTCATAGGGGCCGATGACCGCCTCCGTGCTCTGAGTCGGGCCCCCGGCGTCGTGGCTCCCCGGAATCAGTTCGGGGCTGATCTCGGTGTCGAGGATGTCCCGCAGACAAGTGGCCACCTCTGCCCCCAGGAGCTGTTTGTCCGCCACCCAGCGGATGAGGTACTGAATCAGGGTCTTGGGCACGCTGACATTGACATTGTAGTGCGACATGTGGTCGCCCACACCGTAGGTGCACCACCCCAGCGCCAACTCGCTGAGATCGCCGGTACCCACCACGAGGGCCTGCCGCAGGTTCGCCAAGCGGAAGAGGAGCGCGGTCCGCTGTCCGGCCTGCACGTTCTCGAAGGTGATGTCGTACTCGGCCTTGCCCTCGGCGAAGGGGTGGTTGATGTCCTGCATCATCTGATGGCAGCCGGGGCGGATGTCGATCTCCCCGGCCTCGACGCCCAGCGCCTCCATCAGGAGCCGGGCATTGCGGTACGTGCGGTCCGAGGTGGCGTACCCCGGCAGGGTGTAGGCCTTGATGTTGGTTCGCGGAAGATTGAGGGTGTCCATGGTCCGCGCGGCCACTATCAGGGCCTGGGTGGAATCGATGCCCCCCGAGACCCCAATGACGAGGTTGGGGATGCCGGAGGCCTTCAGGCGCTTGGCCAGGGCGTGCACCTGAATGTTGTAGACCTCGAAACAGCGTCTGTCCCTCAGCTTGGGGTCGGACGGCACATAGGGGAAACGCGGAATCTCCCGCTGCAGTTCGACGCGCCCCGTGGGCACCTCCAGGCGCAGGGGTACGTGACGGAAGGCCTCCACCTGCGCGCGGTGCACGCTGGCACTCTGGCCGAAGCTGGTGATGCGCATGCGGTCGCACACCAGGCGATCGAGGTCGATATCCGCGCAGACCACCTGGGACTCCCAGCAAAAACGCCGCGTCTCGCCCACCAGGGTGCCGTTCTCATAGATCATGGCATGACCGTCCCAGGCCAGGTCCGTGGTGGACTCCCCGGGTCCGGCAGCGCTGTACAGATAGGCGCCCATCAGGCGCGCCGACTGGTTGGCGGCCAGCGACCGGCGGTAGTCATCCTTGCCGGCGACGATGTTGGAGGCGGAGAGGTTGCCGATGAGCGTGGCCCCGGCCAGGGCGGCGAAACACGAGGGCGGCACCGGCACCCATACGTCCTCGCAGAGCTCGCAGAACAGGCCCAACCCCGGGATATTCTCCACGTCGAATATCAGGTCCGCCCCGATGGGGACGTCGTGCTGACCGCAGAGGCTGGTGCTCTCCGCCACAAGATCACAGGCCGAGCGGAAGTGCCTTAGTTCATAGAATTCCATGTGATTCGGCAGGTAGGTCTTTACGGGAATGCCGAGGATCCTCCCGCGATACAGGACCAGGGCGCAGTTGAAAAGACCCTGACCCACCCGCAGAGGAGCCCCCACCACGATGAGCATCTCCCGGTCCCGCGTGGCTTCGAGGAGCCCCTCCAGGGCATCCTGCACCGCGCGCAGGAGCGCCTCCTGAAAAAAGAGGTCCTCGTTGGAATACCCCGACAGGCCGAGCTCGGGAAACAGGGCCAGGATGGCCCGCTGCTCGGAGGCCTGCCGGATCAGTTCCAGGGTCTGCTGTGCATTGAAATGTGGATCGGCGACCTTGAGTTGCGGGACACAGACCGCCACGCGCACGAATCCATGCCGATACAGATTAAAGAATTTCTCGTTCGCCTCCACAGACCCTCCCCTGCCGCCGTACTCATGAGGGATCATACAATAATTGCGCCTGGCGGCACAATGCAGAACTTGCCCGGGAGACACAGGGGCCGGCCCTGTGGGGGGGACGCCAGGCTCGGTGAAGTCACCGACCCTGGCGTGACGAACCCTGCTGCCGCCTTGAAGGCGGCGAGGTTTTAAGACTTGCAAATCCCTCGACCATTCGATATGGGAAAGGTGGGTTGAAGCAGGACAGGTGATCGCTGGTGCCCGTCAGAAGCGGGCACGAGAGGAAAGTCCGGGCTCCACAGGGCAAGGGTGGTCGCTAACGGCGACCGGGGGTGACCCCAGGGAAAGTGCCACAGAAAACAGACCGCCGGCCTTCAAGACCGGTAAGGGTGAAACGGTGAGGTAAGAGCTCACCAGTTCCCCGGGTGACCGGGGAAGCTTGGTAAACCCCACCCGGAGCAAGACCATATAGGGGGGCGCAATTGACTGTCCGTCAAGCCCCCGGGTAGGTCGCTCGAGACAGCGGGCAACCGCTGTCCTAGATGAATGATCACCGTCCGGTTCGGGGTGACCCGGGCCGGAAACAGAACCCGGCTTACGGACTGCTTCAACCCTTTCCATATTCGAGATGTGGAGTGTGCTGATTGAATGAAAAAATCCAGATTTGATCTGAGCCACACGGAGAAAATCCGACGGTCCATGTACGTGTTCCTGCGCGATGAGCTGGAGCGCAGGCTCATGAGTATCGCCATGGTCAGCCCGTACCAGGCCTGCCTGGAGAAGGGGCTGCCCTACCCTTATGTCGATGCCAGCGAGCTCAGGCCGCGCAAGAAGGAGTTCTCGAAGGAATCGGCCGAGACCCGCCCCTTCTTCATCATCTTCTGCGAGGATAGCGTCGACGATGCCCACCAGAAATTCATCCGCTTCAGCGAGGCCAACAAGGTAAGGAAGGAAAACATCTCCCTGGTCCCGGACTTCGGCCTGCACCGTTCCTTCTATTCCGCCATCCGCTTCTTCGAGCGGGATTCCTTTTTCGAACTGCTCGACACCCTGCTCGACGTGGACTACTGCCTCCTCGTCCAGCG
>CAZUDI010000091.1:0-7939 GCA_964618975.1 uncultured Bacteriovoracaceae bacterium | reverse complement strand
TGCCCTCGCTACGGGTCGTCAGGAAACCATCCAGATCATAGGCATAGCTGACACCGCCGGTATTCAGGAGATGATCCTCATCTGAATATTCCAGAGCTCTCGGCGCCACAACACCTCTATGCACGTTCATCTCCAAGACGCGCGCGCCGTGGGGGCCGTAAGCGTACTGCTCAACGAGAGCCCCATCCCTGGTGACGCTCAGCAGACGCCCGACTTCATCATAAGCCGTAAAGTGGCTCAATTCTCACGCCCATTTTGAGAAAATCTTAAACGCCCGGTTACAACTGTTGCCCCGACTCGTTACATAATACAAGGCACCAGGGTGTCCTTTATGCACCAGACGGCCCATGCCTTATTTTTTATGGCGATCACCCCTCTGTGTCATTTTTTAAGACCTGACACTGAACTGCACCGAACTTGCCAAGCCACATGACACCGAACTCCACCTAATTTGAATAAAACTGTCCCTTGGCCGTCATTTAAACACTAGTGTCACTAAAAAATATAACACTGCACCAACCGATATTAGCATAACGAAAATTAGCGCTAAAACATCCAAAATCGTTAACGTTTTATCCATGAATCCGAATATTTTTTTTAATTTCAATACTACCTTTTTCATTATCCCCCAACACTCCTTTACTGCATCTTATTGCATGTTAAACAGTATAATCCTGTAGGTACAATCCTCTGTTGCCCCGACTTGTTACATGATACAAGACACCAGGGTGTTCTTTATGCACCAGACGGCCCATGCCTTTTTCTTATGGCGATCACCCCTCTGTGTCAAATTTCAAGACCTGTCACCGAGCTCCCAGGATCGATTACATAAACTCCCGACATATATGGCCCCTAAGTAAATATCCCAAAAAATGTTTTAAGTTGATTTATGAAATTGTCCAACTGACCACCTTTGTCAAAAAAAGAAACCAAATAGAAAATGCAAATATAAACAAGCCATAAAATAAAACAGCTATAGAGTAGCTCCCTAATCCGGAAATTATCATAAAATTATTTGGCAATTTTCCAAATCGATATTTAATTAATCCCTCAACCCCTTTCTTTAACAAATATATTGAAAGTGGTAAACCAATAAGCATAACACCAACTATAAATAGGGTTGAAATTACAAGATCTAACCAATTATTGATTTGCAATGAAACCTCCTTTTGTCGCACCAAATGCTGCCCCTGATGCACCGTAATTACTTGAAGGCAACGGTCCCTTTATTTGCCCAATAACATTGTAAGGTCGATAATAAATTCTACCCAATGCACCACCAGCATATCCAATAGAACCTCCATCAGCCCCATATAGCCCACTTCTTAATATCTGCCATGGGTCTATTGACTGGTGACAGGGATCATCTGTTTGTTGATAAGCGGTATTAAAAATATTAGATAAAGCTCCAAAAAATATAGCTCGACCTAAAGAACTCCCGAATCCACCTAACGCACCAGTCGCAGCAGCCATAGCAAGTCTACCTGTTATATAATATATCAATAAGACCTGTTTTTCCTTAAAGGGATCGGGAGGACAGTCAGGCAAAGGCCGGCTTACATGAGACTTTTCCGGGTATATTATGCAAGGCCGCTTTAATCGACGTAATCTGTATCCTATTATGCACCTATTCGTGAGAATTGACGGGCAACAGGGTCGGCGCGTCCTCCCCGTTGCCCGTCTGAACTCTTTTTACGTTTAAGCGATAAACTTCCTTTCCCCTGGCAGTGGATCTTGCCTTTTCGGGGGTTAATCGGCCTGGTCCTCACTCAGGCCGTAGCCGAGCTCGTTGTCATACACGCTCATATTGCCCGGGTTGTATTTCTGACGCACGGCAGAGTCGATCGTCACATGCCGGAAGCGGTTGTCATGGATCTCGGCCCCCACCCGCGGCTTCCCGCGAATCGACACGGCGAAGCCCTCATCCCAGGCAAAGGTGTTGTGGTGGATCCTGATCCAGTCCCCGGCCATGTAACGCGTCGTGAAGAGTCGGTAGGGATCTAAGGCCTCGGAGTCGCTGTGCATGTCGAAACAATGGTTGTCGGGCCGGCCGCTTAGGACCGTGTTGTAGCGGGCCTCATAGCTGCACCCGGCCTGGCCCACGCCCGCGATCGCATGCCGACAGCGATCGAACACGTTGTGTTCGATCAGGGGCTCGCCGACGCCCATCATGACGCCATAGCCCAGGGGCCCCCAGCAGTCGTGGATATGGTTGTGGTGGATGTGGGGCACGATGCCCGGGGCCTCCTGGATATCGATGGCGGCGTAGCTCCAGTCGAAGAGCTCGCAGTTGTCCACTTCCAGGTTGGCGCTGGTCGTGATCCCACGGGAGCCGGTCGTGTCGCTCCCGGCGTACTGTGCCCCGGGCCCCCTCAGCCGCAGACCGGTCAGGCGCACGTCGTCGCCCCTTACCCGGAAAAGGGCCGCCGGTCCGGTAAAGGCCTCCTTGAAGATCAGCGCCCCCAAGACCCCCGCTTCCTTGCCGCGCCCACTGGCCAGGGTCACCCCGGCCGGGATCTCCAGGCCAGAGAGCCCGCTGAGATCGATCACGGCGTCGTCGACCAGATAGATGATCTCGCCGGGGAGGACCGCCTCGAGTGTGGTAAGAAACTCCTCCCGGGTACTCACGAGGTAGTCGTAGTCATACACGAAGTCGTCATACGCGCCCCCCGAGGGGACCACCTCGACCTCCCAGGCCTCCTCGTCGCTGGAGGTATCCGTGAAGGCCCGCACGCTGACGGTATGCCGTCCCTCATCCTCCGGCGCAGGCGCATAGGTGAAGGTCAGCGGCTCGGCGGAGATGACCTCCTCCCCGTCCAGACGCCATTCCAGCTCACACGCGGCAGAGACCTGCACGCTGAAGCGGCATTCCTGCCCGATGAGGGCCGTCACGCGCCCTTCCGGGGCACGGGCCTCGATGGAGAGGGCCTGAGGTTCCACCTGGATGCTCCAGCGACGCTGCGTGCCGGTGGTCGCCCGGGCGATAAGGGTGTGCCCGCCGACTGCGTCGGGCGCGGGGGCATAAACGTACGTCTGGGACGTTGCCACCTGGCAGTCGTCGAGGATCCAGCGGGTGCCGGGGTCCGAGGAGCTGAAGGCCCGGGAGGTGCCCACCGGTACGTTGATCGTTGTCTGCTGGGGGCTGAAGGTGATGTTACAGGCGCATATCATCAAAGATACAACCGTGGCACAGATTGCCGCTGCCTTTCCCGTCATGCTGTCTGTCTCCCTGAAGTTGATACGCCTGTTTCAGCAAGGGACATGCCAGGACGGCCCGCACTCGCCTGTCATTCCGAATGACCCGGCAATGCAATCGGATATCAGCTAGTTATTGCAGTCAATGCGCCTGAGTCGCCAGATCGACACCTCCTTCGCATGACCCCACAATAACTACTCGATTATCAGGCAATTATCTGGAGCTTAACACATCTTATTGATTTTACTATCTTGATACAGGTGCGAAACTGCACCCCGACTTACCAAATCGTTCCGCCTCCGGGACAGATAAGGCCACGTCGGCTTCCCTGAGGTTCTTGGACGGTTCCGCCGGGAGCGATTGCCTGTCGACGAGAGCGAAAACTTCCCGGCAGTGGTGCGTCCGTCGAAATCCGTGCAGGCAGGATAACAGGGGGCGAGGCTGAAAGGATAGAGAGGGGTACACGAGAGTACCCCTCCGTATGATGACGTGCGATTCCCTAGCGCTTGCCGAGGACGCTGCGCGCGATGACCACACGCATGATCTCGTTGGTGCCCTCGTAGATCTGCGTGATCTTGGCATCCCGCATGAGCCGCTCCATGGGGTACTCGGTCACATAGCCGTAACCGCCCAGGATCTGTACGCCTTCGATGGTGGCATCCATGGCGGTGTCCGAGGCAAACATCTTGGCCTGGGCTGCCTCACGCTCAAAGGGCAGGCCCATGCTCTCCAGCCAGGCGGCCTTCAGGATGAGCATCTCGGAGGCATCGATGCGCGTGGCCATGTCGGCCAACTTGAACTGGGTGATCTGGAAGGCCTCCAGCGGCTTGCCGAACTGGACACGCTCCTTGGAATACTTCACCGACTCCTCCAGGCAGGCCTTGGCGATGCCGAGGGCCTGCGAGGCGATGCCGATACGGCCCGAGTCCAGCGTGGTGAGCATCTGCCTGAAACCGGAGCCCGGATCGCCCAGGATGTTGTCCTTCGGGATGCGGGCATCCTGAAATACCAGTTCCGAGGTGCCCGAGGCGCGGATACCGAGCTTCTCCTCCACCTTACCCACCGAGAATCCCGGCGTCTCCTCGAGGTCGACGATGAACTGGGTGATCCCCTTGTAGCCCTTGTCCTTGTCGGTCACCGCGGCAATCACGGCATACTTGGCGATATTGCCGTTGGTGATGAACTTCTTCTCCCCATTGAGCACCCACTCGTTGCCGTCGAGCACGGCCGTGGTCTTCATGCCGGCGGCATCCGATCCGGCATTGGCCTCGGTCAGTCCGTAACAACCATGGGCCGCGCCCGAGGCGACCGGGGTGCTGAATTTCTGGCGCTGCGCTTCGTTGCCGAACCTGTAGACCGGGAACCCGTAGAGGGAATTGTTTACCGACATGATCACGCCGTGGCTGGCACAACCACGTGATATCTCAGTGAGGATCAGAGCATAGGCCATGTAATCCATGCCCGCCCCGCCGTATTCGGTGGGGATGGCCACACCCATGAACCCGTTCTCCGCCATCTTGCGCACGGCCTCTGCGCTGTGGGTGTGGTCCTGATCACACTGGGCGGCAATCGGCTTGAGCTCCTGATCCGCAAATTTGCGCGCCATCTCCTGTACCATCTTGTGTTCATCACTCAGCGCAAAATCCATAACCTACCCTCCTTATTATGTAAGTATACGGAAATGTCGCTGATTTTTTCCGCATACCATGTCTTACCCGCCACACCCACTGATATGAATGATCATTCATTTTTATAGACCGTATCCACCCCCGTGTCAACCGCATCCAGCGCCTTATAAACGCTCACGGCCACCTTCTCACTAGGCGGTCTTCCCCTCTCATCCCCCATGTATCATTTTATTGCATACGGCAGGCAGGGGCGGTATTCCCGAGGACAGGCAAGGGTGTCTGGGACTGGGTGAGTGCCCCGGTGTGCAAAGGGCGGGGCAGACGCTGTCCGGCTCAAACCACAGAGGATTAGACCCTTTACCATATCGGGCTCTTTGGTATATAGTAGTTCCCTAAACATCTACCAAGGAGGCGGAATCATTATGGCAAGAGATATCTATGTATTCAATCCCGGCCCGGCCGTGCTTCCCGAGAGCGTGCTGGAAACCACCAGCAGGGCCGTGCTGAACTTCGCCGATACGGGCATGTCCATCATGGAGGTCAGTCACCGTTCGAAGCAGTTCGACGCGCTGATCATCGAGACCGAGGAAAAACTGCGTGCCATCATGGGTATCCCGGAAAACTACAAGGTTCTCTTCCTGCAGGGCGGCGCAAGCCTGCAATTCGCCATGGTACCGCTGAACCTCCTGGGGCCCGGCCTGGTAGCGGACTACATCGATACCGGGAGTTGGTCATCCAACGCCATCAAGGAGGCCCGCAAGGTGGGAGTCGTGAACATCGCCGGGTCCTCCAAGGAGCAGAAGTACACCCGCATCCCGGATTCCTCCGAGCTCAGGCTCACACCGGGTGCGGCCTACTGCCACATCACCTCCAACAACACCATCTACGGCACCCAGTGGCAGAGCTTCCCCGCCACCGGTGACGTGCCCCTGGTGGCAGACATGTCGTCCGACATCCTCTCCCGCCGCATCGAGGTCGCCGACTTCGGAATCATCTATGCCGGGGCGCAGAAGAACATGGGCCCGGCCGGCGTGACCGTGGTCATCATCCGCGAGGACCTGGCTGAGAAGGCCCCCGAAAACACGCTCACCATGCTCAACTACAAGACCCACGCCGAGAAGAATTCCATGTTCAACACCTGCCCGGTGACGGCCATCTTCGTGGTGCACGAGGTGCTCGGCTGGATCGAGGGCCAGGGCGGGGTGGCCAAGGTCGAGGAGGTCAACAACGCCAAGGCCGGGCTCATCTACGACATCCTGGACAACGGCGACTTCTACCGCGGCACGGTGGAGAAGGCCTCGCGCTCCAAGATGAACATCCCCTTCCGGCTGCCGACTGAGGACCTGGAGAAGGCGTTCCTGGACGGGGCGGGCAAGGCCGGCCTGATCGGGCTGAAGGGCCACCGTTCGGTGGGCGGCATCCGCGCCTCGCTCTACAACGCCCTGCCCCTGGAGGGCGCCAGGAGGCTGGCCGACTTTATGAACGACTTCAAAAAAGCCCACGCCTGAAAAAAACGGGGCGGGGATCTCTCCCCGCCCCACAGACGCGTTACCCATTGAAGGGTCCGCGCAGCATAAACGTACCTTATCCTTCGTTTCTCAGGTCACACTGACCTCGCTAACCCTGATACTATGCCCTGAAAATATCCAGGCATTGCCGAATCCATCGGCCACAAAGGCAATCTCCCAGACGCAGGGCCATGCTAGTCCAAGTCGCAAAGCGGACAAGCATGGACGCCACACTCTCCGGCGAGACCTTCTGCCGGCTAGGGGGCCAGGCTCTCCTGCCAGGCCTCCACTATCCAGCTCCCCAGATCGCCATCGGGGTCGCTGAACTGGGCCTCTCCCGCTGCACTGAAGGCCACATCTATATCGCGGTCGCACCCGGCGATCGTCAGAGCCCCGGCATTCCAGAGGCCCGTTGCATCCCGCACGATCGTGCCGCTGTCCAGGGGATCGACGGCGTCAAAGGCGGAGTCGACCGTCACGAGCCCCTCGAGACCGGGCACGCTCAAATCGCCCGCAATGCCTATCAGTGTGCGGGTGACGAGCACATCATCCTCGCTGTAGGTCCACTGCTCCTGGAGGTAACGTACACCGTCGCTGAAGGTATAGGGCTGGCCATCGAGCGCAAAGCCGCCCTTGAGGGTGTAGTCCCTGAAATCGAGGGTGTATTCGGTTCCGGTGAAATTGATGGGCAAAATCGACATATTGACCGGGTGATTTACCGCGTAGTCGATGGCATAGGCAATCTCCCAGGCATGGTAGTCCACGGTGAACACATCCGCGTACGAGGCGGAAAGCGTCTCGGTGGCGGTGAGGTGCACGGTGTTGATCCTGAGGCTCTGCAGGGCGTTGGCGATATCGCTCGTATCGACCGTGCCCGTGACGCTGCCCAGGATATCGTCGCTGCCCTCGGCCCCGGTATAGATGCAGCCATTGAACGGATAGCCTCCCGCGGGCACGTCCACCCTCAGGCTGCCGGCAAAGGGCATGACCCCGGTGAGCAGGTTGATGGTGCCCGGATTGACGGTCAGCGTCGTCGCCAGCCCGCTCGCGCTATCGCTGTAAACAAACGTACGGGTCTGTCCCAAGAGGATCGCGGTGAGCTTATTGAGCATTTCCGGATCGCTCGTGAGGGTCGTGAGCACCAGATTCACGCCCAGGAAATTCAGGTCCTCGAAGAGGGCGTCATACAGCGGGGCATCGTCGGCCTGGCTGGCGGCCGCCCGGTAGCCGATGCCGGCGTAGGCGGCATAGAGGACCTGCTGCGCCTGGGCCTGATCCGTGACGATCGCATACGCGGAGGGCAGCACCGTGATGCTCCAGGTGCGGCTCTCGCTGCCGAAGAGGGACGAGCTCTCGGTGACCTTGAGTGTGTGCTCGCCGATGTCGCTATCCAGGGGGGCATAGGTGAAGCCCTTGCCCGTCACCCCGTCGAGCTCCTGTCCGTCGAGGTACCAAGCGATGGTCGCATCCCCGGGCAGCACCCTGACAGCAAAGGTGAGCGTGTCCCAGGCCTGCAGGCTGACGCTGGCCGACTTGGGTGATGAACTTAAGATGCACCCGCTCAGGACCAGGCACATCACCGCCGTTACAAACAGACCTCTCTTCAT
>CAZUDI010000090.1:0-7979 GCA_964618975.1 uncultured Bacteriovoracaceae bacterium | reverse complement strand
GCGGCGGTGTGGGCTATTACATGGACCGCCAGGAGCAGAAGCTCAGGATGCAGCTCGCCGGCACCGGCGTCAGCGTGACACGCGAGGGCAACAACCTGATCCTCAACATGCCCGGCAATATCACCTTCAACACCGATTCGGCCGAGATCAAGGCCTCGTTCTACGACGTGCTGAACTCGGTGACCCTGGTGCTCAAGGAGTTCGACAAGACCCTCATCGAGGTCGCCGGCCACACCGACTCCACCGGGAGCGACGCCTATAACCAGAGCCTCTCCGAACGCCGCGCCGCCAGCGTGGGCCAGTACTTCATCGCCCAGGGCGTCGACCGCCTGCGGGTGGCCACCGGGGGCTTCGGCGAGAGCCGGCCCGTGGCCAGCAACGAGACCCCCCAGGGCCGCGAACTCAACCGCCGCGTCGAGCTCACCCTCGTGCCCCTGACCCAGTCCTAGCCGAGCTGCCGATTTATGCGGGGGTGGGGCTGATCCCCCCCTCTTCATCATGGGTGTGAACCCCGGGGCAAGCTCTTGCCGTTCCCTGCCGCCGCAAGCGGCCGGGGCTCTGACCCATAGCGAGGCTGGATGTTCCCCCACCGGCGGCCCGGTCCTGATGTCGGCACACCGCCGGCGTGCCCCGGGCGGCGGGAAGGGGCATCCCTGGACAGAGCGGCGCGTTCAGGTCAGGGAGGGGAAGTAGGCCGCGAAGTGGCGCAGGAAGGCGTCCTTGCCCTGGTAGTGGATGGTGTGGAGGCCGCGCGCGCTGGCGCGTGCGATGTGGCCGGCGTTGTCGTCGATGAAGAGGGCCGCCCGGGGGCTCACGTCCAGGCGCGCGAGCACGTCGTCGAAGAGGCTGGCGTCGAGCTTGCTTTTGCCCGTGTGGAAGCTGTTGAAGACGGCCTCGAAGTGATGGAAGAAGCCCTCGCGGTGCTCGAGCTCGTCGAGCCAGTTGGTCTGGTCGCTCAGGATGGCGGTGCGGACCTGCGCCCGGTTGAGGGCGCGCACGAGCTCCATCATCCAGTCCCTCAGGACGAAGCCTTCCAGGAGCAGGGATCTCAGTGCCTGGTTGCTGCCCTGGATGCCGGTGCGCTCCCTGAGGCCCTCCCAGAAGTGGGACTCCGTGGCCTGGCCGGTGAGGTAGCCGCTCTTGAGGATCACCTCGTCCGTGGTGCGGATGAAGGCCTCGGGCTCCAGGCCGTTGGCCCGCGCCAGGGCCTCAAGCCCGTTTCGGTAGCCCTCACAGGCGAGCACCCCGCCGAAGTCGAAGAGTACCAGCTCGATCCCCATGGCTGACAGGTCCTCAGGGCTGCTCGAGGGTGGGGTCGACCGCGGGCTCGTCGGTGACGAAGAGCCAGCGCAGGAAGCCCCCCAGTCGCTTGAGACCCCCCGTGGCACCTGACGGGGCGGAAGTGGCCTCCCCCTGACCGGTGAGGCCCGCTTCCGAGGGTGCGACGCCCGTGGCCGGCTCATCGTCGGAAGCGGCCTTGAGGCCTTTGATCAGGTCGTGATCGCGGATGCTGAGCTTGAGGGTGTTCTTGTTGAAGTTGACCTGCAGCACCTTGCGCACCCCGGTCTGCTCCCAGCGGTACTGCTCGGCGCGGAAGGTGTCGAAGGTGGAGGCGAACGAGGTCGGACCGTAGCTTTCGCGGCAGTACCGCAGCAGGGCCTGGTAGTTGGCGCTCTCGGGTCCGGCTTTGCGGCCGTTCTCGAGTTCCGCCGGCGCCTCAAGGATGACCTCGGTGAAACGGCCCTTGAAGGTGTGGTAGGTCACCGAGCTCAACAGGGCCCCGTCCAGGCCGAGCTCCTCCCGGTTGCGGGCAAAGGAGCAGGTGTGGTCTTCTTCACAGGCCAGCCGGCGCATCTCGGGGTGGGCGGACAAATCCGTGCCCCACACAATCCCCCGGAATTCCCCGTCGCCAGATGCCTGTGCTAAGGGGCTGATGAGCACTGCCGCCAGCAGCAGGAGTGCCAGGCGCACCTTGTTCATGATTTCGTCCTCCTTGGCGTGGGTGGATTCTCACGTCCTTCCTTACCATAACCGGCCAGGTGGTGCGTAGCGTTTTCTCCGGGGGCTTCTGGGCAGGCAAGATTGCCGACTTTGCCCTGACCCGGGGGCAATGTAAATGTATCCATACGATTATGTACCGGTATGATCTTCTATACAGGTGTGTACTTTTCCATTGACAGATCCCGGGGAGTGATTGTAGTAGCATCGGCAACAGGTTGCCGATAACCGTGGGAGAGGTGATGACATTCAGGCATGCGGAGATTGAGCGCAAGACCATCGTGATCCTGAAGATCCTCAACGAGGCCCAGCAGCCGCTGGGGGCGCGCATGATCGCGCGCCATATGCAGGATTACGGGGTGAGTCTGAGCGAGCGCGCCGTGCGCTACCACCTCCAGTTCATGGACGAACGCGAGCTGACCGAGCTGGTCGGGCGGCGGGACGGGCGCATCATCACCGGGCGCGGGATCGAGGAGCTGCGCAACGCGCGGGTGCAGGACAAGGTGGGGCTGGCCATCACACGCATCGAGGCCCTCTCCTACCGCACCACCTTCGATCCGGAGCGGCTCACAGGTCTGCTGCCGGTAAACGTGACCTTCTTCGCCCGCAGCGATTGGCCACGGGCCTTGAAGGCCATGCGGCCGGTGATTGAGGCCGGCATCGGGGTCAGCGACCGCGTGGCGGTGCGGGGCGAGGGCGGGTGCCTGGGCGACGTGACGGTGCCCGAAGGCCAGGTGGGCCTGGCCACGGTGTGCAGCATCGTCATCAACGGCGTGCTCCTGAAGCGCGGCATCCCGCTGGACTCCAAGTTCGGGGGCATCCTCGAGCTCAAGGGTGGGCGGCCCCTGCGTTTCGTGGAGCTGATCCACTATTCCGGCTCCTCCCTCGACCCCTCCGAGGCCTTTATCCGCGCCAAGATGACCTCGGTGCGCGCGGTGGTCTCCGGCGGAGAGGGCAAGATCCTGGCCAATTTCCGGGAGGTGGCCGGTATCTGCCGCCACGAGGTGGCGCAGGTGCTGCCGTTGCTCACCCGCAGCGGGATCCACGGGGTTCTCACCATGGGGCTGGCAAGTGAATCCATCTGCGAGGTCCCGGTGGAGCTGAACCGGGTCGGCATCATCATGACCGGGGGACTGAACCCGGTGGCTGCGGCCCTCGAGGCGGGGATCCCGGCTGAGACCAAGGCCATGTCCGCCATGATGGACTACGGCGAGTTGCAGGATTTTGCCGAGGTGTATCGGGAGGATGCGGGGTGAGCCCCCAAAGACGGGAATGCGGCATGCAGCATGCCCAGACATATCATGTGAGGAAAGGAGAACAGTCATGCCAATCGTAGCCAAGGCCTTGGAGACCGTGAAGAAGAAAAATCCCAACGAGCCCGCCTTCCTGCAGGCGGTCAGCGAGGTGCTGGAATCGCTGCGCCCCGTGATCGAGCGCAACCGCAGGTATCAGGAGGCCAACATCCTGGAGCGCATCTGCGAGCCCGAGCGCATGATCATCTTCCGGGTTCCCTGGCTGGATGACCAGGGCCAGGTGCAGGTCAACCGCGGCTTCAGGATCGAGTTCAACAGCGCCATCGGGCCCTACAAGGGCGGCCTGCGCTTCCACCCCAGCGTCAACGCCGATATCCTCAAGTTCCTGGGCTTCGAGCAGATCTTCAAGAATTCGCTCACCACTTTGCCCATGGGCGGTGGCAAGGGCGGTAGCGACTTCGACCCCAAGGGCAAGTCGGACAACGAGGTGATGCGCTTCTGCCAGAGTTTCATGATCGAGCTGTTCCGCCACATCGGGGCGCAGACCGACGTGCCGGCCGGCGACATCGGCGTGGGCGGTCGGGAGATCGGCTTCCTTTTCGGACAGTACAAGCGGCTCAAGAACGAGTTCACCGGTGTGCTGACCGGCAAGGGGCTCAACTGGGGCGGCTCGTTGATCCGGCCCGAGGCCACGGGCTACGGCGCGGTCTATTTCGCCCAGGAGATGCTCAAGAGCCGGGGCGAGACCCTGGAGGGCAAGGTGTGCACCGTCTCGGGTTCAGGCAATGTGGCCCAGTACACCGTCGAGAAGCTCAACCAGCTGGGCGCCAGGGTCGTGAGTCTGTCCGATTCCGGCGGCACCATCTACGACACCAACGGCATCGACGCCGAGAAGCTGGCCTGGGTCATGGAACTCAAGAACCTGCGTCGCGGACGTATCAAGGAGTATGCCGAAAAGTTCGGCGTCGAGTACTACGAGGGCAAGCGCCCCTGGGGCATTGTGTGCGACTGCGCCTTCCCCAGCGCCACCCAGAACGAGATCACCGGCAAGGACGCCAAGACGCTGCTCGAGAACGGCTGCACCGTGGTGAGCGAGGGTGCCAACATGCCCACCGAACCCGCCGGGGTCGAGTTGTTCCTCGAAAAGAAGATCCTCTACGGTCCGGGCAAGGCCGCCAATGCCGGCGGCGTGGCCGTCAGCGGCCTCGAGATGAGCCAGAACGCCATCAGCATGCGCTGGCCGCGCGAAGAGGTGGACCAGCGCCTGCAGCAGATCATGCAGGCCATTCACAGGAGCTGCTTCGAGACCGCCAAGGAATACGGTCAGCCCGGCAACTACGTCATGGGGGCCAACATCGCCGGTTTCATGAAGGTGGCCGATTCCATGATCGATCAGGGCGTCGTTTAAGCCCCGACCGACGGCCTGATCGGCAGACAGACATATCCGGCCCGCGGGCAGCGCTTGCCCGCGGGCCACAATCGTGCTTGAAAAACCGGCCTTGGCATGCAAGATTGGGCCAAACATCTCAAGAGAAGAGAGGCCATGCATTTCAAAGACATCGCACTCAAGGTACCCACGATCCTCGTGCCGGGGACCGGCATCGATCTCGAGAAATGGGCCGTGGTGGCCTGCGACCAGTTCACCTCCCAGCCGGAATACTGGCATCAGGTGGAGGAGCGGGTGGGGACGGCGCCCTCGACCCTGCACCTGATCTTTCCCGAGGTCTACCTGGAGGAGACCGGTCAGGAGCAGCGCATTCACCGCATCAACCAGACCATGCGGCGCTACCTCGACGAGGGGCTCCTGCGGGAGCTCCGACCCGGCTTCATGCGCGTGGAGCGCCGCACCGCCCATGCGCCCTCCCGCAGGGGGCTCGTCGTGGCACTGGACCTCGAGCACTACGACTACCATGCGGGCGCCACGACCCTGATCCGTGCCACGGAGGGCACGGTCATCGAACGGCTGCCGCCTCGGGTGCGCATCCGCGAGCAGGCCCTGCTGGAGAGCCCGCACATCATGGTGCTGATCGACGACCCGGCCAGAAGCGTGATCGAGCCGCTCTTCGAGCACGAGCTCGAAGAGGTTTATGCCACCCCGCTCATGCTGGACGGCGGCTTCGTCAGAGGCTGCCTGGTGGACGAGCCCGCCCTGATCGCCCAGGTGGCGCGCTCGCTCTCCGCCCTGGCCGCGCCCGAGCGCGCCCGCGAGCGCTACCGCTGCTCCGGGGGCGGGGTGCTCCTGTATGCCATGGGCGACGGCAACCATTCCCTGGCCACGGCCAAGGCGATCTGGGAACAGCTCAAGCGCAAGGCCCCCGAAGGGGCGGATCTCGCGCACCACCCGGCGCGTTATGCGCTGGTGGAGCTCGTCAACCTGCACGATCAGGGTCTCGAGTTCGAGCCCATCCACCGCGTGGTCTTCGGGGTTAACGGGCAGGGTCTCCTGGAGTGCATGGGGACCTACTTCCGGCAGCAGGGGGCGGGGTTCCGCCTGGGGGGTGCTCCGGGTGCGGCAGAGGGCTCCCACACTTTCGGCTACCTTGCAGCCGGACAAGCAGGCACCATCCACATCGATAACCCGCCGCTCACCCTGGAGGTGGGCTGCCTGCAGGCCTTCCTCGACCACTATATCTTAGAGCATCCGCAGGCGCGTATCGACTACATTCACGGTGACGAGGTGGTGCGTTCCCTGTCGCAGACCAGCGGCACCGTGGGTTTCCTGCTGCCGGCCATCCCCAAGCACGACCTCTTCCGCACCATCGTGTGCGACGGCGCCCTGCCGCGCAAGACCTTCTCCATGGGGCACGCCAGCGAGAAGCGCTACTACCTGGAGTGCCGCAGGGTCGGCCGGTAGCAACGCCCGCCTCTGGCAGGAAGACGTATAGACCCGCCCTCAAGACGGCAGGGAAGCGGGGAACCCCTGCCACCGTCATCAGTCATATCCCTGTTCCGGGCTGCAAGGGGGGGGCATCGCAGTAGGGCCCGAACCTCTGCCCGTACCTCAACAGCGGGGAAGCGGGCCAAACGTATCGTGGGTATGATCTTCCAGGTCAGGCAGCCATCCCTCCTTGCTGGCGCCAGCTGTTTCGGATGGGACCCCTTAAGGTCCAGCCTGAGGCCCCTGCTTGCCCCCGTCAGCAGCGGTGAATTTGACCCTGAGCCAATCGGGAATATGAACCCCAGGGCGAGCCTAATGATCCAGATCTCCACTGCGAGAAGCGGGGAATTCGACCCATAGCGATTAAAAGGCCGTCACGGGTTCGAGCGCTAGCGGGGGGTAGATCTGGCCGGGCAGGGGCGGCATGGAGTTGTAGACCCAGGTGAGGTCGATGGCGCCCAGCGTCAGGCCCCGCGCGCGGGAATAGCCGCGGAAGGTGCCGCGTGCGAGGATGTCTTCGGCCTGCATGCTCATGCCGAAGACCGCCAGGGGCGCGCCCGCCCTCAGGGTCTTCAGCTCGCGGGCGTAGGCCAGGGGCGCGAAGGCCAGCCGCCGGCTGTCGGCGGCCTGGGTCTGGAGGGCCGGGACGATCCAGGGGAAGCCGTCCTGGCCCACGGAGGCGATGAAGGCCAGGTGATCGAGGCGGTTGAAGAGGCCCTGGCCCCAGGGGCTCAGGATGCGCCCGCTCTTAGGGGTGCGAACGGCCGCTTTGGCCGCCCGGGTGGCGAGGGTGGCCAGGGCGATGCGGGCCAGGGGCAGGCGCTGACGCGGAGTGACCGTGACCAGGTCCATGTAGTGCACGGTGTGGATGCCGAAGTAGGCGTTGTAGCGGAACATGGGCTTGGCGTTGAACATCTGGAAGTCCTCGCCCTCGCAGGTGCTGTGAGTCCAGAGGGCCTTGCCGCGCCACAGGTCGCGTTCCATGGTCATGATCAGAAAGCCGGTGCGGGGGTTGGTGCGCACATGCCGTTTGCTGAGCCCCTCGGAGAACTGGCCCCAGATGAGGTGGCCTGAGTCCTTGGCCTGCAGGGCGGTGATCAGTGTGATGTGCGGCAGTCCTTCGGGATTGACCGTGGCGATCAGCCCCACCTTGGCCTCGGGCTCGAAGGCGCTCAGGTCCCGTGGTTCAAAGGCATCTCTCATTTTCATGACATATCTCCTTTATGGCACGGCGTTACCGCTTGCAGGTGGCGCTCTTCGCCTGCCCCCTTCTCCATCCGTGTGGACCCGCTCCAGTGAACAATTTCAGGGTCCACGCCGGATAAGCGCGCGATGCGCGCGAGCTGCTCCATGCATCCCGAGGAGAGCAGGTCGCATCCGGCATAGGCCCACGGGAGATCGAGCCGGGCATACTTGTCGCGGCACAGGTTGTTGAAGGCGCACAACTCCCAGCGCTCCACGAGAGCTCCGGCCTCGCGCGCGATGAAGGCCCCGATGCCGGAGATGTTCGCGGGCGTGTCCGTGGCCTGGGGGATCACCGGTGTGCGCACCCACAGGCGCGTCTGCCGGCCCCTCTCGCGCAGGTGCGCGCAGGTGCGGGCGAAGTTCTTCAGGATTTTCTCGTTCGAGACCCCGGTGAAGCGCGCATGCTGCTGGGCATCGATCTCCTTGAGATCGAAGAGCACCAGGTCGCTGAATTCCAGGCAGTCCTCAAGGGCCTGCGGCGGACAGGCGCCGCAGGTGTCCAGGGCGGTGGAGAGGCCGTGTCCCTTGAGCGCGCGCAGGAGCCGGGCGGCAAAGAGGGGTTGTAAGGTGGGCTCGCCGCCCGAGAGGGTGATCCCGCCGCCGGA
>CAZUDI010000089.1:0-8086 GCA_964618975.1 uncultured Bacteriovoracaceae bacterium | reverse complement strand
GCCCACCGACGCGCATCATGGCTGGAACTGCCCGCGATTCTGTGATATAGTGCCGGCGGCATGAACAGGGAAAGGCTGCGGGAGCTTATCATCGGACGTTTCAGCCTGCGCCGCGTGCTGGTCTCCGGGATGATCATCTACCTGATCGTGCTTGCCTATGTCTATCTCACGGCGGAGGGTCGCATCTTCCTGCCCCCTGAGGCCTCCTACGGCGACGATGAGACGATCCTCAAACTCAGAAGCGGCCAGAGGCAGCGCATCTCGGCCGTGTTCCTCGAAAACGCCTCCTCCGACTTCACGGTCCTGTATGCCCACGGGAATGCCGAGGACCTGGGGCAGATCCGCCCCCTGCTCGATGACTTCGTGCGCCACGGGTTTTCCGTGATGACCTTCGATTACCGCGGATACGGCACGAGCACAGGGCAGCCCAGCGAACTGGGCGCCTACCAGGACATGCAGGCCGCCTACCGCCATCTGAGAAGGGACCGGCACATCCCCGCCTGCCGCATCATCGCCTGCGGCCGCTCCCTGGGCAGCGCCATGGCTACCGACCTGGCCTGCCGCGAACGCCTCGCCGGGCTGGTGCTGGTGAGCCCCTTCACCTCGGCCTTCTGCGTGGTGACGGGCTACCCGCTTTTTCCCCTGGACAAGTTCAGGAATACCGGCAAGATAAAACAGGTGCAGTGCCCGGTGGTGGTGGTGCACGGCATCGACGACGAGGTGGTGCCCCTGGCCCACGGCCAGCGGCTCTTCGCCCAGGCGCCTTCCCCCAAGGCCTGTCTGTGGGTCGAGGCCGCCGGGCATAACGACCTGCTGACGGTGGCCTCAGAGCGCTTCTGGGGCACGTTCACGGAGCTGACCCGCATGATCGAGGGTCACTGAACCCCGCGCCCGCCCCAGACGGAACAGGGCGCCTGCATTGCATGCGGGAGGTATCGATGCGCATGATCGGATGGTGGATGCTTCTGCTGCTGGCCCTGGGGGGCTGCGCGCCCCGCTACCTGCTGGACAACTCCCCGCCGCAGGCGCCGCTGGTCCTGCCGGACGACGACGCGGCACACTACGGGGCCCAGATGGAGTGGTGGTACTACACCGGGCACCTCAGCACGGAGAAAGGCCAGCACTTCGGCTTCGAGCTGACCTTCTTCAAACGCCTCACCAACGAAGACCGTGCCCCCTGGTGGCTGGGCGGCGTCCCGGCCCACTGGATCAAGGACGTGGGCATGCTGGCACACTTCGCCGTCACGGATCTCGGGCACCGGCGCTTTTTGGCTTCCCAGCGGCACAACCTCTTCCACCCCTGGCGCGCCGAGGAGCAGCGCTACCGGGTGGGGATCGAAAAGTGGACGGCCGAGGAGACAGGCGGTTCTCACCGCCTGAGGGCCGCGATGGACGGCTACGCCATCGATCTCAGGCTCACCCCCACCAAACCGGCCGTGCGCCACGGCCCGAACGGGATCGTGGACAAGGGCCAGGGGCAGGCCAACTACTACTATTCCTACACCAACATGCAAGTAGAGGGCACGCTCACGGCGGGCACACAACGGCACAGCGTCAAGGGCAAGGCCTGGATGGACCACGAATACGGCCAGATGGGGCTCACCGGCTCACAGAAGGGCTGGGACTGGTTCAGCATCCAGCTGGATGACGAGCGCGAGATCATGCTCTACCTCATCAAAGACCAGGGGGGCCTGGTCGACACCTCGGGCGGTACCTATGTCCTCCCCGACGGGCGCAGCATGCGGCTGGAGCTCGGCGACCTGGAACTCACCACGGTCAGGACCTGGCAGAGCCCGCGCACCGGCGCCGAGTATCCGGCCGGCTGGCGGCTGACTCTGCCGCAATACGAGCTCGAGCTCGCCATCGAGCCGCGCATGGCCTCCCAGGAGATGACCCTCAAACCGGTCACCTACTGGGAAGGGGCCGTGGACGTGAGCGGGACATCGGCCGGAGCGCCGGTGCGGGGAAGGGGCTATGTGGAACTCGTGGGCTACGACGAGCAGGCCTCCTTCGACGACCTCAAGCTGAGCCGGGAACACTGAAGCGGGTAAGCCCGATCAGGTCCCTGGCCCTCAGGGCACGCCCCGGACCCCGCGGGAGCCCAGGTGACGAAGAGCGATCAAGGGGCACTGAGCGCCCCCTATAGGAGGAAAAGCATGTCCCTCCGGAAGCCTGACCGACACTCGGTGCGCGCCACGGCTACACCGGCCGGAAGAGAGGTCGGAGAAAGAGGGGTTGGCCCGCGCATGCATCCCCCTTCTCCCGCGCCGCGGCGGATGCTTTGGGGCCTGGTGACCCTGGCGGCCCTGCTCCTCCTGCCCGGGGGTGTAGCTGCTGGGGCAGAAGGGGTAGCCGTGCAGCTCCTTGCCCTGGCCGGTGAGGCGGCTACGCCCCAGGCCGAGATCTCCGGGCTGGCCTGGCACGGGGAGGCCCTGCTGCTGCTGCCCCAGTATCCCGCACGCTTTGGCGCTCCCGGGGGGGGGAGCCTCTTCTGTCTGCCCCGACAGCGCATCCTCGACGTCCTGGACGGCCGTCTCGTAGGGCCCCTCGCGCCCGAGCCGGTGCCCTTCGACGATGGAGGCCTGCCGTCGCTGATCGAGGGCTTCGAGGGCTACGAGGCGCTGGCCGTCGAGGGCGATAGGGCCTTCCTCACCATCGAGGCCCGCTCCCGCGGCGCCATGCAGGGCTATCTCGTCCTGGGCACCGTCCGGGACAATCCGCTTACGATCGAACTCGACCCCGCCACGCTGAGGGCCATCCCCCTGCAGACCAGCCTCCCCAACACCGCCGAGGAGACGCTGGTGGTGGTGCCCCAGGGGGTCGCGACCCTGCACGAGGCCAATGGGGGGCGCGTGAACCCCCGCCCGCAGGCCCACCTCTTCTCCCGGGGGCTTGTACCCCTGGGGACCCTGCCCCTGCCACCCCTGGAGCACCGCATAACGGACGCCAGCTCCGCCGACGCCGCGGGGCACTTCTGGGTCGCACAGGTCTTCTCCGCCTGCAACCGCCGGTATCTGGCACCCGGCGGGGATGCCCCCGCCGGGACCTGGGAGGTGGAGGGCCTGATCGAGCTGTGCCTCACCCCCGAGGGGATCGTGCGCACCGACCGCGCGCCCATCTACCTGGCCCTGGAGGGGAATCGTTCGCGTAACTGGGAGGGCCTCGTGCGACTGGATGAGAGGGGCTTCCTGGTGGCCAGCGACCGCCATCCCGGCACCCTGCTGGGCTTCGTGCCTGCAGGGCCTCCCGGCCACCAGTAAGGCCTGCGGCCCCTGCTTCCTGAGCGGCATGCGGGCCGATTTCGCCAACATGCCGCTGATCATCCCTGAAGGCGCTCCTTGGCCTGAGACGCTGTCCCGGGGTCTCCCCTGCTGTGCGCACTGACCATCATGGGTGTGAAACCCCGGGCAAGCCTTTGACCCTCAGGCCATTAAAGGTCACCCCATCCGGGGTGCTGTGGGGCATGAATTGACGGCTTAAGCTTGGCGCTTATTATAAGTGAACAGAGCCGTCACCACCGGCAATAAATAGTAAAGGAACGGGAAATCATTATGAGTATCAAGAAACAGTACCTCAAGGGCAAGCCTATCTGCAAGGTCACCTTCAAACTCGCCAGCGACTCCACACACAAGGCCCGCAGCGTGCACCTCGTGGGCGAATTCAACAACTGGGACACCCGCTCCCACCCCATGAAACGGCTGAAAAACGGCGAGTTCACCGCCACCCTCGAACTCGAGCGCGAGCGGGTCTATCAGTTCCGGTACCTTGTCGATGAGAACATCTGGGAAAACGATTCAACTGCAGACGGCTTCACGCCGACGCACTTCGGCGATGCCGAAAACTCGATGATCGTGCTCTAATCCGGACTCGCTGGTGGCCATGGACCGCTGGGTTCGCCCGGGATTCCTGCCTGACAAAAAGGCCTTGTCCGTGCGGCGCAGGCAGGATACAAATCAGGGTATGAACCCCAGGGCAAGCCCCGGCCCCCCCTTGCCACCGCAAGCGGCGGGGAATGCGACCCTGAGCGAATAAACCCGAAAGGATGCCTGCTGATGCTCGCAATAGAGGTCCCCGGTTACGGCAACCTGTCCCTGGAGCACCTCGTGCTGGACCTGAACGGCACCTGTGCCATCGACGGCACCCTCATCGAGGGGATCAGATCCCGCATCGAGATGCTGGCGCACAAGCTTGAGATCCATGTTCTCACCGCCGACACCCGGGGAACGGCACACGCCACACTCGCCGGGTGGCCGGTGACACCCGTGATCATCGCCCCCGGGCGGGAGGATCACAGGAAAGGGGAGTTCATCGAGCGTCTGGGGGCCGCGAAGACCGCCGCCGTGGGCAACGGCCGCAACGATGCGCACATGCTGCAGGGCTGTATCCTGGGCATCGCCGTGCTGCAGGCCGAGGGGCTCGCGCGCGAGGCGCTCCTGAGCGCGGACGTGCTCTGCCCGGACATCGCCAGCGCCCTGGACCTTCTGATCCACCCGCAGCGCCTAATCGCGACCTTGCGCCTCTGAGGAGGGCGGCCCGGTTGTCCTGGCAGGTGGGCGTATCTCCCCCGAGGGGCGTCGGCGCCTCCCAGGGCCCCCCTCACGGACCGCGCTTGACATTCGGTGTGCCCGCCTTAGAATGATCAGGTGTGAACCGACAGCGCCATCCGGGAGCCGCCGCATGAGGAGAATCGGCATCTTTCTTGGCCTGCTGATACTCGTGGCCTCCCCGTGTCATTCCCAGGCCCCGCCGCTGACCCTGGTGCAGGCGGAGTACCCGCCCTTCTATTTTCTCGACGCACAGGGAAATCCTACGGGTTTTCTGGTCGATTACTGGAAGCTCTGGTCGGAGGTCACCGGCACCCCGCTCGTGTTCGAGACGACCTCCTGGGAGGAGGCCCTCCGGTTGATGCGCACCGGCGCGGCCCACTTCACCGGCGGCATCATCCATACCCCGGCCCGGGACGAGATTCTGGACTTCAGCGCCGCCATCGTCCCGGCGGTCTACCACCTCTTCCACCCCTCCGGCACCCCCCCGCCCGATCCCGCGTCCGTCCTCGACAGGGCGCGCTTCGGGGTGGTGACGGGCGACATCATGGAGACCCTCGTCCGCCAGCGCTTCCCCACCGCGCACCCGATCTTCTATGCCCGCTACACCGAGCTGCCGCAGGCGGCCCTGAGCGGCGCGATCGACGTCTTCGCCGCCGAGGATGCGCTCGTCCAGAGCTACCTTGCAAAACGGGAAACCCCCGCGTCCCTGGTGCCCCTCGAGCAGCCGCTGCTGCGTGACCACTACCGCGCCGCGGTGCGCAAGGGCGACCGGGAAACCCTGGAGCTGATCAACTCCGGCATGGCCCGCATCCCCCGGGAGGAGGTGCAGCGCCTCTATGCGCGCTGGACCGAGACGGCGTTCCCCCGCCCGGAGGGGCTGGTCATCTCCTGCTACCACCCCTACCCCCCCTTCAGTCTCCTCACCCCCGCAGGCCGGCCGGCGGGCCTCTTCGTGGACATCTGGCGGCTGTGGGCCGCAAAGACCGGGCAGCGCATCGAGTTCCTCTTCAACGACTGGGAACAGAGCATCCAGGCACTGAGCAACGGGGCGGCCGACATCCACTCCGGGCTGTACCGCACCCCGGAGCGCGAAGCGTGGCTGGATTTCTCGCGCGCCTTTTACGAGAACGCCTCGTTCTTCTACTACCGCGCCGGCGAGCGGAGCCCGCCGCCGCCCGGGAGCCCGGCCGGTGAGGTGGTCTTCGGCGCCCTCAAGGGGGCCTATTCCCAGCGGTGGCTCGAGGAGAACTACCCCGATGCCGAACTGCGCCTCTTTCCCACCGAGCCGGAGCTGATCGAGGCCGCCCTCAAGGATGAGGTCGACGCCTTCCTGGGCGAGAAGCCCGTCATGGATATCCTGCTGCAGACCAGGGGCCTGACCGGGCAGTTCACCTCCGGCAGGCAGCGCATGATCTCCCAGGCGACGTACGCCGGTCTCCTCAAGGGCCGCCGGGAGCTCCTGGAGCTCGTGGCGGCAGGCTTCGAGCGCATGCGCATCGAGGAACTGCGCGCGATCGAGGAGCGCTGGATCAAGGACCCCGAGGCGCGCTTCTATGATCGCGGGGGCGTGCTCCTGTCCCTGGACCCGGCGCAGCGCGCCTGGATCGAGAAACACCCCGTCATCCGCATAGGCTTCGACCCCCACTGGCCGCCGGTGGACTTCGTGGACGAGCAGGGCCGCTACCAGGGGATCATCTCGGACTACATCGCCCTGGTCAGCCGGCACCTGGGCCTCACCTTCCTGCCGGTGGTAAGCCCCTCGTGGTCCGAGGTCTTCGAGTATCTCGACCGGGGCCAGATCGACATCATCACCGGCATCACGAATACCCCCGAGCGTGCGCGCCGCATGCTCTTCACCGAACCCCACCTGGATTTGCCCATCGTGATCATCACCCGCGCCGATTACCCCTACATCCGGGGGCTGGCCGACCTTGAGGGCAAGGCCCTCGCCATGCCGCGGGACTATGCCAGCGCCTCCTGGCTCAAGCGCGACTTCCCGGACTATACCTTCCAGGAGGTGGACTCCCTGGCGCAGGCGCTGATGGACGTCTCGACGGGCCGGGCCGACGCCGTCGTGGGGGCCATGGGCCCGTGCACCTACCTGATGCAGTCCCTGGGGATCACCAACCTCAAGGTGGCCGCCCCCACCCCCTACCGCTACGAGCTCGCCATCGGGGTCAGGAAGGACTGGCCCGAGCTGGTGGAGATCCTCAACCGCGCGCTGGGCGCCATCACGCCCCCGGAAAGGATGGCCATCTACAACAAGTGGGTGCAGGTCCCGGTGGAGACGGGACTGCCCCCCGGGGTGCTGCGCACCATCGTGCTTAGGGTCATCGCCGTCTCCGGGCTGCTCCTGGCACTCGTACTGGCCTGGAACTGGCGCCTCAGGCGCGAGATCGGCGAGCGCAAGCGGGCCGAGGCGGTCATGACCCGTCTGGCGGCCGCCGTGGAACAGGCCTTCGAGGCCATCACCATCATGGACCCGCACTTCAGCATCCAGTATGTCAACCCCGCCGCCGAGGTTATCTACGGCCACAAGCGCCGTGAGATCCTCGGGGGAAACGCCCTGGCCCTCCTGAGGGACAGGTTCTTTGACCCGCCCATATCCGCCATCCGCGCCCGGCTGGAGACGGGAGAGGCCTGGAGCGGCCACCTGTTGTACCGCCGCACAAACACCGATACCTGCGAGTTGGAGGGCACCATCTCCCCCATCCGCAACGCTGAGGGCGAGGTCGTCAACCTGGTTTCGATCCAGCGCGACATGACCCACGAACTGGAGCTGGAAAAACGGCTTATGCAGTCCCAGAAGATGGAGGCCATCGGGACGCTCGCGGGCGGCATCGCCCACGACTTCAACAACATCCTGAGCCCCATTATCGGCTATGCCGAGCTCCTGCGCGAGGAGTGCCGCGAGGATGCCCACAAGCTGCGCTTCGTCGATCAGATCCTCGTAGCGGCCGAGCGGGCCCGCGACCTGGTCAGACACATCCTGACCTTCAGTCGCCAGACCGAACAGGTCCACCAGCCCCTGAGGATTCAGCCCATCGTCAAGGAATCGCTCAAGCTCCTGCGCGCCTCCCTGCCGGCGACCATCGAGATCCGGGAATCCATCGATCCCGCCTGCGGTCCGATCCTCTCCGACCCCACCCAGATCCACCAGATCATGATGAACCTGTGCACCAACGCCTATCACTCCATGGAGGAAGGGGGCGGTGTGCTGAGCGTCTGCGTCACGCGCGAAAAGGGAGAGCCCCCGCCGGCAGGCGACCCCTCGGACGTCACGACGGGCGCCCTGGTACGGCTGGCGGTTCAGGATACCGGGGCAGGCATCGCGCCGGAAGTGATCGACCGCATCTTCGACCCCTACTTCACCACCAAACAACCCGGCAAAGGCACCGGGCTGGGCCTGTCGGTAGTGCACGGCATCGTCGAGCAGTCCGGCGGAAAAATCCGCCTGCAGAGCGAGCCCGGCGAGGGCTCCCTCTTCGAGGTGTATTTCCCCGAGCTGAGAGGCGCGGATACCGCCGCTCCCGTACCGC
>CAZUDI010000088.1:0-8393 GCA_964618975.1 uncultured Bacteriovoracaceae bacterium | reverse complement strand
ATCCGCCGCATCCTCGATCAGTCCTGAGCCCCCTTTCCCGAAGGCGGCATCACCTCAGGACACCCGGAAGCGCCCCACGGTATCGGCCAGGGTCCGGGCCACGGCGTTCAGGCTCTCGGCCGAGCCGGCGATCTCCTCGGTCAGGGTGGCGTTGTGCTGCGTGGTATGGTCGATCTGCGTAATCGAGCGGTTGAGCTCCTCGATCCCGCTGGCCTGCTGGGTGGAGGCCGTGGCGATCATCTCCATGAGGGAGGCGATCTCCTCGATATGCCCGGTGATGTTCCTGAAGGCCTCCCCGGTCTCCATGACCACCTTGTCGCCGGCCTCGATGCGCGTGACCGCGTCCTCGATCAGCCGGCGGATCTCGGTCGAGGCCTGGCCGGAGCGCTGCGCCAGGGCCCGCACCTCCTCGGCCACCACGGCGAAGCCCTTGCCGTGCTCCCCGGCGCGGGCGGCCTCCACGGCGGCGTTAAGCGCCAGCAGGTTGGTCTGGAAGGCCACCTCGTTGACCGTGGAGATGATGTCGTTGATCTGGCGGGAGGAGTCCTTGATGGCGGCCATAGCATCGACAAGCTCCCGGGTCTTGTCCTCGATGGTCAGGGCCACCGTCTTGGAGGCGCGGGTCTTCTGGCTGCCCTCGGAGGCATTGTCCGCCGTGGCCTTGATGGCGGCGGTCATCTCCTCGATGGTGGCGGCCACTTCCTGGATGGCCGAGGCCTGTTCCTGGGATGAGCCCGAGAGGCCCAATGCCCCCGTGGCTACCTCGGTGGTGGTGCTGTCGACCACGTGCGCGCTGGCCTTGACCTGACGGATGATGTCCTCCAGGCCTTCCATGAAGGCATTGAACCAGTAGGCCAGCCGGCCGAGTTCGTCACTGCTCGTCACGTCCAGGCGCTGAGAGAGATCGCCATCGCCCTCGGCGATGTCCCGCAGTCCGGCCACCACCCGGTTGGCCTCTCGTGTGACCATGTGGTGGATCCAGTACCACAGCAGCAGGGAGATGATCAGGGTGGTGATGGTGAAGCCGATCGTGAAGTGTTCGGTGCTGGTGAGGTAGCGATCACCCGTGCGGGCGATGAGGTTGTTCTCGTCGACATAGGCCGTAAGCACGCCCTCCAGGTCGGCGAGCAGTGCCCCCCGGGCGGACGGGTCTTCCCGCAGGCGTGCATAGCCTTTCTCGGCCGCCTCCACCAGGCGCAGCACCTCCTGGCGGTCGACACCCCCGGGGATGTGGTAGAGGATGAGCCTCTCGCGCGGGTCATTTTGGCCTTCCACCAGGGAGCGTAGCTCGCCTGCGGTACGCTGGAACTCCTCCCCCAGGCTCGTAATGCGCGCCGAGCCCTCCGCCTGTGTCTGCCAGGTCAGCGCGATGAGGCGGTTGGTCAGGGTGACGGCGCGCGTGGTCTCCTGGCCCAGGCCCAGGATGAGCTGGTGCATGTTGCTCAGGTCACGGTAGGAACCGATATTGTTTGCAAAGAGCCCAAAGGTGAAGATCCCGAACCCGATTGCCAACTTCTGTCCGATACTGAGATTCTTGAGCATAACCGGCCCCTTTTCGATGGTCTCGTCCTGATCCATGAGTGTTTTCGGTAGATTCATCAAAAAAAATGAGGGTTTTAGGCCTGGATGGAGACAGGGGTGCGCCGTGTGCAGATTTGGGCCCCGCCGGGGTCACCGGACACCGGCGGGGCAGGGGGCCTCAGCCCCCTTATGGGTGCGCTGCCTCAGTGGCGGGTCAGGTGCCGGTACTTGATGCGGTGGGGTTGGTCGGCGGCCTTGCCGAGCCGTTTTCTGCGGTCGGCCTCATAGTCCGAGTAGTTGCCCTCGAACCATACCACCCGGCTGTCGCCCTCGAAGGCCAGGATGTGGGTGGCGATGCGGTCGAGGAACCAGCGGTCGTGGCTGATGACCACCGCACAGCCGCCGAAATGCTCGAGCGCCTCTTCCAGGGCGCGCATGGTGTTCACGTCCAGGTCGTTGGTGGGCTCGTCCAGGAGCAGCACGTTGGCGCCCTCCTTGAGCAGGCAGGCAAGATGCACGCGGTTGCGCTCGCCACCGGAGAGCCGCCCGACCTTCTTCTGCTGGTCGCTGCCCGAGAAGGTGAAGCGCGCCACATACGCGCGGGAGTTTACCTCGAGCTTGCCCAAGGTGATCAGGTCCCGGCCGCCGGAGATCACCTCCCAGATGGTCTTGTCCGCATCCAGGCTGTCGCGTTCCTGGTCGACATAGGCGAGTTTGACCGTCTCGCCGATGCTCAGCGTGCCGGCATCGGGGGTCTCGAGGGCCGTGATCAGCCTGAATAGGGTGGTCTTGCCGGCGCCGTTGGGTCCGATGACCCCCACGATGCCGCCGGGAGGCAGGGCGAAGTTCAGGTCCTCGAAGAGGAGGCGTTCGCCGTAGGCCTTGGCGAGATTCGTGGCCCTGATGACGAGCTTGCCCAGCCGGGGGCCGGGCGGTATATAGATTTCGAGGTCCTGGGACTGCTTCTCGGTGTTTTGCTCGAGCAGGGCCTCGTAGGCGTTGATGCGCGCCTTGCCTTTGGCCTGGCGGCCCTTGGGCGACATGTGGATCCATTCCAGCTCGCGCTCCAGGGTCTTCTGGCGCTCGCTCTCGCTTTTGGCCTCCTGTCTGAGTCTCAGCTGCTTCTGTTCCAGCCAGGAGGAGTAGTTTCCCCTCCAGGGGATGCCGTGTCCCCGGTCGAGCTCCAGGATCCAGCCCGCCACGTTGTCGAGGAAGTAGCGATCGTGGGTCACCGCGATCACCGTACCTTCGTACTGCTGCAGATGGTGCTCGAGCCAGGCCACGGTCTCGGCGTCCAGGTGGTTGGTGGGCTCGTCCAGCAGCAGGATGTCGGGCTGCTGCAGCAGCAGCCGGCACAGGGCCACGCGCCGCTTCTCGCCCCCGGAGAGGATGGCGACCGGGGTGTCGCCCGGCGGGCAGCGCAGCGCATCCATGGCCATTTCGAGGCGCGCGTCGATGTCCCAGGCATCCAGATGATCGATCTTCTCCTGCAGTTCACCCTGGCGCTCCATGAGGGCGTTCATCTCGTCGTCGCCAAGGTCCTGGGCGAAGCGTTCGCTGATGGCGTTGTATTCGTTGACCAGGTCGACCGCCTCTTGCAGGCCTTCCTCCACCACGGCCCTGACGGTCTTGCCGGGGTCGAGCACGGGCTCCTGTTCGAGGAGCCCCAGGGTATAGCCCGGGGAGAGCATGGCCTTGCCGTCGTATTCCTTCTCCACGCCTGCCATGATGCGCAGCAGTGTACTCTTGCCCGAACCGTTGAGTCCCAGCACGCCGATCTTGGCGCCGTAGAAGTAGGACAGGGATATGTCCTTCAGGACGGGTCTGTTCTGGTGGATCTTGCCGACCCGCATCATGGAATAGATGATTTTTTCCGCCTCGTTACCCATAGATACAGACCTCTTTCTTCGCTAATTGAACCTGCGGGGACCGCCGCTAACGTTACCGTCGATGGCACCTTCATATAATCATCTGCATGTTTCTCAAAGCGAAAAAACAGCCCTCGTCGGGGTTTTCTGAATAATCCATAAGTAATAAGTTAGGAATGAAGAGTTGAAAAAAGATTAGAGGATGTTTCTTATATGGCGGTCCGCTGCCGTTTGTGGCATTGAAGGGAGACCGGGCTTGCCCCGTGATTCATCCCCATGATAATCAAGGTTGTCCTGTCTGTTATGCACCTGGGAGCAATCGCGGCGGGTCGTATTGAACGCTGCTGGCGGAATATGGGGCGGGGGTCTTCCCATTTTCCCATTATTTTGCAGGGCATTGTGGCGCAAGACGCATGCGGGGGAGGTTACCTGGGAGCCACGCGCCATTGAACCGCAAAGGAGAGTTTTTGCCGGCTGTATAGGGAGCGGGAGTGCCCCGGGGCTCATCCCCATGATTGTCTCATCCACAGACGGCCTGTCCGGAAACGTATGGAGAAAAGATCGATACAGATCGTGACGGTGGTGCTGGCCCTTGTCCTGGCCGGAGGGGCCCTTCTCGTCGTCGGGCTGTGTGGCTGGCTGCACTCTCCTGCGGGGCAGGCCTTTGTGCGGGACAGGCTCAATGCCTCTATCCCCGGGGATTTTGCCTGGGACAGGGCCTATCTTAGCTGCCTGCAGGTAGGCGTGGTCCTCGAGGGGGTGCACCTGAGGGCGCCGGACGGTCGGGATCTGGCCCATGCCGCGCGCCTGAGGCTCTCCATCGAGCCCGCAGGCCTTCTGTTCGGGAGGATCGTATTGCGGGAGCTGATCCTTGAAGAACCGCACTTCCATCTCCGGCAGGCCCCGGACGGAAGCATCGATCTCCTGCAGGCCCTCACTCCTCCGCGCCGCGATGAGTCGGAGCGCCGCGCGGAGAAGGCCCCGCTCATCCGGGAGCTGAGAATCGTGCAGGGGTGTCTGCATGCGGGGCAGGAAGCGTCAGGACGCATGCTCCTGCTGGAGGGTATCGATCTGCAGGGGCGACTGGATCTGGGGCGAAGGGCGGGAAGGGTGCGTCTTGCGGCCGCGTCGGGCACAATCGCCTCCCCGGACGGGAACCTGTCGATTGGGGGCCTGGAGCTTGCGGCCGCGCTCAAAGACGGCCGCCTCGAACTGGCGACCCTCAGCCTGGAGACGCCCGCTTCGCACGCGAACCTCGAGGGCCGGGTACAGAACCTGTTCAGCGATCCCCAGATCGAGCTGGCGCTCACGGGGGCATTCGAGCTCAGAGAGGCGGCCGGCCTGATGCCTGGCCTGGGGCCGGCATCAGGCTCTCTGAGCGTCAGAGGCCGGCTTGAGGGCGGCCTGGAGAACCCGCAGGTCTCCCTCACGCTCGACTATGCGGGCGGCACCCTGCGTTCCTGGCCGCTCGGCTCGGGCCGGCTCGCAGGACGGCTCAAAGACCATTTTTTCACCATCGAGACCCTCGAGCTGATGGCCTTTTCCGGGCGGGCCATAGCTCACGGGAAGCTCGACCTCACCGACGTCTGCCCGGGCGGCGTACTTCGGGGCGGGTGGGACCCGGAACAGGTGCGCTATGAGCTCAGCGCCATAGCCGAGGAAATCGACCTGTCTAAGCTGTCGCGGGGCGGCGTGGGCCTGAGCGGCCGGGGGCAGGCCCGCTTGTCGGCCCGCGGCAGAGGACTGAAGCCCGCAGGACTGGAGGCCGCGCTGGAGGCCGCGCTTTCCCTCAGACAGCTGCACGCCCCCACGCCAGGGATGCCGCATGAGCTCGACCTCCACGCCCAGGCCAACATCGCGGGCGGTCTCATCGAGGTGCGTGTGTGTGAGGCCCAGGCCCCGGGGCTCGAGGTCAGGGGCTCCGGACACTACCGGCCCGCCTCGCGGGAGGTACAGGCGCGGGTCCACGGTGCGGCCCGGCAGCTGGAAGGGCTGACTGCCTGGGCGGGTTTTGCGGGGCTGGGGGGGGCGGCCGCTCTTGACCTGAACCTTTCCGGGGTACTGCCAAGACCGCAGGGGGAGGCCCGCCTCACCGTTCAGGCGCTCTCCTATCGGGGGCGTCCTCTCGGGAGGTTGGATGCCCGGGCACGGCTTGACAACCAGGGGACCCTGCATCTCGAAGGTCTGGAGCTCGCAGAGGGGCATGCCCGTCTCAGGGCCTCGGGGTTGCTGGGGCTCTTCGGCGAAGGCCTGCACCGCGATACCTCTGGTCCCCTGCAGCTGATTGCCAGCGTGCATGCCCTTGATCTGGCTCGCCTCTTTCCGGACAGGCTCGCCCGGGGCACGCTCGACGGGGATCTGAAGGTGACAGGCCGCCTGAAGAATCCTTCGGCGCAGGCGAACCTCTCCCTAGCCGGTCTGGCGACTGCAACCCGGCGCATCGGTGATGTGGCCTCTAACATCCGCCTGGAAGAAGGGCGCCTGAGTCTCAATCGCCTCGAACTTATCAACGGTCGCTCGATCCTGCGGGCCCAGGGACATGTCGATCTGCTGGACCGTTTGACCGGTAAGCTGGAAGCCGACCCGGCCTTTGCCGTCACTCTAGAATCCCGCCCGCTCTATCTGGAGGATTTCGATGACGCCTGGCGCGGGAATCTGGCGCTGGAAGCCCGTCTGCATGGCCGCCGTTCCCAGCCGCAGGGTCGGCTGAGCCTTTTGGGCAACGCCCTGGGGTTCGGACCCCAGGAAGTGGGGCGCCTTGAGATCGGGGCCGTCCTTGAGGGCCACCGTCTCGACCTTGCACCATTCAGGGTGGAGCTTGCCCCTGGGGGGGTTGTCATAGGACAGGGCTGGATCACGCGCGAAAAGGCTTTTGCCTGCGAGCTGAAGGCGGCGGGGATCGAGCTTGCCCACCTTAAACTTCGGGACGTGCCCCTGTCGCTGCAGGGCCTCCTCAGCGGCACGCTCCGGGCGGAGGGAAACGTGGACGTCCCTTCCCGGATGCGGGCTGTCTGTGAGATCGAGGGTTTTGAACTGCAGGGTCCTCAGGCGGGCCGGGTGCTGATCGATACGGCCAAGCTGTCCTTGAGCGAGGGCGTTTTCCGCTGGGAGCCGCTGGCAATCAAGTTAGGGGAGGGGGCGCGTCTGGATGTGGAAGGCCGTGCCGATCTGGCGGGGAAGCTCGATCTGCGGGTGCAGGGCGATATCCCCCTGGCGCTTCTCACACCCTTTATCACGGAACTCGGGGAACCCGAGGGTGTGGCCCATCTCAGGGCGCACATTACCGGCACACGGATCGCCCCCGCCGTCGAGGCGCAACTTGACCTGGAAGGGCTGTCTTTTCTGATTGTGCCTCTCGGGCAACGCATCCATGACACCTCCGGCCGGATCCGTATCAGGCCTGAGGGTATCAATCTGGCCGCTATCGGCGGGCAGCTCGATACCGGGAGCTTCAACCTCGAAGGGTCCATCGCGTTCGCCGATCTTAGACCTAAGGCCTTCGATGTCAGGCTTGTCGCCTCCGCCTTGCCGCTGCATGTCCCTGAAAGGGCGGATATGGTCCTGAACGCCACGCTGGCACTCCAGGGTACCTCCACGCGGCCCCTGGTGCTCGGAGAGCTGGTGCTGCTCGAGGGCACCTACTGGCGCGACGTGCAGCTTAAGCCCTCGATCGGAGCCCCGGTGACCCCCGATGCATCCGGGCGGCGTCTGCCCGGCGGGCCGCTGCTGGACAGGACGGCCTTGGATATCTACGTCACACGCCTGAGTCCGCTTAGGATTGAGAACAATCTCGCCGAGCTCGAGATTCACCCCGATCTGAACATCCAGGGAACCCTCGCCGCCCCCGTGATCGTGGGCCGGGTCGAAAGCCGTGAGGGAACCCTGTTTTTTGGCGGAAGGGACTTTTTCCTCACCCGCGGGGTGATCGATTTCGTGAACCCCTACCGGACAGAGGCCCGCTTCGATCTCGAAGGCGAGACGTATGTGCGCGACTGGACCATCTCCCTGAATATCACGGGCCCCTCCGACAATCTCGTCTTTGCCCTGAGCTCAAATCCGGCCGCCAGCGACGGCGATATCATGGCGCTGCTCGTCTTCGGCAAGACCACCGCCGAACTTATGCAGCCGCGCGCCGGCCGGGACCTGGTCAACCCGGGGCTGCTGGCCGAAGTCCTGTCGCAGGGTTTCGGACGCGACCTGAAGCAGGTCACGGGCCTGGATACGGCAAAGATCGAACAGGAGGTGACGGATGAGGGTGAGAGAACCCGGGTCGTCCTGGGCAAGGAGCTCTCGCGCCGCGTACGCGTGGAGTATGTTATGGAAAACACGATGGGGCAGCTGCGCCAGGAGGCCAGTGCGGAGTACCGGCTGCTCGAAAACCTCCTGATCGACGGGTTTCAGGACTCGCTGGGGATATACGGTGCCGAAATACAGTACCGCCTTGAATTCCGCTGAGGGGGAGCTGAAGCCCCGGCGTTTTGCGGGCCGCGGCCGGGCCGTGCTTGTGTGCCTGGTCTTGCTGCTCGTTATCCGGGGCGCCGGGGGTGCCGTCTCCGGCGATCCGGAGAGTGTGATTGCCCGGGTGGACATCGAGGTCCAGGGGGCCCGGGACCCTGAGCGGCCCTGGGAGCGGGTGGCTGCCCGCCTGCTCCGGCTGGAGAAAGGGATCCCCTTTAGCGCGCAGATTCTCGAGGAAGCGCTCTTGAGGCTTCAAGAAGCGCACCTCTTCGAGGTGCTCGAGGTCCGCACCCTCCAGGTCCCCGGGGGGGTGGAGATCACCCTGGTCCTCAAGCCCCTGCCGCGCATCAAGGACATCCAACTCGAGAGGGGCTTTCCGCTCTTCGAGCGTGAAATCCTGGGAGCCATGCGTGTCACGGTGGGGGATACCTACCGGGAAGACGTGCTCGCCGGGCAGGAACGGATGGTGGAAGCGCTCTATGCGCGCCGGGGCTTTCCCCGGGCCCGCGTGCGCCTCACGCCCCTCAGGGACGCGCGCGACGGTCA
>CAZUDI010000087.1:0-8631 GCA_964618975.1 uncultured Bacteriovoracaceae bacterium | reverse complement strand
GCAGGCCTCGTATTCGCGTTGCTTGGGTGTGCGATCGGGATAGGCCTCCTCCAGCTCCGCGCTGTGCACGAAGGTGATTTTCTCGGGCAGGATGGGGCAGATGGCCGCGTAGCGGTGGGTGATGAACTTCTCCGTACGCCGGATCACGTCGTAGATCTTGCGCACGACGATCTTCAGGAACTCCACCGTGCGCTCCTGCGGGGTGACCACCCGCTCCCAGTCCCACTGGTCCACATAGAGGGAGTGCAACGCGTCCAGGTCCTCGTCCGGGCGGATGGCGTTCATATCCGTGTAGAGGCCCTCGCCGGGCTCGAACCCGTAATCGGCCAGCATCATGCGTTTCCACTTGGCCAGCGAATGCACGATCTCGGCGCGCGCGTCGTCCAGGGCCTTGATGGGAAAGGAAACCGGGCGCTCCACCCCGTTGAGGTTGTCGTTGATGCCCATGCCCTCAGGCACGAACATGGGCGCCGTCACCCGGGTCAGGTTGAGCTCGAAGGCCAGGTTGATCTGGAAGAAATCCTTGATCTGGTAGATCGCCTGCTCGGTCTCCCTCACGTTCAGCAAGGGTTCGTAGTTCCTCAAGTCCGCTGAAGCTGTCTGCATCGCATGTATCCCCTGGTTTTCCGCCGCAACCCGGGAAGGGGACACGTCGGATTGATTGTGCCTGGTGCACCTGCCTCACCCTATCGGCACATCCTCATGGTTTTATAGAGTAAAGCAGATAAAATGTGAACCCTGTTTTTATGCGCACCCACCATTGGCCTCAAGCGCGCCGGGGAATAACCTGAGATACCGGCTCCGCCTGGCAGCAGGGGCAGATGTGCGTGCCGCGCTGGGCCACGACCAGGCGCACGATGGGCGTGCCGCAGCGCGGGCAGGGCTCGCCGGTGCGGCGGAAGACCTTCAGGAAGGTGCCGTTTTCTCCCGGACGGCGGCCCACGGAAGAGAAGTTTCCCTGGCCCTTTCCCAGCGAGGTGCCCCGGTTTGCCAGCCCTGACTTCAGCACCCCGGGGATGGCGCGGTGCAGCCTTGCGATCTCGGCCTCGCTGAGGTCGGCCCCCAGGCGGCAGGGGTGCAGCCCGGCCTCCCACAGGGCCTCGTCGACATAGATGTTCCCGAGCCCGGCGATGACGCCCTGGTCGAGCAGCAGGGGTTTGAGTCGGCGCTGTCTGGCACGCAGGAGGGCCGCCAGACGTGCCGGGGTGAAGGCCTCCCCCAGCGGCTCGATCCCCAGCCCCCCCAGGAGCCCTTGGGCCTCCTCCACCAGGAAGACCCGCGCGAACTTGCGGGTGTCGTGCAGGCGCAGATCGAGCCCCCCACTCAGGTGCAGCACGACGTGCTCATGTCTTGAGCGCTCGTCGCCGGATTTCGCCAGGTGCAGCCGGCCCGACATGCGCAGGTGAATCAGGAGGTGCCTCCCGGAGCCCAGACGGGCGTGGATGTACTTGCCGCGGCGCACGATGGCGGCGATCCTCTCCCCGGTGATGGCGCGGCAGAATGCGCCGTCGCCGTCGCCGGCGATGCTGGCGGGCCAGTGCACCCCGGCCCCCGTAATCGTCCGTCCGCAAACCCCGGCGGCATTGAGCTCGTTGACGATGGTCTGTACCTCGGGCAGCTCGGGCATGGCTCTCCTCCGTGGCGTTAGTCTGTGGCGCCTCGATGTCTATACGACACACGGCCGTCAGGGTGCAAGTCCCCGGACGGCCGGGGCGCACGTTCAGCGCGGGGGACCCGGAGGCACGATCCCCAGTTTCCTGATGCGCGAGTTGAGGGTGGTCCGGTTCATGCCGAGCGCCTCGGCCGCCCCGCCCGGGCCCCCGATCCGGCCCCCGGTGCGTTCGAGGGTCCACAGGATATAGCGCCGCTGCAGTTCGTCCAGGCTGGGGCAGTCGGCAAAGGGATGCTCGGGCCTGTTCACCGAGGGCGAGAGCTCCGGGATACTGCCGCTGGAGAGTATTACGGTCCGCTCAATGATGTTTCTGAGTTCGCGCACATTCCCGGGCCAGGGGTAGTCCTGCAGACGCTGCCGGTCCTGCGGGTTGAGGTGCACCGTCGGGCGGTGATATTTGCCCGCAAAGTACCTCAGGAAATGCTCGGCCAGGAGGATCACGTCCCCCTGCCGGTCGCGCAGCGGTGGAATGATGAGCGGCACAACATTCAGGCGGTAGAAGAGGTCTTCGCGAAAGTTGCCCGCGCTCACCTCCTGGCTCAGGTTGCGATTCGTGGCGGCGATGAGCCGGAAGTCCGAACTCAGGGTGCGGATCCCGCCCAGACGCATGAAGCTCTGATTCTGCAGCGTGCGCAGAAGCTTGATCTGCATGGAGGCGGGGATGTCTCCCACCTCGTCGATGAAGAGCGTCCCCTGGTGGGCCAATTCGATGCGTCCGAGCTTGCGGGCGGTAGCCCCGGTGAAGGCCCCCTTTTCGTGGCCGAACAACTCGCTCTCCACCAGGTTCTCCGGCATGCTGCTGAGGTCGACCACGGCGAAGGGGCCGTTGCGGCGCGGGCTGTGCGCGTGAATATGCCGGGCCATCAGCTCCTTGCCCACCCCTGTTTCGCCTAGGATGAGCACGGAGGCATCCGATTGGCCGGCCTGTTGCGCCCGCTCCAGGAGGTCCTGCATGATCACGCTCTGCGCAAGGATGTCTTCCTCGTTGCGGGATGGATCTACTTGATCCAAGAGCGGCTGATCAACCTGCGCTATCGGGCGGCAATAGCGGGTGATGCGGTCGATATACAGGCCTACCGAAGATGAGAACTTTTGAAGCAAGTCACGGTCGAAGAGTTCGAAGCGTTCATCGACATAGGTGTTTTCGTGGTAGAGGACCCCCTGTATGCGGCCTTCACAGGCAAAGGGCAGGCACAGAATTGCCACGCTGTCTTTGGCGTTCCCATGGGCCGGATGCAGCACCACGGGCGTGTTGTTGCGTAGGACCCGCCCGATAAGCTCCAGCTGAGCTTGAAAGGTAGAGGATTCCACCTCGAGGCGTGACAGATTGTAGGCGGCCTTCAGGGCGGGCCTGCGGCGGGGGCGGGAGGGATCGACCCAGAACAGCCCCCCCCGTTCGGCCTCGAAGAAGCGACTCGAGGCGGCCACGAGGCGGGTTAGCAGCTCGACCTGGTCCGTGCCGGGTACGAAATCCTCCATCAGGCGCATGAAGCGCAGCAGGATCGCATGCCGCTGCTGCGTCCCGGTCGCCAGCGCCCCCCGGCTGCGCAGGAGCGGCCTGAGGTCGTCGGGAAAGAACCCCTGGCCGAAGCCCGAGAGTCCCTCCCAGGCCTGCAGGGCTAGCTTGAGAGCCTCCTCGCGGTTGGCCTCGTGCAGTTTCAGCCGCGCCAGCGCGGCGCGGGTTTTGGCCAGCTGGATGGGGTCGCCCGAGCGCAGCAGGGCCTTCTCGCTCTGGATCAGCAGGTCTTCGGCCGCCTCTCCGTGCCCTGCCAGCCGGGCCAGAAGGGCCAGGGCCGTCCCGTGCAGGTTGATATTGGCGCCTGCCAGCACCCTGTCGAGCTCCTGTGGGAAGGACTCGCCCAGAAGCGGGGCGAATTCCTGGCGATCGAACTCGAAGAGCATTTCCAGAAACCACGGCCAGAAGACGGAGGAGCTTTTGATACCGGCTATGGCCCCTTCGCTCAGACCCTCGGCGCAGGTGCGGTGGGCCTCTTTCAGGTCCCCGTCGAGGAAATGGTAGTAACCCAGCGAGATGCGGGCCTCGAACAGGGCCCAGTGATTCTGCTGGGTGAGGGCCTCGTCGAGACCGGCGCTCAGGTGGGCATAGGCCTCCGACCGTTTGCCCATCATCAGCAGCACCGTACCCAGGGGGATGCGGAAATTGGTTGCCAGCGCGGGTTCGGTCTTCATCAGGGCCCGCCGCCAGTTGCTGTCGAGCACGCCGATGGCCTGGTGGAAGCGCCCCAGGATGGCAAAGCAGTAGCCGAGCAGCCGCGGCAGGGTGAAGATGATCGTGCGGGTGCGCTGGGAGAGGGCGGCCTGCATGGCCCGGTCGAGGTATTCACAGGCCTCGCGGTAGCGGCCCTGGATGAAGTAGTACAGGCCGATGAATTCGGCCGACTGTGACAGGATGTCCTCGTCCCCCAGGGTGCGGGCCTCGCGGATGCTGGCTTCGAGGACCTCCAGGGCCTCAGAGTGCCGGTCTTCGAAGAAGTACAGCCGGCCGTAGAACAGACCGAACAGCGTTAGCGAACGTTTGTCGCCCTGGCGCTGAGCTACGGTGCGAGCCTGATGCAAGAGGTCGGGGATGCCGGTCATCTCGCGGCCCTGCCGGAAGCGCAGCAGACACAGGGTGACGGCGGCCGAGACAAAGAGGGTATCGCTGGCGGGCTCGCCCAGGCAGGAGCGCAGACGGTCGACCACCTTTTCCAGCAGGCGCAGGGCGCCGGCCGAGTCGTTTTCGGCGATCGAGACCTGGGCGGCGCTGAATTCGATCTGGGCGGCCTCGAGGACCCGGCCGGATTTTTCGAGCAGCCGGGCGCGCATGCCCAGCGGCAGGTCCTGCAGGGTGCCCGATGCGTGCATGCGGTGGCAAAGCTCCTGCATGTGTCGTCTGCTCAGGGCCTCGTGCATGCGGGCCTGGACCGCAACAGGGAGGTCCTGCCGCAGCTGGAGTCGGTTCTGTTCGTCCAGGTGCAGCCAGCCGCTATCGCTTGCCCGGCGCACGAGATCGAAGAGCATGCCCGGAGTCAGTTCGAACAGCGCGGCAGGTACATCGATCGGGACGGGTGCCCCGAAGGCCTCCACCAGGGCCAGGAATTCCCATTGCGGGGCGGTAAGATCGGGCAGCCTGTCGTGCATGCGCGTATCCCCCTTGGTGAGTGAGGCCTTGGTTTTCAATACCAGAAGGACGGGGCCGCGATCAAGGGCTAAGCGATGGAATTTCGTCTCGATGAGACGATATGTCATCCTCATAACTTCGCGGCAGGGACCAGGCATAGCGGAACAGCCGTTTATTCGGGATGTTGAGAAATGCGCCGTGTGGCATGTCGCTTGCGATAGTCCCCTCGCGGACAAGGGCCCAACCCCTTGATCGACATCATCGAAGGAGGTTGTATGATGGATTGGTGCGATATGTATCAGGCAAAGCTGGTGAGTGTTGAGACGGCGGCCGCCAAGATCGTCCCGGGTAGCCGCCTGGCCATGACGCCCGGGGGCAGCTGCCCCGTGGACCTGGTCACGGCCATAGCCGCACGGCGTGAGGAACTCAGGGATGTGTCGATCATTTCCGGGTTGCTGTTCACCCCGCTGGAGCATCTGAAGCGCGAATTCCGGGGACACCTCGGCCACCATTCCATCTTCGTGGGGCCGCTGGAGCGTTTCTTCCTGGGGGAGGGGAACATCGAGGTGACCTCCTACCAGTTCTCGCATACCGACGACCTGTTTGATCGTGTGCAGGAGCGCTACGATTTCGGGCTTTTCGAGTGTTCGCCCCCCAACGAAAAGGGCTACATGAGCTTGGGGCCTCTGGGCACCTTTGCCGGGCATGCCCTGCTGCGCAACTGCGATTGCCGCATCGTGCAGGTGAACCGCAACGTGCCCTGGATCGCGGGCAGCCACTCGCACCTGCACGTAAGCGAGGCCGACTTTATCTGCGAGGCCGACCATTCGCTGCCCGAGGCGCCCTATGTCAAACCCGGTGAGAACGAGCTCGCCATCGCACGCCTCATCATCGACGAGATTCCCGACGGGGCCTGTCTGCAGGTGGGCGTGGGCAAGATCCCCAATGCCGTGTGCGAACTTCTGTTGTCCTCCGACAAGCGCCATCTGGGCGTGCACACCGAGATGGCGGTGGACGCCATGGTCGATCTGGTGCACGAGGGCATCATTACCGGTGAGCGCAAGAATTTTCACCCCGGCAAGATGATCGTGGGTGCGGTGGTGGGCACGAAGAAGCTCTATGACTTCGCTCACAACAACCCCATGGTGGAATTTCATCCCATCTCCTATGTCAACAGCCCCCTAAATGTAGGCAAAAACGACAACTTCATGGCCATCAACAGCGCCCTGACCATGGACCTTACCGGACAGGTCTGCTCGGAGACCATCGGTTTTTCCCAGTACAGCGGCACGGGCGGCCAGCTGGACTTCGTGCGCGGGGCACATTTCTCCCGGGGCGGCAAGTCGTTTATCGCGCTCAACTCCGTGGCGGGCCAGGGGAAGGGCAATCCCCGGACACGCATCGTCAGTGCCCTGCCGGCCGGCACCGTGGTCACCACCCCCAGGAGCGACGTGGATTTCGTGGTCACCGAGTACGGCATCGTCAACCTCAAGGACCAGAGCATCGAGAAGCGGGTCAGGCGCATGATCTCCATCGCCCACCCCGACTTCCGCGACCAGCTGACCAGAGAGGCGGTCGAGGCCGGACTGCTGCGCACACCGTCCTGAGATCCTCTCCGGCGAATGCATGTTGATGTAAACAGGCATGTCTGTACCTGCGATCCTTCGGGATGCAAGTGCACAATCAACCCATGGAAGATGCATGGAAGGAGACAACCCATTGAATCGACGCCCACAACGCGCGCTTGGCGCAGAGGGCGCCCCGGGGGAGGCGACTTTTGAACAGGACAGGCGTGAGTCAGTTTTCATCAAAATAAAGACCATGACAACCGGCACCCTGGCCGGTGAGAAAGGAGCGTCAATGCCTAATCTTATCCTTGAGGAACGCGATCAGCGGTTCGTGCTGCACGAAATGCTCACCATCGAAGACATCTGCACCGGGCCCTTCGCCGACTTTTCACGGGACATGTTCGACATGATCCTGACCGAAGCCGGCAAGCTCGCCCACGAAGAGATCCTGCCGGCCCTGGAGGCGGGCGATCGGCAGGGTTGCCGCCTGGAGAACGGCCAGGTCCATGTCCCCGAATCGTTTCATCGCCTCTACAAGCTTTACTGCGAAGGCGGCTGGATATCCATGACCAACTCCCCGCAGTATGGCGGACAGGGCCTGCCCGAGATCATGCGCTATGCCAGCTGGGATTGGTTTCTGCACAATTTCGCCTTTTTCATGTACCCCGGTCTCAGCGGCGGGGCGGCCGAACTGATCGAACATTACGGCTCGGAGGAGGTCAGGCAGAAATACCTGCCCAGGATGATCACCGGCGAGTGGGGCGGCAGCATGGCCCTGACCGAGCCCGGGGCCGGCACCGATGTCGGGGCGCTGACCACGCGGGCCTTGCGCCAGCCGGACGGGTCCTTCCTCATCAAGGGAACCAAGATCTTCATCTCCGCCGGCGACCATGATCTGGCCGAGAACATCGTTCAGCCCGTTCTGGCGCGCATCGAGGGAGACCCGGCCGGCACGGGGGGCATCTCGCTCTTTCTGGTGCCCAAGTACATCGTCAACGACGACGGCAGCCTGGGGCGGCGCAATGACTACGAGATCGCCGGCATCGAAGACAAGATGGGTATTCATGGCAGCGCCACCTGCCTGATAAACTTCGGCGACAATGATGCCTGCTACGGCGAACTCCTGGGCGAAGAACGCCAGGGTATGAAGATCATGTTCTTCATGATGAACGGCGCGCGCATGAGTGTCGGCATTCAGGGGCTCTCCAGCGCCTCATTCTGTTACCTGCACGCCCTGCAGTATGCCAGGGAACGCCTGCAGGGCTCGGCCCTGGCCGACTTCAAGAACCCGCAGGCCCCGCGCGTTCCCATTATCTCCCACCCCGACGTGCGCCGCATGCTGCTCACCATGAAGGCCCATGTCGACAGCATGCGCGCCATGATGTACTACGCCGCCTTCTGTCAGGACAGGGCCCGTGTGGCCGCCGATCAGGATCAGTACGACCGGTGGAACGGCATCTTCGAGGTCCTGACCCCGATCTGCAAGGCCTATAACTCCGATATCGGCTTTCGGGTCTGCGAGAGTGCCATGCAGATCTACGGCGGCTACGGCTATTGCCGCGAGTATCCCATCGAACAGGTCATGCGCGACGAAAAGATCGGCTCGATCTACGAAGGCACCAACGGCATCCAATCGCTCGACCTGGTGGGGCGCAAGCTCGGGATGAAGAAGGGAGCCTGCTTCCTGGCGCTTCTGAGCGAGATGAACGCCACCATCGCGCACTGCAGCACCCTCGAGGGCATCACCGATCTGGCTGAGGACGTCCAGGCCGCGGTCAACACCCTGGCCGAGATGGCCATGTATTTCGCCCAGTGCGGCAGGCAGGGCAAGTTCATGGTGCCGCTGTTGAGCGCCTATCCTTTCCTGATGCTGATGGGCACCGTGGTCTCGTCCTGGCTGTTGCTGTGGGAGGCTGGCCTTGCCCGCCAGCGGCTCGATGTCCTGGCGGCCGCAACCGGGCGCGACCCGGCGGCGGTGCAGGAATGGGCCCCCGGCCTGGGAGACGATCCGGCCTTCTATGCCGGCAAGCTCGCCAGTGCGCGCTTCTTCATCAAGAACATCCTGCCGGGGATTCAGGGTACGGTAGCGGCCATCAAAAACGAGGACGTGACGGCTGTGGAAATCGATGACGCCTGCTTCGCCGTCTGAGGGGCAGACGCCAAGGAAAAAGGCCGCCCGTTCGGGCGGCCAGGGAGGTTTTTATGAAAACACGCATCACCGAATTGCTCGGCATCAAGTACCCCATTCTCATGTCCGGCATGAGCTGGAT
>CAZUDI010000086.1:0-8994 GCA_964618975.1 uncultured Bacteriovoracaceae bacterium | reverse complement strand
CAAACAGCATCATCATCTCGCCTGAGCCGGCCAGGCGCTTCATGAGTCCGGGCAGAACAAAGCGCATGAGGAGCCAGATGCCCAGCAGGAGGCCCATGCCCTTGAGGATGACCAGGGTCATGGCCAGATACCGGGAACCTTCGGCACTCGTGCCCGTGCCGAGGGTGGCCAGGGCGATCAGGGCGAGGATCGCCATGATGTCCTGCACAATGAGGAAGCCGAGCGCAATCCTGCCGTGGAGCGAGTCGATCTCCTTCTTGTCGGACAGGAGCTTGACGATGATGATGGTGCTCGAGAAGGTCAGGGCTACGGACACATATACGGCGCTGATGGTATCCATGCCGAGGCCCAGTGCGATGAGAAAACCGATGGCCGAGGTGAAGACGACCTGGCCGAGACCGGTTGCGAGTGCGACCGGACCGGTGGTGCGGATGAGATGGATGTCGAGCTTGAGCCCCACAATAAAGAGCAGCAGGGCGATCCCGATGTGTGCGAACAGCTCGATCTGTTCATAGCTCTGGATGATTCCCAGGAACGAAGGACCGGCGAGGATGCCTGCCGCAAGAAAGGCGATGATGAGCGGCTGGCGAAGCCGCATGCCGACTACTCCGGTAAAGGCGGCGAGGACGAGGATTGCGGTGATCTCAAAAAAACTGCTCGTTATAATGAGATAACTCCCACCGTATCTTTATTTCATGGCTTTCATCCAAGATAATAACGGAATGGACAGCGAAAGCAAAGGGCCTGTCTCATATAAAAACTGCGGCATAAACCCTCACATAAACCATCCGGATTCGATGATTCGATCCCCCGTTCTTCGGCAGGATCTGGGGACAAATGGAGACCGTTAGCTGGGGTGACCCTCTGATTCGCGGCTAAAAAAAGAGCATCCCGATTCCATGTCTGGCACTATGGACGTCCCTCATTTCCACAACAGACATATGAAATTTCCAAATATCATGGACGTTAGCTTTCTCCGTGAAAACGAAAAAGCTTTTAGATACTCTCCTTGGCCTTTTTCCCCGGAGGGGAATTTGGTATGATTGTTTTTTCAGGGAGCGATGCAAATATCATGGATGGAAGAAGGCGTGCCGACATCAGGCCCGGAGTGCGTGTCAGGGTGGTGCAGAAACAGGATCAGCGCAGCGGCAGGCTCACGGAGGGGATTGTCCAGGAGATTCTCACCCGATCGGCCAGTCATCCCCACGGGATCAAGGTGCGTCTGTCGGACGGGAGCGTGGGGCGGGTGAAGGAGATCCTGAAACAGGGGAGTGAAGCATGAAGAAACTTGTCACCGGCGCAACGGGATTCATTGGCTCGGCCATCACGCGCGAGCTCCTCAGGGAGGGGGCCGAGGTCAAGGTTTTATTGAGAGAAACCAGCGATACCCGCAACATCGATCAGCTCGATGTCGAGCGGGCCTATGGCGATATCCGCGACAGTGCTTCCATGCAGAGGGCGCTTGAAGGTTGTGACACGCTCTTTCTCACGGCCGCCTATTTCGCTCACTGGGCACCTAACCCCAGAGTGCTCTACGAGGTCAATGTCGGCGGAACGAAGGCCTCGCTCCAGGCCGCATTGGAAGCCGGGGTCGAGAAGGTCGTCTATACCAGCACCAACAATGCCATCGCCGCGAGCGGGCCCGTCCCGGCCGATGAGGAGAAGGCCTTCAACTATTGGGAATCCGGCGACCACTACTCCATGTCTAAATACATCGCCGAAAACGAGGCCCGCATCTTTGCCACACGGGGGCTGCCGGTTGTCATAGTCAATCCCACCCTGGTCATCGGGACGCATGACAGAAAACCGACCCCCTCGGGGCAGATGATCATTGATGTGGTGAATCAGAAGATGCCTGGGTACATCGATGGGGGCATCAATATTATCGATGTCGAGGATGTGGCCCGTGGTCATATCCTGGCGGCTCACAAGGGCCGCGTGGGCGAGAGATATCTGTTGGGAAACAGAAACATCACGGTGCATGATTACTTAAAGCTGGTTGCCGATATTGCAGGGGTGCGGCCGCCGGCGGTCAAGTTGCCGTATCATCTTGCCCTTGCGCTGGGATACGTCTTCGAGTGGGGGGCCTTCATAACCAGAAAACCACCCGTGGTCACCGCCAGCGAGGTGAGGATTGGGAAGATGACCGAATGGTATGACTGCTCCAAGGCGGTCAACGAGCTCGGCCTGCCTCAGACTCCGATCGAGATGACCATTCGAAAGGCCGTGAGCTGGTTCAGAGAGAACGGGTATCTTCGGCGTCCCTGAGGTTCCTGCCCATGCGGATGTCCACATTTCACGGACAGCCTCTGGTTGTCCTAGAGGATGAGGCCCGGGAGGAAGGTGATGATGCCCGGGAAGATCATCAGCAGGATGATGGCCAGGATGTAGGCCGGCAGGAAATACATCACCCCGCGGAAGACGGTTGCCAGGCTGTCGTCTTTGGCCATGCCGGCCACGACATAGGTCGTCGCGCCTACCGGCGGGGTGACCGCGCCCAGGGTGGTGATCACCGTGATCATCACCCCGAACCAGACCGGGTCGTAGCCCAGCTTGTCCGCCACCGGGAAAAAGACCGGGATCGTCACCAGGAGAAGCGCCAGGGCATCCATGAGCGCCCCGCCGATGGCATACAGCATGAAGATCACCGCCAGGACGATCACCGGGGCCACAGGCAGGGAGGCCACCCAGTCGGCGAGGTCGAAGGGGATCCTGGTCACCGTGAGGAAGCGGCTGAACATGATGGCCCCGGCGATGATCACAAAGACCATGCACGAGATCTGCAGGGTGTCGTTTATGGCCGCGACGAACCCCCGCCAGGAAAGCCGGCGCCCGATGACGCTGATAGCCAGCGCGCACAGGGAGCCCACGGCGCCCGCCTCGGTGGGGGTGAAGATGCCGGCATAGAGCCCGCCCATGACCAGGGCGAAGAGCAGCAGGGCCTCGAAGCAGTACGGGATGACCCGGATCTTGTCCAGAAGGGTGCGGCGCTCGCCTAAGGGGCTCCAGTGCGGCTTGATGCGGCACAGGATCACAATGGTCAGGAGGAAGAAGGCGGTGAGCACCAGCCCCGCCATAATCCCCCCGTAGAAGAGCTTGCTGATGGAGATGCCGGTATACAGACCGATGATGATCAACACCACGCTGGGCGGGATCACCACCCCGAGGGTGGAGCCGCAGGCGATCGAACCTGCCGACAATGCCGGGTCGTACCTGTATTTCTTCATCTCGGGCAGGGCCACGGCGGTCATGGTGGCGGCCGTGGCCGTGTTGGACCCGCAGATGGCCGCGAACCCGGCGCAGGCCATCACCGAGGCCATGGCGAGGCTGCCTCTGACATGCCCGGTCAGCGTGTGGGTGGCCTTGTACAGCCGGCGGTTGAGGCCCGCGTAATAGCAGATCTCGCCCATGAAGACAAAGAGCGGCACCATGGTGAGACCGTACGAGGAAAAGGTGTTCCACAGCTCGCTTCCGACCATGCCCAGGGCGGCATTGAGCGAGACCATCAGCCATATCCCGCCAAAGCCCACCAGCGCCATGGCGATGCCCACCGGCAGGCCCAGGCAGAGCATCAGCAAGAGCAGAGCGAAGATGCCCGCTATCCCCATGGCGGTGGCGCTCATGTGTCCGCCTTTCTTGACGATAGCGCCGTCTTCAGCAGGTCCACCAGGAAGACCAGGGCGATCATCACGCACCCCAGAGCGACACCGTAGACAAAGGGATAGGAGACGATGCGCAGCGTCTCGGAGACCTCGTGCACGCGCTGCAGATTGAGCCCCCAGCGGGCGCTCTGCCAGGCGGCGATGATGAAGAACAGCATGCCGATCAGATCGTTGACACTGCCGGCCAGGCGTCTGAGCCGGGGCGGAAACAGGCGCACCAGGACATCCACGGCGATGTGCTCACGGCTGATCTGGGTCTTGCCCAGGGCAAAGGCGGCCACGATCGCACCCAGAAACCCCATCATCTCGAAGGTGCCCTTCAGCGGATACCCGCAAAAGCGCAGCCCGACATTGGCGCAGGCCAGCGCCATCATCCCCACCAGGACCACCCCGGCGATTGCCGCCAGCAAGCGGTTGAGCATCAGGCTCAGCCTTGCGAGTCTTTCAAGCATGGTTTCCCTGTCCGGTGGGCATCATGGGGCCGGGGCGGCCGGGACAGCGCTGTACGTGTCCTTCAGCGCCTGGATGTCCCTGATGATATCCTCGGAGGGGACCTGGGAGCGGGTTCGCGCGATATAGTCGTCGATCAGGGGTTTCAGGAGCGCATGCATCTGCGCCTGATCCTCGGGGGGCAGCGTGAGCACCTCCACCTGATAGGTCGCTTTCGACCAGGCAACCGCCTGATCCACGTGCGCATCCACATAGCGGCCGGTCCACTGCGCCTGCTCACGGCCCAGCTGATCCAGGATCGCCTTGATATCGTCCGGCAGGGCCTCCCAGCGCTTACGGTTCATCACCACGGCGAAGGAGACCACCTGCAGATTGGTCATGGTGATATAGCGGCAGTATTCGGCGTAGTTGAAGTCCTGCATGACCTCCAGGGAAGAGGCCATGCCCTTGATCACCTTCTTGTGCAGGGCATCGGGCACATCCGACTGCGGCATGCCGATGGGGCTGGCCCCCAGCAGTTCAAAGATGCGCACCCCGGTGCCGGCGGCGCGGATTTCCAGGCCCTTAAGGTCGGCGAGGGCGCGAACCGGGGCGATGGACATGATGTTGGCCGGCGGGCAGGTAAACAGGGTGAGCACCTTGACCTTGGCAAAGGATTCCGGGTGGTACTTGGCGAAGAGGTCCATGAGGGTGAGGCTGGCCACCTCGGCATTGGGCCACCCGTGCGGCAGGTCCACCGCCTCGGCCAGGGGGAAGCGTCCCGGATGATACGACATGGCCAGACATCCGATATCGGCCTGGCCCATCACGACGCCGTCGAACATGTTCTTGGCCCCTAAAAGGGTGCCCCCCGGGAAGGTCTGGATCACCAGACGGCCCTCGGTCCTCTGCTCCACCTCCTGTTTCCAGTGCTCCATCTGCACACAGGGAAAGGTCGGTGCCGGGGGGAAATTGGCATAGGTAAGCGTGATCGGTTTGGCCGCCAGGACCGGTTGGCCGGCGGCCAGCACCAGCAAGGCCATCATCAACATGGGATAAACACGCACAGATCTTCGCATAGCTTTAAGTCCTCCTCCCTTTCTTCATCTGCATCACGTCATCTTAATCCCGGATGAGTCCCCCTTGTTCCTGGGGCCTGAAGGCCGGGATGAATCTCTAAGCGTTATGGGCCAAATTCCCCGCCGCTTGCAGCGACGGGCAGGGGCCTCGGGCTTGCCCTGAGGTGCATACCCCTGATCCATAAAAAAACCGTGGGCATGTTCCGCCCACGGCCCTTTGGCGCCCTCAGACACCGTCACCGACAGTGAACCGCCCCCCCTGCCCCGGACTTGAGAGGCAGGCACCAGGAGAAGACCTTCTCGTATCTCACTGTCATGCGCATGGGTTATGCCCCGCTGTTCTTATGGATAGAAACATATATCGTAAGCCTAAAAAGATCAAGGCATATTATTTGAAGATTATTCTCTTTTTTATCTCACCGGAGCGTGAGTCAGACAGGGGAGAGGGATCTGCGTAAGATGGGGGTATGGACGCACGGGATCAGGAGACCTCGACAGGGTCGTTTCCCTCAGCGGGATGACCCCCCGGACAGGCCCCGGCTCCCGGCCTGAGACCGCGAAGGGCGGCTCATTCCCGGAAGGGGGCGCACCCGGATTGCCGGGGGCGGTCGCAGGACCGGGCGTGTCGGCCTCCCCGCGCCCCCGGCAGTCCGCAGCCCCCGGCTGCGGACTGCCGCCCCTCTCGTCATGCAATCACCTGCCCGCCGTCGAAATCATGGGCAGGAACCCCCGGGCAGGCCCTGGATTCTCCCTGCCGCCGCAAACGTCAAGGGCATGCGGCCCCAGGCGCTTACAGGGCCCCGTGCCGGACCTTGTTGAGCGTCTTCTCGATGGTGTTGAGCACCACCAGGGGCACATCCCGGATGTCGAACATGGGAGAAGACATGCCGAAGACAAAGGGCAGCACGCTCGTGAGCTTGACCGCCCCGATGGGGCAGCCCTTGACCTTTTTGATCTTTCTGGCGCGGATCGTGCCTTTGACCTCGGTGCAGTCGCCGATGAGCAGGCACACTCCCTCGCCCGCATCCACATCCCCTTCGTAGATGCCGGTGACGATCGCGCCCTCACGGGCATTCTTGAGCGAGCCCGGCCGGCGGGCGTCGATGGTGCCCAGGCTGCCCTTGACCGCGGCCATGCACCCCCCGTAGCAGATCTCGTTTGTGTGGGGCCCGATGCCCTCGTAGAAGCGGATCTTCGTGTCCAGTTTCTGCATGTCCTGGAACTGGCTGACGATCCCGGAGGTTTTCTCCGCGAGCTCGGCGATGCCCACATCCCCCAGCACCTTTACCGTCTCCGGGTCGATGGGGCCGTAGCCCCGTTCGGAGGCGATCCGCAGGTGGTGCACGTCCTGCGGTTTATACCCCAGGATCTGGGCCGCCACGACGTCCGCCGCCAGGGGGTCGTTGCTGATCAGCACCACCCCCAGATGAAAGGGCTTGGCGCAGGACTCGAAGCCGTGGCCGATGGTGATGGCGTCGGTGACGATCAGATCGGGATAGCCGATCTCCAGGACGTCCACGATCTTGTCGTTGAGCCGGTCGTCGTGAAAGAGCATGCGCTCCTTGTGGAGCAGGCTGCCGATGTTGAGCTTCAGCGCATTGGTGATCTCGCAGCAGATGTGGAACTTGAGCTTGGGCATCCAGATCTTGAAGTCTGCCTCGTGGATCAGGCGCGGGCACAAAAGCGTCTTGTGGAAGCGGCCCTTTTCGAGGGTCACCTTCTTATAGGGGTCCTCGTTGAAGTCGATGACGGGGACCTGGTGGCGGAGGCCCATTTCATAGTAGCCGGCCTCCTTGAAGTTCAGGCGCGTGGGGATGGCGAAGCCGCCCGATTCGCCGACCGTGAGGTCCGTGATCCCGGGAAAGTCCCGCACCCTGTCCGCCACCACCCCCACCAGCTCGGGATGGGTGAAGGCGTGCTGCGAGTAGACCTTGTTGGCAAAGACCACGTTGGGCTTGATCAGCACCCGGCCCTGAGGCTTGCGGCCGAGCAGCTCGAAGCCCTCCTGCACCACCGCGCGCATCTTGAGTGGATCGTAACTGTCAACCCTTCGCAGCAGAACCCACCGATCTTCCGCCATAATCATCCTCCTTTAGCGACATGCCGTCTCTAACGTGCATGTGTGCGCTCGCTGTGCCAGTGGTAACACCTTATTTTCCCATTTTCCAGCGGGCCACCCGGATGACGGCATCGGAGGTCATCCGGGTGGCCCACCCGTTGCTCAAGCGATGCAGGAGATAGAGGAAACGCGTGAGAACCCCGGGGATGAAAAAGTACTGCCCTCTGGCGATGGCCTTGACGATGACGCGGGCCGCTTCCTCGGGGGTCAGCATGATGCCGGCCAGGTTCTTGACGGCCCGGCCCTCCGGCGGCAGGGTCTTGGCCTCGTCGATGTTCATGGGGGTGTCGACCTCCGGGGGGCAGACCACGGTGAGCTTCATGCCCAGGGGTTTCAGCTCGTAGCGCAGGCTGTCGGCCAGCCCCAGGAGCGCCGCCTTGGACGTCCCGTAGACCGTGTAGCCGAACATCCCGAAGAGCCCGGCGGCCGAAGACAGGATCACGATGTGCCCCTTCTTCGGCTGCATGGCGGGCAGCAGGGTGTGGATCATGTTGCGCGGCCCGTAGAGATTGATCTGCATGACCTCGTCGAACATCGCATGGGTGATGTTCGCGAAGTGGTCCGCATACTTGTTGATCCCGGCGCTGTTGATGAGGATGTCGGGGGCGCCGTATTCGGCCAGTGCCCGCGCCATCTTCTGCTCGACGTCCGGGAGGTTGGCCACGTCCACAGGCAGGTATCCGATCCTCTGCCGGGCGTCCCGCCGGGATTTTTCCATGATACGCGCTGCCTCCTCGAGCCTGTGGGCATTGCGTGCCAGGAGGAGCACGTCGGCGCCCTGGGCGACGAAGATGCGGCCCATTTCCAGGCCGATGCCGCTGGAGCCCCCGGTCAGGTAGATCATGCGGCCTGCGAAGTCCTGCATGTGCTGCCCCTCCTTTTATGTATGCATGCGTTGGGTGTCGCCCGTTAACCGGCCGAGGCCGATGAACCACTCCGGCATGCCGAGGTTGAGGCCGAAGGCCCTGGTTTCGATGAGCTCCAGGATCAGCCCGGCCCTGGAGAGGGTATCGAGGTAGGCCACCCGGGTCTTGCCGCCCCCGGCATAGTGCAGCACACCCTCCTGCAGCGGATTGAAACCCTGATCGAGCATGGACCGGAGGGCCTGCTCGAGGTTGCCCACCACCACGCCGAAGTGGTGGAATCCGAAGCCCGCCTCACCCGGATGGGCATGGTAGATGTTGTCGTCACTGCCATGGACCTGAATGAGCTCCACCTGGGTGCGGCCCGAATAGCCCACGGCGATGTCGAGGAAGATGTCGATGGGCCGGTCTCGGTAACGGTAGCGGCACTCTTTGATCACCGTGCGGTACCACCGCGGTATGCCGAGGAAGGCCCGGTAGAAACGCACACCCTCCGCGAGATCCGGCACCACCATTCCGATCTGGCTCACGGGAGGTAGATCCGGAACATCCAGGCTCGTGATGTGTTTCTCTCCCGATGCAAACATGTGACGCCTCCATTCCGCCCGCGATGAAGGGCTGTGTCGTGTGGTATGAAAGCAACGGGATTAAAAGTAACACCGTTGATCTTAAAAAGCAAGCAAATCTTTCACCATGGGTATGAATCCAGGCAAGCCCTGGTCCTTCCTTGCCGCTGAAAACGTCATGGAAATGCCGCCCCCAGCGATACCGGCCCTTCCTTCAGGTGAAGGGCCGCAGCACCTCTTCGAGGATGCGCTCCATGATCCCCGGGAGATCCCCCA
>CAZUDI010000085.1:0-9206 GCA_964618975.1 uncultured Bacteriovoracaceae bacterium | reverse complement strand
TCACGTACTGAGCGCCGGGGGGTAGGGGAGCGCATGGGGACTCCTGGGACTCAAGCCCCGGGTGAATACGGCCGTTAGGAAAGGATGATACCCCCGTTAGCGGGGTGATGCACGCAGACGTCCAGGCGGCGTGCATCACCCCGCGGCGAGCGGAGGAAAAAGCATGTACAGAGTCAGGTTCATCGTGAAGGCCCTCGTGCTGCTGGCCCTTGTCGCCGCTGTTTCCGGACCGGCGGCGGCCCGGGAGCAGGCAAGCGCCGCGGGCGTCGTCGTGGCGCTGCGCGGGCGGGTGAGCGCGCTGGGAGATGCGGGCGAGCGACTTTTAAGTCTGAAGGGACCGGTATATGCGGGCGAGAGCGTGTGCACCACCGCCGGCGCACGCGTGCAGCTCCTCTTTGCGGACCGCACCATCGTGAGTCTGGGGCCCTCAAGCCAACTGAAGGTGAATGCCTATGCCTGGGACCCCCGCCAGCCGGGCGGGGTCTTCGAGAGCGAGGTCAAGGAGGGGGTCTTCCGCATCATGGGCGGGGCCATCACCAAGACCTCGCCCGAGCACTTCACCACCAGGACCCCGGCCGCCACCATCGGCATTCGCGGCTCCATGTACATGGGACGGGTGGACGCGGGCGAGCTCGTGGTGGTCTTCGAGGGCGGACGGGGCATCGCCGTGGGCAACGCGGCCGGCGAGGTGGTCATCAGCCGCCCCGGCTATGCCACCCGCAGCAGCGCTCCGGACAGGGCCCCCCAGAGGCCCTACCGCATGAGCGCCAAGGAGCTCTCGGAGCTGAACGCGCAGCTCGAACCCCCGCCCGCCCAGGACGAAACGTCCGCGGCCGAGGCGTCCCCGGAGGAGACCGACGGCGAGACGTCCGCGGATGAAGCCGGGGAGGAGACTTCCCTGGACGAAGCCGAGGAGGAGACGTCGGCGGAGGGGACGGACGAGGATACCCCGGCGGCTGCCTCCGCAGGCGAGGCCTCCCCGGACGACACCACCGACGATACGACCGACGGCGCACAGACACAAGCGGACGGGGGCACCCCAGGGGATGACTCCAGCGACGGGACGCCCGCCGGTGACACCCCCGCCGGTGACGACAGCATAAGCTCCGTCACCAGTGACACGGATCTCGGCGCGGCCGACTCCGGAGAGACCTATGCGCCCCCGGAGCTCACCGATACGCTCACGGATGTCAACCAGGACACGCTCGATAATACGGTGACGCAGACCGTGACGTCCACGCCCAAGGTTTCACCCGTGATGCACGGCAAGTTTGTAAGCGCCCTGATCGACATCGACAGCCCTGCGAGCACGGTCACGGAAGGCACCTTCGTGGAGGCCCAGAGCACGGACGGGATCCTCGGCGGCCGTCTCGTGGACGCCCACGACAGCAGCCTGATCCGGGAGCTCGCCTTCGAGGTGGCCCCCTATGACCGCGAGGCGGCCTACCATACGCCTCAGCCAACGGCCCTTTCCCCCTACTCGGTTACGCTCCAGGGCGTAGCTCGGGACTTCAGCGCCGAGCTGGCCACGGACCCTAGAGGCGAGTTCGTGGTCTTCGGCGTGCCTGAGGCCACCTACACCTCCGGCGACAGCTATGCCTACCGCGAGCTGGGCTTTCTGGGGGTGCCCGCCACGGCGGTGCCGGACAGTGGGGTGAGCGTCTACTGCGGACCGGCCCTGGGCTACGAGGCTCTCGGCGGGGCGGGCGAGTCCGAGGACCTGGACATGGCGCTTCTGGTGAACTGGCACAACCATCAGGCCCTGGGCTTCATCGACCCCAAGGACGACACCGGCACCCCGGAGCCGGCCACGCATGTCTTCTTCTTCGGCCAGGTGGACGTCTCCGTCCTCGACGGCCAGACCGTTTACGGGATCACCGCCGTTAAGGTGGGCGGCCAGCGCGGCGGCCAGCCGAGCGAGCCGATCACCTGGATCGACGGCCAGGGCGATTTCGGGCGCTTTTACGGCAGCCTGTCCCAGGGCTTCGGGGCCGCGGCTTCCGGCGACTTCTACGACCTCTCGGGCACCTCCGGTGCCATGAGCCCCAGCGGGGAGTGGACTTTATTGGCGGGCGCCTTCCTGCAGGAGGGCACCCCCTTTCCGGCCACGTCCCCCACGGGGACGAGCACCTGGAACGGCTTCGTGACAGGCGTGGCCGAGGACATGTCCCAGCCCGAGGTCGGCCGCCGGCTCTTCATGAACGCGCTGCCCGACGATTTTACGCTGGACATCGACCGCGACTCCGGCAACATCAGCGGGACACTTTCGGCCCCGGACCGGCTCGACGCCAACAACGCCATCGATCAGCTCGCCATCGGCGGGGCCTACGGCTCGGCCTACGTCTGCGATGCGGCCCTGGTCGCCTGGCTGGGCGACGGAGGCGGGCAGCCCCTGGTGAGCGGAACAAACGCCGGCGGCCTCAAGGACTACGGCAGCTACCTCGTCAGTGAGGACCCTGAGGACAGACTCTGTGACTACGCCACCTGGGGCTACTGGGAGGTCGCCTATCTCGAGCCCACCTCGGGGGCGGCCTATCACCTGCATGTGCCCTATTCGATGTGGATCGCCGGCGAGCGCACGGCCCAGGCCGAGCTCACCGCCCTGGCCGCCGCCGGGTTGGTGGGCGAGTACCACGGCGGGGCCCGGGGCTTCTGCATCGAGGCCGCAAGCGGGATCATAAGCGAGCTCACGGGCGGGCAGACCTATCTGCGGGTGGACTTCGACCCGGTCAGCACGAGCCCCATCAGCGGCAACCTCACCTTCAGCGAGCGCACGCTCACGCTCACTACGGGCGCCATCGATTCCACCCGGGCGTCCTTCAGCGCCCAGGTGGCCGGCGCCTCTTCCAGTACGGTACAGGGGGCCTTCTACGGGCCGCAGGCCGTATCCGTGGGCGGCAGCTTCGATGCGGACTTCACGGGCGAGGGGCGCTATTTCGGCATCTTCGGCGGGAACCGCTGAAGGCGGGCTGTGAGGGGCAGGTGACGCGTCTGACGCTCAAGCGGGGCCCCTTCATTGCCGGCTGCCTCATGGTGGCCTTTTTCTGCCTGCTGTTCTACTCCTTCGGCTCCCACAAGCCCTGGCTGCTGGCCTCACTCGACGACCAGGTCACCGGCGCCATGTTCCGCTGGCGCCGGGCGGTCCCTGCCGGGGAGAAGGTGGTGATCGTGGACATCGACGAAAAGAGCCTGCAGCGCGTGGGGCAGTGGCCCTGGCCGCGGGACATCCTGGCGCGCCTGGTCGAGGGCGTGCATGCGGCCGGGGCCCGCGTGATCGGCTTCGACATGGTCTTTGCCGAGCCGGACCGCACCTCGCCGCTTCACTACCTGGAGGACATGGCCGCCCTCCTGGGAGAGAGCCTGCCCCGTGGGGCGCTGGAGGGCCTTGAATTGCGAGATGGTCTCGATCACGATCTCATCTTCGGCCAGGCCCTGGCCGGGGCCCCGGTGGTGCTGGGTTACGTCTTCCAGCTTAAGGACGACGGAATCACCAAGAAAGGTTTGCGCCCCTTTCCGGGGGGCATCATGCGCATGACGCCCGAAGAGGCCCGCTACGAGGAGCTGCAACTCCTGGCGGGCCGCCGCGCCGTGCTCAACGTCGAGGGGGTCGCGCAGGCCCCCAGCGAGGGCTTCATCAACGTCTTTCCCGATGACTCGGGCATGGTGCGCGCGGTGCCGCTCTTCATGATGCTCGACGGCCTGCCGTACCCCGGTCTGGGGCTCGAGATGGCGCGCCTGGCCCTGGGGGAGTCCGAGGTGGTGCTGCATGCCGCAAGCCCCGACCGGGGCGGCCGGCGGGGTCTCCTGGGGGTCAGCCTGGGCGGGCGTTTCATCCCCACCGACGACCAGGGGCGCCTGATCCTCAACTTCCGCGGGCCCGCCGGCAGCTTCCGCTCCGTCTCGGCCGTGGACGTGCTCGACGCTGTGGCAGGGGAGGCCGGCTATGGACCCCGGGGCGAGCTTGTGCCCCTCCAGGCCGCCGCAAATGGCGGGGAGATCGACCTGCAGGCCGATCCGGGGTATGCATCCCAGGGCTGGCATTCGACCCTCCAGGCCGCTGCAAGCGGCAGGGCCTTCGACACGCAGGCCCTTGATGGGGCCTGCGTGCTCATCGGCACCTCGGCCTCCGGGTTGCTCGATCTGCACTCCACCCCCTTTGCGCGCATCTTCCCCGGGGTGGAGGTGCAGGCCACCCTCGTCGACAACCTGCTCAAGGCCGACCCCCTCTACGGCGACCTCTTGAGCGAGATCGGTCTGACCTACACCCTGGTGATCGCCGGCGGGCTGCTGCTGAGCGCCCTTCTGGCCTTCAGTGGGGCCGTGGCCGGGGGGCTGGCCGGCCTGGCGGTCATCGCCGCCGTCATCGTCGGCAACTATTACCTCTTCTTTCTGAACAACCGTGTCGTGGGGGTCACCTATGCCCTGCTGAGCCTGGTGGGAATCTTTATGGTGGTGACGCTCAGCAACTACTTCACGGAACACCGCAAGAAGCAGTTCATCCGTGAGGCCTTCAGCCATTACGTCTCGCCGGTGGTGGTGGGCGAGCTCATGCAGCGCCCCGAGAGGCTCTCTCTGAGCGGCGAACAGAAGGAGCTCACCATCCTCTTCAGCGACATCCGCGACTTCACCAGCCTCTCCGAGCGCATGGAGCCCCAGCGCCTCGCCGAGCTGCTGAATCGCTACCTGAGCGCCATGAGCGACATCATCCTGGAGCACGGCGGCATGGTGGACAAGTATATCGGGGACGCCATCGTGGCCGTCTGGGGGGCGCCGCTTTTCGACGCCGAGCATGCCGAGCACGCCGTGCAGGCCGCCCTGGCCATGCAGGCGCGCCTTGCCGAGCTCAGGCCGGAGTGGATCTCCCAGGGTCTGCCGGCCATCCACGCCGGCATCGGCATCAATACCGGGGTGGTGAGTGTGGGCAACTTCGGTAGCCAGAGGCGCTTCGACTACACCGTGATCGGGGACAACGTGAACCTGGCCTCGCGCCTGGAGGGGCTCACCAAGGTCTACGGCGTGGGGATCCTCATCTCCGAGTTCACGCACGCCGCCCTCGACGGGCGCTTTGGCTGCTGCGAGGTGGATCTGGTGCGCGTCATGGGCCGCCTGACGCCGGTGAGAGTATTAACCCCGCTGAGTTCAGGGGCCGCAGCCCCTGAACTCGGGCAGGAGACGCGGGTTTTCGAAGAGGCCCTCACGCGCTTCAGGACACGCGACTTCGATGCGGCCGGCGCCCTGCTCGAAGGGCTCACCTCCCGTGAGCTGCGAGGGATCAGGGCGCACTACCTTGAGCGGCTGGCGGCCTTCCGGGCCTCTCCCCCGCCCGCGGACTGGGACGGCGCCTTCGATCCCGGCACCAAGTGAGCTCGGGCGCCCTTGGGGAGGGTTTTCCCTGGCAGGTGCATAAACGGAAGAGACCTTTCGCCTTTGAATGCGAGGCAACAAGCAAACATGTCACTCAATCACTCCCCCCCTGGTCCATATCATATATCGGTACGCCCGAATCCCTTCGGGATCCTACCCCGCGGCCTGCAGCGGGGTAGGGTATAGTTCTTGAGGGGGGCGCTGAGGGAAGCTGTCAGGCGAACGCCTGCTTGTAAGAAGTCTTTCCCGGTCATCTGAGATGAACCGTCTTCTCTCATCGTAATCTTTCGGGCCCGCCATCCCGATAAGATACCCAAGATCTCAACCAGAGAGCGAGGCCATGATCAGCCCCCAGCGCTATACACCAGAGGACCTGAGACGCATCCAACAGGCCTGCTGCCATGTCTTCCTGCATGCCGAGGCCCTCAGACCCCAGACCCTTTCCGAGGCCGCTCCCCGTTACCCCTTCCTCGAGCGGCTCGCCTGGGGAGAGGTGCGCCTGGCCTATCGCCACAATGTCCTGCGCTACCACCCCGACCGGCACCAGGACCAGCCCGCAGAGGTGATCGCGCGCCTGGGCCGCCACATGGAGAACGTCAACCGCGCCTACGAGTACCTGGCCGCCTGCTTTGGCCAGAGGCGACCCTCGGCGGCCGAGGAGCCTGCAGGTTCCAGCCGCATCATCGCCGTGGCCGGGGCCAAGGGCGGCGTCGGCAAGAGCCTCCTGGCGGCCAACCTGGGGTTCATGATGGAAAGATCCGGCCTGAAGACGGTGGTGGTGGACCTCGACCTCGGGGGCAGCGATCTGCACATCTACCTGGGCGAGAAGGGCCTCCCGCCGGTCACCCTCAACGACTACCTCAACCGCCGGCAGGCAAGGCTCAGGGACGTGATCGTCCACCGCCCGGGCCGGCCGCAGTTCATCGCCGGCGACAGCTCCGAGGTGGGCAGCGCCAACATCCCCTTCCTGCGCAAGAAGAAGCTGCTGGACAACCTGCGTCGCCTGGAGGCCGACTGCATCATCCTGGACCTGGGCGGCGGCACGGACTACAACACCCTGGACTTCTTTCTGGCCGCCGACACGGGCATCGTGGTGACCACCCTGGACCAGGCGGCCTATATCGAGGCCTATGCCTTCCTCAAGACCGCCCTGCAGCGCCGGCTGAGGGGACTTTTCATGGCCGACTCGACCTTTCCCGCCAAGGGCAACCCCCGCCTCAGGGAGCTCGTGCACGCCGGCACCCAGCCGGGCGACGAGCAGCACCCGCGCACCATCGAGGAGCTCCTGCGCACCGTGCGGGACCACGAGCCTCTGTGCCTGCCGTTGATCGCCGACGAGATCCTGCGCTTTTCGCCTTTTCTCGTGGTCAACCGCAGCTTCGATCCCCAGGCCGCTACGCGCGTGACCTCCACGCTGCGCTCCGTGGCGCTTAGGCGCCTGAGCGTCACGCTCAATCCCCTGGGGTGCGTGGCGGCGCACCGCGAGCTCGAACAGGCGACCTCCTACCTGCACCACCCCATCGTGGAGCGGCGCCCTGCAGGCGGCCTGGCGCGCGACCTGCGTGCCGTCCTGGGGTGTCTGGGCGTCTGAGGGGGGAAGGCGTGAATCAGGGGCGCCGGTCAGGCTGAGCCTGTCAGGTGTGCCGGTCGCCTTCCAGCAGGCCGTTGTGGCGCAGCAGCGCTTCGGTTTTGGGCGCTCGGCCGCGGAAGGCGGCGAAGACCTCCAGGGGATGGCGCGAGCCACCCAGGGCCAGGAAGGTATCGCGGAAGCGCTCTCCTAAAGCCGTCACGGCCCGCTCGTCGTCGAGACCCGCCTCCTCGAAGGCCGCGAAGGCGTCCGCGCTGAGCACCTCGGCCCACTTGTAGCTGTAGTAGCCCGCGGCGTAGCCCCCGGCGAAGATGTGGGAAAAGGCGCACAGGAAGCGGTCTTCGGGCAGCACCGGCAGCACGCCGGTCTGAGAGGCGATGCGGTGGTGCACGGCGAAGGCGTTGCCGTCTTGCTGCGGGTCGTAGATATGGTGCAGGGCCATGTCCGTCAGGCCGAATTCCAGCTGGCGCATCATGAGGGAGCCGGCGCGGAAGGTGCGGGCGGCTATGATCTTGGCGAAGAGTTCGGCGGGCAGTTGCTCGCCGGTTTCGACATGGGCGGTCATGCCCGTGAGTGTGGGCTCGTGGTAGCACCAGTTTTCCATGAACTGGCTGGGCAGCTCCACCGCGTCCCACTCCACCCCGCTGATGCCGGCCACGTCGGGCAGATCCACCGTGGTGAGCATGCCCTGCAGCCCGTGGCCGAACTCGTGGAAGAGCGTCTCCACCTCGCGGAAGCTCATCAGGGCGGGCGTGTCCCCCACGGGTGGCGTGGCGTTGCAGCACAGGTACACTACCGGATGTCGCAACTGGCCGTCCACACGCCGGCGGCCCAGGCACTCGTCCATCCAGGCCCCGCCGCGTTTCGCGTGAGGGCGCGAGTAGGGGTCGAGGTAGAAGGCGGCCAGTTTCTCCCCACGCGCATCCCTGACCGTGTAGAAGCGCACGTCCGTATGCCACAGCGGCGCCTGGCCTTGGGCCTCGCTGATGGTGATGCCGAAGAGGCGCCCGGCCAGGCCGAAGAGCCCCTCGAGCACGCGGGGCAGGGGGAAGTAGGGTCGCAGCTCCTCGTCGGTGAAGTCGAAGCGCGTCTCTCTGAGCCGCTCGGCCCAGAAGGCGATGTCCCACTGCGCCAGGGGCTCCTTCTGACCGGAGGCGGCGGCGAAGGCCGTAAGCTCCTCGAAATCGCGCCGGGCCGCCGGCAGCGAGGCCTCTCTGAGCTCGCCGAACATGGCCTCGACCGCCGCCACCGAGGGCGCCATCTTGGAGGCCAGGCTGAGTTCGGCATAGCTGGCATAGCCCAAGATGCGTGCCTTTTCGCGCCTGAGCTTCAGGGTCTGCTCGATGATGCCGGAGTTGTCGAACTCGCCAGAGGATGCCGTGGTGATGTAGCTGCGGTAGACCTGCTCGCGCTGCGCGCGGTTACGGCTGTGCTGCAGGAAGGGCACGAAGACAGGCTGGTCCAGCGTGATGCGCCAGGGGCCGGCCTCGGGCGTGGAGGGCGGCGTATCCTCGGGGCGGGCCAGGTTGTGGGACTGGGAGGCCAGGCGCCTGAGTCCCTCGGGCCAGCCCTCGGTGTCGCATACATCGGTGACAGTGAAGCTGAAGGCCTTGATGGCGTCCAGCACGTGGTTGGAGAAGTCCGTGCCCAGGCGCGAGAGCTCGTGCTCGATGGCGTTGAAGCGCTCGCGGGCGTCTGCGCTCAGGCCCACGCCGGCCAGCTCGGCCTCGCGCAGCTTGAGCTCCACCACACGCCGCCTGGGGGCGTCCAGGTCCTCCCACGCCGGTCCCTGACGGATATCTTTGAGCCCGCGGTAGAGCGCCTCGCTCTGCCTGAGCCGCAGCCCGAAGGCCACCACCTCGGGCAGGACGGTCTCGTGGGCCTCTCTGAGCGCGGGGGAGTTTTTGACCCCCAGGAGGTGGTTCACCGGGCCCCAGGCGTACTCGAAGGGCCGCTCCAGCTCCTCCAGGGGCGCCAGCAGTCCCTCCCAGGTGGGGGTCAGTCCCTGCTCGATGTCGTCCAGCTTCTGGTGCGCGCTCGCCAGCACGGCGCGTACGGCCGGCACCACGTGGCCGGGCGCGACCAGGTCGAAGCGCGGCAGGCCTTTTATTGCCAGCAGTGGGTTGCTCTCGTCTGCATACATTTGTTTAAGTTAGTCCTTTCATCAGGCAGGCAGGGCCTGCCCCTGGATTATGGCTGCATCCCCCTTCCCAAAGCATGAAGCGCCGCGTCTGTAAAGACGCAAATCCCCACC
>CAZUDI010000084.1:1250-10133 GCA_964618975.1 uncultured Bacteriovoracaceae bacterium | reverse complement strand
GGCCTCGGTGAGGCAGTTCATGGAGTTGGCGGTGAACATGCCCGAGCACGAGCCGGCCGAAGGGCAGGCGCATTCCTCCAGGGCGCCGAGTTCGGCCTCCGTGATCCGGCCGCTCTTGACCTGTCCCACCCCCTCGAACACGCTGATGAGATCGACCGCGCGCCCTTCAAGGCTTCCGGCCAGCATGGGCCCGCCGGAGATGACGATGGAGGGGATGTTGAGCCGCAGGCAGGCCATGAGCATGCCGGGCACGATCTTGTCGCAGTTGGGGATGAAGACCAGGGCGTCAAAGGCATGCGCCATGGCGACGAGCTCGATGGCGTCGGCGATGATCTCCCGCGAGGGCAGGGAATAGCGCATGCCCGCGTGATTCATGGCGATGCCGTCGCAGATGCCCGGGACCGAGAATTCCATGGGGGTGCCGCCTGAGACACGCACCCCGGCCTTGACGGCCGCCGCGATCTGATGGAGGTGGATGTGGCCGGGAATGATCTCGTTGGCCGAGTTCACGACGCCCACAAAAGGCCGGGCGATCTCCTCGTCGGTGAATCCGTTGGCCTTGAGAAGGGAACGGTGAGGTGCCTTCTCCAGGCTCTTCTTGGCTCTGTCACTGCGCATGCGAGTCTCCTTGCTTTGCGTTGGATTGGTGTGACAGTATGGCACTTCGCCGCCGCCTTTTCAAGCCCGGCTTGACAGGTTCCCTCCGCCTGAGGGACCGCTCCCGGCCCATCGGCCTGGATGTTCCCTAGGCAATTCGTACCCGGTGTGCTAGATGTATTCCCAGCGGCGACAGGGGGGGGCCATGGGGGATTTCCGGCTTAGAATGCTCAATATCGACCTCGGCGCACGGCAGGTGCAGCGTGAGCTGCTCACCCCCGAGGTATCGGCCGCCTTTCTGGGGGGCCGGGGCACCGGGGCCTGTCTGCTGGCGCGCTCCCCGCAGGTCAGCCCCCTCGCGCCGGAGGCGCCCCTGATCTTCGCCACCGGGGCGCTCAGCGGTTCGTCCGTCCCCGCCTCCGGGCGTATGGTGGTCTCCGGCTTCTCGCCGCTGACGGACACGGCCTGCAGCTCCTCGGTGGGCGGGCGGCTGGCCCTCGAGATGAGAAAGGCCGGGGTCGATCTCATCCTTATCACCGGCCGCAGTGTATCGCGGGTCGTGGTGAAGATCGAGGATGAGCGGGTGACCTTCGAGGAGGTGGACGCTGGCGAAGATATGCCCTTGAGCGAGTTCTTCGCCCGCCTGCGGGCCTGGAAGGGGTCCGTCGCCGCGGTCGGCCGGGCCGCCTTTCAGGGCTGCACCTATGCCTCCATCATGGTGGACACAAGCTTCAGCTCGGGACGCGGCGGGCTGGGCACGGTCATGGCCCACAAAAACCTCAGGGCCCTGTGCGTAAGAGGCTCCGGCACGATTCCTGTCCGCGACCCGCAGGGGGCCCGGCAGGCCCGCACCGACATCCTGAGGCTCTTCGATGCCGCCCCGGCCATCATGGGACGCTCCGGGATCACGCATCACGGCACCGCCACCCTGGTGGACCTGATCGCCTCCCGGCGCATGATGCCTACGGCAAACTTCCGGCGTACCTATTTCGACGACTACCGGGCCTTCAGCGCCTTTGAGATCCGGCGCAGCCAGAACCCAAAGCATTACGCCTGCCATGGCTGCCCCATCGCCTGCAAGCAGAAGGCCGCGCGCGAGATCCCGGAATACGAGACGCTCTCGCACTTCGGGGCCTTGAACGAGAACAGCGACCTGGAGAGCATCATCACCGCCAACCATATCTGCAACGAGATCGGCTGCGACACCATCACCGCCGCCAGCACCATCGCCTGCCTGGCCGAGATCAGGCAGCAGACCTATGCCGGGGAGGCGCTTTTGGCCATGATGCAGGCGCTCGCCCGGGGCAGCGGAGACGGCGAACTGCTGCAGCTCGGCGCGGCGCGTCTGGCACGCGAGCTGGGGGCGCCCGCGCTCTGCATGGGGGTCAAGTCCCTCGAGCTGCCTGCCTATGATCCCCGCGGCGCCTATGGCATGGCGCTGGCCTATGGCACCTCTACCCGGGGCGGCTGCCATCTGCGGGCCTATCCCATCGCGCACGAGATCCTCCGCAAGCCCGTGGCCACCGACCGCTTTTCCTTTTCCGGCAAGGCCCGCATCATCAAGATCGCCGAGGACCTCAATGCCGTGATCGATTCCATCGGGGCCTGCAAGTTCGCCTTTTTCGGGGCCTCCCTCGAGGAGTTTGCCAAGGGGTTTTCGGCGGTGACCGGGCTTGGCCTGGACACGCAGGACCTGCTCGCGGCCGGGGAGAGGATCTATACCCTGGAACGGCATCTCAATGTGCTTAGGGGTTTTGGCCCACAGGACGACCTGCTGCCCGAACGCTTCTTCCGCGAGCCCGGCAGCAGCGGGGAGGGGATCGAGGTCCCGCCCCTCGACCGGGATGACTATGTGCAGGCCCTCGGGCGGTACTACCGCATCCGGGGCCTGACGGCCGAGGGCGTCCCCACCGGGGAAACCCTCAGGAGACTCGGACTGTGAAGGCCCAGGTGGACAAATACCTGGGCAAGCTCCTGGCCCACGGTCTCGTGGCAAACCCGCACGATGTAGGGCTCTACGGCCTGGACGACGAGATCTCCACCAACCGCCCCGCCGTGCCGCCGGAGGTGGCAGCGCTCTTCGACCTCCTGAACATCAACAGCCTGATCGTGGCCCGGCCACACCCCCTGCTGTGGGCCGTCATCACGGAACTGCTCCAGGAATGCCCCGGGCTCATCTGCCCCTGCGACTGTGAGAGCCTCACCTTCATCCACGACATCCCGGTGGTGGATGCGTTCCATCCCGGGGCCCTCGCCGCGGCCCTGAACCGCCGCAAGGGCTGCATCGTGCGCGGCCAGGGCCTGGTCACCTTCGGCACGGTCTCCCTGGAGCAGGCCTTTGTCACCGCCAGCTCCATCTGTTTTGCCACCTTCGTGAAGTATTTCGCCGACATCCTCAACGGCCTGGGAGGCTTCCGGGACGCCGGGCGGCCCGCCCGGCCAAAGCTGGAGCGTGCCCTCGAGATCCTCGCGCAGTGCGCCCCCTCGTCTCCGGCCAGCCCCCTGTCGGATGAGGCGCCTACGGATACGGATGCGATCCTGTCCGCCATGGATGAAGCCGGCCGGGTCGTGGTCGAGGCGCGCCTGGTGGATTCCTTTTTTGGCAACATCTCCTTCAGGGACGAAGACGAGGTCTATATCTCCCAGACCGGCTCCTCCCTGGACGAGCTTACGGGTCATATCGACCGGGTTTTCCTCGACGGGTCCTCCACGAGCGAGCTCACCTCGTCCTCCGAGCTCTCGGCGCATGTCGAGATCTTCAAACACACCGGCGACACCCTCATCCTGCACGGCCACCCCCGCTTTTCCGTGATCATGTCCATGTGCGGGCCGGAACTGGCCTTCGAAGAGCGGCGTTTTGTGGGGGATGTCCCCGTGGTCTCGGGCGAGGTGGGCGCCGGCAGGAGAGGCCTGGTGCACACCCTGCCGCCTGCCATGGCGCTTGGGCACGCCGCCATCGTACACGGCCACGGCACCTTCGTGAGCGCCCGGGGCTCATACGCCCCGGCCTTCGCGCATCTGCTTGCCATCGAACAGGACTGTTTCAGGATGTGCCGTGAACTGATCGAGCAGGGGCTCGCCTGAAAGGCACCCTCAAACACAGGGCCACCCGCCTCGGGGCTGGGGCGCCCGTGACCGATGTCCCTGATTGAGGTTCCTTGGGCCATGCGGTCAGGGCCGCTGGCATCATAAGCGTCTCAATAAATTGTTATTGCGCAGATAATGGGGCAAGACTTGTATGTATCCCCCTGGAGGAAGAACTGGCCAGGGTCCGGTACGGCAGCAGTGGTACCATACATAGAGTGGTTATGGATCGAGTTGCCCCACCGCTGGCGGCCTAAAGGGGGAAGACGCCTGACTCGGGTGGCATGGCCACCCACTAAAGAATAGTCCGTTACGTTTTCCCCTGACAAGGGGATGACGCTCTTTTCAGCCCCGGACGGTTTACCCTATCCCGCCGGCCTTCAGTCTGGCCCCCTTTACGTGTCGCGAGGCCGCTGATTTGCGGTGCGGGGGACTGGCCCCAGGCGGGATGTGCGGGAAAAAGGCGCTCCAAGTCGCCCTGCGGGCGGAGGCCATGCCGCCGGCCACGGGGCGCAGGTGCGGCGTGGCCGGGCGTGTTGCGCCTTTGCGGGGTGCGGTTCGGGGAGGGTTTTTCTTTTTGAGGGATACCCCGATCGTCAGCAGCCAGGCCCCCATGAGCAGCAGGGTGGCGGGCTCTGCCCGGGGTGCTGGAAGAGCGGTCTGTGCCGTGGCGCCCCCCCGGTGAACCCCCAGAACGGCCTGGAGGCGGCCGGGGTTTGCAGGCCGGGCGGGGGGTGCATAGCCCTCGTCGTAGGATGTCTCCCAACCCGGAGTGGGGTGTCCGGAGGCAGGCATGCCCGACCAAGGATTCAGGGGCGTATCGTCGTTTACGACCTGGAAGACCGGCATCTCTCCGATTTGAGCACGGGCACCCGGCTCGGAGTGTCCGCCGAGGGGCTCTTCCGTGAAGGATGCGGGCCCACCCGACCGATCCCGATCACCGGGAAGCAGGAGGCACGCCTCACGCTCCGGGATTGCCATGCCGATCTGGGATGCCCCCAGAACACCGGTCATGCCCGTGATCAGGAAGGCGCAGATGATGAAGGAGAACCATTTTATCATACGACCTCGCAATGCATTGAACCGGTCCGGGCCGCATTCCCCTACCGCTTGCGGCGCCAAAGGGGATGTCCAGGGTTTACCCTTGATCTCATCCCCAAGCATGTCTGTTTGTCCCGGGCTATGACTAATATGCGCCATAGGGGAAAGTCAAGGGGGGAATATCACGAAAAACATGTATTTGACGACGATTTTCCGATCAGGCGACCTTGATCGCGCAGGTGCTAGGTGGTATATTCGCCCGCATGCGCTTTTCCATCACCCTGAGGACCACCCACAGGGAACAGCTCGTCGATATCACCGAGTCCGTGCGTGCCATCGTGGCCGCCCACGGCGCGGGGTGTGAGCTGTGCGCCCTGTATGCCCTGGGCGCCACGGCGGCCATCATGATCCAGGAGAACTGGGACCCGAACATCCAGGCCGATGTGCTCACATGTCTGAGGGCCATCGCCCCGCAGGGCGCCTGGCTGCACGACCGCGTCGACGGCAATGGCGATGCGCACCTTAAGGCCGGCCTCGTCGGTCCCTCCGAGGTCATCCCCCTCGAGGACGGGGAGCTGCGTCTGAGCACCTGGCAGAACATCTTCCTGTGTGAGTTCGACGGGCCGCGTTCGCAGCGGGAGGTGCTCGTCACGCTGATCTGAAGGGAGTCGCTCCCTTCCCGAGGGCGTTTCAATCACGGGTATGAACCTTAAGGATAAGCTTTTGCCCCTGCTTTCCGCTGCAAACAGCTAAGGAATTCGACCCATAGCGATTAAAGATTCGTGAAATGCGGCTGGGGGAGAACTTCTTGCGAGAAGTTCTCCCCCGGATGAATTCCGTGAAGCGCGGCTTCCTTCATATTCCAACGATACTCTTGTTGGTAATGGGCATGAAGCCAGCCCCAGGTTTCTCTGGACAGGCGCCCGCTTTGCGGTCACAATGTGAAGGGACGACCACGCGAGCATGCCCCGGCTTTTGGGGCGGCCGCCGGGGCCGGAAGAAAGGTGGGGGATGATACAATACGAGACGTCGGCCGGGGAGCTTATCGGGCGGAGGTTTTCCTGCCGCAGTTTTGATGGTTCTGCGCTTGACCAGCGGCAGGCGGAGAGCCTGCGCGATTTCATGGCCGCGCTTGAGGCGCCGCCCTTCGGCTCGCGCGTGCGCCTGCGGCTACTGGAGACGCCCTTTCCCGACAGGGCGCGTCTGAAGGGCACCTACGGAATTATCACGGGAGCCCGCGCCATGGTCGCCGGCATGGTGCCCCCGGGCGGACAGGCCCTGGAAGATTTTGGCTACCTCTTCGAGGCCCTCGTTTTGCGGGCCACCGAGCTCGGGCTCGGGACCTGCTGGATGGGGGGTACGTTCAGCCGCAGCCGTTTCGCCACCCTGGCGGGGCTCGAGCCCGGGGAACTGCTGCCCGCCATCACCCCCGTGGGCGTGCCGGCCCGGCGGCCGACCGTGGTAGACAACCTGTTCCGATTCGGTGCGGGATCCCGTCGTCGCCAGCCCTTCGAGAGGCTCTTCTTTGACGGAAGGTTCGGATCTCCGCTGAGCCGCGCGCGCGCCGGGGCCCTGGAAGGCCCCCTGGAAATGGTGCGACTGGCACCCTCGGCCAATAACCGGCAACCCTGGAGGATCGTATGCAACGCTTCCGGGGCGCATTTCTACCTGCAACGCAGCGCCCTCTACGACAGAGTCTTCGGGGCCATCGACCTGCAGCGCATCGACATGGGGATCGCCCTGTGTCACTTCGAGCTCGGCGCCCGGGAGACGGGCCTCCCCGGGGTGTGGCGGGTGCTCTCGGGAAGTGCCGCCGAGGAGGTCCCCGCGGGCATCGAGTACGTGGCGAGCTGGGTGGTGGCATGATACGCGTACCTCAGGCAGGTGCGCCGTGGCATGACCGGGCGCGGGTGGCGCCGGGCGGATATACGGGGTGTCCGGCCGCTTACAATGAACGTTCAGACTGACGGGCGTGAAGGGGGAAGGCCCTTGCAGCGGCATTCACGGAGGCCGGCATGGAGGTGATCTACGGTTTCAACGCCGTCAGGGAGGCGCACGCCGCCGCCCGCAGGGGCATGCACGAGATCCTCGTGGCGCGCGAGCACGGCCTGGAGAAGATCCGCACACTCTTTGCCGGGATCCCCCTGAACATGCTGCCCAAAGATGAGCTGGACCGCATCACCAAGACGCGCAACCATCAGGGCATCGCCGCACGGGTCGATAACTACCCCTATACCACCCTGCAGGAAGCGGCCGCCCGGGACGTGTTGGTGCTGCTCGACTCGGTGGAGGACCCCCAGAACCTGGGCGCCATTATCCGCAGCGCCTACGCCCTGGCAGGGGCGGGCCTCGTGATCCCCGAGCACCGCTCGGCCTCGGTGACCCCGGCCGTGGTCAAGGTCTCGGCCGGGGCCAGCGAACATGCGCGTATAGCGCGGGTGCAGAACCTCAGAAACGCCTGTGGCGAACTGAAGGGAATGGGCTTCTGGCTGGTGGGGCTGGATGCCGGCGCTGCGCAGGAACTCGGGAGTGTCTCGCACTTCGACCGGCTGGCCCTGGTGCTGGGAGGGGAGGATGCGGGCATCCGCCCGGTCGTGACCGGGGAGCTCGACCTGAGGGTGCGGATCCCCATGCAGGGCGCCTTCAATTCCCTCAATGTGGCGCAGTCCGCCGCCATTGCCCTGTATGAGCTCTGTGCGAGAACGCCTGAGGGGCGAGGGAAGAGGTGAGGATGGGAGGGGCCTGACCTGCCCCGGGTGGATCAGATCGGCTTTGTGGTCCATGATGTGCACCGACCCGGCGCTCCTTGGAAGAGGCCTTCGAGCGGGATCCCGCCGGCGCTGATTGTGCCGGGGGAGCGTTTCTGGTATAGGGGCGTGCATGGCATATCATGAGGATATCGAGGACGGCCTGATAACGATCGCCGGGAAGCGTTACGAGGACGGCCGCATCGGGCAGGGGGAGGAAAACCTCTGTATCGAGGAGGTCGTGCACCTCTTGCTCAATGACGAGCCGGTGGCGCACCTGGTGGCCAGCCCGCTGATGCTGGCCGAGCTCGGGGCCGGCTTCGTTATCACCGAAGGCCTGGCGGATACGGTCGATGCGGTCAGGGTGGATGGTGCTACGGTACGGGTCACAGGCCACAGGCTCTCGGGCACACCCGCGCGGGTGACCGAATCGGGCGGGGGGCTTAGCGCGGCACAGATTGTCCGTAAGATCGACGCCGATCTGACCATCACGGCCGGCGAGGTCTTCGCGGTCATCGAGGGCATCGTTTCCGATCTCTGGCGCCGTACCGGCGGGGCCCACTGCTCCGTGCTCTACCGCCAGGGCGAGATCCTGGCCAAGGCCTCCGACGTGGGAAGGCACAATACAGTGGATAAGGTGGTAGGCCAGGCCCTGCTGGGCGGGATCGACCCGGGCACCTGCGTGCTGGGCTGCACCGGAAGGCAGCCCTACGGTATGGTCGCCAAGGCGGTCAACGCCGGGATCCCCATCGTGGTGACCAAGGCGGCCGCCACCCACCGGGGCGTCGTGGCCGCTGACCAGGCGGGGCTGACGCTCGTGTGCCGTGTGAAGGACGGCCGATTCTGCGTTTATACCCATCCCTGGCGCATTCGTGAGCTGCGCGTGCGGGATGCCGAGTAAGGAGGGATTGTTACATGTCATCAGAGGTGAGCTCCGAGGATCTGCTGCGCTATTTCAAGAAAGACCAGTTCGCCCAGTACGTGGGCATCGAGCTGCTCGAAGCCGGTGACGGCCGTGCGCGGGCGCGCATGGAAATCCGCGAGTACCATTTCAACGGGGTCAAGACCCTCCACGGGGGGGCGCTCTTCACCCTGGCCGACCTGGTATTCGCCGCGGCCGCCAATTCCCGCGGCCGGGTCGCTGTGGCCATCAACTGCACCATATCGTACGTCAAGAGTGCCTCCGGCAAGGTGATCTTGGCCGAGGCCCGGGAGGTCTCGGCCAACCACAAGATCGCCTCCTACAACGTCAACATCACGGATGAAGACGGCGCGGTGATCGCGGTCTTTCTGGGAACGGCCTATCGCAAGAAGGCCTCGACTACCACCATCGATCCCTAGTTTTGCCCCCGGCTTCTTTAATGGCCTGAGGGCCAAATTCCCCGCCGCTTGCGGCGGAAAGCAGGGTCATAAG
>CAZUDI010000084.1:0-1150 GCA_964618975.1 uncultured Bacteriovoracaceae bacterium | reverse complement strand
ATAAGCTTGCCCAGGGGTTCATTTCCCACGATTCCCGTGGCCCGGTTGTATGTCTCGAGACCCAGAAGGGGCCTGCCGGTCCGGTTTACCCGAAGCCGCATCCCTTGAGCGGGGCTGCCAGCCCCCCGGGGTCATTACCGGGAGGCCCGGTCCTGGATGGTCTGCGATTCCAGGATCTGGATACCGCGCATATTTCCGACGGCCTGTTTCACCATGGCCCGGGCCACGTCTTGCGCGTGAATGGGGCGGTATTTTCCTGTGTGCCCGAGCATCAGGGGACTCAGCGCGTGCATGAGGACCTTGCCGGCCTCTTCGGCCGCCCGGAACTCCCCCCTCTCGCCCAGCAGGATCGAGGGCCGAAAGATATGAATGGCTTCATACGGGAGCGCACACAGGTCACGCTCGGTTTCGCCCTTGATACGGTTGTAGAATATCCGCGAACGCGGATCGGCCCCCATCGCCGTGACGATCAGGTACTGCCCGGCCCCCTCTTCCAGGGCGGCCCGTGCCGCCATAAGCGGGTAGGTGTAGTCCACCCTACGGAAGGCCTCCCTCGAGCCGGCCTTCTTGATGGTGGTGCCCAGGCAGCAGAAGACATCGTCCACCTGGAACAGGTCTCTCTGCTCCTCGAGGCGCTCGAAATCGATGAGCGTCTGTTCGAGCTTGGGGTGCTGCCGCGGGAGCATGCGGCGCCCGGTCGCGACCACCCGCGCATAGGTGGGCTCACCCAGCAGCTCCTCGAGGCAGTACCCGCCCACCAGGCCGCTGCCGCCGAGCAGGAGTGCGGTTTTTGCCATAAGGCCTCCTCTGTTTTTGATATTGATACCACCATGATATACCGCTTGTCCCTTTCCGGGCAATGTTTTCCGCTTGTGCATGTGGCAGGCACGCCTCTTTTCTCCCCTGGTGCAATCTGTCGGGAGGGCGGGTATCGAAGGCGAGAGCCTCCATGACAATACGCCCGGGAGCCTTAAAGCTTTGGGGGGCAAATGACGTTAGGGCAGGCAGGATGAAAAGGTTCTTTTTTGTGACGCTTCTCTGTCTGGTGCCCCTGTGCAGTGCGCGGGCCCTTTCCACGGTCGAAGTCAATGGGATCAGCCTGACCTATCCCAGCGGGGGGGAGGAAATCGTCGCCCGCATGGCCGCCGAG
>CAZUDI010000083.1:0-10219 GCA_964618975.1 uncultured Bacteriovoracaceae bacterium | reverse complement strand
CCAGGTTCGTCTTGTCGAGCAGTTCATCCCGCCACTGGTGCACAGCGGCCACATTGGTGCAGATAATGAGGGTATGGGTCCGGGCCCTGGCCATCACCCCCAGGCCCACGATGGTCTTGCCGGAACCGCAGGGAAGCACCACGATCCCCTGTCCACCCGACGGCCCCCCGCCCGCCCAGAAGTTGTCCGCTGCCTCATTCTGATACTGCCGCAGGGCAAAGGGCGCCCCGGCCAGCGAGGGATCACGCAGGGCCAACTCCAGCGGTTCTCCCGGATCGAAGCCCACGAGATCGTTGACCGGATACCCGACCTTGATCAGATAGTGCTTGAACCTGCCCCGCATGCCGCGGGGGATGCAAAAACCCTGCGCGTCTGAGGGCTGGCAGAGGAATTCCTTGATCCCGGGCTTGGCGACAATCTCCGCCAGGAGGACGGGGCTGTCGATGCACACTGCAAGGTGGTCCCTGTCCGGACCGGGATGGAGTTGCACCGCGTTCCAGCGTGCAAAGGCATCCTTGACCCGGAAGTGCACACTCTGGGGTACCTCGTAGCGGGAAAAGGCCTTCAGGCGCGCCATGACCTCGTCCGCACCTATCCCGGTCGCCGCTGCATTCCAGAGGGAAAGCGGGGTGATGCGGTAGGTATGGACATACTCGGGCGACTTCACAAGTTCGGTAAATGGCAGAATCATATCCCGGGCATCCGTGGCCACCTCGGACATGACCTCGAGCAGGAGGCTGCCGTCACTCTGGATAATAAGCGGTTTGTCGGTGTTTGTATGCATTAGAACCACAGAAAATCCCACATATGGAACGAAAAGGCAATGTGAAAATTGTTATTGCCATTCGGGGGAATATATCGGAAAATGGTAGTGTGTCTCATAAGAATACAGGGAGTTATGTATGCATGTCCGTGAGATAAACCCAACCGGCCTGAAGAAGGCGGATATCGTTGTAGGTATTCCCTCCTACAATGAAGCCAAACTCATCGCCTATCCCACCCAGCAGGCCGCCCTCGGCCTGCAGCAATTCTTCGGCCACATGGACGCCGTCATCATCAACTGTGACAACAACAGCTCCGATGGCACCCCGGATACATTCATGAACACCGATACCGGGAATATCCCCAAGATCTACCTCTCGACCCCGGAAGGCATCCGCGGCAAAGGCAACAATTTCAAGAATCTCTTCCGCAAGGTCCTTGAAATGCAGGCCCGCGCCATCGTGGTGGTGGATGCAGACCTGAAGAGCATCACCCCGCGCTGGATCAAGAATCTTGGCGAGCCCCTGTTCTCCGAGTTCGGCTATGTGGCACCTCTGTATGTCAGACATAAATACGACGGGACCATCACCAACAACATCGCCTACCCCCTGACCCGCAGCCTCTACGGACGGCGCGTGCGACAGCCTATCGGCGGGGACTTCGGCTTTTCCGGGGAAATCGCCGAACTGTATACCCGTAGCCCCCTGTGGGACGAGGAAGTGAGCCTCTTCGGCATCGACATCTGGATGACGACGCTGGCCATGAACGAGGGCGTCCCCATCTGCCAGGCCTTCATGGGGAGACCCAAGGTGCATAAGCCCAAGGATCCCGCCGCCGACCTCGGCCCCATGTTCCGGCAGGTTGTCAGCACCATGTTCAGGTTGATGGACGCCTACCATGACCACTGGGCCAAGACCAAATGGAGCAAGCCTACGGCCATCTTCGGCTTCGGACTGGGCGAAGTCGAGATGCCACCCCCGGTGAAGGTGAACCGGGAGCGTCTCTACCAGCGCTTCAGAGAGGGATTCAACACCTTCTGGGACCTCTACAAGAGCATCTTCTCGAGCGAAAATGTCCAGAAAATCAGAGAGATCGCATCTCTGGACATCGACCACTTCGAGATACCGCCCGCCATCTGGGCCAGGATCCTCTTCGATTTCGCCCTGTGCTTTCACACCCGAAGCGTGCCCCGCAACCGGACCATCGAGGTGCTCATCCCCCTGTACTACGGAATGACCCTGTCATTTGTGAACAAGACCGACGGCATGTCCATCCAGCAGGCAGAGGAATTTCTCGAAGATATGTGCCTGATCTTCGAACAGACCAAACCATATCTCATTGACAGGTGGGAGCAATAGGAAAGGAGAAGGTTATGGCAAAGGTCCTGGTTGTGGATGACGAGAAACATATCCGACTGCTCTACTCGGAGGAACTGGAGGAAGAGGGGTACGAAGTGGCCGTTGCCGCAGACGGAGCCGGAATTCTCGCGCGCATAGAACAGGAAAAACCCGACGTCGTGGTGCTGGACATCAAGATGGTGGAATCAAACGGCCTGGATGTCCTGCAGGAAATCCGTAACACCTATTACAATCTCCCCGTGATCCTCTGCAGCGCCTATGGCAGTTACAAGGTGGACATCAAGTCCATTGCGGCCGACGCCTATGTCGTCAAGTCATCCGACCTCACCGAACTCAAAAGCAAGATCTCCCAGGTCCTGGAGGCACGCGTACCACTCAAGGATTAGGCCGGTGCGGGTCATCGCGGATCTCCACCTCCACACCACAGCCTCCGATGGGGAACTATCCCCGTCTGATTTGGTAGCGCTCGCCCCAACCCAGGGACTAACCACCCTCGCCATCACCGATCATGATACGCTCTCCGGCCTGGAACAGGCCCTAAGGGCAGGCCTCGACCACCAGGTTGACGTGATCCCGGGCGTGGAAATCAGTGCCATATATGACCCGGGGACCCTCCACATCCTCGGCCTTTTCCCCCACTACCCCGAAGGCCTCGAGGAGTGGCTCAGCCGCATTCAACGCGGGCGGGAAGAGCGTCTGCCCCGCATGATCCAGAGGCTCAAGGATCTAGGGGTGGACCTCGACACCCAGGACGTGCGGCGCCTGGCCGGCAGCGCCCAGATCGGCCGGCCGCATATCGCCCGGGCCCTGATAGAGAAAGGCTATGTGCGAGATTTCGAGGAGGCCTTCGCGCGCTATCTCGCCAAGGGGCGCCCCGCCTACGTGGACAAGGAGAAGCTTGGGCCTGGGGAGGCCATCGACCTTATCCGCACCTTCGGCGGTTTGCCCGTGTTGGCCCATCCCTTCACCCTGGGCCTGGGCGATCAGGCCCTGAAGGCCTTCGTGCGGGACCTCGCACGTGCCGGCCTGGCCGGCATCGAGGTCTACTACCCCGAGCACACCCCCAGTCAGACCCGTCTTTACGCCTCCCTGGCCAGCACCTTCAGTCTCGCCGCCACCGGCGGCACAGACTTTCACGGCCCGGCACGCAACAAGGTTGCGCCAGGTGATTTCGGACTGGACGCAGACCGACTGGCAGACCTCCACCGCCGTCTGTACCAATGCGGCTGAGAATTTCGTACTCAGGTTGTCGCTGATTCCCGGGACGTACGGGTTACGGCAGTATCATTCCCTAAGGTGTCCGCCTTTTACCTTGACAGTCCCAGCTGGAATTGTCTAACACAACTCTCAGAAAAATCTTCACGAAACGGAGCGAAGCGATGTTTTCCAAGAATGTCCTCGACCAGATCGGCAACACCCCCATCGTATGTCTCAAGCAGGCGCTGAGCGCCAACATCTTCGCCAAGGCCGAGTATCTCAATCCCGGCGGCAGTATCAAGGACCGCGTGGCCCTCTTCATGCTGCAGGAGGCCGTGCGCCGGGGAGAGCTCTGTCCCGGTGACATCATCGCCGAGCCCACCTCGGGCAACACCGGCATCGGGATGGCCCTGGTGGGGGGGATGATGGGGCATGAGGTAATCATCTGCATGCCGGAAAATATGAGCGAGGAACGCAAGAAGATCATCCTGGCGCTGGGGGCCCGGATCGAACTCACCCCGGCCAAGCAAAGCCTGGAGGGAGCCATCCACAGGGTGCGCCAGATACAGGACCAGCGAGGCAACGTCTTCATCCCGCAGCAGTTCGAAAATCCCGACAACCCGCTGACCCATTACCTGACCACCGGTCCCGAGATCTGGGTGCAGCTCAGACACCACGTGGACATCTTTGTCTCGGGCCTCGGCAGCGGGGGGACCCTCGGCGGGGCCGGCCGCTTCCTCAAGGAACGCAATCCCGCGACCATCATTGCCGCGGTGGAGCCCAAGAATGTCTCCGCCCTCCTGGGCCATGAACCCGGCCTGCACCGCATCGAGGGGATCGGCGACGGCTTCGTGCCGCCGGTGCTGGACACCTCGCTGGTGGACGAAGTCGTGGAGGTCAGCGACGACGATGCCGTCGAGACCTGCCGCATGCTCGCCCGGAGGGCGGGTCTGCTCGTGGGCACCTCCTCCGGGGCCAACGTGTGGGCCTGCCTGCAGCTGGCCGAGAAATACGGCCGGGACAAGATTATCGCCACGGTGCTGGCAGACAGGGCCGAACGCTATTTCAGCACCAGCCTCATCTAAGTTAAGCGGCAAGGCCCCGGGCATCACGGCAAAGTATTGCCGCAAGTGTGTACTTTATTTCCCACACCTGACAGGGGTACTCCGGGAGCTTTGTTTATTTTCATAGAATTTACGGGAGGTTGACCTGCAATCAGGCTTGGCACCCTCATTGCTTGAACCTGCCATGCAATGCCTGATTCCAGTACGAGGAGGGGCCTTCCTATGCAGAAAAGGAGCGGGGTACTGACACTGCTGATCCTGAGCAGCGCCTTCATGCTCATGGGCGCCAACATGTGCCAGCCAGATATTAACGTCACCACTAACCATCACCTGGCCCAGGCCACGGTTACGGTGGATTTTGGAAGCATCAGCGGCATTGATGTCGCCTATCCACTGGCAACCGTCGCGGTAACGCCAATAGAGGATGGGCCCTATGCAGGCCTCTATCAGGCGAATATAAGCGGCGGCATCATCGGAGATACCACGATCTCTCTCAATGACATCTATGGCCTGACCACGCCCCTGCCCATCAACTTCACGGCTGCGGGAAACACCGTTTACACCATCTATGCCCCCTACCGCTGGGCCGACGAGCAACTGCCCCTGGCGGCATGGTGCCTGGACAGTGACGGGCTCAATTACGTCAGTTCTAGCGAGGGGACGCCTGACTACGCCCTGACCTACAGCACGAGCGGGATCACATGGACGCAACCAACTGTAAAGAATACGATTCAGCCCGCATGCGATCACTACGGCCTGTACCTCGGCGACGAGGTGACCGCGGCCCTCCAGGCCCAGATCACGCTCCCGGACGATGCCGACGGGCTGGCCCTGCAGATGTGGGTCAGGATCGACTCGCTGCAGGGCTATAGCGCCAGCCTCTTCCAGTTAGGCAGCCTCACGGGCGGGGTCGACCATAACGGCAACCTCCACTTCACCGCCGGCACCCTCGGGGACGGCGGGCTGCAGATCGTCGCGGAGGCGGGGTCCCCCATAACCACCGGCGCCTGGTTCCATGTCTGCTTCGTCTACTATGACAGCGGGGCGGAAAGCGGTGACCAGATGTCGATCTACCTCAACGGCGTCGAGGTGGCCTCGGCCTCCGAATTCCCGGCCGGGCTGGCCCCTGCGGGGACCCAGACCCTGTACGTGGGTGGCGACGCCTCCTCGGTGGCCAATAACACTACCTTCGACGAGGTGCGCATCTTTGATATCCTGCGCGATCCGGTCAACATCAGCTATGACGCCATGATCGTGAACTACGACACGGACCAGGACGGGGTCGTCAATCTCTGCGACAACTGCCCCGACACCCCCAATGCCGACCAGCTCAACAGCGATAATGACGACGAGGGCGGCAACGCTTGCGACCTGGACGACGACAACGACGGCGTCCCGGACGAGGCCGACAACTGCCCGCTCACCCACAACCCGGACCAGGATGACGCCGACGGCGACGGGGTGGGTGATCTGTGCGACAACTGCCCCACCATAGCGAATGCCGGCCAGATGGACTCCGACCGCGACGGCATCGGGGATGTCTGCGACAACTGCCCCAACGCCGCCAATGCGGACCAGGCCGACAGCGATGGTGACGGCATCGGGGACGCCTGCGACCCGGACGCGGCGGAGTGATCACCACCAGGGTTATAAGATAGGCACCGAGGGCCGCAGGGCCCTCAAGACACTTCATAACCTTTATTCCTTGCGCCCCCTCTCCCAAGGGGGGGCGCCTCCTTTTCCGGAAAAATCGAACATGCGCCAGCGGCCAGGCTGAACGATCAGTTTGGCAACTCTTCGGACAACAAGTTGTCCCCGCCCCCGATACGCTTGCGTGCGAGCCCCTCAAAGACACACCCCGCCCAAAAAGTATCTCCCCCGCACGCGAAAAATGTAGTATAGGGTTTGAGTTATGAGAATAGACCAGAGCGCTCCCCCCCAGCCCGGACAGCCCCTGAAACTCAGCGTAATCATCCCCATGTACAACGAGCAGGAAAACGCCGCCGAGACCATCGAGAGGGTCTCGGCCACACTCGAGGCGCTTAAGGCCCCCTACGAGATCATCCCGGTCAACGATGGCAGCACGGACAACACCCTCAAGGTACTCGACGAGGTGGCCAGGGACAACCATCACGTGCGGGTGGTCTCCTACTGGAAGAACGGCGGGCGGGGCAAGGCCCTGCGCTACGGCTTCAAGACGGCGCGCGGCCGCTACGTCGCCTCCATCGACGCCGACCTCTCTTACGACCCGCACTACCTCCTCGATATGGTGCGGGTGCTAGACGAGGAGCGCGACATGGACGTGGTGCTCGCCAGCGCCTACATGGAGGGCGGCCGCACCGACGGTGTGCCCGCTAAAAGGCTCCTCATCAGCCGTCTGGGCAATAAGATCATCCAGCTGGCCATGAGCGAGAAGATCCACACCCTCACCTGCATCGTGCGCTGCTACCGCGCCGAGGTGCTCGCGAGCCTGGACCTGGAGTCGGACGACAAGGACATCCACCTGGAAATCCTCTCCAAGGTGCTGGCCATGGGGTACCATGTCAAGGAAATCCCGGCCACGCTGAGGGCCCGCACCAAGGGCAGCTCGAAATTCGCCTTCCGCACCACGGCCCTCTCGCACCTGCTGTTCACGGTCTTCGAGCGTCCGGCCCTACTCTTCGGCTTCATCGGGGTCGTCCTGACCCTGATCGGTCTGGGGCTGGGCATCTACTTCCTGTGCCTCTACTTCACGGCCGCACTCAACCCCACGCGTCCACTCATCACCCTCATGACCCTCTTCATCCTGGGCGGTATGCAGATCCTCTCCTTCGGCTTCCTGGCCTCCCAGATCACCTTCCTGAGAAAGGAGATCCTGCGCGTGAGGAAGGCCATCTCACACTCCGACAGGCCTCCCGCCATCGCCCCACCAGAAGGCCCGCATCCGCCCTGAGGGCTTCGTACCCGCCCCGGAAACCGGGGAGCATCTACGCTAGCAAATGCATAAGGGGACAACAGCCTTGCTCCATTTTAGAGGGGAACCTTCTTGTAAACGGGCGTTCGCCTGACGGTTTCCCCCTCTCCCCCTTCAAAAACTTCTAATCTATTGTAATATTATTTAGATCATGGGTTGAATGATAGCATGACATGCAAAATGCTTGAATCACATTCTCAGGCGCTTCAGAGGTCTCTTCGGTTATGTACATCTCAGAAAACGTTGCCGTCTTCCCCACGGAGCAGGTCCGTCTGCACGGGGGTGGCATATATCCTGCTTATCTGCTAATGGGGATACGTCCCGAAGCCAAGACTGAAATGAGGGGATTTATGCTGAGCAAACGCATCATCGTCTGTCTCGATGTACGAGGCGGCAAGACCACCAAGGGCATCCGGTTTCAGGGAAATATCGACATCGGTGATCCGGTCGCCATGGCGCGTCAGTACTACGAGCAGGGCGTGGACGAGCTGGTCTTCTACGACATCACGGCCTCTTGTGACCGACGCGATATCATGATCGACGTGGTGAACGAGGTCGCCAGGAACATCTTCATCCCCTTTTGCGTGGGGGGCGGCATCCGGACCATCGACGATATCTACCGTGTGCTGGATGCCGGGGCCGAGAAGATCAGCGTCAACAGCGCCGCGGTGGCCAACCCGGACATCCTCGCTCAAAGCGCCCGCCTCTTCGGCCGCCAGTGCATCGTGCTGGGCATGGATGCGCTCTTTGTCGGACGGTCGCAGGCATTACCCAGCGGCTACGAGGTGGTGATCAATGGCGGCCGGACCCCTACGGGGTTGGACGCCCTGGGCTGGGCCCTTGAGGCCGAACAACTCGGCGCCGGGGAGATCTGCCTGAACTCCATCGATGCCGACGGTACCAATGAAGGCTACGAGCTGACCCTCACCGCCCTCATCTCACAAGCCGTACGCATCCCGGTGATCGCCTCGGGCGGGGCCGGCCGGCCCGAGCACCTGAGGGACGTCTTCCAGAAGGCCGAAGCCGATGCCGCCCTGATCGCCTCCATGGTGCACTACGGACACTACAGCATCCCCGCCATCAAGTCCTATCTGAAGGCAGCGTCTATCGCGGTGCGGGATGTGATCGTCTGAAGAGGTCGGTCAGGGAAACATATCCCATTCAAGGGATATGCTCCCCCCCTGTTTCCGCCGGTCCTCAGCCGAGAAATCCCTAGAAAAGGAAGACCGGGAAGGAATCGGGATTCTTGCCAAAACAGGTGAGATCATCGATCTTTTCGATCCTGTCGCCCCTCAGGAGGGCATACAGGGTGCGTTCGACCCCGATGCCACCGCCAAAGGTCTCGGGGAAATAAGGGCGACCCTCTGCGTCCTGCATGCCGGCGGCGGTGAGAAAGGGGCCGTATCCGCCCATGGCCTGGATATTTGTGAGCACGCCGTTCTCGAAAACCGGGCGCTCCTTGATGATGCGGTTGTCGATCAGGCGTTCGACGATCGGCTCGTAGAGCCATTCCCGGATGGCGCCCGAGAGAATTTCCAGCGCCGGCATGTAGTCGCCGGTCTTTCTCTGGAGCGCCTTGGCGCAGATGTCGTAGTTCCAGATCATGTCCGAGCTGAAGGCGCCCAGGGGCACCTTGCCCCCGTCGGGAAGGAGGTAGGGATAGAGGAGGTCATAGTTCTCCCGCATCAGGCCCGTTACCCAGAAGAACTGGGACGGGATCTCGTCCCCTGCCCTGACTTCGGTGCCCACCTTTCCATAGCGCTGTGTGATCGCATCATTCCTCACCCGGGGAAACGGCTGCGAGGGAACCTCCAGGGCCACCCCGAGCAGTTCGAGCTCGGGCTCGTTGTGCTCCGCAACCGCCGCGGTCATGGCGATGATCAGACGCTCGAAGAAGTCGATGGCGCGCTCGAAATCCTCGACCAGCACCCGCTTCACCCGTTCAGGCGCCTTGAGGTACTGCTCGAAGTCGATGCCCCGGTTACGCCTGAGCTCGATATCTATCTGGGAGAAATCGATGAGATATTTCCCCCGCTGCTTGCGCTGAGGGCTCTCGATCTCCAGCCTTATATTGGGGGAATCCACGAAGACCCCCCGCAGGCGTTCATTGAAACACGCCAGAAATTTGCTGTAGATCATGGAGTGGGTGGTCACGTACGGCATGCCCTTGTAGTGCACCGTGGGCACATGCTCCACGTCATGCGCCAGAGGATCGGTCACCGGGCTGATCTGCACCCGTTCCAAGTTCAGCAATCCCTCCTTTACCAGGAAGGTATGCACGGCATTCACCAGGGTGGTCCGGATGGCCATGGCGGCATACAGGCTGTCGCTGACCCACTTGTTCACGTAATTCTCCCGCACAAACTCCTCGAAGCTGGAACCGGATTGCACGAGTGATGCTTGAAAATGGAACAGATCCTCTCCGATGAAACCCATATCATCCTCCTTGACCGTTTTCCCGGCGGCGAGTCGTGAGGCTCACCCACCGGCCTGGATCAATGAAGCAAGCCCTATGCCAACTTCCAGGCGGCTGCCCCCCTGAGGGGCCGCTCACCTCTCAGCAACGGGGCCCGGCCAGTGGGTCGTTATCGCGAAAACCCGCCTTAGCCCGACCAGGACCGGTACATTCCGCGTGACCCGACCGTTTTTTCAACAATTTTGAACCATTTCAATCGCTATGGGTCGCATTCCCTTACCGCTGGCGTCATCAAGAGGAGTCCAGGGCTGGCCCTGGGTTTCAAGCCACGATTCTATATTGGTAATGCGCTCGAATCCTGCTGACCTCCTGAACGACAAAAGGGGCCAGACCTCGCGGCCTGACCCCTTCCCCGTCCTTGGTGCGCCCAGCAGGATTCGAACCTGCGACCTTCGGATTCGTAGTCCGA
>CAZUDI010000082.1:3652-11386 GCA_964618975.1 uncultured Bacteriovoracaceae bacterium | reverse complement strand
GGAACTCGGCGTCCGGCAGGGAGAGCGCTATGCTCCAGCCGGTGAGCTTCACCGGGGCAAAGGCGCCCGTCTTGGGATCGCCTGCGAAGACGTAACTCTCGACACCCTTCTGGCCGGCGAGCATCTTGCCGACGAAGTCCTCCATGCCCTTGAGGCTCTTGGCATCGAGCTTGAGGATGTGCTCCTTGTTGGGGTGGGCGATCACGATGCCCTCGCGGTCCACCATGAAGGCATAGCCGGTCTGGCCCACGGTGGTGGAGGCGATCAGGTCGTTGAGGTATCCGATCTTCACCAGCGTGGCGATCACGCCCACGATCCTGCCGCTGGCGTCGCGCACCGGCGCGCCGATGCCCACGAAGGGCTCGCCGGTCACCTTGTTGATGGCCGGCCGGCCGATGGTGACCTGGCCGGAGATGGCCCCGGTGAAATAATCCCTCTCTCTGCCGGAGACCCCCACATACTTGCCGCCGGAACCGTCGGCGAAGACGATCCCGTCGGCGCCCACGGCCAGGACCGCGTCATAGCCCTCTCCCAGCCCCTTGGCGCGCATGAAGGTGGTGAGATTCTGCGTGAGCGCGGCGATCTCGTTCGCGGCGCCCGTGGCGCCCGTTGATGCCGCCTTTGAGACGGCCGCAACGGTGGTACTCCCCACGGCCAGGTCGGTGACGACCTTCATCTCGCCCCGCATGGCGTGGTCCACGCCGTCGGCCAGGGCCTGACTGATGCCCGCAAGCCCCTCCATCTCCACATAGGCAAGCCCCTTGGCGGCGCGGCTCACGGCCATGTAGCCCACAAAGGCCAGCGGGATGATCAGGATGATCGTTCCCACGGCAATCATTTTTGTCCCCAGTTTCAGATTCTTGAACATGTGTTTCGGCTCCTTTCGTGGATGTGTCTGTGCCCCGCCCCCCGGTTTCCATAAGCCCTGGGAGTTAGGAATCGTGTGTGCCCGCAACCGATCCGATCGATCTTCTGCCGTTCCTATCGGAGCATCAGAAAGTCCTCTGAACCCATCGCGCTGTATGTTTCGTGCTATTTTACTGCTAGGCTTCCTTGCATGTCATGGATACCTGAATATCTAACAACTCGTTTTTACGGTGTTTCATGATAGTGCCTCGACAGAACCGCTCACTCCAGCGCGCGCAGAAAGACCTGCAGGTTGGTCTTACTGTGATTCAGACCCAGCTTGGTGCGGATGTTGTACCGGTGGCGGGTGATGGTGTGGCTGGAGACGCACAAGAGGTCCTGCATCTCCTTGTTGGACAGCCCCTCCATCACGAGGCAGGCCACCCGGATCTCCATAGGGGTGAGGTCCGCAAACCTTTCCGAGAGCCGCTTGACATAGGGAGAAACGATCTGATCGAGGTTCGTCCGGATGACCTCGAGGAGGGAGCGCTGCTCGTGATCGAGCCGGGAGGCGCCCAGACGCTCCAGATAGGGCAGCACGAGCCGCCTGACATGCGCCTGGATGCCCTCTTCCATTTCCCGGCGGTCCTCCTGCCGCTTCTTGAGCAGCACATTCAGGGCCGCATTGACCTCTTCGAGGTATTGCGTCTTGGAGTGCAACCGCTCCTCACTCTGCTTCATGGCGGCGCGGCTCAGGCGGTATTCGGTGACATCGCGGATCGTCTCGATGGCGCCCAACAGATTTCCCTCCGGGTCGTACAGCGGCATGGCCTTGCCCCACAGATAGGCGCCCTCCTCTCCGGACCGGGGGAAAACCTGCACCTCGGCACTCAGACTCTCCCGGCTGCGTTCGATCCCCGGATAGAGCGACCGGGCCGTCTCGTCCTCCTCCAGTACGAGATCGATAAGCATGGGGCGCCTCTGCCCATAGAACAATTCGGCATACACCCGGTCCCCCTGGCCGACGAGGGTGTCCCGCGACACGCCGGCAAGCCTCTCGAAGGCCAGGTTGCAGGCGATCACCCGCCGGTCGCGGTCGATGACCAGGGTGGCATCGGGCAGAAATTCGATGAACTCCGAGAGGCGTCTGAGGAACATATCCACCTCGCCTTCTCTTGGCATACTCAAGGGGTCTGCCTGCAGCCTCACCCCCACGGCGCACACCCGCTGCGCGCCGGAAAAAAACGGGCTGCAGCTCAGCGACACAGGCCCGGTCTTCAGTCTGGGGTAGTCGAATCGCGGCCCGTCCTGCACCGTTTCTCCGTCCAGGCAATGCTCGAGGTCCGCCTTCAGGCGCCCCTCCCAGGCCTCCTGCCCGAAGATCTCGGATGCATGCCGTCCGATGAGCTCCTCACAGGTAAAGGTGCAGACGGCCAGAAAGGCACCGCTCATGGCCACACAGGTCAGATCCCCATCCAGGACACACAGGGCCTCGCCGGGGCTGCCCGGCGGCCAGGGCTGCCCCCGCGGGACGTCCCCCATGGCGGCCCGCGCGACAAGGCCGCTCAGCTGCCCGGCGATCATCTGTGTCAGGCGCGTAGCCGGATCGTCATCTGTTCCGGGTCCTGCATCGGACAATTCCACCTCCAAGGCCCCCACACGCTTGCCCCCTGCCATGAGCGGGGCCTGCACCGTCCGCGCGGACCCGCTGAGGGTGCCCGCCGTATACTGCCGGTTTCCAAACGTGATGCAGACCCGGACCGACTCCGGGTCTCCGAAAGCCCCGGGGATCGCCTGCGCGGCCTGCTCGAAAAATTTCTCCAGCGAAAACCCGGGGTCACATCCGAGCCGGGTTATACGTTCGAGACAATCGAAGGACTGGGCACGCCCGCCGAGTCTTTCCATGTGGCCCTGGAGGTCCTGCATGGCCTGTCGGAGGGGCGCGAGCAGCGTCTCGTCCGCTACCGTGGTGTGGGAGGGGATGTTCATCTTCTCCATGGAAATGGATTTGCAAGCTACATTCCAAAGCGTCCCTACCCCAACCCCGCCCCGCGGCACCCGTGCCCGACGCCTTCCTAGGGGCACGAATCTAAACGCATACGTTTATGAATAATCAGGATAAAGTCTGTTAGCCTCTTCACGCCATACAAGCTCCAGGGAATATTCCCGTTCATCTCGATCCCGCATGTCACGAGCCCCCCATCTTGGTAAGGTGCCAAAGGCGTGTCTTCCAGCGTCAGAGAATGCGTATGGACCGGCCAAGCCCCTGTCCTTCCCCTGAGGCCCTATGCGTCGGGCAATATATCCCCAGAACGATTCAACCGCGGCCCCCAGGCAGCGTCAAAAACCGCACGCATGTGGAGACCCAGTCTGCGGGCAGAGAAATCAAGCTTGGAAAGACCAGGCAAGATATGCTAGCGGTTAGATTCAAGTTATGTTTCCACGGCAAGGACGGCCCCGGGGCTTGACTTGCGCGCCAGCGCACATCAAACATATCGGGCCCGAACGAAGATGGGGGACAGCCGGGGTGGAATTGCCCGGCCAGTGGGGTTTTGCGGCGAGAGACGATCGCAAACAGGCGGCTTACCCTTACACTATAGGGATGGGGATGAAAGACTGGAATCGTGTTTTCGGCAATCTCAGAAAGGTGTCTTCCCTGTGGCTCTTCTGTATGGGTTTTTTCCTGGTGTTCAGGGCCGCTTTCCTTTTCCTCTTCCGGGAAAGGATCGCTGCGGCCAGCAGCGCGGGGGACATCCTGGCCGCCGTCCTGAACGGTATGCGCTACGACAGCGTCATCGCCACGAGCTTCATCCTGATCCCCTTCCTGATGGCTCTGGCCTCGGGCCTTATCGACATGCAACGGGCATCGGACCGCGTCAGGCACGTTATTGCCTACCTCTTCATCGCCTGTTCCGCCTTCCTGTGCGTGCTCAGCCTGGCCTACTTCGCTGAATTCGGCGACCAGTTCAACCACTACCTCTTCGGCCTAATCTACGACGATTTGGGCGCCACGCTACAGACCATCTGGAAGGAATACCACCTGATTCCCATGCTCATCGCCCTCGCGCTCATCGTCTGGCTGAGCACCCGAATCGCGCGCGCCCTACTCGCCCCCACGCGACGGAAGATATCCTGGCTGCCCATGGGGCCGCCTACCCCCCGGGGCGCCTGGCCCGTGCTGGCCCTGGTACTGATCGTGGCCCTTTTCGTGGTGGGCATCCGCGGCTCCGCCGGACGACGGCCGGTCCAGCTGCGGGATGCGGGCATCACCCGCGACGATTTCCTCAACAAAACCGTGCTGAACCCCTACACCGCCCTGCGCTACGCGCTCAGGCAGCACTATCGCCTCGCGCACGCGCAGGGTATCGAGCTCTTCCTGCCCGACCGAGACATCTCCCGGGCAGCGCGCACTGTGTGTGGGGGCATGCAGGATCACGACGACCTGGATACCTACCTGCTCCGGACCGCCCGGGGGCCCAAGGGTCAGCCCCCCCGGCACATCTTCCTCGTCATCGCCGAGAGCTACAGCGCCTGGCCCATGTGGGAGCAATACCGGGGCCTGGGCCTGGCCGAGGGGCTCGTATCCTTGGCCGGTGAAGGCTTGAATATCGAGCGCTTCATCTCCTCGTCCAACGGCACCATGTCTTCGCTGGCCGCGATCGTCACCGGCCTGCCGGATGCCGGGGTGATCACGAATTACCAGAAGACGGCCGCCACGGCCTATCCCTCGGGCCTGGCCGTGGCCTTCCGGGATCTGGGCTACCGCACACGCCTGTTCTACGGCGGGTTCTTAAGCTGGCAGCGCATCGGCGATTTCTGCCGTTCGCAGGGCTTCGACGAGATCTTCGGCGGCGCGCACATGGGCGGCTGGGCGGAGGCCAACGAGTGGGGCGTGGACGACGAGTACCTGTTCCGCTTCGTGCTCGAAAGCGCCGACGATACACAACCCAGTTTCAACCTCGTGCTGACCTCCACCTTCCATCCCCCCTATGACGTGGACGTGCGCGCCAAGGGCTTTTCCCTGACCCGGATCCCCTCCGAACTCGTGTCCCAGATCAATCCGGAAGTGGATTTTAACATGCTCGGCCATTTCTGGTACGCCGACCGCTGTGTGGCCGACTTCGCCCGCCGGATCACGGCCCGGCTCGGGCACACCCTCGTGGCCGTAACCGCCGACAATGCCGCGCACCGCAACCGCGCCGTGCTCACCGATCCCGACCTCTTCGAACGCACCGCCGTCCCCTTCGTGCTCTACGGCCCGGAGGTGCTCGCGGGCATCAGCGTGCCCGCACAGGCGGTGGGTTCCCATCTGGACATGGCCCCCACCCTCATCGAACTCGCCGCCCCGGCGGGCTTCACCTATCACAGTCTGGGGCGGGACCTCCTCGATCCCGACACGCAGGGCCAGCCGGGCATCGGACGCTGCCTGGCCATCGGGCCGGACTACATCGCCGAGCTGGGAGAAACGCCCAGAATCTTCCCCCTCACCGGCCAGGCCTTACCGGCGACCCCGCCCGACCCGCGGGAACTCACGCGGCGCCATGACGCCCTGCACGGCCTGGCCTGGTGGCGCATCATGCGCGGTGCCCAGATGGAGAGCCCCTGATCGGCTCTCCGGGAAGAGGCCGGCAGGGGAAGCATTGGACGTCAACAATACTTGTATGTTAAGAATGCGTCTGTCAGGGGTGCGTGCATATAGGTCAAGCCCTCCGCTGAAAACAGGCATCATGGGTATGAACCGCAGGGCAAGCCTTAAGGCCCCTGCTTTCCGCTGCAAGCAGCGGGGAATGCGACCCTCAGGCCATTAAACGGTGTCACTAGAGGGGCCTTTCTCCCGGCAACCTGCCGGGGAAGGAAGGGCAGCACTGAAGACAAGGGAGCCCGATATGATGACGACCACGATCAAGGACTATCTCGAGGCCTCCGCGACCATCGACTGCGATCATGCCTCTATCACGGCCTTTGCCGCCCGCCACACCATAGACGCCGGGACCCCGCGCGAGCAGGCCATGCGCCTCTACTATGCCGTACGGGATTCTGTGCGCTACAATCCCTACGACCTCACGCTTTCGGTGGCCGGACTGCGGGCGAGCACCACCCTCGCCAAGGGCCAGGGCTGGTGCGTGGCCAAGGCCATCCTGCTGGCCGCCGGCTGCCGCGCCTGCGGGATCCCGGCCCGGCTGGGCTTTGCCGACGTGCGCAACCACCTGAGCACGCAACGCATGCGTGAGGCCATGCAGACCGATGTCTTCTTCTGGCACGGCTACTGCTCCATCTTCCTGGACGGGGTCTGGGTCAAGGCCACGCCCGCCTTCAACATCGAGCTCTGTGAGCGACTCAAGCTCCGGCCGCTGGAGTTCGACGGGCGCACCGACGCCCTCTTCCACCCCTTCGACCTGGACGGGCAGCGTCACATGGAATACCTCCGCTACCTCGGCGAGTTCGCCGAAGTGCCCCTCGATCAGATCATCGCCACCTTCAGGCGCGAATACCGCTTCGACCCCCTTGCGCTCACAGTGCCCGGCGCCGATTTCGAGCAAGATGTAGCGGAAGAGAACCAGGGGTGATTGAGGCGGATCGTGGCACGGCACCGGCCCCCCTGCCCGGACATGTCCCCGGACAGGCGGAAGAAATACCCGATCAGGGGGATGAACCCCAGGGCAAGCCTGAGGCCCCTGCTTTCCCGCCGCAAGCAGCGGGGAATGCGACCCTCAGGCCATTCAAACATCCAGACAACACAACAACATCTTGAAAGGACAGCCCGATGAAGAGACACCGCACCAAGAGTCCTTTAAGTCACACCGCTTATGCCCTGGCGGCAAATCTCGCCCTCATGCTCATCCTGCTGGGCCTGCTGCTCCCGGCGGCCTCGCAGGCGGCCACGGCGCGCGAGATCGAGGTCAGCGTGGACGTCGCCCTGGAGCGGTTCGCCAGGGAGGTCAAGGGCGGCCAGGAATTCCTGAACAGCGCCCGGGGCGTGCTGGTTTTCCCTCACGTCTACAAGGCCGGAATCGGCATCGGCGGCGAGTACGGCGAGGGGGCCCTGCGCCTGGGCGGCAAGACCGTGGACTATTACAGCACGGCCGGGGCCTCCTTCGGCTTCCAGCTCGGTGCCCAGAAGAAGACCCTCATCCTCGTCTTCATGCAGGCTTCAGCCCTGCAGGACTTCCGCGCCAGCCACGGCTGGGAGGTAGGCATCGACGGTTCGGTGGCGCTCATCGATCTGGGGGTGGGGGTTTCGCTGGACAGCACCGCGATCAGGGCGCCGATTGTGGGCTTTGTCTTCGCCCAGAAGGGTCTGATGTACAACCTCACCCTGGAGGGCTCCAAATTCACCCGCATTGCACGCTGAGGAATAGACCCCAACAGGGGATCGCACCCAAGCGGGTTATGTGCTAAGATCACTTCACGGAAGGGGGCCGTGCCTCTTCGAGAGAAACCGACCGCCATCCGCGGGCAGAACGGACATGAACATCCGAGAAACCTTTCACCCTGCATACACCCCGGCAGAAAGGAGGAGCCATGGCGGCCTATTTCTTCGCCGATATCGAGGTAACCGATGAAGACATCTATGCCGATTTCATCGAGAAGGTGTGCGTGATCGCACCTGAGTACGGCGGGCAGATCGTGCTGCACTCCCGGGATATCACCCCGGTCAACGGAGGCTGGCACCCCAAGCGCGTGCTGCTCATCCGCTTCGATACCCCGCAGAAGGTGATCGACTGCTTCTGCTCTCACGCCTATCAGGAACTGGTCTCTTTGCGCGAAAGATCCTGCCAATCACGCTCCATCATCATCGAGGAGTGAGGCCGCCTCCGGAAGCCCCTCCATGTTCAGAGGGCACCCAGCACCTCCCGGACCCTGGCGGAGAGCTCTTTGAGGGTCAGA
>CAZUDI010000082.1:0-3552 GCA_964618975.1 uncultured Bacteriovoracaceae bacterium | reverse complement strand
ATGCTCAGAGGGCACCCAGCACCTCCCGGACCCTGGCGGAGAGCTCTTTGAGGGTAAAGGGTTTCTGGAGAAAATACACGCCCTCTTCCACCACGCCGTGGTGGGCGAGGGCGTCGGCCGTGTAGCCGGACATGAACAGACGCCTGATTTCCGGATAGAGCGCCAGCAACCTCTTGGCCAGTTCACGGCCGTTCATCTCGGGCATCACCACATCGGTCATGAGCAGCTGGATCTCCCCGGCGTTCTCCCGGGCGAGTTTGAGGGCCTCTCCCGGCGTGTGCGCCGCCAGAACCCGGTAGCCCAGACGTTCGAGCATGGCCTTGCCCATCTCCAGCAGGGCCGGTTCATCCTCAACCAACAGGATGGTCTCCGAACCGCCACGGGCACTCTCTGCCTGTTTCTGCGCCGGGGCCGCAGACGGCGCGCCGGCGGCGCGCGGCAGATAGAGCGTGAAGGTGGTCCCCGCAAGGGGGGCGCTAGCGACGTCGATCATGCCGTCGTTCTGTCGGACGATGCCGTAGACCGTGGCCAGGCCCAGGCCGATCCCCTGGCCGAGTTCCTTGGTGGTGAAGAAGGGGTCGAAGATCCTTGCGAGGGTCTCCCGGTCCATGCCGCAGCCGTCGTCGCTGAAGGTGAGCACCACGTACTCGCCCGGCTCGAGGCCGGAGTGTTCCTGGCAGCGGGCCTCGTCCAGTGTCACCGCCTGGGTCGCAATGGAGATGCGGCCCCCGGATTTGATGGCGTCCCGGGCGTTGACCGCCAGGCTGGTCAGGATCTGTTCGATCTGGGACGGATCGATCCTGACCTGTCCCAGGTTCGCCCCCGCCTTCCAATCCAGCGCGATATCCTCCCCGATGATTCGCCGCAGCAGGTTGAGCGACCCCTCCACGGTCCGGTTCAGGTCGAGCACCCTGGGGGAGATCGTTTGTTTGCGGGCAAAGGCCAGCAACTGGCGGGTGAGGTCGGCCGAATGCTGGGCGGCCTTGCGGATGCTCTCCAGGTCGGCATGCAGCGGGTGTGCCGGGGCGAGCTTCGCGCTCGCCAACTCCGCATGGCCGAGGATCACCCCCAGCATATTGTTGAAGTCATGGGCCACCCCACCCGCCAGCCGGCCAATGGATTCCAGTTTGTGGGCCTGGGCCAGCTGGTTCTGGAGGATCTCCTTCTCCTGTGCGGCACGGTGGCGCTCGATGGCCGCCGCCAGGCTCTGCACCATGGCCTGCAGCAGGTAGACATCGTCCTCGGGCCATGCGCGCCGACAGCGGCACTCGTCGAAGCCGATGAAACCGTAGTAGCTCCCGGCCACGAAGAGCGGGACCACGAGGACCGAAAGGATGTCCTGCGCCCGCAGGACCTCCTTGGTGCCTTCATCCGGGATGTCTTCCATGTCCTCGAAACGGATAATATTGCCCTTTTTCAGCGTATCTGTCCACCAGGACATCTCGGAAGAGTGCAGGCCCTGCAGTTTTTCCTGCTGGGGGGAGATACCGGGAGCGACCCACTCGAAGGTGTTGTCCATGGTGTCTGTGGTGTGGCGGTGTTCGAAGATATAGACCCGGCTGACACCGAGCGTTTCGCCCAGGGTGGCCACACACTGCTCCTGAATCACGTTCAGGCTGCCCTCCCGGGCCGCCAGACGGGAGATACGGGTGAGCAGCCGCTCGTACTCCAGTCGCCGCTTAAGGGTCCTCTCGGCCTGCTTGCGCTCGGTGATGTCGGTGGCGATCTCGAAGCGCACCTTGCGGCCGTCCGGCCAGCGGATCACCCGGTCGGTGATGGCGTAGTCCCTCTCCGTGAGCGGGTTGTGATACTCCCAGCGGTGCATGGGGTGTCCCGGCCGCGAGATGATCTCGTTGGTACAGAAGCTGCAGGGCTGCTGCAGACCCTGGAACTCCCGGTAGCAGATCCCGCCGAGAGACGCATTGGGGAAAACCTGCTGCAACACACGGTTGATAAAGAGGATCTCATAGGTCTCCATATCGGCCACGTAGATGGCCTCGTCGATGCTGTCCAGGACCGAGAGCAACTGATCGTGCTCCCGACGCAGGGGCTCGGCCATGCCTTCCGCCGTACGCTCCCCGGCGGGGCACCTTGTCTCAAGCACCCCCCTGAGGGCGCCGTCGGCACCCGTCAGGGGGGTGAGAAGGATGACCTGGGGCTCCCACTCCGCGCCCTGCCCGGGGGGACTCACAACGGCCCCGGTGACTTCGGCGCCCCTGATCACCTGCTCGAACGGACACCCGGGACAGGGCCCGCCGAAGCCCCATACGCTATAGCAACTGACTGCCTGCCCCGGCGGCGAGGACAAGGCGGCGGCCTTCTGATAGGATCTGTTGGCCCAGATCAGCCGATGGTCCACCCCCAGGAGGGCGACCATCAGGGGGACCTCTTCAAACAGCTGTCTGAGGGCACTCCCGATCGGTTCATTAAACATAGGTATCTCCTGTGCTGCGACGGAATCGTGTCCATGGATCCGGTGTGAGGTCGAGGGGTTATCCTTGCGCACCCCGCATGGCAGCGCCCCTGCGTCGCGGCCGGATTTGTGCGTGAGCAGGGCCGCCAGGGTTAGGCCCGTGATGCGCCTGCATTCCGCTTTCCCTCGCAACACGCCTCCTGCCTTATCAGAAAATAGACCCGCTCGGTGCCGGATACAAGGTGCATGCCCCATGTTTTTACACCTATCCTTCCTAAGACGCCGCATTCACCACCGAGTGTCCCTGCCTGCCGGGGCCTGCTGGTGCAAGGGCATGCCCCCGGGGCCCAAGGCCGCCCCGCCGGAAGCCATAAGCGGCGGAAAACCCTTCCCGAACAGGCCAGAAAATCGTATTTAGAAACTGCAGGTCCGCCGCTGCCGCTCCGGTGGGCCAGACCTTGAATACAGGACGCGCCTGCGCGTACATGAAGGCAGGAGGTATTTTATGCTGGAGTTCACGGAATACACCAAGATCTTCATCGCCCTGCTGGCGATCCTCAACCCGATCGGGGCCATCCCGATCGTCATCGCGCTCACCGCGGACGCCTCGATGGAAGAGCGCCGCAAGATATCCCGGATCACGGTCACCTCGGTCACGTTGATCCTGCTGATCGCCCTGGTGTGCGGCGAATTCATCCTGGAATTCTTCGGCATCAGCATCAACTCCTTCCGGGTGGGCGGGGGCATTCTCCTCCTGCTGATGGCCATATCCATGCTGCAGGCCCGGCAGAGCTCGGTGGTCTACACCAAGGAAGAACTGCGCGAGGACGCGTCCAAGGACTCCGTGGCCGTCGTGCCGCTCTCCATGCCGCTGCTGGCCGGCCCGGGATCGATCAGCACGGTGATTCTCTATGCCCACCGCAGCCCCCGCATCGAGCACTATGTCGTGATCGGGCTGGAGATACTCCTGCTGGGGCTGATCCTATGGGTCATGTTCCAATTCATCCCCTGGATCTCCAGCCGCATCTCCCAGACCGGCATCAACATCTTTGCCCGCGTCATGGGCCTGATCCTGGCGGCCATCGCCATCGAATTCATCGCCAACGGCCTCAAGGGCCTCTTCCCGGCCCTGGCATAGC
>CAZUDI010000081.1:0-11418 GCA_964618975.1 uncultured Bacteriovoracaceae bacterium | reverse complement strand
GCCCGGCGGAGAATGCCCGTGAAGCCCTCTTGGCAGGTTCTCCGGTCTGGCCGGTCAAGAGCCTGCTCGAGACCGTGGCCCTGCTCCGAGATGAGACCCCGGGCATGACGGAGGCCCCGGAAGGAGATATCGTCCCCGAGGGGACACCCCCGCCGGACCTGGGCGAGGTCACGGGCCAGGACCTGGCCAAGCGCGCCCTCGAGATCGCGGCGGCAGGCTTTCACAACCTGCTCATGGTCGGGCCGCCCGGGGCCGGCAAGTCCATGCTGGCCCGCCGGCTGCCCTCCATCCTGCCGGAGCTGGACAGAGACGAGGTGCTCGAATGCACCCAGATATATTCCGCTGCCGGCCGTCTCAAGCGGGAGGGCATCATCTCCACGCGGCCGTTTCGCTCCCCCCACCATACCATCACCGACATCGGCCTTATCGGGGGGGGCAATGTGCCTACCCCGGGCGAGGTGACCCTGGCTCACAACGGGGTGCTCTTCCTCGACGAGCTGCCGGAATTCCGGCGCAGCGCCCTGGAGGCCATGCGGCAACCCCTCGAGGACGGCTGCGTTACCGTGTCCCGTGCCGGGACGGCGCTGACCTTTCCCTCACGCTTCCAACTAATAGCCGCCATGAATCCCTGCCCGTGCGGATACAGAGGCCACCCGGGACGGGAGTGCCGCTGCACGCCGGTCATGGTGGCGCACTATGTCTCGCGCATCTCCGGACCGCTCCTCGACCGCGTGGACCTGCACGTGTGGGTCGACCCGGTGGATGCCCGCAGCGTCCTGGAGGCAAAGGGCTCCACGACCTCCTCCCTGGTCAGACAGTGCGTCCTGGACGCCCGTGCCCGTCAGGCAAAGCGGGGCTTTTCCAACGCCCATATCCCGGACAGGGACCTGGAACACATCTGCTCCCTGGATGCGGGCGGCCGGGGTCTGCTGCTGTCGGCGCTCAGGCGCTATCACCTGAGCATGCGGGGCTACACCCGTGTAATCAAGGTGGCGCGCACCATTGCCGACCTGGACGGCCAGGGACAGATCCGGGAGCGGCATGTGGCCGAGGCCCTGCAGTTCCGCCCCGAAAGTGACTTGGCCTAATCATTGAACTCCCAATCAGGCCCTGCCCCCGCAGACATCGGCGAATGTGACCCATATCATTATAAAGGCACGCTCACGGGACAAGCCCCACCCCAATGGTACTCTCTCGTCCAGGCCGGCCGCCATCTTTGACCGGAACCGTCCCATCCGTATGGCATTCACTCCCGTAGCCATCAAAAAGGTTGGGCAATCGGTCGACAAAAGGACCCGGGCAGAGACCGCCCCGGCCCATAAAGAAAAAGGGGCTTGACGGAGCCGATCATTTGTTTTAATCAATTGTTCAAAACGTCTGTTCAAGGTTGTGATCATGGAAGAGGGCACACCGCGGGAGCGTCTGCTGCTAGCGGCGGCAGCGGTCTTCGGCGAATACGGCTTCAAGGCGGCCACAATCCGCGAGATCTGTCGCCGGGCGGATGTCGGCATCGCCTCGGTCAACTACTACTTCCGCGACAAGGAGGGGCTCTATCTCGAGGTCTATCGCGATCTCTTCACCCGGGCGCTGGCCCTGTACCCCCCCACCATGGGCCTGAGCAAAAAACCCAGCGCCGAGGAGCGCCTGCACGCCTTCATCCGCTCCTTCTTCTACCGCCTCACCCTGATTGGGGGGCGGCACTCCCTCCTGGTGCGGGAGATGCTGGATCCATCCCCGGCCCTGGTCAAGCTGCATACCGAGCTCGCCAACCCGCTACAGGGGCTCCTCATCGAGATCGTCGGCGACCTGCTCGGAGACGGCTGCACCACGCAGGACACCTTCACCTGTGCGACGAGCATCATCGGCCAGTGCCTGTTCTACGGCCCCCACACCCAGAGCTTCCGCACCGTCCTCATGCTCGAACCGCACGAGGAAGAGCTCGATAAGATCGCCGGCTGCATCACGCGCTTCTCCCTGGGGGGTATCCAGGCCATGCGGGAGGGCTCCCCCACAGGAAACTTCATCCCCGAGAAAGGCTCCGACACCGATTCCCTGGGAGATGGCCATGAAGGCTGACATCCCCTTCACGGCCCTCGTGCTCATGGCGGTCCTCATGGCTTCCTGTGCCCCCTACCGGGCCAGAAGCGATTTTGAAGCGCCGGTGAAGCTTCCCGCGTCCTACGCGGCTCGGCCCGGAACACCCGTTGCGGGCAGGACAAACTGGTGGGAGGATTTCGGCGACGAGCAGCTCAGTGCCCTCGTAGCCGAGGTACTCGCCGCCAACCTCAACCTGCAGCAGGCCTGGGCACGCCTCAGCCAGGCCGAGGCAGTCTCTGATCAGACCGCCGCGATCCGCCGACCGCAGATCGGACTGGAGGGCGCCTCCACCCGTGCGAGGACCCACGTGGTGCTCACAGAGCCCCTCCCGAACGTGGCCTCCGTGCATACCCGCTCCCACAGCCTCACGCTGGGCGCCTCCTATGAGGTCGACCTGTGGGAGCGCCTGGCCTCCGGGCACCGGGCGGCCCGGCTCGAGAAGGAGGCCACCCGCCTAGACCTCGAGACCATGGCCATGAGCCTGAGCGCACAGGCGGCCGAGACCTGGTTTGCGCTCGTCGCGCAATCCTCCCAGCTCAGGCTGGCCCGCTCCCAGCATGCAGTCAGCCTCTCCCAGCTCGACCTCGTCGAACAGCGCTACGCCCGGGGACTGGCCACGGCCCTGGAGATCTACCAGCAGCGCCAGCAGCTGGCCGCTATCGCCGCCCAGATGCCGCTCATCGAGGCCCGGATCGCTGTCCTGACCCACCAGCTCAATGTGCTCAGGGGGCGTCCGCCCGCCAGCGTGATCGGGAGCCTTCCCGAGGCCCTGCCTGCCCTGGCGCCCCTGCCCGATCCCGGCCTTCCAGCGGACCTGCTGAACCTGCGGCCCGATGTCCGCGCGGCCGAGCTCAGGATCGCCGCCGCGGATCAGCGCGTGGCCGAGGCCGTGGCCAGCCGCTTCCCCCAGGTGAATCTCCGTGCCTCCCGCGGCTGGGGCGCCCAGAGCTTCGCGGATCTCTTCGACCGCATGATCTGGAGCGTCGCCGGGAGTATCGCGGCCAGCGTCTACGACGGCCATGCCCGAAACCGCGAGGTCGATCGCACGCGTTCCGTGGTGGAAGAACGTCTCAGCGCCTATGGACAGACCGTGCTCGAGGCCCTGGCCGAGGTGGAGGACGCCCTGGTGGGCGAAAAGGCGCAGGCGGCCTATGTGGACAGGCTCTCGGAGCAGCTCGCGCTGGCCGAGGCCACCCTCGATCAGGCGCGCCGGCAGTACACTCACGGTCTGAGCGACTACCTGGGGGTGCTCACCGCCCTCAACGCCCTGCAGTCAACCGAGCAGGAGCTGGTCACGGCACGTTACGAGCTCATCTCACAGCGTGTGCAGCTGTGCCGCGCGCTGGGCGGTACCTGGACCACGAAGCTCACCCGCGAAAACCAGACAGGAGACCTATTGTGAGATCCTTCTACAAATTTCTGATCGTCGTCATCATCATCGGGGCCGGCTTCATCATACTTCAGGGGCTCGTCCGAACCAAACCACAAGCCAAGCGCCGCCCCGTATCGATTGCCGTACCCGTCGTCGAGGTTCTCCCGCTGGTGCCTGTCACGAGCCGCATCATGATCACTGCGACCGGCTTGGTCATTCCCGCACGCGAGGTCTCCCTGCAGCCGCAGGTCACGGGCGTGGTGGTGTGGCAGAACCCGAAGCTCATCCCCGGCTCTCTGGTGCGCGAGGGCGAAGAGCTTGTGCATATCGACCCCCGGGACTATGAACTGGCCCTCGAGCAGCAGCGATCCGCCCTGACCAAGGCCCGGGTGGAACTCGAGACCGAGCTCGGCCGCGCCGCGGTCGCCCGCCGCGAATGGGAGCTGCTCGGAGGCGAGGTGGAGGTCAGCGCGGCCGGCCGGGACCTGGCCCTGCGCAAGCCGCAACTCAAAAATGCCGAGGCCGCCCTGGTCGCGGCACAGAGCGCCCTTGATAAGGCCGCGCTGGATCTCGAGCGCACCACCATCCGCGCCCCCTTCAACGCCGTCGTGCTGGGGGAGAACGTCGAAGAGGGGCAGCGGCTCTCACCCGGCACAACCATCGCCACGCTCGCCGGCAGTGATTCTTTCCGTGTCCAGGCCTCCGTCCTGCACGAGGATCTGGCCTGGATCGATATCCCGGGGCTCACCATGACGGGATCTCCCTCTGTCGGAATGGAGGCTTCCGGATCGAGGGTCAGGGTCCTCCAGCGTTCCGGCGAGACCCTTCTGAACCATACCGGGTTCGTTGAGCGGCTCCTCCGGGATGTGGACCCTCAGGGTCGCATGGCACGCCTGCTGATCCGGGTGCCGGAACCCCTCAAAGCCGATGGCTCGGCCCCGCTGCTGCTGGGATCCTATGTAACGCTGGAGATTGCCGGCCAAGAGGTTCAGGAAGTGTACGTCATCCCCCGCGAGGCCCTGCGCGAGGACGGGCGTGTCTGGCTGCTGGACGAATCCGACACCCTCGAGGTGCGCCAGGTCCCGATCGTGTGGCGCCGCCACGATGATGCCCTCGTGCGGGGGCTTGAGCCCGGCGAGCGGTTGATCACCTCCCGCATCGCCGCGCCCGTGCCCGGCATGCAGCTCCGACTCAATGGAAACGGTCACCAGGCTCCCCTCAAGGGAGATCACCAGGGATGAAGAACGCATTCACAGGGCCCATCGCCTGGATGGCGCAGAATCACGTCGCCGCCAATCTGCTGATGTTCATCCTGCTGGCGGGCGGGCTCATTATGATCGCCACCAGCGTCCGGCAGGAGGTCTTCCCGGACTTCGAGGTGGACATGGTCGTCATCAATGTTCCCTATCCCGGGGCCTCGCCCGCCGAGGTGGAGAGCGGCATCATCCTGGCCGTGGAAGAGGCCCTCGAGGGCATCGACGGCATCAAGGAGGTCACCTCGGTCGCTATCGAGGGCCTGGCCACCATCCAGGCCGAGCTCTTCTTCGACGCCGACAAGCCCCAGGTCGCCTCCGACATCCAGAATGCCGTAGACCGTATCTCCACCCTGCCGGACGACGCCGAGGACCCCATGGTGGAGATCCCCTCCACCGATCACGAGGTCCTGCAGCTCGTGCTCTATGGGGACGCCAGTGAAAACACGCTCAAGGAGCTCGCCGAGGGTATCAGGGACGACCTCCTGGAGGAAGAAGACATCTCCAAGGTGGAGCTGGCCAACACCCGTCCACGGGAGATCTCCATCGAGATCCCCCAGCAGATGCTGCGGACCTACGGGCTCACCATCGAGGAGGTGGCAACCATAATCCGGGCCACGGCGGTCGAACTGCCGGCCGGCGAGCTTAAAACCAAGGCCGGCAAGGTGCTGCTGCGCACCATGGAACGCCGCGACTGGGCCCCTGAGTTCGCCGACATCACCATCGTGGGTACCTCCGCCGGCTCACAGGTGAAACTCGGCGATATCGCCCGTATCAGCGAGGGCTTCGAGGACGTGGAGCAGTTCGCCTATTTCAACGCCCAGCGCGCCGTCAGGCTGCAGATCTACCGGGTGGGCGATCAGACACCCATGCAGGTCGCCGATGCGGTCAGGGCCTATGCGCAGCGCCTGACCGCAGCCCTGCCGCCCGGGGTGAAGACCGCCATTATCGCGGATCGCTCCGAGATCTACCGTGACCGCGTCAGCCTGCTGGTACGCAACGGCTGTATCGGGCTGGTGCTGGTGCTCGTCTTCCTGGGGCTCTTTCTGCAGCCCTCGCTGGCCTTCTGGGTCTCCATGGGAATCCCCATCTCCTTTTTGGGCTCTTTCCTCTTCCTACCGGGATTCGACATCAGTATCAATATGATCTCGCTGTTCGCCTATATCATCACGCTCGGGATCGTGGTGGACGACGCCATCGTCGTGGGCGAGAACATCTACGAACACCGCCTGCACGGGGACGACTGCACCCGGGCCTCGATCATGGGCGCCCGGGAGGTGGCCATGCCGGTGGTCTTCTCCGTGCTCACCACGGTGGCGGCCTTCGGCCCCATGCTCTTCGTCCAGGGCGACTGGGGCAAGGTCATGCGCAACATCCCCATCGTGGTGATCGTCGTGCTGATGATCTCACTCTTCGAATCGCTCTTCATCCTGCCGGCCCACCTGAGTCGGGTGCGGGCCACCACGGCCTGTGTCCCCAGGCGCACCGGGGGATTGGCCCGCTTTCAGCGCTTCATGGCCGAGGGCATCGTGACCTTTGCCGAGAAGGTCTACGGCCCCGCCGTGGGGTGGTGCATCAGAAACCGCTGGCAGACGCTGGCCGTCGGCGTGGCCATCCTGCTCGTGACCGTCGGCTATGTCAGGGGCGGCCGCATCCCCTTCACCCTCATGCCGAGCGCCGAGGCAGACTGGGTCAATGTGGAGGCCGTCCTGCCCTTTGATGCCCCGCTCGAGCAGACTCAAAGGGTGCGGCGCATCATCGAGGAGGCCTGCGCCACGGTCATTCAGGCCAGCGGGGAAGAGACCCTCAGCGAGGGTCTGATCTCCATGATCACCGACGCCCACAACCTGCGCTTCACCCTGCTCCTGAGCCCGGCAGATGCGCGGACCATGAGCGTCCAGGAGATCACGAACGCCTGGCGCGAGGCCACGGGCGAGATCGCCGGGCTGGAGTCCCTGCGCTTCGAATCGGCCCAGGTGGGTCCGCATCGCGGCCGGCCGCTCGTCATCGAACTCAGTCACCGTGACATGGAGGTGCTGGAAAAGGCCAGCGCCCGCCTCGCCCGCTCCCTGGAAGGCTACGAGGGCATCATCGACGTGGACGACGGCTTCGCCCTCGGCAAGCCGCAGCGCGACTTCACGATCCTTCCCACGGGCCGCAGCCTGGGGCTTACCCCGGCCGAGATCGGCCGCCAGATCAGGGCCGCCGTCTACGGGGCCGAAGCCCTCGAGCAGCAGCGCGGGCGTGACACGGTCACCGTCGCGGTACGTCTGCCGGAAAGCGAGCGCACCTCGGAGCAGACGATTCAGGATCTCATTCTGAGAACGCCCTCCGGGGGGGAGATCCCCCTGACCGTTGCCGCCCGGGTCGAGAACGGCCGGTCATACACCTCCATCAACCGCACACAGGGCAAACGCACCATCACGGTGAGCGCCGATATCGCACCGGGCAGGACCGACCTCAACAAGGTGCTCGCGGCTCTGGAAGGTGACGAGCTTCCCGCCCTCATGGGGCACTACCCGGGACTGAGCTACACCTTCGGCGGGGAGAAAAAGCAGGGCCAGGAATCCTTCAACAGCCTTCTGACCGGCTTTGCCCTGGCCCTGCTGGTGATGTACTGCCTGGTGGCCATCCCCTTCAAGAGCTACGCCCAGTCCCTGGTGGTGCTGCTGGCGATCCCCTTCGGCTTTGTGGGGGCGCTCATCGGGCATATCCTCTTCGGCTACGCCCTGAGCCTTATGAGCATGTTCGGGGTGGTGGCGCTGGCGGGCGTGGTGATCAACGATTCGCTGGTGCTGGTGCACAAGGCCAACGCGCTCAGAAACGAGGGGCTCCCGGTGGAGGAGGCGGTGCAGAAGGCGGGTATCCGCCGCTTCCGGCCCATCATCCTGACCTCACTGACCACCTTTCTGGGCCTGGCACCCATGATCTTCGAGCCCTCGCTGCAGGCGCGTTTCCTGATCCCCATGGCGCTGAGCCTGGGCTTCGGCGTCCTCTTCGCCACCCTGATCACGTTGCTGCTCGTGCCGGCCTTCTACCTCATCGAGCTCGACCTCAAAGCACTCTTAATCGAGGTCTTCTCCGACCTCAGACACCTTGTCAGACGCACAAACCGCCGTGCCGAGGGTGCCTGAGGCTTGGCAGTCGCGGTCCGGGAGCGCTCTCGGCCCCGGGCATGCCGGCTTCAGCCCAGGCGGCGGATGAGGTCATAGAGCACCGCGGTGCCCTTCTCCAGGGCCTCGACCCCGATGCGTTCGTCGTGTCCGTGGATGAGGGGGAGCTCGTTCTGGGCCAGGACAATGGGGATCAGGCCGTAGGCCACCATGCCCCGGCGGCGGAAAAAGCGTGAATCCGAGAAGCCGGCCGAGAGATTGGCGGTGAAGACACACTCCGGATAGACCCCCCTGAGGGCCGCCTCATAGGCCTGGAAAAGCTCCGTGTCCATGGGGGAGGTGCTGCCGGCCTCACTGTAGAGCACCTCCAGCTGCGCGTCCTCCAGGCGCAAGCGCCCCCTGAACCACGCGGCAAAGGCCGCCGGGTCGACCCCGGGCAGCAGGCGGCAGTCGATTACGGCCGTGGCCTCCGAGGGAACCACGTTGGCCTTGTGGCCGCTCGCGAGCATGTCGACACTGAACGTGTTGGTCAGGATGGCGCGCAGGGCCGCTTTCCTGAGCAGCACCCGGGAGGCGAGCGGCCAGATGAGGGGGTGCCCGAGGTGACCCATCAGCCAGGCCGCCCCCAAGGTCGGCATGTGCGCCCCCAGGTCGGCCAGGAGCCGGGCCACCTCCGGGCCCAGCACGGGACGGGGCCGGGCGCCCAGCAGACGGTTCAAACTTCTCACCAGCCGGTGGGGGGCGTGGTTATCCGGCGGCATGGAGCCGTGGCCGGCTTCACCCGCGAGGGCAACCTTCAGCCACAGCGGCCCCTTTTCCGCCGTGGCACAGGGGAAGACGGGGAGACGCACCCCCGGCATGTCGCAGATGCCGAAGCTGCCCTCGTTGACGATGAACTCGGCCTGCACCAGCTCGGGATGGTGCTCGATCATCCACTGGGCCCCGAGGCGGCCGCCCTCCTCCTCGTCGGCCACCGCCAAAAAGATGAGGTCGCGCTCCAGCGGTAAGTGCGCCCTCTTGGCCTTAAGCATGGCGCACAGCTGCATGACGGCCATGCCCTTCATGTCAAGCGCGCCGCGGCCCCAGAGATAGCCGTCGCGGATCTCCCCCCCGAAGGGGTCCACCGACCAGTGCTGCGGCTCCACCCCCACGACGTCCATGTGGTTCAGGAACATGAGCGACGGTTTTTTTCCGCGGCCCGGCAGGCGGGCCACGAGATTGGCCCGGCCGGGCGCCGGCTCGAAGATCGTTGCGGGGATGCCCTCGCGCTCGAGGATATCCGCCAGGAAATGCGCCGCAGCCAACTCGTTGCCCGGCGGGTTGGTGGTGTCGATCCTCAGATAACCCTTAAGGATCCTGACCTCCTCACTGTGCATAACCCCACCCCTATAGGCGATAATAGCGATCCGTAAAGGCGATGTCCAGGGCCTGCGCAGGGTGGGACACGGCCTGTCACGGTCTTGGTGGTAAATCAGACCAACAACCAGAAGCTTGAGGCACTTTCCTAAATGGTGCCTTACTTGAAGATTTTCCCTTTGGAGGCAATTACCCCCCCAGAGAAAGCCCTGCCTCTCGTCTTCAACCTGGAACATGGTACGGCCCTGAATAGATCTCCCCCGCCCGGAAGGTGTGCTCAGCCCCCTCCTGGGACAGGAGGGGGTATGGGGGAGGTCGAGATTTCTGGAATGCCATCTGCAGGGCGGTCCCCCCAATGCCATGGATTCACTTCCCCTGATCATGAAATCATGCTGGTGCTGGACTCCCGCGGAGTGGTATAGTCAATCTCCATGAAGGTGCTCATGATTACCAATGCTTACCCTGACTTTGCCGATTCATACCGCGGCATCTTCATCCGCCGGCTGTGCCGGGATCTCGCCGATCAGGGCCTTGAGGTCGTCGTGCTCACCCCGCGGGTCTATGCCGCCTCCCCCCTGATCGAGGAAGACGCCGGCATCAGGGTATACCGCTTCCGCTATCCGAGCTCTGAGCGTCCCCTCAACCAGGTCGAGGGCGTGCCTGTACTCCCCATGGCGGTCTTCATGGCCTCGGGCCTGCATATGGCCTTGCGGCTCGTAGCCCGGGAAGCCCCGGATATAATCCACGGCAACTGGATCGTGCCCACGGGTCTCATCGCCGCGCTGGCGGGCCTTCTCACGCGAACGCCCGTGATCAACACGGCCCGCGGCATGGACGTGCGTATCAGCCGCACCTTCCCGATGCGCCTGCTGTTCTCCCTGGCCGTCCGGCTCTCCCAGGCCCTGACGGTGGTGTCGCCGGCCATGCGCGCCTGCCGGGGTCTGGAGGAGGCCACGGTCATTCCCTCCGGGGTAGCCGAGGGATTCTTCACCCAGCCATCTGAGCGCAGCGAAGCGCTGATCCTGTCTTCGCGCAGCCTGGAGCCGGTCTACGACATCGAGACCCTGGTGCGCAGCGTTCCTTTGGTCTTAGAGCAGCGGCCCGAGGCCCGTTTCATCATTGCCGGGAGCGGTTCTCAGGAATGTTTTCTGAAAGATCTGGCCCGGGAACTCGGGATCGCTCAGAGGATCACCTTTCTCGGGCGTGTGCCCCCCGAGAAGATCGCGGCGATCATGACCAAGGCACGGGTCTTCGTCTCCACCGCCGTGGAAGACGGGACCTCCGTGGCGCTGCTCGAGGCCCTGGCGGCCGGGCTGGTACCGGTGGTGACCGATATCGCCGCCAACCGTCCCTGGGTGGAGCACGACCGCACGGGGCTCCTCTTCGCCCCGCGCCATGCCGGGGAGCTCGCGGGCTGTATCGTGCAGGCCCTCTCCCTGGCGGCCGGCACAGAGCAAACGGAAGGGGAGCGGGCCAGGCTGCACGCTGAAATCTCCTCCCGGGAGAGCTCTCATAAATACATGCATATTTATAATGTGTTAAGCAAAAGGTCGTCTCCCTGAACCCGGTTAAGATTTTCAGCGGCAAAGACGAAAATATGTTACAGACAATGGCTATGGTCACCTCATTTTGCCAGGAGGTAGCCTGCCCGGTTCACCGGGGAGGGCGGAGCTGTGCCCCGGGGCGCAAGGTTAAGTTATGAAAACGGCACTGATTACGGGAATCACCGGGCAGGACGGGGCCTATCTGGCCGAGTATCTTTTGAACAAGGGCTACCGGGTGCACGGGATCAAGCGCCGCTCGTCGGGCTTCAACACCCGCCGGGTGGACCATCTCTATCAGGACCCGCACGAGAAGGACCTGCGCTTCCTGATGCACTACGGCGACCTGACGGATGCCACCAACCTGATCCGCATCATCCAGGAGGTGCGTCCGGACGAGATCTACAACCTGGGGGCGCAATCGCACGTGCAGGTCTCCTTCGAGACCCCCGAGTATACGGCCCAGACCGACGCCCTGGGCACGCTGCGGCTGCTGGAGGCCATCCGCATCCTGCAGATGGAGCGCGACGTGAGGTTCTACCAGGCCTCCACCAGCGAGCTCTTCGGCAAGGTGCAGGAGACCCCCCAGCGCGAGACCACGCCGTTCTACCCCCGTAGCCCCTACGGGGTGGCCAAGCTCTACGCCTACTGGATCGCGGTCAACTACCGCGAGGCCTACGGCATGT
>CAZUDI010000080.1:0-12344 GCA_964618975.1 uncultured Bacteriovoracaceae bacterium | reverse complement strand
ATGTTCGCGCAGATCGATGCTGTGGAACATGAGGCCCCCTGGTGCCAGGATTTCATGAAGCCTTCTGAACATGACCTCGAGATCACACATGTGTTCCAAGACGGCGTTGGAATAAATGAAATCGAAGGTTTCGCTCTCAAAATCGTGCGTTGCCAGATCGTCCTGGATCAGCTGGATGTGTTTGCAATCGAGTTTAAGAGTTTCGTTTTCCTGTCTGATCAGGGTATCGATATCGATCCCGAATGGATTGAAGATGTTGTGATCCAGCAGACTCCGGAAACGTCTCAGCCACACATCGTCCTGGTTCACTTCGGTAAATTTGTCGATGGCGGTGTATTTGCGTGCACCGGCATAATTCCAGAAGATGGCGGTACCCAGCGGCTTGCCGGGTCCGATTTCCAGTATCGAGCTGCCGTGTACCGTAAGCCCCAACTCGAGGGCCTTGTGGTGGATCCCCTTGAAGGTGTGGAGGGTGTAGACGCTCGAGTTGTTGCGGGTACGCAGGGATTCGCTGAGTTCTTGCAGCAGGAACTCCTTGGCCTCATCAGGCAGGCTCTTGAAGGCGTGAAAGATATCCGTCATGAGTTCATTGATCTGTTCCAGGTTTGCCCTGCTCATTCATCAGACCTCGCTGTATATCAGGTTCTGCCGCCACATTTCCAGGCAGATCAGTGTCCAGAGCTGCTTGCGGTTATCGCGCCGCCGGTTCAGGTGATCCTCAATCAAGGTGTTCACGGCCTGGGGCCGGAAGATGGCCTGGGTATTCCCAGCGTTCAGGGTTTCCCGCATGAAGGGCTGAAGCTCGGTCTTCAGCCAGGCGGAAAGCGGAATGCCGAAGCCTTTCTTGGAGCGCTTGAGAATTTCTGGGGGCAGATGTTTCTGCATGACCTGTTTCAGGAGATATTTGCGCCTGAGGCCTTTCAGCTTGAGGTTCGACGGCAGGCGGTTGATGAAATCGGTCAGGTCGGCGTCCAGAAAGGGGGCGCGTACCTCCAGGGAGCAGGCCATGCTGGCGCGATCGACCTTGGTGAGGATGTCGCCCGCCAGGTAATATTTGGAATAGAGCCAAATCAGTTCGTCGTATTTGTCGCGGAAGATGCCGGCGCGATCGGTGGTCATGATCTCGGCGTAGGGGTCGCATTTTTGGGCTTCATGCAGAAAATCGGACGCGAATAGCTGGTGCTGTTCCTCCAGGGAGAAGGCCCCCAGCCAGACCTGATTGCGGATGGGCAGCGGGTAGGGGAGCCCCTTCAGGGTCTGCTTGAGCCGGAAATCAAGGCTCATATTCCGGTCCGAGACCGGCAGGTAGCGACTCAGAGGCTCCAGTATGCCGCGATGCAGCCAGCCGGGCACAAGCGCGTAGGCCTCAGCCAGTTTATGGGCCACGAAGGGGTCGTAGCCGCAGAAGAGCTCGTCGCCGCCGTCGCCGCCCAGGGCCACGGTGACGTGGTCACGGGTGAATCTGGAGAGCAGGTAGGTGGGGATGATGGAGGCGTCCGCCAAGGGTTCGTCCATGAAGCCCCAGATCTCCGGCAGGATCTCGAGCATCGTGCCGGCATCCAGGATCTGCTCGTGATGCTCGGTGCCGAAATGACCGGCAACCTTGCGGGCGTGCGCCGATTCATCGAAGGAGCTTTCCTTGAAGCCGATGCAGAAGGTCTTGATCTGTCTTGCGGGCAGGCGCCGGCTCATCATGGCCACGATGGCGCTGGAATCGATCCCGCCGCTCAGGAACACGCCTAAAGGTACATCGCTTTCCAGGTGGCGACCCACGGCGGCCTCGAGCTCGTGTTCCAGACGCTCGCCGGCTGAGACTGCGTCACTGATTGAGGGATCACCATTATTATGAAAGCCGATCTCCCAGTAACGTTCGATTTTGATTTCACCGGCGCGGTGCGTCAGGTAAGTGCCGGCCTCCAGCTTGCGCACATTGCGGATCAGGCAGTGGGGGGCGGGTACATACTCGAACAAAAGGTAGCGACTGAGGGAGGCCGGGTCGATATCGGGATGGATGGCGGGGTGCCTGAGCAGGGCCTTGAGTTCGGAGGCAAAGACGAAGGTGCCTTCCTGCTGCCAGTAAAAGAGCGGCTTCTGGCCGTAGCGGTCTCTCCCCAGGATGAGGGTCTGATTAAGGCTGTCCCAGAGGGCGCAGGCGAACATGCCGTTCAGGCGTTTGAAGATACCGCTGCCATACTCTTCGTAGCCGTGCAGGAGCACTTCGCTGTCGGTCTTTGACTTGAACCGGTGGCCGCGTTTTTCGAGGTCATGTCTCAAGGCCCGGAAATTATAGATCTCCCCGTTGAAGGTCAGCCAGAGGGAATTGTCTTCGTTGGCCATGGGCTGGTGGGCGGCCTTACTCAGGTCGATGATGCTCAGACGGGTATGCCCCAGGGCCACCATCTTGTCCGGGCCGCTGATGATCTCGCTGCCGCGGTCATCGGGCCCGCGATGACCCAGGGCCGCGAGCATGGCCGTCAGGTCCTGTGGGTTGACCCGTTCCTTTGTCACGATGCCTGCGATGCCGCACATCAGTGGTTGATGATCCTCCTGACGATGAAGGAATCCTTCTTCTGGGTCTCAAAATAGGCCCGCACCATGATCTCGCCCAGGAGACCCATGGTGATGATCTGCAGGACGGCCACCATCAGGATGGCGAGCATGATCAGGAGTTCGCCGGCGCTGAGCACCAGGGGGGTGAAAAGCGTGGCCAGGCACAACAGGAAGAGCAGCAGCACCCCGACCGCCCCCAGCTTGCGGGCGATCTTGCCGAAAAACTGGATCGGCCGGGTCATATAGTCGGCAAAGAACCTGACCACCAGCAGGTCGAAGATGACCCGCGGCACGCGTGACAGCCCGTACTTGGCCTGTCCGTGGATCCTGGGGCGGTGGTTGACCGGGATCTCGGTGACCTTCACCCCCAGCCAGGCCGCGAAGCAGGGGATGAAGCGGTGCATTTCGCCGTAGAGGTTGATGTTCTTGATGATGCCGCGCTTGTACGCCTTGAGCGTGCAGCCGTAATCGTGCAGCTGCACCCCGGTGGCCGAGATCAGCCGGTTGATCAGGCCATTGGCGATTTTCGAAGGGATCACGCGTGTGAGTTGTTTGTCGTTGCGGTCTTTGCGCCAGCCGCTGACGAGGTCGTAGCCCTCGGCCATCTTCTCCAGCAGCCGGGGGATGTCGGCCGGATCGTTCTGCAGGTCGGCATCCATGGTGATGACCACGCTGCCGCGCGCATATTTGAACCCGGCGCTGAGTGCCGCGGTCTGGCCATAGTTGCGGCGGAACTCGATGACGCGGACATTCCGGTCGCCCCGGGCGATCTGCTCCAGGGCCTGCCGGCTCCCGTCCGTGCTGCCGTCATTGACAAGGATGATCTCATAGGCCTCCCTAAGGTTGGACAGCACGGCCACCAGTTCCTCGTATAGCAGGGGGATGTTCTCTTCTTCGTTGTGGATGGGAACCACGATGGACAGGCCGATCTCCCGGGGAAGCTTGTCCTCGCCGAAATTCTTGATGATCTTGAGCGGCATGATCGAAAAGAGCTGTTCCGAGAAGTTGAGGTCGGTCTGCAGCTCCTCATGCTGAGCGGATATTTGTCTGGAGCGGCTCAGGTACTGGTTTTTCAGCTCCAGAAACTCCGGATCATAAGCGTCAAGTGACTCAAGCCTGTCGATGACCGTTCTGGTCTGTTCCAGCTCGTCCCTGGCGAGATAGACATACCCGCTATTGACCAAGGCAAGACTGTAGTTGGGGTTTGACGAGCAGGCCTTTTCCAGATACTCGATCGATCGTGTGTAATCCTGCTTCTGGAAGAAGAGCACCCCGATATCGTTGAGGAGTTCAAAGCCTTCAGGCTTTATAGTCGAGGCCCTGATGAATTGCTCTATGGCCTTGTCCAGATCGCCCGATGACTGCAGCAGCTGTCCATAGGCATGCAGGTATTCAAAGTTGTCGGGGGATATCTCAAGGGCCCTGATGAAGTACTGCGCGGCCTTATCAGGAATCCCGATACCCCGGCAGGCATTGGCGATGACAAAGCTCAGCTCGGCATTGTCCGGCATTGCCGATGACGCCTTCTCGAGGAAGGGCAGGGCCTCGGGGATGTTCTCCTTATATATATAGTACATGCCCATCTGGAGATTGGCGTTATAGGAATCAGGATCCCTTTTCAGGGCCCTTTTTAACTGTTTAAGCTTGTTTAGTCCTTGTTCCATGTTTGATTCACACTACCAACAGGAATGGTTATGAAGCTTCTCTCTTTCGGAAGGCTGAGAAGCTTTCTGCGGATTGCTTCGGGCAGACTTCATCCCTTCAGGGTAAATGCTGGTTTGATCTGCTCATATTTTATGACGACGTGCAAAGACATCCGCTCTCATTGCCAGGCAAGATATCTACCTCTTATCATTATAGCCGGTATCTGTCGGAATCCATCAAGTCACCGCCTGCCGGCTGTCCTCAAGGCTCCGCCCGTCACGGGTGAGTTTCTTCCCGTGCCCGGTCTCGCTGTATCCGGTGGGCTCGACCATGTCGCTGGAAGAGGATGCAAAACATATGCCGCGAGATGAATGACAATAAAAGCATAAGATATCAAATACATGCATGTAGAGTGGGCGCGCCGAAGCCGGCGGAAAATTGACAGGTCCAGGGGTAAACTTGACCGGGTGCCCCTGAAGAGGAAGGGGAAGATGCGGGTGAGAGGTGGGTATGGTTGAGAGGTTCCCTGCTGTTTTGGATGGCTTGCATGGAAAAAATTATTAAAGTAATGGCCAAGGTGGTCGATGAATACATAAGCGGCAAAGATTTTGAGAAAGGAGGTTGTGCCCGGCAGGGCCGGATCAGGGCCGAAAATACTGATCACGCAACAAAAAACCACACGACCATGGATGGTCGTAAAAAAAATCAAGGAGGATTCAAACATGTCACTTCGTATTAATACCAACGTCGCAGCACTCAACGCCCACCGGCAGCTTTCCAGCACCGATAGCAAGATGAGCAGCAACATGGCGAAGCTCTCCAGCGGTTATCGCATCAACCATGCCTCGGACGATGCCGCGGGCCTGTCGATCGCCAACCGGCTGCGCACCAACACGCGCTCGCTGACGGTGGCCTCGCGCAACGTAACCGAGGCCCGCGCCATGGTCAGTACGGCTGAAGGCGCCGCCAACGAGGTGGAGGGCATTCTCGAGCGTATGAAGGAACTGGCAACCCAGTCAGCCTCCGACAACGCCGCCAGTGACCGCTCCAAAATCCAGTCCGAGTTCGAGGCCCTGCTCGCCGAAGTCGATCGTATCGTCAACGACACCGAGTACCAGGGCACGGCGCTGATCAAGGGCACCTTCGGCAACGAGATCTCCTCCTCGGCCGGCTTCGCCGCCAATGAAGGCGCGGGCGCCTCTGCTCCTGCCACCGGCGAGGACAATGTTACCTCGCGCATCAATGTAGGTGGCGCCGAGGCGGCCATCTATACCATTACCAGTGCCACAGCCAACACCCTGACCCTGACCACGAGCGGAACCGGTGTTGAAGTTTCAAGTCAGACCGTCGAGTTGAAGGCCTCGGGCGGTACGATCGGCGCCCAGACCGTCAACTTCGACAAGCTGGGTGTCTCGATCAATCTCGACTCCCAGTTTGCCGACGACGATCTTGATGCTGCCACCTTCACCGTGACCGCCGGCACCTGCGGCGGCGTCTTCCAGGTCGGTTCTTCCAACTCCCTGGCGGCCGACACCATCGGCGTCAACCTGGGCGACATGCAGGCCTCGGCCCTGGGTATCAGCAATATCGACCTTTCCACCCGCAGTGGTGCATCGGCGGCCCTGACCACCATTGACTCGGCCATCGACACGGTCAACGATGTGCTCGGCGACATGGGTGCGGCCATTAACCGCATGGACTATACCTATTCCAACCTGCAGGTGTCCATCGAGAACTTCTCGGCCTCCGAGTCGGTCATCCGCGATGTGGATATGGCTTCCGAGATGGTGAGCTTCACCAAGAACCAGATCCTGGCGCAGGCCGGCACGGCCATGCTGGCGCAGGCCAATATGGCCAGCCAGAATGTGCTGAGCCTGTTCTAAGCGAGCTCTTAAGGCGCGACGGTTTTGCGGGGGGGGGGGGAAGACCCCCCCCCGCAAAACCGGACCGTCTGAGGGGATAAGGCCATGAAAGTAGCCAGTATGAATATGATGCCGCCAGAAGCGGCCCGGCCGGAGCGGGAGGGTTATCCCATGTCCGCCCCCAGTGCGCAGCCGGTCAGGGGGCAATCCCTGGGCGAGCGCGCATCTGTCCCGGGAAATGAAACTGCTGCTACGCGAGAACCCCTTCCCAACGAACGATCCCTGCCCCTCAAGGAGGAAGAGGAGCGCGGCCAATCTTTTGAGCAGGTGCTGGAAGAAGCCAACCAGGAGTTCGAAAATCTTAATTATGCCATCCGTTTTCAGATCGACGATCAATCCAGTGAGGTCGTGGTCAAGGTGGTCGACAAGGATTCCGGCGAGGTGATCAAGCAGATCCCGCCCGAAGAGCTCGTGCGCATGCGCGAACGCTTTGACGAGATAGCCGGGCATCTGGTGGAAGAGGTCGTGTGAGGGTGTAAATAAATGCGCATGACTTGCCGATAAGCCGCAGCAACAGCTGTGCTTTTTAACGGCAAGGGGGAACGAATGGCGAACTACATCTCCGGATTATCGTCGGGTTTGGACTGGTCGAGCATGATCGAGTCGCTGGTCTCCGCCGAGAGCCAGAAGGTCACGCTCCTGGAAGAGAAACAGACCGCGATCAGTGAGAAACAGAGCGCCTGGGAAGAGGTCAACACCATGCTGCTCTCCTTCAAGACCGCGGCGGCCTCCCTCAGCGAATTCGAAGATTTCCAGGCATATACCTCGTCTTCGAGCATCACCGGCACCAGCAACGACGTTGAGGATCTCTTGAGCTTTGCGGTGGGCTCGACCGCCTCGCAGGGCAGCTACACCATTCAGATCGACCAGTTGGCCAAGGCCCAGAAACTGGGGTCCCGGGTTTTCGACGCGACCGACGAGGCCCTCGGACTCAGCGGCGACCTTCTGATCAACGGCAGCGTGGCCAGCATCGCGACCACCGACAGCCTGAGCGACATCCAGTCAAAGATCAACGCCCTCAATGCGGGCGAGGAGGCCTCCGGTGTCACGGCCTCGATCCTCAATACCACCAACGGGGAGTACCGCCTTACCCTGACCTCCAACAACACCGGCGAGGACGGCATCGCGATCGCCAATGCCTCGTCCGCGAATCTGCTGAGCGATCTCGGGCTCGCCGACACCACGGTGAGTCTCCGAAATGCCATCACCGGCGGGGCCCGGTCGGCGGCCTATACGAATTCGACCGAGAATATCGCGACCCTCCTGGGGCTGACGTCGGGGGCCTCCGGGAATGTCAACATTGCCGGCGAGAGTATCGCCATCGACCTCTCCAGCGACTCCCTGCAGACGATTCGGGATAAGATAAACAATAACGCTAACTTGCAGACCGCAGGCGTGAGCGCCTCCGTTGTGTCCGACACGAGTGGCGACACCACCACCTATACCCTGCAGATCGACGGTACCCAGAGCTTCGCAGACACCGACAACATCCTGCAGACCCTGGGTATCCTGGCCCAGGGACATTCCGCCGTCAGCGGGGTGACCGGGGGGGCGCAAAACACCGCCAATGGCCAGACCATCACGGCCGATACCCTCTTTGCCGACATCGACGGCTACAACACCTGGACCTCAGGGGATGCGATCAGCATCTCCGGGAACGATCACGCCGGGGGCGGTGTGGGGCCTGTCAGTTTCACCATCACCGAGACCTCCACGGTGGGTGACCTGCTCGCCGCCATCGAGACGGCCTACGGCGGGGATGTCAATGCCTATGTGGATGGCGAAGGGGCCATCGTGGTGGAGGACAACCAGGCCGGCGAATCGAGCCTGGCGCTGACCCTGAGCGCCACGCTCGGCGACGGAAACTCCACCCTGGACTTCGGGGCCTTCACCTCCGGGACCATTCGCAATCGCGAGATCGTCGCCGGCCAGGACGCCCAGATCAGCGTGGACGGGGTGGCCATCACGAGTGAGACCAACACCATTGACGATGTGATCGCGGGCGTGACCCTCAACCTGCTGGCCGCCGACGAGGGCGCCGAGATAACCCTGAACATCGACCTGGACTATGGCGAGATCAAGTCCATGATCCAGGATTTCGTGAATGCCTATAACGAGGTGATCGAGTTCGTCAATGCACAGTTCGACTACACAGCAAGTGATGACGAAGAGGTGGAAACCGAGCCCCTGTTCGGCGACAGCTCGCTATTGAGCATCAAGAGTGAGATTCGCGGCTTGATTCTTTCGGGGGTTGAGGGGGTGGATTCCAGCCTCGACCACCTGAGCCTCATCGGCATCAATATCGACAGAGAGGGGCTGCTCTCCATCGACGACGCCACCCTGGACTCCACCCTGCGCTCCAACTTTCAGGATGTGGTCAACCTTTTTGTGGCCCAGGGCAGCAGTACCAACAGCGACCTGACCTACATCAATTCACAGACAGAGACCGCGGCCGGATCCTACGAGGTGGAGATCACGCAGGCGGCCACGCAGGCCAGCACTACCGGTGTCGGGTTCTCCGGAACCCTCAGCGGCGATACCACATTCACCGTCACCGATGACGGCGGCCGGGAGGCCACCATCAGCCTGAGCGCGGGCTGGAACATCACCTCCATCGTCAATGCCATCAACTCCGAGCTTTCCCAGGAAACCCAGGAGATCCGGGTGGGGGCCAACAGCTACTACGCCGATGCTACGCAGACCAGTGCCATCGACAGCGACACCGTGCTCGGAGGCCTCTATGACGCCGGCGGCATCTCGGCCGGGCTGGCCGACGGCGACACCATCAGCTTCACGGGCACCGGCCGGAGCGGGGGCACGGTCAGCGGGTCGTTTACCATCAGCGATTCCGGGAGCGAGACTGTCGGCGATCTCTTGAGCGAGATCGAGGATGCCTTCGGCAGCGGCTACAACGCCTACATTGACAGCCAGGGCCGCATCGCCATTCAGGATAACACCACCGGCGACTCGAGCCTGACCCTGAGTGTGGCTGCTATCAAGAACCTCGATTTCGGGGATATCGACGTGGATACGACCGGGGCCGACGGATCCCAGGCCGGACGCTATTCCATGGATGTCACGGCCACAAACGACGGCGGCCAGCTCAAGATCTCCAATGACGATTACGGCGCGTATGACTTGAGCATCGCTGTGACCGGCGGCAATCTCGGGATCACCGACGGCACCTACAGCGGCCAGGACGTGGCCGGGCAGATCCGCACGGAGGGCTCCAGCACCTGGATGACCATGACCGGCAAGGGGCGCATGCTCACCGGTGACGACGACCAGGACGTGGAAGGCCTGGCGATCAGTTATACCGGTACCGCCACGGGGACCTTCGACTTCGAGTTCATCACCGGCATCGGCGAGAAGATGGATCGGGCCCTCTTCTATATGACCGATCCCTACGAGGGTTACGTGGCGGACAAGGAGACGAGCCTGCAGAACCAGATCAACCGCATCGACGATCAGATCGAGGCCGCCGAGGACCGCATCACACGCAAGCAGGAAATCCTCGTGAATCAGTTCATTGTCATGGAACAGCTCATTACACAGATGCAGAACCAGCAGTCATGGATCACCTCGCTGTTTGGTTCATGATGCGTCCCCGATAGGGCGAACATATTCCTGTCCGGGTTCTCCGGGGCCGCGCATTCTTTATCGCTCCAGGGCTCATTCCCCGCCGCCAGCGGCGGCAGGGAGGGATTTCAGGCCTGCCCGGGAGTGCCTGTCGATGGGTTAAACTGGTGTGACGCCTTCCGGCGGCTGAAGGATGCCCGGCCTCAGGCGCTGCGGTTGTCTGCCTCCCCAGTGTCCGCATTTTCTCAGTCGACCTGACTGGCACAGGCAGCGTGACCTCCCTGTGGTCGTTCCGGGACGTATTCCGGGAGGTTTGCGGTATGCCCCTGATGCATGGGATGCATGCTCGAGAGGGCCACCCTTCCCGCAGCAAGCGCCATGGCCGGCGATGTCATGAAGCCCCCTTTGCCCTGTCCTTTGCGCGGCGGAATTGATTTTGCGCAGGCTTCTGAGGTAGAGTGATTCACTAAGTGGGTGGGGATGTTCACCTCAAGGCAGGGGTGAAGGCCAGAATGAGTCGTCGGGGAAGGCTTCCAGGTCGGAGGAGCCACCGGCGGGGAGGTGTGTATGGACAGGCCGGGACGTGAGGACGTGATCGAACGCTTTTTCGTCTGCCATCGGGAGGAGATGCTCGAGATCCTGGGCGAGCTGCTCTATACCCTCGAGGCCGAAGACAGTATCCCGGTGCGCGAAATCATGTCGCGCAACTACGCCACCGCCCAGTCCAACCCCGAGATCAACACCATCCCCGGCAACCTCAGGGATGCCCGCGACGCGATCTTTCCCTTCTTCTGGGGCACCGACGACTGGAGTTCGCACCTGCACCTCGAGAACGTCAAGGGGCCGGCCAGCTACGCCTCGCTGATCGGTTCCATTGCCTGCCTGCTGAAGAACCCCAACCTGTGCGTGGACACCTACAGCCAGCGCTCCAACGAGCTCGAACTCAAGGCCATCACCGCGCTGGCCAACCTGGTCTTCTACCACACCGGGGAGCCCTGGGGCGTCTTCACCATGGGCGGCACGATTTCCAACCTCTACGGCGGCAAGATCGGGATCGAAAAGGTGCTGCCCGGCACCATGAAGACGGGAATCGGCGATAAGCGGGTCGTGGGCCTGGTCTCGCAGGCGGCCCACTACTCGAATGCGACCCTGGCCGGCTGGCTGGGGATGGGTACCGACAACCTGATCAGCATCCCCACCACGGCGGCCTGCAGCATGGATATCGAGGCCTTCGAGACCACCCTGCAGCGGCTCTACCAGGAAGGCACGCAGGTGGCCTTCGTGATCGCCACCTTCGGCAGCACGGATGCCTTCGGCATCGACGACATCGGCGCCATCCGCGCCGTGATCGATGTTCAGGCCGCCCGCTTCGGGGTCTGCGCCCCGCAGCTGCACGTGGACGCCGCCGCCGGCTGGTCGCTGTGCCTCTTCAACGAGTACGACACCCTCACCAACCCCCACGCATACTCGCCGGAACTGCTCGCAACCATCGAAGAGATTCGGCAGAAATCCATGGGCATGCAGTATGCCGATTCGGTCACCATCGATTTTCACAAGATGGGCTGGGGGCACTATCCGGCCAGCGCCTTCATCGTCGCCCGGCGCGACGACCTCACCCATCTGCTGCGTTCGAAGGAGCAGGTGCCCTACTTCTCCGAGGCGGACTACCGCCACGACCCGGCGCTCTTCACCCTGGTGTGTTCGCGCCCGGCCATCGGCCCCTATGCGGTCCTGGCCTCCCTGAACAGCATCGGGCTGGAGGGCTACCAGATGCTCGTGGCCCACGCCCTGGAGCTGACGCTCTATGCGCGCCGGCGCATCGAGGAGCTCGAATACTGCAAGGTGCTCAATATCGGCTGCCCGGGTCCGAGCGCCCTGTGGTGGGTGCTGCCCAAGGGGCGCGACGCCAAGCATATCTATGACGAGATCTCCGCCGGTTTGATGGAGGAGCGCAGCATCAACCGTTACTTCTACGAGGTGCAGCGGCTCTTCGAGAAGCGTAAATATAGCCTGGATCCGGCCATCGACGCCCGGCTGAGCTTCACCACCTCCATGGGCTACTTCCCCCATGGCATCGCCCTGCCGGCCTGGAAGGCCGTGTTTTTCAACCCCCGCACCGGCCCCGAGGTGATCGACCAGATCGTGCAGAGCATCGAGGAGCTCTGAGAGGCGCGTCCTTTCTGCGCCTCGTCGAGACCTGCATGCAGGAGGAGCACGGGGTTATGGCGGCGGTCATGGCGCACATCCGCGACGGCAAAGATATGACCGAGGCCGCCTGCCTGATGAACCTGGAGGCCCGGTTCAGGGCCGTCAAACGCTGCAGGGAAACTGTCCGTTGATGTTTTCTAAAAGGGGGTGACTCCCGGTGCGGGAGCGTGCCGATGAGCATGCGACCACCGTCTGAACACGAATCGCGGACGAAGGCTTACAGGCGGTTGGCTCGCCCCCCTCGCGCCCCCGGGTTCATGCCCGGGATTCACTCTTGTTCGCACACATGCCGCCGGCTTCGAGGGGGGGGCACCGCCTGCTCCGGAGGGCAGCATGGTTTTTGAAGGTTGCCAAATGCAAGGCCAAGAAAAAACTATTTGATCCATTGGTAATAATAGGTATACTAAGAGATTGATTCTGTGAGGAGGAACAAGCAATGCG
>CAZUDI010000079.1:0-13122 GCA_964618975.1 uncultured Bacteriovoracaceae bacterium | reverse complement strand
GCTGGTGAAGGAGTTCCTTGTTTTCCTCCCGATATTTTTCAATATGTTTCTTGTCGATTACAGTCATATACGAGTTAGATATCGGCAACAGACATTAAAATGTTAAATAAAAAAATATATTTTCAAGGAGTTTCCTCAAAGAGCAGATTGCATCCCTCCCCAAAGGGGCAAGGGACACCAAAATCCGGGGTATAAGTGGCCGCGTCAGGTATGTCCTGCACGTAGAGGGTCTCGAAGCCCAGCGCCAAGGCCCTTTCCAGGGCGGTCCGGTATTCCTCCGGTAGCACCCGGGCCTTGAGGGCAGGGTTTTCGCCCCGGTAGCACCCGGGGTCGTATTGGGACATGAGACTCACGGGGATCTGCGGGGAGAGTCCGGCCAGGAATTCGAAGACCGCAAAGGGATTGGAGCGCATCCCGGGCAGCAGCAGATGGCGCACCATGAGGCCGCGGGTCGCCCGGCCCTCGCGATCGAGCTCGAGGGGGCCTACGTGTTCCCAGACCCAGGTGATGGCCTCCCGGGCCCGGTCCCAGTAGTCGGAAACGCTGCTCAGGGCCTGCCCGGTGGCGTTGTCCCCGTACTTGAGATCCAGGAGGAAGATCTGCGCATGCCCGGCCCAGCGCGCGAGGGTGCTCACCGACTCGTACCCGCTGGAATTGAGGACCACCGGCAGGGAGGTGCCCGACAGCTCCAGCGCCGGGAGGATCTGTTCGGTGTAGTGGGTGGGGGTCACCAGGTTGAGGTTCGAGCACCCCAGCTCCTGCAGGCGCTGCAGCAGGACAGACAGTTCCGGCGGAGAGACCGTGCGGCCCAGGCCCGCCTGGCTGATCTGATGATTCTGGCAGAAGTGGCACCTGAGCGGACAGCCGGAAAAGAAGACCGCCCCGGAGCCTGCCCCGTGCACCAGGGGCGGCTCCTCCCCCCGGTGGACCACGACGGCACCGATGCGCATCGTCTCCCCGCCGCCGCAACGGCCCGGGGTGCGGGAGCGATCGACCCCGCATTCCCATGGGCACAGGGTGCAGGGGGGCATCACTCCTGATCCATCTGCTCGAAGAGGGCCTTTCCGTCTGCGTCGCGCGGGATTTCGTCGACGAACACGATCTTGCGCGGGGTCTTGTACTTGGCGAGCTCCTTCTTGGCGAAGCCCTTGATGTCGTTGGGCGTGAGGCTTTGGTCCTCCCGTACCACATAGGCCCGGATCAGCGCCCCCCGGATCGGGTCGGGTACGCCCATGATGGCCGCATCGCGCACGCCGGGGATGCTGGTGAGCACGCCTTCCACCTCACGGTTGTAGACGTTGAAGCCCGAGACGATGACCATCTCCTTTTTGTACCCCGTGATGTAGAGGTACCCTTCCCGGTCCTGATAACCCAGGTCCCCGGTATAGAGCCAGCCATCGCGGATGATTTCGGCGGTCTCCTGCTCGCGCTTGTAATAGCCCTTCATGATGTTGGGGCCCTTGAAGAGGAGTTCGCCGATCTGGCCGGGGGCGCAGACGGTCCCGTTGTCGTTCACCACGCGGGCCTGCACCCCGGGTACTGTGGGGCCGATGGAGGCAGGCCGGTTTTCCACATGGATGTTGTTCACCGCACAGGTGGGGGAGGCCTCGGTGATGCCGTAGCCCTGGCGGATCTCGGCGTGAAACTTCTCCCGGAAGGCTTCGTAGATCTCCTGCGGCAGGGCCGAGCCGCCGGCGATGAGGGTCCGCATGCGGGAATAGTCGATCTCCTGGAGTTCGGGGTGATGCACCATACCGAAGAAAAGGGTCGGTACGGCGCCGATGGCCGTCACGCCCCCATCGGTGAGGGCATGGCGCAGTTCCGGGAAATCGAGCTTTTCCATGAGATAGATGGTGCCGCCGTAGCGCAGCATGGAGAGCAGGTTGACACTGGAACTGAAGGAGTGGAAGCAGGGAATCAGCGCCAGGGTGGTGTCGCTGTCGTCGCATTCCATGCACAGCCGCATGAGGTCGGACTGGTGATCCAGGTTGCCATGGGTGAGCATGGCGCCCATGGGGTATCCGGTCAGGCCGGAGGAGTAGATTATGGAGGCCACGTCGTCCTCCCCGGTGGCGGGGCTGAGCGGAGTGGCCGACCCCGAGGTCCAGCGGCCGAAGGAGCCCTCCTCCCCGGTGGTGATAATGGTATCCACCGGGCATTCCTCGCGGATCTCTTCGTAGGTCCCCAGCCGGGAGTGTTCGAGGATGAGGGCCCGGGAGTCCGAATCCGTGATGATGTGGCGCAGCTCCCGCGGGGTATAGGCCGGGTTGACGGGCACGATGGCTGCCCCGATCCCGATGGCCGCCATGAAGGAGATCACGAATTCCGGGGTGTTGGGAAGGATCATGGTGATATGGTCGCCCGGGGAGAGCCCCTCCCGCAGCAGGGCGTTGCCCAGGGCGTTGGTGGCCCGGGTCAGTTCGGCGTAGCTGATCTCCCTTCCCTTGAATCGGATGGCCGTTTTTTCAGGCCGTGTAAGTGCATTGTCTTTCAACCATGTGTAGATATTCATTTCACCTTCCTGTCAGGTTTATTGTTTCCCGGATCTCGGCCCCATGATAATCCCCCACAGCAGGGCTCTGGTGCATGGTGCTATGCGGGGCCTGCTGCAGATCAACGGTGCCGGTATCCTTTCTCTCTCTACATAGAAAACACAAGCTGTCACAGCTCTACGCCTCTCCTCATCGGTTGGCAGTGCAAAATAATTTAATCGCTATGAGTCTAATTCCAAGAGGCTGGCGGCGTCAAGGGGGGGCTCCAGGGCGGGCCCTGGGGTTCGGGACACACTTCCCCCCTGTTGCGTTTCTGCGGCGGGCTTTGTTGGCGTCATGCCATATGCCCCGGCCCAGAGGCGGCCATCGCCCTAATCTGATCCGGTTCAACGACCCCGGTCTCCAGCACGATGCCCGTGATGCACCGTGGGGGCGTGCGGTCGAAGGTGATGTTCGACACCGCCACCGGGGCGGGCGGATCCTCCCAGACCAGCCCCGGGGGCTGCTCCTCCAGCACGACGCGCGCGCCCGGAGGTGCGATCTTTCTGGTCTCGCCCAGGAAGTAGACCTTTACCCCTAGCTCGCGGGCCGCCAGGGCGATCAGGGCGGAGCCGACCTTGTTGATCACCGACCCGTCGCTCTCGATGGCGTCGACCCCCATAAGCACGAGATCGGCCGCCCCGAGCTCCTGGGCGGCCGCGGCATCGGTCACCAGCTTTACCGGGAGGCCCGCTTCGGCGGCGCGCCCGGCCGTGAAACGGCCCTCGAGGCCGGGCCGGGATTCGGTCGCCACGAGGTGGCACCCTTTTTCTCTGAGCACTGCGAAGGCCTCCTCCAGAGAGGAGGAATACGAATGCACGAGCACCCTGCCCCCCTCAGGCAGGAGCGCTCGCAGGTGGGAAGCGGCCCTGGGCAGAGCGGTTCGGATATCGCGGAGGTGCCGCTCGATGAGGGAGTTCAACCCGGCCCTGACCGTCTCCAGGTCCTCTGCGGTGGAAGTGCGGGCCTCCTGCATGATATAAGCCAGGGTCGTGGCGATCATGGCCATGGAGGGGCGTACCTCTGTGAGCGCCTCACAGGCCAGTGCCAGGTCCTCCAGCAGGACATCCCCGCAGGCGGCATTGGAGGTGCGGCACAGGTCCAGCATGAAGTCCAGGGTCTTGAGCGTCAGCTGACGCGAGCCGCTGCGGCGGTCCTCTATGAGGGACGCCGCGAAGGAGACAAGCGCCCGCTCTAGGGGGATCCGGGATACGCCCTCGTAGGCCGCCCACAGTCCGGGCACACAGGGCAGGTCCTGCATGCGGGGCGGGTCGATCCAGACGTGTTCCACATGCTCCCAGTCCAGCTCGATGCGCCCGGGGTCGAAGACCTCGCAGAGGAAGGCATGCACCACCCAGCGGCGGTCGAGCCCCTCGTCGGGGACGATCAGGGGCCGTGCCCGGCGCAGGAGGCGGTATTCATGGGGGGCGAGCCCGGTCTCCTCGGCGATCTCCACGTGGACGTGCCCTTCGGGGCTGCCCTCGAGGTACCCGCTGATGCCGGCATAGTGCCCGCGGTAGGTCCCCACCCGCTGGCTGCGCCTGAACAGGCAGATCTGGTTTGCGTGCTGCAGGAAGGCGGTCACGACAGGGACCTCTTTCACGGGGCCTCCGGTGCGTCCAGGCGGAACTTGTAGCATTCGAAGGGCTCGCCCGAGTCCGACTGCAGCTGGCGGTTGGTGCGGCAGAAGACGGCCAGCGCATCATTGTCGCGGTTGAGGCAGCAGCTGCAGATGAACTCCGCACTCAGGGCGATATCCCGCCCCAGGGCGATGCGTTCGTATTTGGGGCAAGCAGTGCAGCTTTCCAGGGGGGCGGAGCGCCGCTCACACCATGCGCAGAGTGTTTGCCGGAAATCCATGGCCGCCTACCACAGGGCGCAGGAGGAAAAAGGGCAAGCCCCGATCGTCCCCTCCTGCCTGACCGGGGAGCCCTGCCGGGGATAGGGCAGGGGGTCCAGCCGCAGCAGGGCATAGGTCTTCTCGGATTCGAGGCGGGAGATCGGCACCACACCCATACGGGCCTCGAGCCTCTCGACGAGGGTCTCGAGATCGCGGGTGCTCAGGGCCAGATAGGCGCTTTCCCCCAGGGGCAGGATGTCCTCGCCCACCAGGATGGGGCGTTTCCCGCTCAGCCCCAGATAGCCCCGCAGGACCAGGTCGTTCTCGAAGACCAGCAGCGGTTCGTGCGCGAGCGAGGCGACGACGAAGGCCTCGCGGGCCTTCCCCGCGGGCGACAGGGACAGGCTGGCTATACTCCACGCCCCCACCAGGACGACCAGGGCGACGGTGAGGTAGGCGCCCAGGTAGCGCCTGCGCCTGACGAAGCCCAGGAAGAAGAGCAGCGCCGTAAGATAGACCGTCAGGGCCACCCCCGATGGCAGCCCCAGGGCGCGGGCGTGCACCGCGGCCTGGGCGTGGTGCACGATCAGAAAGGCCAGGGTGATGGCGCCGCAGAGTAAGGCGGACGCATGGGTGATGCGGGTAGCTTTCTGGGGTGCGCGGGCGATCCAGTACCCGATGATCACGGCCATGCAGGGGACACCGAGCAGGGCAAAGGCGTTCAGGCTGTGCGTCGAGAACCACAGCACCCCCAGGCACAGAACGAAGCCGATCTTGGCCGGGAGCAGGTCCCTCCAGGCCTCCTGATCCTCGGGACGGGCGGCAAAGATCCAGGCCGGCACCAGGAGGGGCAGCCAGGGCAGGGTATGGCTGAGGATGGCGCCCGTACTGGCAAAGAAACCCAGGTCGGAGCCGGGGGAGAGTACGGCCGGTACATATGCGGGCCCGCCGGCGATGCGGTAGGCGAGGTAGAAGATGATCAGTGCGAGCAGCACAACGCCGAGCGCGAAGCCGGGGCGGATGTCGAGCAGGCGCTGCGGGGAGAGGTCCAGCAGAATCAGCGCTATCACACCGAAGACGAAAAAGGCGAGCAAGGTCCAGCCCCCGCTGAGCGTTGCCAGGGCGATGAGGACATAGGCCAGGCCGAAGATCCAGGCGGGGCGACCTTTAAGATAACAACTGGCGAAGAGCAGGAAGGCCGCCACGGTGAGCAGGCAGGGCAGGATGGCGGGGTTCAGGCTGCTGCCGGTCTCGATGAGGCCCAGCGAGGTTGCACACACGACAAAGGAGACCGCCCCGGCCTTCAGGCCCCAGAAGGAGGCTGTATAGGCGAAGGCTACGCCTGCCAGCAGGCACCCGAGGGCGGCGGGTAGAAGCCGCAGCCAGAGGATGTCGTTGGACGGCATCAGGGCCAGGAAGTGCATCCCCAGGGGATTCGCCTCCCGCAGCGGGGCCCCGTTCAGGGTCGGTACGACACTCAGGCCGGCATGAAGCTCGTGAATGGACTGCAGGACCCAGGCCTCCTGTGGACGCGGCGTGTCGAGGAGCACCCCGGGCGCAAGCACGGCCAGGCAGAAGAGGCACAGGACGGAAACCACCAGAAAAGTCTGTGCGGATTTCACCGAGCTTTCTCCCAAGTCATTGAGAAGATTTACCCGACTCCTCTCCATGGTGTCAAGCGCCGAAAACTAAGAGGACGTTGACTTATCCCCGATCTGACCGTACTATACCACCCACACCAGAACGCACACGGGGTGGTAGATGGCATCGATTGAAGAGCTTCTGAAGAACAAAGGCATAACCAAACCCAAGATCGTAGCGCGCTCCGAAGGCCGGGGCCCGGAGGATATCCGCACCGTGAACATCCAGCGCGGTTACTGCAAGCATACCACGGGATCGTGCCTGATCGAGATGGGTGACACGCGGGTGATCTGTGCGGCCAGTGTGGAAGACCGGGTCCCCCCGCACCTCAGGAATTCCGGGACGGGATGGATCACCGCCGAGTACGGCATGCTCCCCTCGGCCACCAATACCCGCATGGCACGCGAATCGACCAGGGGGCGCACCAAGGGCCGCACGCACGAGATCCAGCGCCTCATCGGCCGCAGCCTGCGTGCCGCGGTGAATCTCAAGGAGGTGGGCGAGCGCACGATCTGGATCGACTGCGACGTGCTGCAGGCCGACGGCGGTACCCGGACGGCCTCCATCACCGGCGCCTATGTGGCCCTGCAGGATGCAGTGTCGAGCCTCCTGCGCTGCGGCGCTATCGCCAGGAATCCCATCATCGACCAGGTGGCGGCCATATCGGTGGGCATCCTGGGCGACGAGATCCTCCTCGATCTGGACTATGCGGAAGACTCGAACGCCGACGTGGACATGAACGTGATCATGACCGGACGGGGCTCTATCGTCGAGATTCAGGGCACGGCCGAGGGCGCCCCCTTTTCCCGGGAACAGCTCTTTCGGCTCGTCAGCGTGGCCGAAAAGGGGATCACACAGCTGCTCAGGAAGCAGAACGAGATTCTGAGTGCCCCATGAAGGTCCTGGTGGCCACGTCCAATGCCGGCAAGATCAGGGAAATCAGAGAGATCCTGGGGGGGGCATCGCTGAGCATCGTCACCCCCGCCGAAGTGGGGGTCAGCTGCGAGGTGGTCGAGGACGGTCAGACCTTCGAGGAAAACGCCCTCAAGAAGGCCCGGGCCTGGGTCCAGGCGGCGGGCCTGCCGGCGCTGGCCGACGACTCGGGGCTGTGCGTGGAGGCCCTGGGGGGTGAGCCCGGGGTGCACTCGGCGCGCTGGGCCGGCCCTCAGGCCACGGACGCGGACAACTGCCGCCTGCTCCTTAAGCGCCTGCACGGGGTGGCAAAGCGCCGCGCCCGGTTCGTGTGCGTCATGGCCCTGGTCCTGCCGGACGGCCGGGAGCTGGTGGCCTCCGGGACGTGCCACGGACACATCACCGAGCAGCCCCGCGGGGAAAATGGCTTCGGCTACGACCCCGTGTTCCTCGATCCTGTAACGGGCAGAACCTTCGCCCAGCTCAGCCCCCAAGAGAAGAACGCGCGCTCCCACCGCCGGCAGGCCCTCAAGGCCCTGCAGCAGATGATCCACGAGGCGTTTCCGAAGGGGACCTCCGGATAGAGATTGACAGAAGCACTGTCCGGATATCCCGGACCTTCCCCTGTTTCGCCTGCTTGCCTGCTGCGGGATAGCTCCTTGCGATGGGGGGCCTGCTCTTGCCGCTTGCGGCGGCAAGGAGGGTCCTTAGGCTTGCCCTGGGATGCGTGCCATGATGGCACAGGTCCCCTCCCGAGGGCAGGAGCGGGCCTATGCCGTGGCCCGTCATTGAATCAGAAACGCCACCGCCTGGGCGGGCTGAAGAGGATTCGATCCCCGTCGAGCCGGCGGTTGAAGCCGTTATCCTTGAGCACATCCACCACCAGCACCTCGGGTCGGGAGGGAAACGGCAGGATCTTTTTGAACTGGACGGCCCGGGACTCGGAGGTGAAAAACTCGGCGACGATCTCGGTGATGGTGGCCTCGCCCAGACGATTTAAAGCGGCCAGGGTCTCGTCGCGCAGTTCCCGGTAGAAATCTTCGAAGGCCTGGAAGAAGCCGACGCACTCCTCCTGGGAGCGGGCGGCGTCGGCCAGCTCGACCGGGTGCAGGGGCTCGAGCTGCATGCCCTTGACCAGCTCGGGGAACCAGGTCGGGCTACGATGCGAATCCGAGGCCAGGGCGATGAATCCCTGTTCGGCCATGCGCCGCAGGCCGGCGGCCGCGGTGATGCACTTTTCGAAGCTGCTGTCGCAGAAGGGCGGATTGATCTCCACGGTCACGTCGCCGGTAAGCGCGAGGCGGTTCTGCGGGTCGTAGAGGCAGACATGTCCGGGGCTGTGCGACCCATCGTGGATGATGAAGAAACGCCCCACCTGCCAGCCGGAGAACTCCGTATCGCCGAAGCGGCATATCTCGCGGCCATTCAGGGGGAGCACCTCGGCGCATTCGGCCAGGGAGCGCTTGCCGGGCAGGACCACCCGGTCCAGCAGGAGCCGCAGCGCGCTGCGGAAGGCGGCTCCGCTCGTGTCCTGCGTGAGCGCCAGGACGCTTCGCCAGACCTCCTGATAGGCCTCTGCATGATAGGCCGGGAAGGCGCGCGCGTACTGCTCGATCTCCTGCAGCAGGGGGATCCAGTCCCGGTAGGGATCATAATAGTACTCCAGCATCCGGAAGTCGCCCAGCCAGTGCGTCGGGGTCTCGATCACCGGCACCTCGGGTTCGGGCAGCAGAAAGCGCACCCTGTCGAAGCCCGCCTCCAGGACGACATCATTGTTCATGGCATGGTCCCAGTGGCCCTGGGTGTCCATGAGCACCAGGGTCTTGACGCCCTTGGCGACATATTTGCGTAAGACCTCCAGGATGCGGCTGCGATAGAAGGGCTGGACCCCGGAATCGAGCATGAAAACCATGTCGCCGTCACGCAGGATATAGACGTTGCTTGAGGGCGGGGAGAGGAAGAACGAGAAGCCGATGCAGCCCTCGATCTGCCAGACGTCCGGGGCGAGCTCCTGGACGATCGAGCGGGCGTATTCCTTCTCCATGTCCGGCAGGCAGAAGGGGTGAAGCTTCTGCTCCTGATGTTCTGTCAAGGGACACCTCCTTGGATTCTGGGTTTTACCCGCACCAGGAGCAGGATGCGTGCCGCCGTGTGATTCATTTTCAACATTATGAAATTATTATAAATACTATATGTCGGGGCGCATGAGAAAACGCAGGGCGACGTTATAAGGTCAGCTTGCTGGCATTATAACGTCGTAGAGGCTTGCCTTTTTCCCCGCGCTCTATTACGATGAAGGGGCAGGAGGTGCCCCATGGCAATGCCCCCCGACGCCCCGAGCTTCAGCGATTCGCAATGGCACTTTCTGGCCGTGCTGTATGTGCTGGGTTTCCCCGTGCATGTCGATGTCGCCGGGACGCTGGCCCCTTTAACTCCCGGCGAGCTCCTGGACGTCCTGCGGCGCGGCCAGACCGCAGGGCTCTTGCGGCAGGAAACCCCCGACACCTTCGCCTGTGAGAACACCGCCGATCCTGTGCTCGAGACGATGCTGCGCGGAAAGGCGCCGCAGACCTTCCGCCGGGAGCTCCTGGCCTGCATCGAGGAGCATGATCTGGCCCAGCGCATCCCGGTTCAGGCGCTCATCGGCCTTTTGGCCGATGCCGGCCGCCCGTATGAGGCGGCCTATCTCGCCAGCGAGCAGGCGCGGATCTCCCTGGCCGAGGGGCGGCTCGCCGAGGCCTTGAGGCTTACGCAGACAGGTGTCGATCTGCTCACGGCCCGGCATGATACCCCGGAAGGGGCCCGCCTGTATGTGACGCTGTCAACCAACCTGGCGGAGCTGCGTTTCCGCGCCGGCATGGGGCTGGATGATGTAAGGGCACATCTTGAAGAGGTCCGCACCCTGGCCCGCACGCTCGGCGATCGACGTTCCCTGGCCCTGATCGGCCTGCACCAGGGGCGACTCTACTTCCTCAGCGAGCGTCTGGAGGAGACCCTGTCGGTCCTGCAGTCCTGCCTGGCCGAGGTGGCACAGCTCGGCGACGCCGACATCCTTGAGCGCACAGCGGAATTCCAGGGGCTGTACGCCTACCTGCAGGGTCGCTACCGGGAGGCGCTCGATCACTTCAACCGCGCCGTGAACTTCTCCAACGGGAATTACAGCCCCTTCGTCCCGCTCTATCTCGGCTTCAGCGCCGCCTGTGCGGGGCAATTTCACCATGCCGTAGGCCTGCTCGATGTCTATGGACGCCGGTGCCTCCAGCGGGGCCAGCAGGCCCTGGCCGGACATACCCGGGCGGTGCTGGCCTATGTCCTGACCCTGATGGGGCGCGAGCATGAGGCGCTCGATGCGCTGCCCGATATCCAGGACATAAGCTCCCTGGGCTATTGGATTACGGAGATGGTCCGCACCTATCTGATGTTTATGGCCGGCCGCATCAGTGAGGCCCATGCCCGCCTGATGGAAGCCGCAGGGCACTGGGGCCTCACAGTGCCTGCCGTCCGTCACTACCCTTCCCCCTGGATGCTGGAGATGCTCGATGAATTTGAGCGCATTGGTTTGGCACCCATTCCGGGATTTGCATTCCTCGGCGAGCTCGAACGGATCGTAAGCGGCCCCAACCTCCATCTCAAGGGGGTTGGCCTGCGCCTGAAGGCCCATCGACTGAGCTCGATCCCCAAAAAACTGGCCTGCCTGCAGGAAAGCGAGATCTGCCTGACGGCATCGGGCGACCCGCTCGAGGTCTCGAAGACCCGCATCGCGCTGGCGCGTCTGCGCCTGTCACAGGGCGAGCCTGACGAGGCCCAAACCCTGACGCTCAAGGCCCGCGAGGGCCTGACCGGCCTCGGCGAACGCTTCTTCCCCGACGACCTGCGGCATCTGCTCCCCGCAGATGATCGTAGCGCATCAGCATCGACCTCGGACAGCCAGGCCCTCACCGGGATGCTGGACATGCTCACCGCGCTGATCCCCTCCCCGGATGTCGAGGACCTCCTGGGAGAGGTCGTCCTGGCCGCCAGCGGATTTGTCCGCGCCGAACGCTCCGGCCTCTTCTGGTTCGAAGAGAAAGGGCCGCTTTTAAAGGGCGGCCGCAACCTGCCCGTGGACGAGGTCTTCGGTGCGTCCTTCCGGGAGAATCTGACCCTGGTGTTCACGGCGCATACCCGGAACGTCCCCCTCTGCCGCACGTTGACCGGAGAGGACGGGACTGTCCGCCGGGTGCTCTGTCTGCCGGTTGAGGGCGGGGTGCTCTACTTCGACAATTCCTATGACCTGCAGGCCTTCGACTTTCTGGACCCCGCCATGCGCGACGGGTTGCGCCGCATCCTCGGCACCGCCATCCAGAAGGTTCTGGAATACGGCCGCATCCGGCAGGAGCGCGACCTCCTGCTCTCGCAGCACTCTCCGGCAGGTGAACCGCCGGACGGTGGCGCGTTTCTGACCGAAAATGCCCGCATGCAGGCGATCCTGGCCCAACTCGATCGCGCCGCTGGGACCGATGCCACGATCCTCATCACCGGCGAGACCGGGGTGGGCAAGGAGCTCCTGGCACGGCGGGTGCATACCGTCAGTCCGCGCCGGAGCATGCCCCTGATCACGGTCGATTTGATGAGCATCCCGGATACCTTGGTGGAAAGCGAGCTTTTCGGACACGAGAAAGGGGCCTTCACCGGGGCGGAGGTCCAGAAGCGGGGGCGGATCGAGCTGGCCCATCAAGGCACGCTCTTCATCGACGAGCTGGGCGAGGTTCCGGCCAGCATGCAGGTCAAGCTCTTGCGCACCCTGCAGGAACGTTCGTTCATGCGCCTGGGCGGCAGCCGGATCATCAGCTCGGATTTCAGGCTCGTGGCCGCCACCAACCGCGACCTGGCCAAGGAGGTCAAGGCCGGCCGCTTCCGCCAGGACCTCTACTACCGGGTGAACGTCATGCCGGTGCATGTTCCGCCCTTGCGCGAACGGTCCGAGGATATCGTCGCGTTGGCCCGGCATTTTTTACGTCTGTTCAGTGTCAAGTACCAGCGCCCGGACATAGCCCTCATGCAGGAAGACATCGCGCGCCTCCTGTCTTATGCCTGGCCCGGCAACGTGCGCGAGCTTAGGAACGTCATCGAGCGCGGTGTCCTGCTCGCGACAGATGAGCGCATCAACCTCTCCCTGCCCCTGGACGCCCGGCCCTCGAGCGCGCACCCCTTTGCCGACACCCCGACCCTGGACGAGGTGCAGCGCCGGTACATCACCTGGGTGCTGGAACGCACGTCCGGCAGGATCGGCGGTGCGGGCGGTGCCGCCGAGATCCTGGGCATGAAGCGCACCAGCCTGAACGCCCGTTTGAAAAAGCTCGGCCTGCGCTGAGAAGAATTACGGACGTTCCCTCTTTTCCCCCGATCACAGGGGGAGTGATAATCGGAAGACGGTGCCCTCTTCCCGGGAGGTGGTGAAGCTCACTTTTCCGCCAAGAATCTTTTCTCCCTGGATTCTCTCGTTATTGTAACGAGGTCGGCGGGGTAACGCCCAACTTGGTATAGAGTTCCATCTGATTTTTTGTCATTTCACCGAAGGTTCGGTCTACCTTGCTTTCAGGATGATTCGGAATTAATTTACAGTCAATATTGGTTGATTGTGTAGATTCTGGATTCGGGAGGATGTCAGTGAATGGGAGGCTTCTGATAGAATTGACAAATCCTTAATCGCATCAATGACGATATTTCATGGACGTCTTTATCGCCCGTATTTACAGCAAGATGTGGAATGTATCATAAAAGGAGAAAGATGATGAAAAGCAAGCGAAATTTCTTGTTGATGCCGGTGTTTCTGTCCCTTGCCCTGTTCACGGCCTGCGTAACCCAGCCTGTGGGAAGGGTGCTGCAATTTGATGTTCAGCCCATTCAAGGATCGGTGGTTCCCAAGGTGGATCACCTCTATTTCATTTTGGATGCATCTTCCTCCATGTCCGAACCATACGCCGGCCAGACCAAATTTGAGGCCGCCAGGGCCATCGTGGCCCACTTCAATCAAACCATGCCGGATGTGGATGTGCAGGTGGCCCTGAGGGGCTTCGGGCTGAGTTCCACCCTTTCCTATAGGGGAACGGAGCTCTTTTATGGACCCCGGGATTACCTGCGCACCGGTCTGGCTGAGGGCCTGGATGAGCTCACCCCGGCGGGTGGCCCCAGTCCTCTGGGGAAGGCCCTGAGAGC
>CAZUDI010000078.1:0-13334 GCA_964618975.1 uncultured Bacteriovoracaceae bacterium | reverse complement strand
TTCAAAAACTCGATATACCGGACTGGGACCTGGCCGGTGAATTGAGAAATGTGGAACGCCTGTTTTACAAGACAGGGGGTATGTTCAACCAACACAATGAATTTCATGGTCTTAGATTTAAACTAGCACTGATGAATAAAGGAAAACTCCAGGGCAAAAAGGCGGTACTTGTTAAGGTCACGGCGAGGAATATCACCAATAACACCCTCATTAAAGAAGAGACTCATGTTCTTCGAGGCCAGGAAATCAGGAATGACATGTGGACACTGACTGATGAATGGATATCTGTATTTTTCAAACTAGGTCCGACAACAGCACCCAGTTTAGGCGATGTCAAACTGATCGTGTATATCGACCCGCGGAATACCTTCGGGGAAGAACAGAGGCACCGGGGGAATAACCGATGTGAAGCACACTGGTAAACGATGTTTTTACCCCGTGCACAGATAAGGCAGTTGAATAGTTATTATCGAATCTCAGGGCACAATGCATCAACAGGGCAGAAACCCCGTTATCGAGCCACAACGGGCCAATAATTTTTAAAGCAGGAGGAATAGAATGAAACGACTTTTTCTCGCAGCGACCATCATCTTGTTTGCGATAGGAACTGCAGCAGCGGCAGACTCTCGCCAGTACAACGGCACCTGGATGAACACCGACACCAACACACACGGGCTCACCAAGGTCGTGGTCAAGGGCGCCGGCGGCAAGGCCAGTGTCCACGTCTGGGGCAAATGCAGCCCGCAGGACTGCGACTGGGGATGGTCCAACTGCAACTCGTACTCCGATGGGCACCTCTCGACACAATACCGCAGCGATATTGCCGAGCGCAACCTCACGATCACCATGCCCACCTCGGGAACGCTCAAGGTGCAGATGCACACCCACTTCATCGACAACAGCGACCGGCCAGACCAGGATGCGACCTATACCTTCAGACGCGTATTCAAACCGGTACAACAGGCACCCCGGCCCATGAGCAAGCCGCAGCAGATGCGACCTTATTCTTCAGATCAACCCACGTCAGAGCAACCCACGGGGAAATATTAGGCCCTGAGCATGCGGCCGGGCAAAGGGCAAGGCCTGGGGGGAGCTGCGGCCCGGGCGCATGAGAGCGTCCTTCAAACAAGGCCGGGCTCTGATCGTGGCATAACCGCTGAAACACGTAAGGGAGAGCTAGAATGACCCATTCCCAATGTACCGGATTCCCGGTTTATCTGAGATGCGCGCTGAGGATCTTGCTGGCGGCCTGCCTGCTGGGGGGCATGCTGTCCCCGGCGACGATGCTCGTTGCCGAAGACGACGCCATCTATGAGCGGTGCCTCTCCCAGACGGACGATCCCGCCCCCTGGTGTTATCAGCGGGAGGTCGAGAGCCTCGGGGATCCGGATCAGTGTGAGAACATCCTGAGATACTGGCCCAAGGCCGTGGGCGTCCACGGTCAGTGCTACTACGCGCTGGCCCTGAAAAACCAGGACTGCGCCCTGTGCCAGCGCATAATCGACGAGCAGCTCCGCAGGATGTGCGAGCTGGATGCGTGCAAGTAACCGGGGGCGCTGCATGCTCGGCAGAAAGATTCCTTTGCCAACAAGCGCTTTGATGGGCCGCCGGGGCCGGGCACCGGGACTGCTCGATATGCCGGCCGGGACGCGGACCCGGTTTCGCGCCCCGGCAACCTCCGCCGAGGAGCCGGCAAGGGTCAACAACACCTGCCGGACCGAGGTTCTGAGAGCCGCGACAGAGTGAGACACCCCGTTGTACGCAAGCATGGATATGAATCCAGGGCCAGCCGGCTTTATCCTTGTCGCCCCCGGGATAAAACAAAGGTGATCCTGAACGATTTCTTATAAGGAGTGATCCATGAAGAAAGATATCCTGTTGGGCGTCGTTTTCCTGGCGGCGGGCATCGCCCTGGCGGTCTGGGGATTCATGAACCTGTCAACGGCCCTGCAGAGCAAAGCCTGGCCCACGGCCGAGGGCAAGATCACCTCTTCGACGGTGGTCAAAAAGATCGAACGCTATACCGACAGCGACCATCACCGCCGGACCCGGACCATCTACACCCCCCAGCTGCGCTACAGCTATGCCGCAGACGGCCGGACTCTGATCGGCAGCCGCATCACCCTGTCCGATTCAGGCAGCAGCTCCGAGAGCCGGGCCCGGAAAATCAGCAGGCGCTACCCGGCCGGCAGCACCTGCACGGTCTTCTACAACCCGGACAACCCCGCCGAGTCGCTGCTCAAGGCCGGCATCACCTTCGGCACGCTCCTGTTTCCCGCCATGGGGGTCCTCTTCGCCGTTGTCGGGCTGGGGGTCCTCATCCTGGGACGCAAAGCGGCCCCTGCCGGCAAAGGATGATCCACGTGGCCCTGAACTTTTCAATCCTGATACGTGGCAGGAACATCCGGTGGTGCAGATCACTTAAAAACGTCATGTCAGTAACATAGAGAGGAGGAAGACGATGAAGAGAATAATAGGGAAAGTATCTCTGGTGGTATGTGTGGTGTGCCTGGTCTCGCTTCCGGGTGCCTGGGCAGCGCAGAAACTGACCACCAAGACATCAACCCAGTCTCCCACTCCCGGGCTGACCTCGGGCGTGGTAAGCATCTCGCCTGCAAGCCTGAGCAGAACATCATCGGCCGCGGTTCATAACCGGGCACCCGCACTGCTGTCGGCACAGGAAAAGGCCGCCCTGATCAATGAGGTGAGGGCACAGGCCGGCAAACAGCGGCTCGAGGTCCCTCCAGCCGTAAACGAGGTGGTGCTCTCCCCTTCGCAGCCAAGTTCCGGAAACAGCTGGCTGGCGTGTATAAAGGGCGCATTCTATGCCAACCCGCCTCACGGGCGTGCCGATGTTAAACGCGGAGATGACGGCCAGATCGAACTGGAGTTCGCCCCACTCAGGAGCGGATCCTTCTACCTGGTCGACTGCACCGTGGAATCGTACGCACAGCAGCAAACCGGATTGGTGAGCTCTTCTACCCGTCCTGAAGAAAATGCTCAGTGGAGCGTGATCGGAACGCAGGAGAGTATCCTCTCCCAGGAAGGCGGCCACATGTGCTTCTCGTTCAGGGCAAATGGGCCCAGCGCGCATTTCGTCATCAAGCCCAAGGCTGTGATGGGCCGGCTCTATCGCGTGGAGCTTACCCGCGTGCCCTAGAGGCAGTATGCATATACAGAAGCAGAATAATCCTGCCATGGAATTGTCTGCGCAATCGCCTGGCAGGAACTGAGGAGCTGTCATGGAAACAATACCGTTCATTGTCGGAGCAGCCATGGCGGTCTTTGCCGTGGTCCTGCTGCGGCATGCCAGCAGGGACTGGGGCTTCTTTCACCAGGTACAGGGGCTGACCCTCAGCCCCATCCGACACGTGCAACCCGGTCTGGGCCTGGTGGAAGGCGTCGTCGAGGAGGGCGAGACGATCCCGACCCCCTACCGCCGGACCCCGGCGGTGGGGTACCGGTGGAATGCCACGGAGCAGCAGGCCCCCCGCAGGAAGGGGAGTCATGAAAGGTCGCTCGGATCGGGAGAGCGCGGCTGTCCCTTTGTCCTGAAGGACGACACCGGCCGCATCACGGTCGACCTCAAGGGCGGCGAGGCGCTCTCCTGGCCCCATCTGTGCGTCCTGAGATCCGCCAGCGGCAAACGCACGGGCCTGGGCAACCGCATAAAAACGATGCAGGCAAGGGACGCCCAGCAGTATGGCGCGCACGGGAAGAAGCCCTTCTTCCGCAAGCTGGAAGCAGAGGACCCCCTGGACATCCCCGACGACCTGGTGGAGCTCGAGCCCGGGTCGAAGGAGGCTCACAAGGCCTTGCGCAAATACTATGAGTCCTGGGTCGAGCCCGGAGACCGCGTCTTTGTCCTGGGGACGGTATCCCAGCTGGAAGGCTGGAACAACAATCTTATCGGCCAGGCGCCCGGCGCCCCGCTGATGCTCGCCTGCCGCCCGGGCGACCTCACGGCGGAGACATTCAAAAAAAACTTCTACGTGGAACTGCTGTCCGGCATCGTCCTGGCCCTGATCGGCGTCGGCACGGTGCTCTACGCCCTCGGATTGAGTCTATAATAAACCACTTAGATAAGGAGACTGCTGTGGTTAACAGATTGATGCTGCCGGTTCTGATCTTCTCGATCACCCTGGGGTTGGGCACCGCCTTTGCCGGGCCGAATATGAACCCCGGCAATTGGGAAATCACCACCCAGACCGAAATGGTGGGCATGGCCATGAACATCCCGCCGGTCACCCACACCCAGTGTATCACGGGAGACGAGCTGATACCTCAGAGCCAGGAGGCCAACAAGGAATGCGTGGTTTCAGATATGGAGACCAACGGTGATACGGTTTCCTGGAAGATCGTCTGCTCCGGGGCCAACGGCCGCATGGAGGGCACAGGCAAGGTCACCTACAAGGGCGACACCCTGGAAGGAACCATGGACATGGTGATCCAGGGCGCCGGTATGCACGTCATCAACAAGATCAGCGGGCGGCGCATCGGTGATTGTGACTGATCCGGTATGAACATCTTCCTGTCAGGGGAACCCCGGGGCAAGATTTTGCCCCTGCTTGCCGCCGCAATAGGTAAGGGAATTAGACCCTCAGGCGATTAAAGTTGATCATTGCCGTGGGGGATTTGCTTTCCGGGAGGTCCCGGGCGGATTCCCCGACACCTGCAGATTGCCGATCCGGCCAGATGGCCTCTGGGGTCATACATGGTGAATAAATTTCAGCAGGAGGAAGACTATGAAACATGTCAAGGTACTATGCTTAACGCTTCTCTTGATTTTCCTGGCGGTCGTGGTTCAGGCGCAGGAGACCAAGGAACATCCGCTGATCCGGCCCTTCCCCGGATCGAAACTCGATCCGGGCGCGAAACATATGAACTTTGATGAATATACCTTCAGGGTTACCGATCCGCAAACCCAGAAGACGGTCAAGAAAACCGTAAGAGGCAAGTCCTGGAAGCTCACCTACCGCCTCTATGATGCCCAGGGGAATTGGGACGGTTCCCATTCAATTGTCGAGTACCGCGAAAACTACAAGCAGGCGGCCCAGGAAAAGGGCGGAGAGATCCTGTACGAAAACCAGGGAATGCTGACCTTCACCCTGCCCGGGGACGACGGCTCGACGACCTGGTGCGAGGTGAATATCTGGAACAAATCCCAGCAGGACCTCCGCATCATCGAGGAAAAAGGCTTCAAGAAGAGCCTGACCTTCGGCCCGGCCGAGCTGAAGGCCGCCCTGGACAAGGACGGCAAGGTCCTCCTGTACGGCATCCTCTTCGACGTGGACCAGGCCAGCCTGAAACCCGAGTCCGAAAAGCAGCTGCAGCACGTCCTGACCCTTCTCAAGGACTATCCCGGGCTCACGCTCGAGGTCCAGGGCCATACCGACGACCAGGGCGCCGACGACTACAACCTGGAGCTCTCGCAGCACCGGGCCGAGACCGTGGTGGCCTACCTGGGGCTCTTCGGGATCGACACCGCCCGGCTCACTCCCCGGGGCTACGGAGAGTCCCGGCCGGTGATACCGAACACCTCCGAGGAGGGCCGGGCCAAAAACCGCCGCGTGGAGCTGGTCAAGGCCACCCTGCAATAGTCGGGGACAGGCTTATCCCGGCGCCCTGGGAAATGGGGTTTCCAGGGGCCCCCGCTCAATCGAGGGCAAACCCTGTTGACCCACGGCTAATTGACACTGCGGGCGATCTGCAGGATCTCGAGGGGGAGCTCGACGCCGATCCGGGAGGCGGTCTCCAGATCCACCTGGATGTTCAGGTCTTCCTGAAAGAGCACCGGCAGGTCTTCGGGACGGCAGCCCTCCTTAAGGACCTTGAGGGCCTGCTTGCCGGCCAGCCCGCCTACGGTGGTGAAATCGGCCGAGACGTAGATGACGCCCCCCTTGCGGGCCCCGCTGATAAAGGCCACACTCGGGAGCTTGTGACGCTCGACGTACTCGGCCAGCTCGATGGCGGCCTGAAAATTGCGGATGGCATAGTAGGTATCGACCGGAACGGCAAAGGTATCGACGCCCTGGGCGATGAGCTCTTCGGCCGCCGTAATCGGGCTGGCGGTCTTCTTGACCTGCCGGCTGAGCACCCTGAGCCCCAGCTGGGGGGCCTTGGCCGTGATGTCCTGGATAAAGGCCAGGGCGTTGTCCTCGTCGCTGTGGATCATCCCGATGGTGTGCATCCTCGGGAAGGCCAGCCGGGAGATCTTGAGCACCGTGAGGGGATCCATGTAGTTGCTCGACCCGGTGTACCCGGGCCCTGCCTTTTGAAGCGTCTCACAGCCCACCGCCAAAGGGTTGAATACCGAAGAGAACACCACCGGAATACCGGCCTTGATGAACTTCTCTTTTGCATACTTGGTCGCCGGCGTCCCCATGGTGATGACGAGATCGGGATGAAGTTTGACGATCCGATCCGCCTGCCTTCTGATCTGTGAGAGGAGGCTGAGCTTCTCCCACAGGTTCGGGTCGGTGCCGGCATCGATGACCGTGCGGTTGATGGTGAGGTTCTCCCCCGCGACCAGGCCCCCCTGCTCGAGCTCCGCCAGGATGCCGTCGTAGGAATCCTGGAACAGGGAGATATCCGCCACCTGCAGGACCTCGATGCGGGTGGCAGGGGCGGCATGGCAGGTCAGCGCCACCAGACTCCACACAAAAACCATCCCTATGATCTTTCGCATAACACCTCCCTTACTATATCGTATGACCATCTCTTCGGAAATATGCTGTTATTTCATAAATTATAACCCCGGGCCGGCCCGGAACCTTCCGAAAACCGCACGCGGTCAGCCGATTCGACCCAGAGCGATTCACATGCCCCCCCCTCTTCACAGAGGCGACGGTAAGTCTCAGCCGGTGATGCCGAACATCACCGAGGAGAGCGGGGCCAGGAATCGACGTGAGGCGCTGGTGAAGGCCTCCGCACGATAGTCAGGAACAGGCTTATCCCCGTGCCCTGAAGTATGGGGGCCCCAGGGGCCGGGGTCTCCCAGGATTGCGGTCTGTATCGCCCACGTCAGGCGGGCGCTGCCCTGTGCACATGGAAAACGCATTGGGGGGCCCCCATCGAGGCGCAGGCCACCTCCTCGGCATACAGATCCAGACCCGATATCGCGCTGGCATACCCGGCCACGATGCCGGCATAGAAGTGGCAGACCGGTTTGTCGGATCCCGGCAGCCAGCGCGCCTCCTGCGAGTTTGTCAGGCTCACCTTGAGCGGCAAGGTGGAGAAATCGAAGTCGAGATGCCCCCAACCGCCCTCGTCGGTGATGAGGCGCGATACCATGTTCATGGTTAGGGTAAAGAAACGTGCCATCAGGGGGTCCTGCTGCACCTCATCGATGATGCCGCGGTTCACGATCAGGGGGACCAGCACCCGGGGCACCCAGCGGTTGTGCGCCAGCGACTGCGTCACCTCCCACGTGCACAGCGCAACGCCCAGCTCATAGAGGGTCCTGTTCTTCTCCTCCTCGCCCAGTCTTCGGCCCAGAACCGTGTGCAGGAGCTCGATGATCACGGCACCGGTCATGATCTCCTCCACCCCACCGATGCCGATGCGGCCGTTCTGCCTGTCGACATCGTGGATCTCGAAGGCGCCGGCCCCCATGAAGGCCCGCATCAGCACCGGCAGCCTCTTCGACAGGAGCGGGGCGTTGGCCAGGGGCTTCAGGAAAAGCCTCACCAGCACTGGACGCCTCTCCAGCGCTTCCATCAGCGCCACCAGAACACGAACCTGAATGCGTTTAAGCCTGTTCATGAGACCTCCTCATAAAGCATCACATAATGAACCAGGGGCAGGCCCGGGTGCCTCGTTGTCTCCGCAATATGCAAGCGAATGGGAGCAAGAGCGACTAATACCCATCTCCCGGCCCCCTTAACCCCCCGGAGGAAAGCAAGGGGATTGGCGGAGGGTCACTTATTTCTTTACGATGACAAGATGTTCGAGCCCCAGTTCACCGAGCGCCACCGGGAACATCTGAAAGGCGGGCCGCACGACCGGCAACAGCTTCAGCATGGCCGTCACCTTGCCGCCCTGCCGGACCTTGCCCCTGGTCACGGCCGCCACGGGGTTTTCGAAGCCGTGCCAGAAGGAGTGCGAGAAGTCCGCCGCCTGTTTGGACCACACATCCTCCTTGAGCTCGCAGGGGCCCAGGTAGTAGTTTCCGTAATACCCCGGCTTGGCGGGTGGATTCCTGAGGTCGATAGTGATCTCGGCCTCGGGGTCGGTATAGATGAACCGGATGATGATCCCGGCCTTGGCCATCTTGGGTCCGATCTTGGGATCCATCAGGATCCTGTCCATGAAATAGCCGTAAATCCGGTAGAGATCGTCCGCGTCCTTGTAGTACTGTCCCATGTACAACCCTCCTTGAGAATCAAATCCTTAAGAAAGCTCACCCCCCCATCCCCCCTGAATCTTCAGGGGGGCTATCTGTCCGGGGCTGGCGATTCGCCCCCCCTTGAGATCAAGCGGGGCGGGGGGGTGAGCTTTTAATTGCCTTTTCTCTGCTCAAACCGCCGGCCATAAAGGAATCCCGCCAGCGTGACCCGCAGCATCTGTACCGTGCCGCCCGCCACGCACCAGGCCCGACCGTCCCTGAGCATGCGCTCCACCGGGAACTCCTTGCTGTAGCCGTAGCCGCCGAAGATCTGCATGGCCGTGTTCGTGACCGCGATCACCATCTCGTTGGCGAAGCACTTGGCCAGGGAGGCCTCGTAGATCGAGGGCAATCCCTGCCCGGCGCCGCAGGCCGCACGATAGACCAGCAGCCGGGCGGCCTCGAGCTGCATGGCCATGTCGACCGTCATGAACTGGATGGCCTGAAAGTCGCAGATAGGCCGGCCGAAGGCCTGGCGCTCCATGGCGTAGGTTTTGGCCGCCTCCAGCGCGCCGCCGGCCACGCCCAGGCACATGGCCGCGTTCCCGCAGCGCTCGATGTCGAAGGTGCTCATAAGCTTGTTGAACTCGCCCGGTCTGACCACCAGGTTGGCCTTCGGCACACGTACGTCCTCGAAGATCAGGTCGCACGACGGCATGCCCCGGAGCCCCATGAACTCCTCCTGCCTGCCGAAGCTGAAGCCGGGCAGGCCCTTTTCCACCAGCAGCCCTCCAATGCCCTTGTAGCCTCTGGTCTCGCCGAAACGGGTATAGACCATGTAGTGGCTGGCATGGCCGCCGCCGGTGATGAAGACCTTGCGGCCGTTCAGCACATAGGCGTCACCGTCCTCGACGGCATGGGTGGTCAACGAGGTCAGGTCCGAGCCCGCCTCCGGCTCGGTCATGCAGACCGAGACGCTGCGCTCCCCCCGGCACACGCCGGGGATGATGGATCGTTTGTGATCCTCGCTGCCGAAGATGTCGATCACCCGCACCGGGCCGACATTGGACTCGAAGACCGGCGCGGCGATCATGGGGCTGAATTTGGCCAGTTCCTCGATGGCCAGGATGGCATTGATGCCCGGCTGCCCCCCACCGCCGTAGGCCTCCGAGAGGGTCATGCCCAGGAGGCCCAACTCGGCAAAAGCGGGCATCAATCGGTAGGGAAATTCGGCGTTGGCATCAATGGTCTGGGCCAGTTCCCTGAAGTTTTCGCGCTCGCCCATGGAACGTAAGGTCTGGATCAGCATCTTCTGTTCGTCCGATAGGGTAAAGTCCATATGCGCTCCTTGTCGAATCATATAATCGAACAAAATTCTTCGATGTCCGGCAGGTGCTCGATGTCCATGACCAGGTCCACCAGCCTGTCCAGGGTAGTCTGATCCCGCTCCCCGGCAAAGCGTTTCAGCTTGGCGACAATGTCGGGCCTCTCCATGGGGTCGCGCGGGTCGCCTCTAGGCATGTCGACCTGGCGGGCGAGTCTGCGCCCGTCCCTGAGCACAATCTCCACCCGGCTGGGGGTCTTGTCCGGGTAGGCCTTGTTGAGCTCCTCGTCGATGGCAACGCTCACGCGCTGTGACAGGGCTTCGACCTCGGGGTCGGCCAGGCGTTCCTCGGTGAGCTGACCCGGCCCCATCTCGCCGTCCAGCAGACAGGCCGCCACGACATAGGGGATGGAGAACTGCGCCGCCACGAAGGTGGGGCGGGCAAGCCCCTTGCCCACCGCGATATGCGCCACGCCGTAGGTGAAGACCTCCACCACGTCCACCTCGCCGGCGGCGAAGGGGAACTCCTGCCTGAGTTCAAGCGTGGCCTGGGCCGCGCCGTGCGTGTGCCGGCAGGCGCTGTAGGGCTTGAAGTAGACGTCGGAAAGGGCGAAGTGCTCGCCGAGCCCGTCCGTGATGCGTTCGCACTTCGGCTCGGCGCGCAGCGTGATCTGCGTGAAGCCGCCCTTGAGCTCAGAGCCCTCGAGCACCTGGGGACAGCCCGTCAGTCCCGCCCGGGCGAGCCCGGCCGCCGTGATGCCGGCACTGGCCGCCTGTCCGCCCTGCACGATCTTGATGGTGTGGCCGCCCATGAGATGCTCGGCCATGGACAGGGGCAGGAGATAGCCCGCATGGGAGAGGGCGCCCAGCATGCCGCTTTCGTCCAGGCGCATGAGGCGCGCGGCGGATGCCGCCGCGCCGAAGGCGCCGCAGGTGCCGGTCGGCAAAAAGCCCGAGAGGGTGTGGTAGGGGTGCATGGCCGCCGCCACCCGGCAGCAGGCCTCGTAGCCGACGATGACGGCCTCCAGGACCTCGCGCCCGCTGCGGCCTTCGTGCTCGGCCACGGCGAAGACCGCCGGCATGACGGCCGAAACGGGGTGGTTGCCGCCGAAGCGCACCCCGTCCTGGGCCTCGATGGCCTCGGCCGTGACGCCGTTCAGGAAGGCCGCCGTGGCCAGGGAAGTGCGGAAGCCGCACCCCAGGGCGTGGGCCTGCGGCGGCCCGCCCAGGGAGCGGCCATACGCCACCACCGCCTGCACGGCGCCCAGCTCCAGCGAACCGTAGATATTGGCAACCCAGTCCAGAATACAGAGCCTGGCCTTGAGCACGACCGCCGGCGGCACGTCCTCCAGGTGCACGCGTGCACAGAATTCGGCCAGCCGTCTGGTTTCTTCCATAATCTCCTCCCTTCTGGTCACAATGAGCACGGGTACAAACCCTGGGCCCTCCTTGCCGCCGCAACAGGTAAGGGAATCTGACCCATAGCGAATCAGGGGTATGAACCCCCGGGCAAGCACTCACCCCTGCTTGCCGCTGCAAGCAGCGGGGAATTCGACCCTCAGGCGATTAAACATAGCCGCGCTTCTCGTAGATCGCGATCATACGGTGCGGGTCGAGGACCTCCCTGATCACGTGCAGCTCCGCGGCCGTGGGCGGCTCGGTGGCGTGCACATCGTCGGCCACCTGTAGATCCCAGGGGGTGAGTCTGACGATCTCGTCCACCGTGCTACCGGGGTGATAGGTGGCCAGGTAGGCCTCCTTGGTGTGCGCATCGAAGCGCAGGACGGCCTTGTTGGTGATGATCACCCGGGGCCCGGTATCGGGCGGCAACCCCCAGCGTTCGCGCGCGCCGGGGCCGTCGAGGTACCCGGGAGTGGTGAGAAAATCCACGCGCCGAGCCAGGCTGCGCCTGTCGTGCAGGGCGATGATCAGCACGCGCTTGGCCAGCGCGCCGATAGGGTTGGCGCCGCCGCTGCCCGGCAGGCGCGTCTTCGGTGCCTGGTAGTCCCCGATGACCGTGGTGTTGATGTTGCCGAACCTGTCCACCTGGCTGCCGGAGAGAAACCCCACATCGATCTGGCCTCCCTGCAGAAACATGCCCATGACGTCGACCAGCCCGCCGATCATGGCCGCCCCGGGGTTCAGGCAGGGGTCGCCCACCGAGAGCGCCGGACGCTGCGGCCGGGCGTCATAAACGCCGGACTCCTGCATCAGAAAGGCCTGCGGGGCATGCGTATGCTTGGCGATATTGGCGCTCATGGTCGGGAAGCCCGTGCCCACGATCACGATATCGCCGTCATGGATCTCGCGCGACCCGCAGCAGGCCATGAGCTCCGGCTTGATGTATCCGTTCGGGTGTGCGCTCATTCATCCTCCTTCAGTAGGCATACGAAACGGGATAACCCCAGTCGAACTTGGCCTGGAGCTTCCTGTACCGGGCATACCCGAATTTGTGGATATAGTGCTGGATGTACTCCGTGCGGTCCTCTATCCCGAAGACCCACTCGTCCAGGAAGGCTTGGAAGGTCTCGACGGTATTGGAGGCCTGTTGGTAGACATAGCCGAAACCGAAGTCCGTGTCATAGAAACCCGGGGTATAGCCGGGATGCGCCCCGAAGGGCTCCTCCACCACGGCCGCCACCTTGAAGGCCGGCACGATGGTGCGCGAGGGGTCCTTACCGATCGTCTCGCGCGTGACGAGGCGCTCGCAGCTCACGATGACCTTGCGAGCGGCATTGGCCCCCCACTGGCAGTCGCCGCCGATGCCCCACATCTGGGCATTGCCGTCCTCGTCCGCCTGTTGCACATGGATGATGGCCACATCGGGGGTGAGCGCCGGCACGAGCATGACCGGGCGGCCGTCGAAAGGCGAGTCGATCAGCTTGTACTTGTTTTCGCCCATGAAGGAGCGCACCTGCATGAGGTCGGTGCCCAGCATGTCCCGGACCGGCACGAACGGCATGCCCATGGCGCCGGCCATGAGCATCATGGGCAGCGAGAGGTTGGTGTACTCCTCGACCTCGATCTTATGGGGGATGCCCTTCTCGATGGCGCGGCGGTAGCAGCGTGCCAGTCCGTAGAGACCCAGCGAGATGAAGGTTGCAATGAAGCGCTTCACACACCCGGCGCCAATCAGGATATCGAAATCGTCGGCGGCGTTGCTACGGGTGATGGTGAGATCGCGCTTGCGCTGCCGGACGATCTCATGGATGGCCGCAAACGGCGGCCGGCAGACATAGCCGCCGATGAAGAGAAAGGCGCCGTCCGGCACGTACTCCTGGACGGCCATCTGCATGGTCATGACCTTGCTCATGGATACCCCCCCCAAAAATCAGAGGCTCACACCCCATCTCCTACCCCGCTTCCCCCCGTCCGGGGGGGGAAGAGGGCCAAGGGTCGGGGGATAGGGGCGAGCCTTTGATCCTGACATCATCATACACCCCGCCTAGAGTTGATATTTCGTGCGGCTGATGATCTCCTCCTGGGCAATCTCGGAGAGCCCGGTGAACTCCGCCGAGTAGCCGCTGACGCGCACGATAAGGTCGCTGTATTTCTCCGGGTGGCACTGGGCCGCGCGCAGGACGGAGCTGTCGAGCATGTTGAACTGTACCTGGGTGCCGCCCTTCTCGAAGTACGTCCTGATCAGCGCGATAAGGTTGTCGGTCGCGATCTTGGTGCCGGGAA
>CAZUDI010000077.1:0-13589 GCA_964618975.1 uncultured Bacteriovoracaceae bacterium | reverse complement strand
AGGTGTGTCCGCCGGCGACGAGCGCGACGGTCTCTTCGTCGTTCATGGCCATGCGGGCGAAGGTCTCGCGGACGTCATGGCCGGAGGCGACCGGGTCCGGATTGCCGTTGGGCCCTTCCGGGTTGACGTAGATCAGGCCCATCTGTACGGCGGCCAGCGGATTCTCCAGGTCTCTCTCGCCGGTGTAGCGCTTGTCTTCAAGCCACTCGCTCTCGGTCCCCCAGTAGATGTCCTCCTCCGGCTCCCAGAGATCCTCGCGCCCGCCGCCGAAGCCGAAGGTTGTAAAACCCATCGATTCCAGCGCGCAGTTGCCGGCCAGGATCATGAGGTCGGCCCACGAGATCTTCCGGCCGTACTTCTGCTTGATCGGCCACAGCAGGCGGCGCGCCTTGTCCAGGTTCACGTTGTCGGGCCAGCTGTTCAGCGGCGCAAAGCGCTGGGTGCCCGACCCCGCGCCCCCTCTGCCGTCGCCGGTGCGGTACGTGCCCGCGCTGTGCCACGCCATGCGGATAAACAGCGGGCCGTAGTGCCCGTAATCGGCCGGCCACCAGTCCTGAGAATCCCGCATCAGGGCATAGAGGTCCTCTTTGATGGCCTTCAGGTCGAGTTTCTTGAATTCCTCGGCGTAGTTGAACGCCTGGCCCATCGGATTGCCCAGGGAAGAGTTCTGGTGCAGGATCTTGAGGTTCAACTGGTTCGGCCACCAGTCCCTGATCGACGTGCCGCCTCCGGCAACGGGTTTGTTGACCCTGCCCTTGACCGGTTTTTGGTTTTCTTCCGCCATCATCTCCCTCCTTTGTCTTTCTGAAGCCATGCATCGCGGTGCTGCCTCGTTGGCCGTCCGTCAACCAGACGGCTTCCCCGCCGGCAGAAGGCCGCCGGGTCAGGTGGGATGTACCTGGTGAAGGAATCCGCCTTTATCACAATGGATGTATATTTTATGGGCTCTACGCCAACACTACCCATAATAGCGGCCATACCCTGGGATACAACCTCCGGGGTACCCATCAAGCAGTTGCATCTATTCACAGGCTTCCCTCCAAGCTGCAAAGAAAAGACAGGGAAGACATCAAGGAACGAAAGGAACCATCACCACCGACGGCACCGGAGCGGCTGCCCGGTGCCGTCGGTGGAAGAATGCCCGGGAACCCCTTGGGCAATCCGGGTCGCCGCCTGAGGGGCCCGGACCCCCCCTCAAGCGAGGGACCGCGGAAAGGCATCCGGGCCGGGCCCACATAGGCATTTCATTACCGGAGAAGATCGATTATATTCGGCCACAGGGGTGCGCACATGCTGAACCGGGATTTCACGCTATCGGCCGTCATCTTTGACATGGACGGGCTCATGCTCGACACCGAGCGGGTGGCCCGCAAGGCCTGGGGCCAGGCCATGGCCGAGTGGGGGTATGAACTTACCGACAGCTTCTATTTCACGATCATGGGCAAGACGATCACGGATATCCGATCGATATTCCTGCAGACCTACGGTCCTGACCTGCCTATCGCGGCGATCATCGGGCAAAAGCACCTCTACATGGATACCCTGCTCGCCGAAGAAGGGGTTCCGCTCAAGGCCGGGCTTAGCGAGCTGCTGGACAGGCTCGAGCGCTGGAAGCTGGGCAAGGCCGTGGCGAGCTCGACCGCCCGCAGAGCCGTTATGGACATGCTTTCCCGCGCCAACGTTGTCCACCGCTTCGAGGTCATCATCGGGGGCGAGGATGCGCTCAGGAGCAAACCCGCCCCGGACCTGTTCCTGGCCGCGGCTGAGCGTCTGCGGGTCCCGCCCTCCGGGTGCGTGGTGCTGGAGGATTCCGAGGCCGGGATCAGGGCGGCGCATGCCGCCGGGATGGTTCCGGTCATGATCCCCGACCTGGTGACGCCAACGGAGGAGATGCGGAACCTGGCCGAGGCCGTCCTGCCCTCGTTGTTCGAGGCCGGGGAATTCCTGGCCCGCCAGGGACGGTATAACGCTTAGGCGGGGCCGCACACCCTGTCATATGATATCGAGTATCGCAACCCATGGCCGGCAGATCTGCCGGTCTCTTCCGCGCCGGCAACCACCTCAGGGGCATGAACCCCCGGGCAAGACTTTGCCGCTGCCGGCCGCCGCAAGCAGTAGGGAATTCAAACATCAGGCCGTTAAAATTCTATCTTTTCCTTCTATGGAAAGGTAATGAAGGGGGAAATAGGGAGATTATGCATTATGGAACAAGTAACCGATTGGCCCTTGCTTTGGCGGCAGCTCGTCGAGGCTCAGGCCAGCGGCTTGCGAGAGAAGAAAGGCCAGCGGCCTGAGCATGTATGGGCCGCCAGGGCACGCCGGTTCGGTGATCACGTGAAAAAGCGGTGGGAAAAGGAGGAATCAAGCAGGAACTTTCTGCTCGATCAGCTGTCGGCCAATCCCGGCTCCAGCGTGCTCGACATCGGAGCGGGCACCGGCTCCTGGGCCTGCATGCTCGCTCCGTATGCGCGCCGGGTCACCGCCCTCGAACGCTCATCTGCCATGATTGCCGCCATGGAGGAGAACGTCAGGAGGCTTGCGCTAACCAATGTGGACATACTCGACGGTTCATGGCCGGAAGCTGCCGTGCAGGAGCATGATTACACCGTGTGCGCGCATGCCATGTATGAAAACGCAGATCTTCCCGCCTTTATCCGGCGCATACATGCTGTCACCCGCCGGTGCTGCCTGCTCCTCATGCGGGCGCCTGTTCCGGACGGCGTCATGGCCGAGATCGCCCTGGAGGTCTGGGGGCAGCCGCATGACAGCCCCAATTTTTATATCGCCTACAACATCTTGCTTGAAATGGGCATCCATGCAAACGTTATCATGGACAGCGCCGGTCCCTGGAAGCCCTGGACCAGCACCAGTATCGAGGAGGCCCTGGTAGAGGTGAAGCGCAAGCTGGGACTGGCCAAAGACAACCCTCACCATGACGCGGACATAACCAGGATATTGGAGAACAGGCTCATGTGGCGGCAGGGGAAGCTCGTCTGGCCCGCGGGTGTCCGTTCCGCCCTGGTATACTGGTTCAAGGAAAGCTGAAGGCTATCCGCTGATCCGGGGTATGAGCCCCCACGCGAGGCGCCCCTTCACGGCCGGCAGGACCTCAGGAGACAAGACATGGCGCAGGACACAGACAGGCAGGACCCGGGCAGGTTCCAGACGGACAGGATCGTCGCCATTGCCGGGGTGCACTTCATCCACGACATCTACAACAGCTTCCTCTCGCCGCTGCTGCCGCTGATCATCCAGCGGCTGGGGCTGACGCTGACCCAGGCGGGCTCGCTGGCGGTCTGCCTGCAGCTGCCCTCGCTCTTCAACCCCTTCCTGGGGGCCGCGGCCGAGCGCCGGCGCCTGATCCGGCCCCTGCTGATCTTCTCCCCCGGGGTGAGCGCCACCTTCATGTGCCTGATCGGGGTGATCCCCTCCTTCGGCCTGCTGTGCGCCACCCTGCTGGCCGCGGGCCTCAGCGTGGCGGCGCTGCACGTGTCGGCCCCGGTGATTGTGGCGCGCCTGTCCGGGGAGTCCCTCGGCAAGGGCATGAGCTTCTTCATGGTGGGCGGCGAGCTCGCGCGCACCGCCGGACCGCTCGTGGCCGTCTGGGCCGTATCCACCCTCGGGCTCCCCGGCCTGTGGCAGCTGATGTTCTTCGGCTGGGCGGCCTCCGCCGTGCTGTGGTGGCGGCTTCGGCGCGCCGGGGAAGGCCCCCAGCAGGAGCGGGGCGTCTCGCTCGCGGCCATGCTGGCGCAGATGAAGCGCATCATCGCCGGGATCTTCGGCATCCTGGTGGCGCGCGCCTTCATGGCGCAGGCCATCACCACCTACCTGCCCACCCTCCTGGTGGGCGAGGGGCACAGCCTGTGGTTCGCTGGCATATCGCTGTCGCTGTACGAGGCGGCCGGCGTGGCGGGGGTCTTCGTCTCCGGCACACTCAGCGACCGCATCGGCCGCCGGCGCGTGCTGCTGGCCGCGGCGCTGGTCTCCCCGGCCATGCTGGTGGCCCTGCTCTTCTCCCAGGGGGTGCTGCTCTTCTTTGTGCTGCTGCTGCTGGGGTTTTCGACCCTGGCCACCGGGCCGGTGCTCATGGCGGTCATGCTGGAAAACGCCGGGCCCAACAAGGCGGCGGCCAACGGCACCTACATGGCCATCAGCTTCGCCATCCGCGCGAGCGTAATCCTGATCATCGGGGCCATAAGCGACACCTATGGCCTGCGCCCGGCCTTCATGACCGCGGCCGGCATCGCCTGCCTGGGCCTGCCCTTCATCCTGCTGCTGCCACGGTTCAGGACGTCTGCGGAAAGCCAGGCCTGAAACGCGGTGCCAGGCCCCCGGTGCCCCTGAGGTGCGCCAATAGATCCCTCGTCCGTGACCGGGGATGGATCTATTCGTCGTCCCCAGCGCCGCCCCACAGGGGATCGTCGCCGAAGCGCTCCATCCACCAGGCCTGACCCGCGAGGTGGCGGGTGTAGTCTTCGCGGGTGAAGGAATATTTGTAGTTATCACAATAGGCCATGAGGGTCTCATAGGCGGCGACAACCTTCTGCGTCATCTGCGTGCATGCGTCACGCTTACCGGGGTCATCGACGCAGCGGTCCGGATGCCAGCGGCCGAGAAGCTCGCGATAGCGCTCCCTGATCTCCTCCCGGGTGGCGTACTCGGGCAGGCCCAGCACCGATCTTGCCTGCGTGAGCTCCTTGAATCCGCTCATATACAGCCCCTAGGCCCTGGTTCCCCGGATCACGATGAAGGCGCCGCGACCGTAACCGTCCAGGACCTCCTCGTCCGGGCTGACCTGCGAGAGATCCTCCTCAAAGAGCGTCTGCCTCAGCGCCAGGTCCTCAAAACCGGTCTCTTCCATGATCTCCCGGACCTCGTCCGCGGAGAAGAAGGTCGCCGCGCGATAGAAGAGGCTCGCCTCCCGGCGGGCGCGATACACCCGGCCGAGGGGACTTTCTCGGTCCACCAGGCCGACGAGCAGGCATCCCCCGGGTCTCAGGACGCGATGCGCCTCCCACAGCGCCGCCCGGGCATCGTCCACAAAACAGATCGTGGTCACCATGAGGACCACCTCGAAGACGGCCGCCTTGAAGGGCAGCGCCTCGGCCACCCCTCCCAGGACCCGCAAGCCCCGCTGACGGGCAACGGCCCGCATGCGGGAGGAGGGCTCCAGGCCCAGCCCGATCCCCAGGGGTAAGGCGAACCTGCCCGTGCCGACACCGATTTCCACGGACGCAAGCCCCCGGGGCAGCAGACTCCCCACCGCCCTCAGCTCGGCCGCATAACAGGCAGCGTGGGCCTCGAACCAGTCTTCGTACTGGGGGGCATGTCTTTCAAAGGGTTCAATGCGGGGCATGACGGCGGTTCCTCAGTCCGCTTTCTAGGGGGAGGCGGTCCTTTATGTGAGGCAGCCAGAAAGGCCGACCCATCGGGAGAGGCGGCCGGCCTTTTGCACTCCTTGACCAACTCACGGACCAGAGGCCTCCGGTCGCACGACCTAAGGGGTCATGCGACCGGCAAACAGGGGGTTAGTCCTGCTCCAGCTCTGCCAGGCGCTTGTTGATGGCCTCCAGCTCGCCCTGCAGATACTGGGCCTGGGCCTTGAGGGCCTCGATCTCATCCCCCGGGGCGACGGGGGGATATCCGTAGCCCGGTGCCGCGTAGGGACCGGGCGCGGGATAGAAAGGGGCACCGCCCCAGAAACCGCGCCGGCCCCAACCACCGCCGCCCCAACCGCCACGGCCGCCACGGCCGCCGCGTCCCCCGAAACCCCTTCCCGGGGCGGGGTTGGCATAACCCGGAACACCGTAGCCGGCGCAGAAGCCGGCGGCCCTACCTGTCCTGGGGCCCCATCCTGCCGGACCCATTCCATTTCCTCCAGGCATATCCTGATCCTCCTTTCTTGAAAAAAGCTGTTTATTCCTAGTCTTGACGTGAACCCCGGCCGGGGTTTCTCCCCTGTCCCGCCCCGGAGGGGGCGACAGCGCGCCCGCCAGACCTCCCGGCCGGACGGGATGGTGTCGGATTCAACTCGCGGCTGCCGGGGGTGCAGCGCCCCCTGCCCTTGCCTGTTGCGGGTCCCTTGCCCCGCGGTCCTGTTCCATCGCCTCTTGGCATAGCGTCTTCTCCTTCCCTGACTTTCCGTTCGCCTGTTCTGTCTGGAGATTGTGTGTGCATACAGGGTGCCAAAGGGGGGCATCCATCAATCATGCCATGATATCTAAGGGTTAGATCAGCAGGCCACCAGGGCCAAGTCGCATTTATGAGACTTTTGGCGGCCCCGGAAAGTTGCATAAGCGCAACCTTACGGGTGCGCGCCCCCCGGGGGACGCACGGAAGGGGTGGGCTAAACCTTCTTGCGCGCCACACGCGCCGCCAGCAGGACAGGATCGTAGACCGGAGAAAAGGGCGGGGCATAGGCCAGGTCGAGGTCGAAGACCTGGTCGATGGTCATTCCGGCCTGGATGGCGGTGGTGAAGACATCGATGCGCTTGACCGCGGATATTTCCCCGGCCAGCTGCGCCCCGAGGAGACGCCTGTTAGTGCGGCTGAAAATCACCAGGGTGGTGATGGGCGCCGCGCCCGGATAGTAGCGCGCGCGGTCCCGCGAGCTCACCACGACCTTTTCCGGGTCGAGCCCCAGCTCACGCGCCTGGTCGAAGCTCAGGCCGGTGCGCGCCACACCCAGGTCGAAGACCTTGGTGACCGAGGCGTGCATGACCCCGGCAAAGCGAGCGCTACCGCCGGCCATGTTGATGCCCGCGACCAGCCCCTGTTTGTTGGCCTTGAGCGCCAGGGGGGCGTGCACCTCCAGGGGAAAGGCCGCCAGGTTTGCCGTGGCGCAGTCGCCCGCGGCATAGACGCCTGCGGCGCTGGTCTCCTGGTAGGCGTTGACGCGTATGGCCCGGCTTACCCCCAGCTCGATGCCGGCGGCTTCCGCCAGAGAACTGTTGGGGGTGACCCCGATGGCCAGCAGCACGGCATCGGCCTCGATGGCGCCCTCTTCGCTGAGGATGGCAACACCTTCGCCGCGCTGCTCCAGCCCGGAGAAGGCCTGACCCAGGTGCAGGACCACGCCCTTCTCGGCGAGCTTGCGCAGGATGATCTGTGACATCTCGCTTTCGAAGGCGCGGTTAAGCTCGCGGCGGCGGTGCACCAGCAGGCTCTCGAGGCCGAGCCCGCGGAAGGCCTCCAGGGCCTCGAGCCCGATGTAGCCTCCGCCCACCACGGCGATGCGCCGGGGCTGGCGTTCGGCGAGGAAGCGCTTGAGGCGCCCGGCGTCGTAGAGGTCGTTCATGGTGAAGACGTTCTCGAAGCTCCCGACATCGATGCCCAGGGTCTGCGGCCGAGCGCCGGTGGCGATCAGCGCCCGGTCGTAGGACTCCACGTAGCTGCTCCCCTGAGAGACCACCGTCACCGTGCGCGCCTGAGGGTCGAGGGCCGTGACCGTGCTCTCCAGCCGCAGGTCGACCTTGCGCTTCTGACGCGCCTCTTCGGGGGTGACCTCCACCAGGTTCTCGATGGCCCCCACCTCCCCGCCCACATAGTAGGGGATGCCGCAGGCGGCGTATGAGATAAAGGTTCCGCGCTCGAAGACGATGACCTCGGACAGGGGCTGCTGGCGTTTGACCTGGCTGGCGGCGCTCATGCCCGCCGCATCGCCGCCGATGACGACCACCTTCATGACAAACCCTCCTTCATGCTCACTCTATCCTAGCGGGCAGGGGCGCCTCCCTCGGATGTGTCTTTCTTAGATGACATCGATGCCACGCGCGCGTCAACCGCGAATTGACCAGTGGCGATGACGCCGCGGGGAAGGACCCCAGCGATCAAGGGAACAAAGAAGCAGATCGCGGCATAATGTCTTTATTGGACATGCCATTTCACAGCAAAACAGGTAGTCGGCTATAAATCCATGGACAAAACCGGCCAGATTATTTATACTTTACTGTGATATCATAAGGTTGAATCGATAGTGGTTTAGTTGTCATTGAATTTTGGGTGAAAAGAGAGTTCTCGAGCCGGTATTGACGGAACAATACGACCTTCGGACAGATCTGAATCGCAAGGGTCCTGCACGCTGCTCCCGAGTCACATGCGACTCATTGTTTTGCCCTAGTGATTTTCTATTGATCTTCCATTCTCAATACTCCGGTCGCGACCTTCCGATAGAGGAACAAGCATCAAGAACGTCCCGAGCCCCAGCGGCCGAGGGCGCAGGAGCAATAAGCGGGATACGGCGGAAGCCGTAAAAAGGTGGGGGACAGGGGAAGTCCCCCGGAAAGAACCGGTCCGGTTCTTGTAAGTCAAGGCAGGGAGCGCTGCATCATGGAAGATGAAACTACTGGTCCTGAGCAAGCCATACCAGTCGACAACGAATCACCGCACCCCCATTGCAGCCAGGGGAAAGCGAAGAGCTGGCAGGCGTGGGCGCTGGAGCACGGCCCTGAGCGCTATCGCCTGCTGGCCGAAAACGCACAGGATGTCGTTTGGGTCCTCGACCGGGAGTTGCGCTATGTGTATGTGAACCCTTCCATCAAAAATCTGGGTGGATACAAGCCGGAAGAGATCCTGGAAAGTGCCATCGCGGATGTCCTCACCCCCGATTCATATCAGAAGACCATGGAAATCTTCCACCGCGAAAAGGCGCTGGAGCTCAGCGGCCAGCGCCATGGCCGGGACTGGTCGATACAGCTCGAGCTCGAGATGCTCCGCAAGGATGGGGCCGTTATCTGGACAGAAGTGAACGTAGGCATCATCTATGATGAAAGCGACCGTCCGATCGGACTCCTGGGAATAACGCGTGACATCGACGACCGCAAACGGATCGAGGCGGCCCTGAAGGAAAGCGAGGAACGCTACCGTTTGCTGGCCGACAATGCGCGCGATGTGATCTGGATGCGCGACCTCGATTTCAGGGGCCTCTACCTGAGCCCTTCGGTCAAACACCTCCGGGGATATACGGCCGAGGAAGCCATGCAACAGGGCTTCCAGGACCTGCTCACGCCCGCGTCCTTTCAGGATGCCATGCAGGTCTTCGAACGGGAACGCCATCACATGCTGGAAACCGGATTACCCGCAGCCCCCTGGTCGGTAACCCTCGAGCTCGAGGTCGTCTGCAAGGGCGGCTCGACCAAGGTCACGGAAAACACGATCAATCTCTTATACAGCCAGGCGGGTGAGGTCATCGGCCTCATGGGCATCACCCGCGACATCGACCAGCGCAAAAAGGCCGAGGAGGCCCTGAGGGAATCGGAGCAGAAATACCGTCTGCTGGTGGACAACGCCAACGAGGGCATCTTCGTGGCTCAGAACGGCATCCTGCTCTACGTCAATCCCAAGACCACGGAGATCCTGGGCTATACGTTCGAAGAGCTGACTTCCCGGCCCTTCTGTGACTTTATCCATGCGGACGATCGCGGGATGGTGACGGATCGCCATCACCGTCGCATGCGGGGGGAAGCGGTCCCGGAGGCCTACCACTTCCGCATCATCAATCGGACGGGCGCCACCCTCTGGATAGAACTCCGGGGGGTGCGCATCGAGTGGCAGGGCCGGCCGGCCACGCTGAACCTCATGACCGATATCACCGCCCGTAAACAGGCGGAAAACAACCTCCGGGAGCGGCAAGCGCGGCTCGACAGCATTTTCCGCGTCGCCCCGGTAGGCATCGGCGTCGTGGTCGGGCGCGTCCTGGTCGAGGTGAACGACCGCCTCTGCGAGATGACCGGGTATGCGCGGAGCGAACTGATCGGCCGATCACTCTCGCCGCAGAACGATCATGGGCATGAACCCCCGGGCAAGCTTTTGCCCCAGCTTTCCGCTGCAAGCGGCGGGGAATTCGTCCCCCAGGCCATTGAAACCCTCGCGATCGACACGTGCAATCAGATCAAGAGGCAGGGCTGGGGACACCTGGAAACCCGCTGGCAAAGCAAAGACGGCGGCATCATGGATGTCCTCGTGAACTCCACCCCCATCGATCCCGACGATTATTCCAGCGGGATTATCTTCACGGCCCTCGACATCACGGAGCGCAAACGCGCCGGCGAAGAGCTCCAACGGCACCATGACCGTCTGGAGGAGCTCGTGAAGGAGCGGACGCATGAGCTCTTGCAGGCCAACATACGCCTGCACCGCGAAATCGCGGTCGGAATAAGATCCGAGGAGCGCCTGCGGGCCGGAGAGATCGAGCTCAAGGACCGGCAGAAGGCCCTCGAGGAGATGAATACCGCCCTCAAGGTCCTGCTCCGTCAGGGCCAGGAGGACAAGGAGAACCTGGAGCACAATCTGGTCGCCAACATCAACACCTCCCTGCTGGTCTATCTCGACAAGCTGAAGTCCTCCGGTCTGCGGAAAGACCAGCTCCAGATAATGTCCGAGATCAAGCGGCAGCTGAAGAAAATCAGCACCTCGTTCATCCGGGATCTGACATCGGAACACCTCGGTCTGAGCCCCAGCGAGATCAGAGTGGCGAGTCTGATCAAGGATGGCAAGTCCTCGAAGGAGATCGCGGGGCTCCTCAACGTCTCGCTCAACACCATCCTGTTCCACCGCAACAATCTGCGGAACAAGCTCGGCCTGAAGGAAAGCAAGGTCAATCTGATGAGCTATCTGCAGCATTACGATCAGGAAAGGTGCTGAGCGCCGCCTCCCCCCGTGGGACCGATTCATAGTTTGACCCTATCAGTCCTCTAGCAATCTTCCATTGTCACATAGGCACATGCGCTTTTCCGATAACGAATACTGTCGCGCCATGCCGTGCGCGAGGGTATGCAGCCGGGATCTGGAAATGAGCATGGAAACAGAAGAGGGTGGCATGAGTGTGGAAGGGATAACGGAAACGCGGCAATATCTCTCGTTCAAGCTCGATGGAGAGGAGTTCGCCCTGGATATCTCCCAGGTCCGGGAGGTGCTCGATCTCACGAGGATCATCAAGGTGCCCCAGACCCCGCCTTTCATGCCAGGGATCATCAACGTACGGGGGGCAGTGGTACCGGTCATGGATCTGAACCGGAAGTTCGAGATCAAGGATACGGAAAAAACCGTGAACACCCGCATCATCATCGGCGAGGTGGAGATCGAGGGCGAACGGACCGTGCTCGGGGTCCTGGCGGATGAGGTGCACGAGGTCCTGGAGCTCGCTCCCGCGCACATCGAGCCGGCCCCGCGCATCGGAACCAGCCTGCGCACCGAGTTCATCCATGGCATGGCCAAGCACGGCGAGGAGTTCATTATGATCCTTGATATCGACCGGATCTTCTCCTGCGGGGAGATGGCGGCCATAGACGCCGAGAGGACCGCCGTGCCCCAAGCCCACGCGACAGTCAATGGCCCCGCGTCCGGCGGTGAATTCGAATACACCCATATGGAGGGGAGATATTAAATATGCTTATTGACACGCTTAAGGATATGCGCCTGGGCATCAAGCTGGTGGCAGTCGGGTCAATCCTGCTGCTGATCCCCATCGCCATCATCGGCATGCTCTCGGTCAGCACGGCATCCAAGTCCCTGACGCAAATCGAGGAGGAACAGCTGGCCGGCATCAGCAAGGCCCTGTCGCAAACCGTGAATCATGCCCTAGCCGGTGAGCTGAAGGTGGTGCGGGAGCTGGCCCTCAGCCCGGAAACCGTCCGGGCCGCCGTCGCCCGCACCCGATCCGGAGCTGAGGCCGCCCGTGCTGAAATCCCCCTGCTCAATCAAAGCCTGGCGTGCTTTACCCAGGCCGAGGGCCTGAAGGACAATACCCAGGGCCTCTTTGTCACCGATCTTCAGGGCCTGGCCTTCGCCGCCGCGCCGCAAACCTATATCGGCGTCAATTTCTCCGACCGACAATACATCAAGGATGCCTTGAACGGTCTTGCCACGATCGGCCGTGCGGATATCAACAAGGTCACGGGCGAGCTCTTCGTCCCGGTGGCCGCCCCGGTTTACTCGCCTGAAGGAAGGGTGGTGGGGGCTGTGGCCCATATCCTCTCCATCGGGATGTTGGGGGAAATGGTGGCCGGCACGAAGGCCGGCCAGACGGGGTACGCCTTCATGGTCGACCGGGAAGGCCGTTTCATCGCCCACCCGGATGCGAACAATCTCTTGAAAACGAGTATTACGAATATAGAGGGCATGGACGTGATCGCCCAAAAGATGCTCGCCGCTCAGGCGGGAGTGGAGCGCTATGTATTCAAGGGGGTGGCGAAAACCGGAGGGTTCGCCCCGGTGGCGCTTACGGGATGGAGCATCGGCATCTCGATGCCCGACGTCGAATTTCTGAAGCCGGCCCAGAAGCTGCGGAATCTGATCCTGGCGGTCGGGATGGCCGCCCTCATCGCCGCACTGGCCATCTACATCCTCTTCTCCCGCTCCATCACCGGCGGAATCCGAAAAGGTGTCGATCTGGCCGCTCGCGTGGCCCAGGGGGACCTCGAGGCGGACATCGACATCCACCGCAAGGATGAAATCGGTCAGCTTGCCGACGCCCTGCGGAACATGATCGCCAGCATGCGCACGATTACGGGCGATATCCAGGAAATCGCGCGGGGCGATCTGCGGGTGAAGATCCAGCCCCGTTCCGAAAAGGACACCCTCCTGCAGGCCGTCGCCGCCATGGTGCACAAACTCAAAGAGGTCATCGATCAGGTCGCTTCGGCGGCGACGCAGGTCGCCGCCGGCAGCGAGCAGATGAGCACCACGGCCGAGGAGATGTCCCAAGGCTCCAGTGAACAGGCCTCCGCGGCGGAGGAGGCCTCCGCGACCATGGAGGAAATGGCCGCCAATATCCGCCAGAACGCCGAAAATGCCCGGCAGACCGAACAGATCGCCGTCCAAGCCTCCGAAGACGGCCGCACGGGCGGTCAGGCCGTGGACGAAACCGTCGCCGCCATGAAAACCATCGCCGCCAAGATCGCTATCGTGGAAGAGATCGCCCGCCAGACCGACCTTTTGGCCCTGAATGCCGCCATCGAGGCCGCCCGCGCCGGCGAACACGGCAAGGGCTTTGCCGTGGTAGCGGCTGCGGTCAGGCGGCTGGCCGAGCGATCGGCCGAGGCGGCCGGCGAGATCAGCACGCTTTCGGTCAACAGTGTCGAGGTGGCCGAGAAGGCGGGCCTGCTGCTCAGCCAGATCGTACCCGACATCCGCAAAACATCCCAGCTGGTGCAGGAGATCACCGCGGCGTGCACCGAGCAGAACACCGGGGCCGAGCAGATCAACGCCGCCATCCAGCAGCTCAACCAGGTGGTCCAACTCAACGCAGCCGCCTCCAGCGAGCTGTCGGCCACCGCCGAGGAGCTCGCCACGCAATCCATGCAACTTCAGAAGACCATTGCCTTTTTCAATACCGGCGAGGAGTCTTTCCGCTCCAGGAGTGCGGGCGCATCCCCCACCGCGCCATGCCACGCGGGTACCCCTGTCCCCCAGAATCCGCGCGCTATTCCCCCCGCCGGGGTCGCCCTTAATCTGCGTCGAGACGCATGCAGGGACGAGCAGGATAAGGAGTTCGAGCCCTTCTCTCGGGACGTGTGGAACGTATATGATTGTGATTGACAAGAAACATATTGAAAAATATCGGGAGGAAAACAAGGAACTCCTTCACCAGC
>CAZUDI010000076.1:0-13873 GCA_964618975.1 uncultured Bacteriovoracaceae bacterium | reverse complement strand
CTTGAGTCCCAGGAGTCCCCATGCGCTCCCCTACCCCCCGGCGCTCAGTACGTGAGCGCCAGGCTTACCGAGGTCACGTTCTTGGTGTAGCGGTAGAGCTCGATCGAGGAGCCGGCCGCGACATAGGTGTGCCGCAGGCCAAGCTCCCAGGCGAAACGCCCCGTCCTCCAGAGGGGCACGACCAGCCCGGCCGTCCAGGTCCGCACGCGGTCTGTGCGCCGGGCCAGGAACAGCGGGTAGTGATCCTCGTAGGCCGTGTACTCGAAGCGGCCTTCGGCCAGCAGGCGCATGTTGAGCGGCAGGAGGAGCTCGCCGGTGGCACCAGCGGTGCTCCTGGCGAAGCTGTAGACGTCGTTGCGGGCCTGTTCCTGCTCCCGGCCCACGCTGAAACCCACCCGGCCGTACCCGAGGGTGAGGCTAGGGCCCAGCCGCAGCCGGTAGTCAGAGGCGTCGCGCCCCTCCGCGTCGAAGTAGCCCTTGCGCCTGAAGGCCAGAGAGCCGCCGAGCTCCCAGCGCGGGGTGAGGCTCACGCTGGCACTCAGGTCGAGCCCGTAGGCCCCCAGATAGCTCTGCTTGTCGAGCATGAGGTGCTCATAGGCCCCCAGGAGCTCCCAGGTGGTGCCCGGGGTACGCAGCACGGCCCCGGTGTGCAGGCCGGTAAAGCTCAGCGTGAGGTCGGTCTCGTCGTGGTAGGTCCCGCTGAAGTAGTTGCCGGCGCTCTTCCAGGACACCCCCCCCTCGCCCGGGTCGTAGACGTGGATCAGATCGAAGCTCGAGGTATAGATGTGGTCGCCCTTGGGGCGCCCCACGTCCACCGTGAGGTCGTACCGGGGCACGCTGACAAAGGCGCTCGAGGGAGCGGCATAGACATTGCTGTCCCAATCGATGCCGCCGGCCACACGGGCGGAGAGGAAATGCCGCCGCTGCTGCTGCCGGATGGCGTGCAGGAAGTGCGCGATGTTCTCCCTTACGGCCGGGGGCGGATCGGCTTCAAGCACCTCCTCGAAGAGCTGCCTTGAGCGGCTGAGCGAGCCCAGGCGGAAATAGCACCGTCCCAGCTCCAGCTTCACGCGCTCGGAATCAGGCTGCAGGATGAGGACGCGCTCGAAGGCCATGGCCGCCGCTTCAAAATCCCCCATCTCGAAGGCCGCTCGCCCGAGGGCGAAGCTCAGGTTGGAATTGGCGGGATCGGCCAGGAAGAGTTCGAAGAAGAGCTCGTAGGCCTCGTGGTACTCACCGTCGCTGAAATGCCGCTGCGCCTGCTGGAAGACCTCCCAGCCAGGCTCCTGATAGGCCCAGACTGGGAGCGGGCACAAAAGGATTGCGGCCAGCCACACGAGGCACAATGTGCCCCCAAAAAGCGTGCGCACCCCCTCGAGGCCGCGGGAGACAGGCTCAGGCACGCGAAGGCCGGACTGCGGGCAGACGCGTCTCTCCATGGCCCTGGCCCTCAGCCTCCTTCCCGGGAAAACACCCGCGGTCCGGTCTTCAGGCGCTCCATCTCGGCCTTGAGCTGCGAGAGCTCCTCGCTGGTATTGCGAAGCCGGATGGCCAGAATCTCGGCCAGCAGGCGGTAGTAGATCGCGGAAAAGGTCTGCTTGTCCTCGGGGCCCATGCGGTCGAGGAACGAGCCGTCGATGGCCAGGCAGGTGGTCGCGCTCTCGGCGCGCACCGTGGCCGAGCGCGGTTCGCCGTCGATCACGGACAGCTCGCCGATGGTGACGCCGAAGGCTTCCAGCCGGGCGATCGGCCGGTTATCTTTCAGCACCTCCACCTCCCCCGAGAGCAGGATATAGAACCAGCAGTCATACTCCCCCTCGGAGGCGATGACCTCGCCGGGACGGTATTTGCGGATCTTGCTCAGCTCGAGGATGTTTTTCAGGTACTTGTCCGCATGGTGCCTGAGAAACGGCACCTTCCTGAGAATCCCGAGCACCTCGTCGTTGGCCTTCAGGTATGGTGTCTCCTGCATGGTGTCCTCTTGAGGCCCTCATCGGCAGGAACGCTCAAAAAGTGTATGGCCTTCAGGCGATATTCCTTCCGCCTGCGCTTGGACGGGCCGCCGGACAGCCGAGGAACTTTCCACTAGGATCATGGGTATGCACCCCAGGGCAAGCTTCTGCCCCCGCTTTCCGCTGCAAGCAGCGGGGAATTCGACCCATAGCGATTAAAATCAGCTTGAATTCCTGAAAGCTGCCCCCTAAAAAGGGGGTATGCCCTGTCGACTGCAGGCACGCATTCATGGGTATGAACCCCGGGGCAAGCCTTCGACCCTTCTCGCCGCCGCAAGCGGCGGGGCCTTAAAGGGCCGGGCTGCATGGCAGAGAAGATAAGGAGAAGCAGGATGAACGATTCAGCGGTCAGGCTTTTCAGCTTGAGCACCTGCAGCCACTGCAAGGCCACCAAGAAACTGCTGGAGGAGAACCGGGTGGGCTACACGTTCACCGACGTGGACCTCCTGGAAAAAGAGGCGCGCCAGGCAGCGCTGGAGGACCTGCAGCGTTTCAACCCCGACGGCACCTTCCCCACCCTCATCATCGGCAAGCGGGTGATCGTGGGCTTCAGGGAAGACGCCATCAGAGAGGCCCTGGGACTGTGATGGACGCCACCACCCTCTATGAGACGCTTGAAAAGGCACAGGCGCCCAAGGGCTACCACTTCAACGCCGACAAGAAACGCGTCATGGAGTTGCTCGCAGCGCTGCTCTTCAACAAGCAGCGCTACGGCTACATGTCCTGCCCCTGCCGGCTGGCCTCGGGCGAGTACGCGCGCGACCGGGACATCGTCTGCCCCTGCGTCTACCGCGCAGACGACGTGGAGGAATACGGCAGCTGCTACTGCAACCTCTACGTCTCACCGGCCTGGAACGCGGGGCGCATCCCCCACGCCTACGTGCCGGAGCGCCGCCCGAAAGAAAAGCGTCCCTTCTAAAGGGTGCGCGGGGATGTGTCCACGCCTGGCAGATCCGCCGGCATGGGGTGAATATCCCGGTGACAGCCCGCAACGAACGATCGTTATAGACAAGCCTTGCCTTATGCTTTAGGGGTTACCTGGAGGTATTGTCGACCATGCAGAAAAACCCTTCTGTTTCTGGAAACCCATCCTTTGCCGCGCCCCTGTCACCACAGTGGCACCTGCCCCTGAGCAGGGCCTTGGATCCGGCATGAATCTGCACCTACTCATCGTGGCTTTAGGGATCACAACCCTGGTGTGTCTGCTCGCAACCCTTGTCCTGGGAAGGCTCATGCCCAAAAATCGCAGACGCCTGTTTCCCTGGCACAGACGGCTGGCAATCATTACCCTTGGCTCTGCACTTGTCCATGGAACGTTGGTTCTGCTTTTTTATTGAATTCCCAGGTGGCTTTACACAATACTGATCAGCGGTCAAAGGTCACCCGCCGCATTGGATCAGGGGTTATATGAACCTCGGGGCAGCCCCCGCCCCCCATGAAACCACCTGCGGCGTAAATATTGACCATGAAAGGCAAGGGAAAAACACATGTTTCTGCCCACCACACCCCGGGAACTCGCCGAACTCGGCTGGGACGGGCTGGATGTCATCCTGGTAACCGGAGACGCCTACCTCGACAGCCCCCTGGTGGGGGTGGCCCTCATCGGCAAGGTGCTCACCGACGCAGGCTACCGCGTGGGAATCATCGCCCAGCCAGCGCTCGACTCGACTCGGGACATCACCCGCCTGGGAGAGCCCAGGCTCTTCTGGGGTGTGAGCGCGGGCTGCATCGACTCCCTGGTGGCCAACTATACCCCCAGCGGCAAGCCGCGCCGGCAGGACGACTACACCCCCGGCGGGCAGGGCGGTCGCCGCCCCGACCGGGCCACCATCGCCTACACCAACCTGATCCGCCGCGCCTTCCGCCCCACGCGTCCCGTGGTGCTCGGCGGGCTGGAGGCCAGCCTGAGGAGGCTGGCGCACTTCGATTTTCCCTCGCAGCGCGTGCGGCGCTCGGTACTGCTGGACGCCAAGGCCGACATCCTGGTCTACGGCATGGGCGAGCGCACCGTGCTCGAGCTCGCCCAACGCCTGCGCTCAGGCGACGATCTGAGTGACGTGCGCGGCACCTGCCGCCTGGAAAAGGCCCCCGTAGAGGGCTACCTCGAGCTGCCATCCTTCGAGGAGGTCAGCCGCGACCCGCAGGCCTTCTCCGTCATGTTCGCCACCTTCGCCCACAACAGCGACCCGCTCAGCGCCCGGGGCCTCTGCCAGAGGCACGGGGAGCGCTATGTCATCCAGAACCCTCCCGCGGCCTACCTCACGACCCCGGAGCTGGACGCCGTCTACGGCCTGGACTTCGAGCGCGAGGTGCACCCCTTCTGTGCCCGCGAAGGGGCGGTGCGGGCCATGGAGACCATCCGTTTCTCCCTGCCCACCCACCGCGGCTGCTTCGGCGGGTGCAGCTTCTGCGCCATCGCCGTGCACGAGGGGCGCCGGGTGCGCTCGCGCAGCCAGGCCTCGATCCTGGAGGAAGCGGCCACCCTCACGCGCCACCGGGCCTTCAAGGGCTATATCCTGGACGTGGGCGGGCCCACGGCCAACATGTACGGGATGCACTGCCCCCGGATGGAGCGCCAGGGCGCCTGCGATGAGCAAGGCTGCCTGTACCCGCAGGTCTGCCCCAACCTGGTGGCCGATCACGCCCCGCTGACCGAACTGCTCGAACGCCTGCGAGGCCTGCCCGGGGTGAAAAAGGCCTTCGTGGCCTCGGGCCTCCGGCACGACCTCGTGCTGCACGATACGGCGCACGGGATGACCTACCTCGACGAGGTGGTGCGACACCATGTCTCGGGCCAGCTGAAGCTCGCCCCGGAGCACAGCGTACCCGCGGTGCTGCGCCTCATGGGCAAGCCGGACATCAACACGCTTCTGGCCTTCAAACAGGCCTTCGAGCGCCTCAGCCGGCAGGCGGGCAAGGATCAGTACCTGACCTACTATTTCATGGCCGCCCACCCGGGCTGTGAAGAGAGCGACATGCAGACCCTGAGGGACTTCACCACACGCCACCTGGGCCTCACCCCCCGGCAGGTCCAGATCTTCACCCCCACGCCCTCGACCTGGTCGACCCTCATGTACCACACCGGTCGCAACCCCTTCACCGGCGGGGAGATCCCGGTGGAGAGGCGGGTGGCCGGCCGGGAACAACAGAAACGTATTCTCACCACAAAGGCAGACCCATGGACGAAAAAAAGAGCAAGACACAGGTAAAAAGGGAGATGCTCGCCCTGCAGGACATCGGCAAGCGTATCGTGGAACTCCCCAAGAGTCACCTCGCCCGGATCCCCTTGAGCGACGCCCTCCGGCAGGAGGTCGCCTTCGCCCGCTCCATCACCACCCATGGCGCAAAACGCCGCCAGGTGCGTCGTATCGGCGCCCTGCTGCGCGAGGTGGACATCGAACCCATCGTGCGTGTGCTCAACGACCTGGACGAGGGCAGCCGCGAGGATGCCCTGCGGTTCCAGCGCATAGAGGCCTGGCGCGACACCCTCATCGCGGGCGACGACGCCCTGATCGAGGAGTTGTGCACGCGCTTCCCCTCAGCCGAGCGTCAGCACCTGCGCGCCCTCGTGCGCGCGGCTCGCAGCGAGCACGCGCGTCAGAAGACCGGCCGCGCCGCGCGCGCCCTCTTCCGCCACCTGCGGGAACTCGCCCAATCCGCGGACGGGACGCCGGAAACCTGAGCCTCCCTGTCAGGATCCCGCGCCGCAGGTGATCCCCGGCCACGGATACACCGCCGGGGATTTGAGCGCCGCAGCCCGAGCAAGGGTATATTCCACTGGAATATCAGAGCGATTTCTTATATCATACCTGAATCAGACGGAGCCGCGGGACGCGCCACAGGTGGCGCAGACCGCTCCCTGGCGGCGGGACACACGGCCGCGTGCGCAACATGTCGGCCGTCTTGACTGTCATTCAATCGGGGGAGACTCACGATGGGAGCCAGACCGACCTATGCCGAGCTGGAACAGAGGGTCACGGACCTGACGGCCCAGCTCGCACACGCCCGGCAGGAGGGCGCGGATCTCAAGCAGGCCGCACAGCTCTACCACCTGCTGGCGGACAACGTCCAGAACGTGATCTGGACCATGGATATGGATCTGCGCCTGACCTACATCAGCCCCTCCATCGAAACCCTGCGGGGCTACAGCCCCGAGGAGATCGGGCGCCTGCCCCTGAGCGCCTCCCTGTCGCCCGCCTCCCACACGCAGGTCATGGAGGTCCTGGCACGGGAGCTGGAACGGGAAAGGACCGGGCAACAGGACGACCCCCTCGAGGTGACCGTGCTCGAGCTGGAACAGTACTGTCGGGACGGCTCCACCGCATGGACCGAGACGCGCACACGCTTTCTGCGCGACGAACAGGGCCGGGCGGTGGGGATCCTGGGGGTGGCCAGCGACATCACCGACCGCCGCCGGGCCGAAGAGGAGCGCAAGGAGCGCGAAGAGCGCTTCCAGACCCTGCTGGACAGCATCGAGGAAGGCTACTTCGAAAGCGACCTCCAGGGCAATATCACCTTCTTCAACGACTGCCTCTGCCGCATAATAGGCTACCCCCCCGAGGAGCTCCTGGGCCTGAACAACCGCGACTACACCTCGCCTACGACGGCCCGGCGCATCTACCAGATCTTCAAAGACATGTACTTCAGCGGCAAACCCACCACCTTCATGGACTACGAGGTCTTCCATCGCGACGGCGGTGTGCGGGTGCTCGAGGTCTCGGCCACACTGCTTAACGACCGGAGCGGCACCCCGGTGGGCTTCCGCGGGGTGGCGCGCGACGTCACCGACCGCCGCCGGGCCGAGAAGGCCCTGCGCCAGAGCGAAGAGCGCTACCGCTCCCTGATCGAGAACGCCGTCTGGGGGGTGTTCATCTGCGAGAGGGCCACCGGCAGGCTGCTGTATGTCAACGCCTGCTTCCGGGAGATGTTCGGACTCAACGGCCAGCCGGCAGAGACGCTCTCGGTCAGGGACCTGATCCCCCCCGAGGAGTTCGAACGGCTGCGCCCTCAGGTAGCGGGATCCGGGGCTAAGGCCCTGCCCCCGGGGGGCTCGGCCAGCTGCAGGGCGCAGCGCCTCGACGGCACGCCGCTGAGCATCGACTTCAACGCCACGGCGGTGGTCTACCAGGAAACGCCGGCCCTGCAGGGCGTGGTGCGGGACATCACCGTCACCCAGCGCCTCGAGCAGCAACTCCGGCAGGCCCAGAAGCTCGAGGCCATCGGCACGCTCGCCGGCGGCACCGCCCACGACTTCAACAACCTGCTCATGGGCATCCAGGGCCATGTCTCACTGCTGCTGGCCGCCTCCAATCCCGGGGATGAGCATTTCCGGCGCCTCCAGAGCATCGAACAGTACGTGCAACTGGGCGCCAACCTCACCCGGCAACTACTGGGCTTCGCCCGCGCCGGTAAATACGAGGCCCGCCCCAGCGACATGAACCTGATCCTCAGACGCAGCGCCGAGATGTTCGGCCGCACGCACAAGGAGATCGAGATCCGCCTGGAGCCAGAAGACGGCCTCTGGACCGTCGAGGTGGACCGGGGCCAGATCGAGCAGGTGCTGCTGAACATGTACGTGAACGCCTGGCAGGCCATGCCCTCGGGCGGCGAGCTGCGGCTCGCGACCGCCAACCTCACCCTGACGGAAGAGACGGCCCCGCCCTACAGCGCCCTCCCCGGGGACTACGTGGCCGTCACCGTGAGCGATACCGGCATCGGCATGGACAGCCAGACCCGGCAGAAGATCTTCGACCCCTTCTTCACCACCAAGGAGCGGGGCCGGGGCAGCGGGCTCGGCCTGGCGAGCGCCTACGGCATCATCAAGAACCACGGCGGACTGATCCACGTCACCAGCGTTAAGGGACAGGGCAGCAGCTTCACCATCCTCCTGCCCGCAAGCCACAAGTCACTCTCGCCGGAAAAACCCGTCCGGGAAAAGGTGTTCCCGGGCTCGGAGACCATCCTGCTGGTGGACGACGAGGAGATGATCCGGGACGTGGGGCGCGATATGCTCGAGGCCCTGGGCTTCACGGTCCTGACCGCCGCCGGCGGCGAGCAGGCCGTCGAGCTCTATCGATCGATGGGGGGCACGATCAACCTGGTGATCCTGGACATGATCATGCCCCGCATGAGCGGCGGGGAGGCCTTCGACCGACTCAAGGAGTGCGACCCGAAGATCAAGGTGCTCCTGTGCAGCGGCTACAGCCTGGACAGCCAGGCCTCCGACATCCTGAACCGCGGCTGCAGCGGCTTCATCCAGAAGCCCTTCAGCCTCGAGGCCCTCTCGCACAAGCTCAGGGAGGTGCTCGAGCAGCCCTGAAAACGACAAAGGGAGGACCCGCCACCCATGCCGAAAGACCCTGAGGAAACCCGGGCGGAGAAGATCCTGAAGTACTGCCCGCGCTGCGGGGCGTCGCCCTTCGCCCCCCAGGCGGATCACGCCTTCACGTGTGCGGCCTGCGGGCTGAGATTCTATCTCAACACGGCTTCCGCCGTGGCGGCCCTGATCGAGGACGGGGAAGGCCGGCTGCTGCTCATCCGCCGGGGACGCGAGCCGGCCCGGGGAACCCTGGACCTTCCGGGCGGGTTCGTGGACCAGCGCGAGAGCGCCGAGCAGGCGCTCGCGCGCGAAATCCGGGAGGAGCTCAAGTTGGAGCTTGAAGTCTGCACCTATCTGGGGTCCTTCCCCAACCGCTATGTCTTCTCCGGGCTGACCTACCACACCCTCGACCTGGCCTTTGGCTGCCGCGTGCGCGACCTCTCCTGGCTCACCCCCGGAGACGATGCTGAAGCGTGCCTCTTTATGGCCCCCGCCGACATCGACCTGGCAGACATCGGCCTGGAGTCCATCCGCGCCATCGTGGCGCACTACCTCGAGCAGAAAAAGAAGGGCCCGGCCTGATGGCGGGGGACATCTTGACACATTGCCCATGATTTTCTATAGTTTCTCCGCTGCAGTGCATAAGTTATGTTCTTTCTTTCTCAGGAGGGAGACATGATCGTCAGTTTCGTACAGACCAAGGGCGGCACCGGCAAGAGCACGCTGGCGCTCAACACGGCCTTTGCGCGCCCCATCAGGCAGCGCTACCCCTCGATTGCCCTGGTGGAGCTCGACCCCCAGGGCACGCTGAGGAACTGGTGGACACAACGCGAAGAAAACGGGCGCGATACGGGTCCGGTCTCCTTCCACCACATCTCGAGCACCCAGAAGGAGGTCTTTCAGGACGGCATCCGCTCCATCGCCACCCACAACACCATGATCATCATGGACATCCCGGGCGAGAGCACGGGCAAGCTGCACACCCGCTTCGCCTGCGCGGTCTCGGACCTCGTGATCATCCCCATGCGCACCTCCACCAACGACGAGGCGGCCTTCGCCGACAACCTCTACCCCATCATCAAGGAAATCATCAAGGCCTCCCCGGACAAGAGGGACGCCTTCTACGTACTGCCGGCCTTCACCCACCCCCAGGCCGGCACCCCGGGACTCACGGGCTACTTCGAGGACATCCTGCCGCCTTTGGTGCGCTGCTTCCCGGCCGTGTATCCCGCCCGCGCGGTCTACGAGAATTTCAACCGTGACGGGGCCCACCTTTACGAGCACGCCGGTGCCGTCAAGGCCAACAAACGCTTCACCCGGCAGGCCCAGTCCGCCCTGAACGATATCGAAACCATCGCTTCCAAGATCATCCATACCCTGGAGAACTGAGATGGCCGTACCGCGCAAGCGAAAACCACTGGAGAGTCCGGAGAATCAGGCGCGTCAGGGCGCTGTCCACCCCCCCGCCGGGGCCCCCTTGGCCGGGGCCGACCGGCAGGGCCAGACCGGAGGATCGCGGCCGCAAGAAGACAACCCTCAGGACAAGATGGATGCGGCCTTCGAGCTCATCGAGAGCATTAAGGACAGCAACGAGTCCTCCCCGACCCGCCCCGGGCAGGCAGCACCTGAACAGGCAGGGCCTGCTCAGGCTCAGCCTGACCAGCGGGACCCCTCCCGCAACAGCGCCACCAGGCAGAGGCTCAAGCTGCGCATCGCGCTGGAGAAAGGCCCGGCGGGCAGGGAACCCGGAGAAGTGCTCGATTTCGGCATCCCCCTGCCCGCCTTCCTGGCGCGCCTGCCCCGCATGGGGGGCGCGCTGAGCCGCATCGGCCGGAAGGTCAGGGGGCGCTTCCTGTGAGGAACACCCATCGGCAAGCGCCAGCGACGCCGACGCTCCCTTTCCGCCTGCTCCTGGGGGCGGCCCTGATCGTTATCTCCTACCTGGCCATAACCCCCTTGACCTATCCGGTGGTGGGCGAGTTCAACGACAAGTTCAACCACCTGGCGGCCTTCTATGCCCTGGCCCTGCTGGCGGACTTCTCCTTCCCGCAGCGCCCCTTCAGCGCCGCCAAGATCGTGCCGCTCATGGGCTACGGGGCCCTGATCGAGATCGTGCAACACTTCCTGCCGTTTAGATACCTCTCGCTCTTCGACCTTATGGCCGACGCGGCCGGCCTGGGAGCGTACCTGCTGAGCCTGCCGCTCGTCCGGCAGCTCCCCGGACTGAAGCTGCGCTGGCAGGGCCAGCGCTGAGGTGCCGGAAACACCTCACTACATACAGCATCCCGTCTCTGGAAGACACGCCGGGCGCCATCGGCGGGGGGGCGTTAAATGGCGCGAAAGGGGGACGGAGCATGTCCATGACCTTCTGCCCGCAGTGCCGGGCCACGCTGACGCTGCGCGAGATCGACGGCCGGAGGCGGCTGAGCTGCCCGCAAAGGGACTGCGGCTATGTCTTCTGGGACAACCCCACCCCGGTAGTGGCGGCCATCGTGGATTACCGCGGCACGGTGGTGCTGGCGCGCAACCGCGCCTGGCCGGAGGACATGTTCGGCCTGATCACCGGGTTTCTCGAAAGGGGCGAGACCCCCGCCGAAGGCGTCCTGCGCGAGGTGCGCGAGGAACTGGGGCTTAGCGGGCAAGAGGCGCGCCTCGTGGGCGTCTACGCCTTTTTGGAGATGAACCAGCTCATCGTGGCCTACCACGTCCCGGCCACAGGCGAGATCACGCTCTCCGACGAACTGGCCGAGATCCGCCGTGTGGCGCCCGCAGAGCTCAGGCCCTGGCCCTTCGGCACCGGGCCGGCACTGAGCGACTGGCTGGCGCAAAGGGCCTGAGGACCCCGGCGACAGGTATGCACGCCCGTCCACACCCGCCCCCGGCAAACGGACGCGGGCCCGTCCTGGCCTGGGCCCTGTACGACTGGGGCAACTCGGCCTTTGCCACTACCGTCATGGCGGGCTTCTTCCCCCTGTTTTTCAAGCAGTTCTGGAGCGCCGGCACGGATGCCGCCGTCAGCACCGCCCGGCTGGGGCTGGCGAACTCCCTGGCGGGGCTCGGCGTGGCCCTGGCCGCCCCGGTGTTGGGGGCCATGGCCGACCGCGGCAGTGCCCGCAAGCGCTTCCTCCTCACCTTCGCCGCTCTGGGGATAATCTCGACCGCGGCCCTGCCGCTGGTGGCCTCAGGCCACTGGCAGCTGGCCGCCTTGCTGTACGTGCTGGCCACCATCGGCTTCTCGGGGGGCAATGTCTTCTACGATGCCCTGATCACCGCCGTGACCTCCGAAGAGCTGCTGGAGCGGGTTTCGTCCCTGGGGTATGCCCTGGGATATCTGGGCGGCGGCCTGCTCTTCGCGCTGAATGTGTGGATGACTCTGAGCCCCGCCACCTTCGGACTGGCGGATGCCTCGCAGGCGGTGCGCCTGGCCTTTGTCACGGTTGGTCTGTGGTGGGGCCTCTTCAGCGTGCCGCTGGTGCTCTGGGTCAGGGAACCGCCCCGGAGGGCGGGCCCGGCGCGCCGGCGTCTGGTCCGGGAGGGCCTCGCGCAGCTGCGGCAAACCTTGGGGGAGATCCGCGGGAACCGACCCATCGTTTTCTTTCTGCTGGCCTACTGGCTCTATATCGACGGGGTCGACACCGTGGTACGCATGGCCGTCGACTACGGGCTCTCGCTGGGTTTCGACGCCGGCGACCTCATCACGGCACTCCTCATCACCCAGTTTGTGGGCTTTCCGGCGGCGCTCGTCTTCGGGAGGCTCGGAGAGCGCATCGGGGCCCGGCGCGCCATCTATATCGCGCTGACGGTCTATGTGGGCGTGACCTTCTGGGGGGCCTTCATCAGGGGCCCCCGCGAGTTCTATGCCCTGGCCGCCACCATCGGCCTGGTACAGGGGGGCATCCAGGCGCTGTCGCGCTCGTTCTTCGCGCGTCTCATCCCGGCCGACAAGTCGGCGCAGTACTTCGGCTTCTACAATATGATGGGCAAATTCGCCGCCGTCCTCGGGCCGGCGCTCCTGGGCGCGGTGGCGCTTTCAATGCGGGCCTTCGGCCTCCCGGGCACGCTCGCCTCACGGATCAGCCTCACCTCACTGACGCTGCTCTTCGTCGGCGGCGGCCTGCTGCTATGGCGGGTGCGCCCCTGAACAGACCCGGGGTGTAAAGCGCTGCCTCCCGGGCGTCCCCCCGCGCAGAAAGGCAAGCTGTCTGTTTCTCTGAAGGTGCATTCGTGCTATGGTCCCGGGGAGCACATCACATGCAGGAGGAGCCATGGCCTCGGAGATAGACGATATTACAATCAATTATGAGGAAGACGAGCGGCTGATCGTCAAGGAACTCGACAAGGTGATCCTGACCCGGGGCGCCTGGACGACCATCCTCTTCCGCTACCAACAGTGGGAACCCAAGAACGAAGACTACAGCCCCGACCGCTACAGCATCCGGCGCTATCGCAAGGTGAACAACGAGTACCGCCAGCAGTCGAAATTCAACATCTCGAGCAGCGAGCAGGCGCGCAAGATCGTGGCGGCCCTGGGCCAGTGGATTGAGGGAGAAGACTGAGGGACCCCCCGGTGCCGGTGGGCGAAGAGGTCCCGGAGGGCAGACCCGAGCGGCAAAGATCGGGCCGGCCAGGTAAGCCGCCCCTTCCTGCCCCGTGAACACGCGAAGGATATCACACACCCCCGGCAGGGATTCACTCCCATGCCGACCCGCGGGCGCTGACCTCTCAGAAAAGGGCCCGCACCCTTAGTAGGTGATATAGGCCTCACCGATCTCATGGATCCTGAAGATGCCTTCGTCGTCTTTGACGCTGAACATGTAGGCCGCCGTGGATGCCCCGATGGGCCAGTGGATGTCCCCATAATAGTTCATGTCTTCGGTGTCGGCTTCCTAGAAGATGCTGTACGAGCCGCTGCCGTAGATATGCAGCAGCCCGCTGTTGGCCGCCCCGACCCTTTCCACGGTCAGGCTCACGCTAGAGGGGCAATTCTGCACCGCCTCGCCGAAGCTTCCGCCTCCAGGGGGTCGTTCTCGTTTTACCCGCAGCCGTCGATGGTCTCCACATAGAGGGGACCGCTGCCTTCTGATGCATCCCGATCGAGCGCAATGGTCAGCTGCCCCGCGGTCCAGACCGGTATCTCCGAAAGGACGGCCCCGCTCACGTAACCGTCTATGACCTTGCCGGAGATGCCCTGCCCGGTGACGGGGAGGACAGCGCTGCCGGAGGAACTGCAACCCGCGACCCAGAGCATCACGCCTGCCGTCAGAACCCACCAAAGTATCTCGAGTAGTCTCTCGCGCGCCGCCATACTTGACCTCCCCTATCCTGTCATGTGCCCTGTATTTCGAAGGACTTATCGTGATCATTGAATAGATTCTTGAATTACGGCCCCCGAGCCTTCTCAGACAGGGTGCCCGGGTCGGACAAAGGTGTGGCCTGCGCCTGCCCGCGACCTCCCCCCCGAGGCCCCAACCCTGTCGCAGCCATGATGCCCACCGACGCGCATCATGGCTGGAACTGCCCGCGATTCTGTGATATAGTGCCG
>CAZUDI010000075.1:0-15070 GCA_964618975.1 uncultured Bacteriovoracaceae bacterium | reverse complement strand
TTCTGCCATGGTGCCCCCCTCAGCTGTACTTGATGCGTGGGTCAACCCATGCATCCACAATCTCCGAGATGAGGTTGAATACGATTACAAGGCCGATCGTGAGCATGAGGCCGACCATGGCGGTCGGGTAGTCGCTCTTTGTTTCTGCGGCGATGATCAGGCTCCCCATGCCAGGTATGTTGAAGATCTTCTCGGTAATCGACGCACCGCCCACAATTCCTGGTACCGAAAGTGCAACAAGCGTCACGATAGGAATCAGAGCGTTGCGCAGGGCGTGCTTGTTAATGACCTGCCGTTCTGGAACGCCCTTCGCACGAGCTGTCCGAATATAGTCCTGTCGCACCACCTCAAGCATGGACAAGATACTGCAACTGGTCCACGAAGCGCGTCCAAAAGGGCGCTTCCTCGAGGCCGGGCGTCATAATGCCTCCCGCCGGAAGCAACGGGGCCCCGCTGGGCCTCTTCAGCAAGACGCTGAATAGCATCATCATCATCAGACCGAACCAGAAAGTCGGCATGGACATTCCGAGAAAGCTGAAGACTGTGACCACGTAATCGGTCACCGAGTACTGCTTTACTGCGGAGACAATCCCGATCGCGGATACATCTCCACCAGGGGATTGTTGTTCACGAAGTTGTAGAGCTTCTCACTGCCCATGAAAAAGGTGGCGATCATCTTGCCCGGGTGGAAGTTCTTCTTGCGACAGGTGATGATGCCGCAGTTCACCAGGTCCACCACCCCGTCCGAGAACATCTCGGTATGGATGCCGAGATCACGCTTGTTCTTCAGGAATCCCAGGACTGCGTCCGGCACGGCGCCGATGCCCAGCTGCAGACAGTCGCCGTCGCGGATCAGCTCGGCGCAGAAGCCGCCGATGGCCTCATCCACCGGCGTGATCTTTGCCGGCGGCAGCACGATCGGCCTGGTCTCGGTCTCCACGATGTAGTCGATCTGGGAGACATGGATGAAGCTCTGTCCCAGGGTACGTGGCATGAAGGGGCTCACCTCGGCGATGATGAGCTTTGATTTCTCTGCCGCGGGTTTGGTGTAGTCCACCGAGATACCGAAGGAACAGAAGCCGTGCTCGTCCGGCGGGGAGAGGACACACATGGTCGCATCCACGGGCAGGCACTCGTCGAAGAGGCTGGGGATCAGGCTGAAGTGGCAGGGGGTGAACTTGGCCCGCCCCTCCTGAATGGCCGCACGCGTGGTGGCGCCGGCAAACAGCGAATTGTGCACGAAATGCCGGGCGTTCTCCGGCAGGCAGTACTCGGCCGCCCCCATGGACACCATGTGCACCAGCTCCACCTTCTGGTAGGCCTTGCGGTTTTCGACCATGGCCTGGATGAGCGTGGACGGCTCGCCGGTGGCATGCCCCAGTACCACGCGATCACCGGACTTGATATGGCTCACCGCCTCTTGGCCACTGACGAGCTTACGTGCATAGGTCTGTTTCCAGTTCATCTTGAATCTCCTTTGAGCTCGTCAAGGAAGGCTTCTCCCTGCTGCTCGCTGGTTATGATTATGAGGCGTACCCTTCGATTTCTGTAGGGGCTCAGGTCGGCGCAGGCGCTGTCGCATCCCATGACGGCCAGGATGAAGTCCAGCCGGGGATCGTCGGGGGGGAGGAATACGATACGGTCTCCCAGGGCGCAACGGATGCGACCGACGAACCCTTCCCGATCGTATTGGGCGCGGCAACCACCACAATACTTCAGGCCGACCCTCAGCTTCCTACTCATCCTCCGGGATACCGCAAAGCCTGCGTGCCACCTTCTGCTTTTCCTTCAGATTGACCTGGCGCGCGATCATGATGCGCTGGGCCTGGGGAGAACCCGCCCCGTGCATGGACTCCGTCAGGTAGCCCACGGCGGCACTCCCGAGTGTGATATTCTCGATCAGCCGCAGTATGCGCATGCGCTTCTCGGTGGAGACCGCATCATTGGCCTTGAAGTACTTCTCGACCCATTTGCCCACCTCCGGAGAACGGAGATCCTCCTCGGAGGGCAGCGTCACCATGAGGCCCCCGGCGATATCCTGGGACAGACGGGCGATCTCGTAGGGGAAACGCGTGACGTTCTGTTTGCAGACATTGGCCAGGAGTGTGCTGACGAAGTAGGTCCCGCTGGGCTCCTTGTGGCCCTCGGCGGCGCAGGCCAGCGAGCCGCAGAAGAGGGTCTCGTTGAGGTGGTTCATCTCGATGATCTTGTCCTTGACGTGCGAGGCCTTCTGGGCCCCGTTGTATTCGGCGATGCACTGGGTGGCGCCGATGAGCACGTCGCCCACGCCCGCCTTGCAGGCATAGCTCTGGCGGTGGTAGGAGGCAAACTGCTCCACCAGCTGACCGGCGAAGTCCCACTCCTTGTACATGAAGACGCGCTCCCAGGGCACGAAGACGTCGTCGAAGACCACCAGGGCCTCGTGACCGCCGTAGATCTGGTTGCCACGGTCGATCTTGCCCCCTTCGAGCTTGCGCGTGTCGCAGCTCTGGCGACCCATGATGTAGGTGATGCCCTCGGCATCCGCGGGCAGGGCGAAGCTGATGGCGTAGTCCTGGTCCTCGGCCCGCATGGAGATGGTGGGCATGATGATGATCTCGTGCGAATTGACCGCCCCGGTCTGGTGGCACTTGGCACCGCGCACGACGATACCGTCAGGGCGTTCCTCCACCACGTGCATGAACATGTCGGGATCGGTCTGCTGGTGCGGGGCCTTGCTGCGGTCGCCCTTGGGGTCGGTCATGGCGCCGTCGCAGGTGAGGTCGTTCTCCTGCACGAATTCGAGGTATTTCAGGAAGCGCCGGTTGTACTCCGTGCCGTATTTCCGGTCGATGTCATAGGTGGTCATGGACAGTGCATTCATGGCGTCCATGCCCACGCAGCGCTGGAAGCAGCAGCCGGTCAGCGACCCCAGCAGACGGCCCATCTTGGACTTCTTGATGAGATCCTCGGTGCTCTGGTGGATGTGGGTGAAACGGTTGATCTTCTTGCCCGTGAGGTGCGAGGTGGCGGTCATAAGGTCCTCGTAGCGTGGATCGTGAGCGAACTCGTAGGTGGCGGCCACAGCGTTCATGGACGGACGGATGATGGGGTCGTCCACCGGGTTTTCCACCCGTTTGCCGAACATGTAGACCTTGAGGTTGAGCTTCCTGAGGCTTTCCTCATATTGCTGTGCATTCATCATTGGCATGGCGCCCTCCTTTGTATGGGTCTCGGGGCTATCTTTTTCAAGAAAAATGCCAACTTGGAAGACCGTCCACCGCATATTTAATTTTATCTATCATTCCATATCATTACATTTATGGGGTGGACGTCGCCCCCCCTCGATCGTTGCCCGACGGAAGGCGTATTGATGCATTCCCGCATTATCCCATAAATATTTCCGGTTCGATCCGGGTTTTCTCAGGGGCACGACGATGAATATACCTATGTTTCCTATATGTTATAACCCATGGTGCATTTCTGCATTACTCGTACCCTGCCGGGGGCACCTCCGTCGGGATTTATCGTCTATTTCATCTTGATATTCATTAGGTTAGCCGGCTATTGCATTTCTGCATCAGCCTGCTTGAGCTTGCGCGTGACGGAGGAGGGATCCATCCCCAGGTACGGGGCCGCGCGGCGTGCGTTGCCGTAGCGCTTGACCGCCTCGCGGATGATGGAGATCTCCAGGTTCCTGAGGTAGTTCTTAAGCGTGCAGCCCAGGCACATGTCCTGGAAGCTGACGCTGGTATGAAACTCGGCCGGCAGGTGGTGGGGGGTGATGACATCGCCGTGGGTGACGACCACGAGGCGCTCGATGAGATTCACGAGTTCACGCACATTGCCCGGCCAGGTATAGGAAAACATCTGGCGGAGGGCATCCCGGTCGAAGTGTTTGCTGCGGGCGTGTTTACGGTTGAACCTTTCCAGGTAGAGCTCGATGAGCCGCGGGATGTCCTCGGGTCGCTCTCGCAGCGGCGGGAGAAAGATGGGGATCACGTTCAGCCGGTAGTAGAGGTCGGGGCGAAATGCGCCACTTTCAATGAGGCGTTTAAGGTCCTGATTGGTGGCGCACACCACACGCACGTTCACCTTGCGCGGGGTCGTGCCGCCCACCCGGGTGATCTCGAAGCTCTGCAGGGCCCTGAGAAGCTTGGACTGAAGCGCCATGGACATGGACTCCACCTCGTCCAGAAAGAGGGTGCCATGGTCGGCCATCTCGAACAGGCCCATCTTGCCTTCCTTCCTGGCCCCGGTAAAGGCCCCGTGCTCGTAGCCGAAAAGCTCGCTCTCAAGCAGGGTTTCAGGCAGGGCCCCGCAGTTGACCTTCACAAGGATGCCCTCCCGCGCGCGGCGTGACTGGGCATGCAGTTCCTCGGCCACGCGCTCCTTGCCCACCCCGGTTTCCCCGCTGATGAGCACCGTGGCGTCCGTGTCGCTGACCCGGCGTACGAGCTCATATACCGCCTGCATGCCCTTGGACTCGATGATGAGGTCGGATCCCGTGCTCTGGAGTTCCTGCAGGCGTTTCTTGTAGGCCATTGTCATCTCAAGGGATTCCTCGAGTTTGCTCTTCAGGTTGACCAGGTCGGTCATGTCGCGCACATTGGTCACCACCATGATAATCTCGCCCGCCTCGTTGAAGATGGGGCTGCCGGTGACCAGGATCTCCTTGCCGGTCTTGAGCTGCTGGGTCAGGGTTACCACCGCGCGCTGTTCCAGCACCTTGAGGGTGACGCTCTCGGAATAGAAGCCCTCGCGCACCAGGTCGTGCATCTTGCGGCCAAGCACCTCGGCGGCGTGGATACCCGTAATGGCCTCATAGGCCCGGTTGACCTTGATGGTGTTGGCCTCGCCATCGGTGACGTAGATCCCGTCATAGGACGAGTCGATGATGGCCTCCACCTGCTGGGAGAGCTCCTGAAACTCGGATATATGCTGGGCGATCTCCTCGAACTCCTTCATCTCCTGGAAAACACTGATCACGCCGGCGACCCTGCCCCTCCACATGATGGGGGTGCGGTTGGCGATCAGCGGCCGGACGCCCTTGAGCACCGGGATGCCGATCTGGGGTTCTCCGGTGGTGATGATCTTCCTGAAGTCCAGCCAGCGCACCGGATCGACCTCACTGATGTGCTTGCGGAACAGGTCCACCTCGGGGGGGATCTCGAGCAGTTCCCGGGCAATGGCATTCAGGTAGAGGAAATAGCCCTCACAGTCGATGGCACTGATGGCAAAATACGAGGAATCGAGCAGGGCCTTGAGGAACGAGCCCTCCCCGCCCAGAACCTCTTGCTGCACGGCCGCACTCAGCACGGAAGATGCCCTCTTGCCTGCATCCATAGGGTCATTATAGATCCATAAACCGTCCCTGACAAGGACCCAGATCCATATCCTCCTTCTCAGAGTGTGGTCAGGGGGAGGCACCCCCGGCAAGGGCCGGGGCTATACCACCCTGTGGCAGGTCACCCGCGGAGAAAGCTCGCGGGCCTCAGGCCCGCGCCGCCTCTTCAGGCTCCCCGGGGGGCTCCGGGGAAAGGTCTGTATCCAGGCGGGCCGGAGCCTCTATGTCCGCGGCCTGTGCCTCCGGCAAAGCCGCGGCAAGCAGCCGCGCTTCACGTTCCCGCGCACTCTTCTGACGCAGGGCCTCGAGTTGCGCTCTATACTCCTCCAGATTGTCAACCAGGGTGTGGTCCCGGCGGGCGTGGATGATGAGGGAAACCACGCACAGGGCCATAATCAGGATGTTGCCGGTGATGAAAGCGGCCATAGCCATAGCTCTATCCTCGTCGTTGCGTTGTCGTTGTGGATCTCAATAACCCCGGCGCCTGGAAGGTGTCAAGTCAGCCAGATCCTTACAACAACAGGTAATAATTTGGAAACATGTCCAAGCAGGGGGCCTTTCCGGCCGGGAGGGGAAATGAGGGGCCTGACGCGTCAGCGCGGTAGGCCCTTCGGTGCGAAATAGGCCTGGAGCGGGGCGACATCCCATTCGCCTTTCTTAAGGGCAGCCACCGCCTCGCAACAGGCCCGCGAGGCGGCGATCGTGGTGAAGTAGGGGATATTGTAGGCGATGGCACTGCGGCGAATATGGATGGCGTCCCGCGAGGGTCGCTTGCCGATGCTCGTGTTGATGATCAGATGGATCTCGCCGTTTTTGATATAGTCCACCACGTGGGGGCGCCCCTGGCTGACCTTCTGGATGGTGATGGCGTTGATGCCGCCCTGTTTGAGACGAACGGCGGTCCCGCGCGTGGCGAGGATGGTGAAGCCCAGAGAGACGAAGGTCTGGGCGATCGGCAGGATGCGCTCCTTGTGCTCATCGTGCACGCTGATGAAAACCGTGCCTTGATGCGGTATGCGGAAGCCGGCCGCCATCTGCGACTTGGCAAAGGCCAAGGGATAGGTGGCGTCGATCCCCATCACCTCCCCGGTGGAGCGCATCTCGGGGCCAAGGACGATCTCGCAGTCCGGAAAGCGGTTGAAGGGAAAAACCGCCTCCTTGACGGCGATGTGGTTGAAATGCGGACGAGGAACGCCGAGTTCGGCAAGGCGGCCCCCGAGCATGACCTTGGTGGCAAGTTTGGCCAGCGGTACCCCGGTGGCCTTGCTGACAAAGGGCACGGTGCGCGAGGCCCTGGGGTTCACCTCCAGGACATAGAGCTCGCCGCCCTTGAGGGCGTACTGGATGTTCATGAGCCCCACCACGCCGAGTTCCGTGGCGATGGTGCGTGTCTGTTCCTCGATCAGGGCCAGCATCTGGGGTTTGATGGAGACGGGCGGCAGCATGCAGGCGCTGTCGCCGGAGTGGATGCCCGCCTCCTCGATGTGCTCCATGATGCCGCCGATCACGGTGATCTCCCCGTCGCTGAGCGCGTCCACGTCCACCTCCAGGGCATCCTCCAGAAACTTGTCGATCAGGATGGCGTTGTCGGGAAAGGCCTCCAGCACCCGCCCCATGAAGGCCTCCAGGGTGGTGCTGTCGTAGACGATCTCCATGGAGCGCCCGCCCAGCACATAGGAGGGCCGCACGAGCACGGGATAGCCGATGCGTTCGGCGATGGTCAGCGCCTTTGAGGTGGTGAAGGCGATATCGTTGGCGGGCTGCTTCAGCCCGAGCTTGCGCACGATCTCCTGGAAGCGCTCGCGGTCCTCGGCGCGGTCGATGGCATCCGGCTGGGTACCCAGGATCCTGACCCCGGCCTGCGCCAGGCCACGGGCCAGATTCAGCGGCGTCTGCCCGCCGAACTGCACGATGACGCCCTCAGGGTTCTCGGCGCGGATCACGTGCAGCACATCCTCGAGGGTCAGGGGTTCAAAAAAGAGCTTGTCCGAGATGTCGTAGTCGGTGGAGACCGTCTCGGGGTTGGAATTGACCATAATGCTCTCATAGCCCTCTTCCCTGAGCGCCAGGGAGGCGTGCACGCAGCAGTAGTCGAACTCGATGCCCTGCCCGATACGGTTGGGACCGCCGCCCAGGATCATGACCGCGGGCCGACTGCTGGGACGGGTCTCGCTCTCCGTCTCGTAGGTGGAGTAGTAGTAGGGGGTATAGGCCTCGAACTCGGCCGCACAGGTATCCACGAGCTTGAAGACCGGCTCGATCCCCGCCTCGAAACGTAGCGTGCGCACCTCCTCCTCGTTCAGGTCCCACAGCATCCCGAGCGTGCGGTCCGAGAATCCGAGGCGTTTGGCCTCCCGCAGGCAGGCGTGTGTGGGCTCACACACTCTGAGGGCCTCCTGCGCCTGGACCAGTTCCTGGATGTGGTGGAGAAACCACGGATCGATACGGCTGTGCGTGTGCACCTGCTCGATGCTCATGCCCGCGGACAGGGCCTCGGCCACGCTGAAGAGCCGGCCGGAATGCGGTGTGGTCAGCCGGGCTACCATCTGCCGTCTGTATTCGGGGTGAGGCGAAAGCTCGCGTGGCAACAGGCCGAAGCGGCCGATCTCCAGGGAGCGCACCGCCTTGTGGAGGGCCTCCTTGAAGGTGCGACCAAGCGCCATGGTCTCGCCCACGGACTTCATGGAGGTACTCAGCACATCCTCGGTCTCGGGAAATTTTTCAAAGGTCCAGCGCGGGATCTTGACCACGCAGTAGTCGATGGCCGGTTCAAAGGCGGCACAGGTCTCTTTGGTGATGTCGTTGGGGATCTCGTCCAGGGTGTAACCCACGGCCAGCTTGGCCGCGATCTTGGCGATGGGAAAGCCCGTGGCCTTGGAGGCCAGCGCCGAGGAACGCGAGACGCGCGGGTTCATCTCGATGACCACGGTCTCGCCGTCCACGGGGTTGACAGCGAATTGCACGTTCGACCCTCCGGTCTCCACCCCGATGGCGCGCATGACCGCGATGGAGGCCTCGCGCAGGCGCTGGTATTCCACATCGGTGAGGGTCTGGGCCGGGGCCACGGTGATGGAGTCCCCGGTGTGCACCCCCATGGGATCCAGGTTTTCGATGGAGCAGATGATGACCACGTTGTCGGCCCGGTCGCGCATCACCTCCATCTCGTATTCCTTCCAACCGATCACGGACTCCTCCAGCATAATCTCGTGGATCATGCTGGCATCCAGCCCGGTGCGCGCGATGCGTTCGAGGTCCTCGGCATGATAGGCGATCCCGCCCCCGATGCCGCCCAGGGTAAAGGAGGGACGGATGATAAGCGGGTATCCGATCGTCTCCCCCACGGTCAGGGCCTCTTCCAGGCTACGAGCGAAGCCGCTTTGCGGCACGCGCAGGCCGATGGTCTCCATGACATGGCGGAACTGCTCCCGATCCTCGGCCTTGTGGATCACCTCCAGACTGGCCCCGATGAGTTCCACCCCGTAGCGCTCGAGCAGACCTTCTTCGGCGAGTTCCACGGCCACATTCAGGGCCGTCTGTCCCCCCAGGGTAGGCAGGATCGCATCGGGTCTTTCCCGGGCGATGATCTTGCCGAGGGCCTGGGCCGTGACGGGCTCGATATAGGTGCGGTCCGACATCTCCGGATCGGTCATGATGGTGGCCGGGTTGGAGTTAACGAGCACCACCTCAAAGCCCTCTTCGCGCAGGGCCTTGCAGGCCTGCACCCCCGAATAATCGAACTCGCAGGCCTGCGAAATCACGATGGGCCCCGAGCCGATGATGAGAATCTTCTTCAAGTCCGTGCGCTTCGGCATGCCTCCCCCTCACTGCCCGCTGGTGTTCATGGCGTGCCCCCCGGCCCTGATCGCTGCGCCCCGTCCGTGGTCCCGCGAAAGTCCCGCATGAGCTGCATGAAATCTTCAAAGAGGTAGTGGGCATCCACCGGGCCCGGCGCCGCCTCGGGGTGATACTGGACACTGAAGGCCATCTGCGAAGGCATGCGCAACCCCTCCAGGGTGCCGTCGTTGAGGTTGATATGGGTAACCTCGGCCCCTGCGGGCAGCGTGTCGGTCAACACCACGAAACCGTGATTCTGCGAGGTGATCTCCACGCGTCCGGTGAGGAGGTTTTTGACCGGCTGGTTGACCCCATGATGGCCGAAGCGGAGTTTTCCGGTGCTCCCCCCCAGGGCCTGCCCGAGGAGCTGATGCCCCAGGCAGATCCCGAAGATGGGGACCTGGCCCAGCAGGCCGCGTACGGTCGCGACGGCATAGCCGAGCGGCGCGGGATCGCCCGGGCCGTTGGAGAGCAGCACCCCGTCGGGCTTGAGCGCCAGGATCTCCGGAGCCGTGGTGGTGGCTGGCACCACCCTGACCTCGCAGCCCAGACGCTCAAGGCACCTTAGGATGGTGAACTTGACCCCGCAGTCGAGCACCACCACACGCAGGACCGCCCCCCCCCGGGGGGGGGCCCCGTCTTCCTGTCCGCTGGAGACGCCCCACGCGGAGGGGATCGGGTTCGTCACACCGGCCACCAGATCGCGTCCCACCAAGCCCGGGCAGGCCCTTACACGCTCCAGCAGCTCGCGTGCGTCGTGGGTCAGCGTAGAGATGCCCCCCTTGAGCGCGCCCTGGGTGCGTATGCGGCGGGTCACGGCGCGCGTATCGATGCCCTCGATCCCCAGGCGGCCATGCTGCTCCAGGAAGGCCTCAAGCGTCATGTTCGCGCGCCAGTTGCTCGCATAGCGCTGGTACTCACGCACCACGAAGGCCTCGGTATAGATGGCCTTGGCCTCCATATCCTCGTCGTTGATGCCGCAGCTGCCGATGAGGGGGTAGGTCATGAGCAGGATCTGCCCGGTATAGGAAGGATCGGTGAGCACCTCCTGATAGCCGGTCATGGCGGTATTGAAGACCACCTCGCCGAAGGCCTCGCCCACCCCGGCAAAGGCCTTCCCTTCGTAAACCGACCCATCTTCCAGCACCAGCAGGGCCTTGTCCTGCCTGTGGTTCAATGGCACGTGCTCCTCCCTCTGACAAACACCGCACAACTCACCCTCTCCCCGGAGAGCAGGCGCCTGTAGCGCCAGTTCCTCATCCCCGGGGATAGGTTCGCTTTTTTCCGCCCCTCTTTACAATACGGGGAGATACCTGTCTATCTCAAACTGACTGACATGCGTGCGGAAATCGTCCCACTCCCGCTTCTTGTTTTCCAGGAACTTGTTATAGATGTGGTCGCCCAGGGCCTGGCGTACGAGATCGCTCTCCATGACCACCAGCAGCGCCTCGAAGAGATTGCCCGGCAGTGAGACGATGCCGGCGGCATTGCGGGCCTTCTCGTCCATCTCGAAGATGTCCTCCTCAATGGGGTCCGGCAGGGCATAGCCCTTCTCGATGCCCTCGAGCCCGGCCGCCAGCTGGACGGCGAAGGCCAGATAGGGGTTGCAGGCCGGATCCGGAGCCCGGAACTCCATACGCGTGGCCTTGGCCTTGCCGGGTTTGTACATGGGAACCCGGATCATGGTCGAGCGGTTGCGACGCGCCCAGGAGACGTACACCGGGGCCTCGTAGCCCGGAACGAGCCGCTTGTAGGAGTTCACCCACTGATTGGTCACGGCCACGATCTCGCGGGCGTGGGTGAGGATACCGCCGATATAGCCCCTGGCGATGTCCGAGAGGTGGTAGACGTCGTCCGCATCAAAGAAGGCGTTCTCCCCGTCCTTGAACAGAGACTGGTGCACGTGCATGCCACTGCCGTTCTGGTTCGCCATGGGCTTGGGCATGAAGGTGGCATACACCCCGTGCTGCCGGGCGATCTCCTTGACCGCGGTGCGGTAGGTCATCACCGTATCCGCCATGAAGAGCGCATCCTGATATCTCAGGGCGATCTCGTGCTGGGAGGGGGCCACCTCGTGGTGGGAATACTCCACCTGGATACCCATCTTCTGCAGGGCAAAGATCGTGTTACGCCTGAGATCCACGGCGCGGTCCACGGGCAGTCCGTCGTAGTAGCCGCCCTTATCCAGGGTCTTGGTGGAGGTGTCGTCCGCAAAGTAGAAGTACTCCAACTCGGGCCCCATGTTGCAGGTAAACCCCAAATCCTGCGCCTTCTTCAGCATGCGCTTGAGGGCGTGGCGCGGACACCCCTCATAGGGGCTCCCGTCCGGATTGCGGATGTCGCAGATCATGCGGGCCACCGGGCGTTCGCCCGGGCGCCAGGGGATGAGCTGGAAGGTCGTGGGGTCGGGGAAGGCGATCATGTCGCTCTCCTCGATACGCGCGAAACCCTCGATGGACGACCCGTCGAAGCCCATGCCCTCCTCCAGTCCCTCCTCCAGGGAATACGGGGTCACATTGAAGCTCTTGAGCCTGCCGAGCACATCGGTGAACCAGAACTGGATGAAGCTCACGTCCTGTTCCTTGACCACGGCCAATACATCCGCTTGCGTCTGACAATTCAACATACATTCTCCCTCGCTTGGTATGTCTTCTTTCTCCCTGCCCCCCTAAGGGTCTAAGGGTCAGGCCTCTATTCCAAGGCTTCGTTCTCCAGCAGTTCCCAGATACCGCAGGGACACCCCCCAGCGCAGAAACCGCACCCGATGCAACGCCCCTCGTCCACCACGTAGGCGTAGTCCTCGCCTTCAAGCGCCTGCCGGCGGATGGCCTGTTGGGGACAGAGCACCTCGCACAAGCCGCAGTCGCGGCAGCCACCGCAGGAGACGCACTGGCCTCCACACTCAGCCAAGGTCGCCAATTCGCGTATCCCTGGATCATAATACTCCAGCTTTACGCGCGATTTGTCAATCATGGGCCGCAACTCACAGGTCTGATCACGCCCCAGAAGCCGGGCATCGATGTCCCGGGCCGCCCGGCGGCCGGCGCCGATGGCGTCCGTCAGGAGCCCCGGCCGCACGCTGTCCCCGATGGCGTACACCTCAGGCCAAGTGGTGCGGCCGTTTTCATCCACACGGATGTAACCCCTCGCGGTGGCGATCCCCTCGGGCAGGAAACTTAAGTCCGGCTGGTCGCCGATGGCGATCACCACGGTCTCGGCCGCAAGCGAGCGCCCGTCGGCCAGCTCCACCCCCGCCTCGGTAAGGGCCCGCGCGGAGACGGGCCACAGGAAGGTGGCCCCCCCCCTGAGGGCCTCCTCACGTTCCCGGCCGAAGGCGGCCGGCGCCTGGATATCGATCAGCGTGATTTCCGAGGCCCCCAGGCGCGCGGCCTCGCTCGCCACATCGCAGCCCACGTTGCCGGCCCCGATGATCACCACGTGCTCTCCGACCGTGGCGGACCCCTCTTTTGTGGCCTTCAGGAACTCCAGCGCACTCGTGGCGCGCTCGATACCCTCGATGGGCGGCATGCGGGGTGTCTGAGCGCCCACGGCGATCACCACCATGTCATGCTCCTCTACGAGCCGCGAGAAATCCTTTTCCGTCAGGTCATGCTCGAGCTCGCGGATGTCCACCCTTCCGGCAATGCGATCCAGTTCGGCCTTAAGGATCTCGGGCGGGATACGGCTGTCGGGGATGGCGCTCGCGATCTTGCCCCCCAGCCGGTGGGCGCGGTCATAGACCACGGGCGTATGTCCGGCCAGCCAGAGCTGCCAGGCCACCGAGAGGCCCGCGGGTCCGGCACCGATCACGGCAATGCGGCTGCCGCTTACGGCCTGGGGGGCCGGGGCCCTGGCCGCCAGGCTGGCCCGGCCGAGCAGCCCCACATCCACGGGGGTCAGTCCTCCGTCTTCACGCGTACAATGCTGCATGCAGGGCTGGGGACAGAGGTAGCCGCACACCGTAGCCGGCAGCGGGTTGTAGGCCAGTGCCAGGTCGCAGGCCTCCTCGAGCCTGCCATCCCGGATGAGTTCCCAGCGCCGCTGCACGGGAATACCCGCCGGACAGCCGGCCTGACAGGGTGGCAGATAGTACCCGTTATTCCACCGGGGCACGTAACGGCGCAAATCCCCCGTGGCAACGATCTCAATCGGGCCACGGTCGATCCGGGTCAGATCTCCCAGAAGCCCGCCGTCGCCGAGTTCCCTGTCCCAGACCTCTTCCCGGAACTGCGCCATGGATCTGCGTGGGTACTCCTGCTTCGCGTGGGGTTCGAGCGCCGTGAGGAGCTGCCACTGGTCCCTGTCTGCCGTGAGGATCGCGGAGAGGTCCTCACGGCCGATGGCCTTCAGGAAGTCGTCCATGTGCGAACACAGCCAGTCCCAATCGGAGTCCGTGATCACGGCCAGGCGGGCGTCCGCCTGCGAGAAACCGCGGGCCTGGCCGCGCAGGAAGATGCGTCCGCCCACCATGCCCACGCAGGGCCTCTGTCCGAGGATATTCTCCCGATAACGGCTACCGAGACCACAGATCACGGCCACCCCGCCGGCCATGAACTCGGCGAAGGAATCCCCCACCCCTCCCAGCACCCAGAGCTCGGGGGGATCGTACTTGGGGTTGTGCTTGGTCATGGTCATGCCCCGGGCCCCGATATCGCCCCTCACCAGGATCCGGCCCTGGGCCATGGCGTTGCCGACCCCGTTGGTGGCGTCCCCCCGGATCACGATGTGGGCCCCGGCATTCAGCCAGCCCACGTCGTCCGAGGCCGAACCCTCCACCTCGATGGTGGTGTTCGCAAAGCCCATGGCCCCCAGGCGTTGACCGACCGCGCCGGTGACATACAGCCTCACCTGCCTGTCGGCGGCCGGCCACAGACGGCCACCGATACCGTGCTGGCCATGGGCCTGGACCTCGATGTCCAGATAGCCGTGCGCTACGGCCTGCTGCACACGCTCCTCGAGGACCCGGGAATCGAGCCGCTGCCCGTCCTCCTGTCCCGCGATCACGATGCGCTCATATGCCTGCATGCCTCTTTCCTCTCCCCTCGTGCTGAGAGCTAGACCACATACTTGATCCTGAGCCGCTCGGCGGCATGGTAGTCGGCAATGCCCAGGGCGTCCGACATGCCGATGGGCAGCGAGGTGGAGCGTCCGAGCGGTGCCAGGATCTTCTTGAGCTCGATGTCGAAGCCCTGAAACACGTCCACCACCCGCTGGGCCACCGCCTCGGGGTCGAGACGGCGGTAGAGCCGGGGGTCCTGGGAGGTGATGCCCTTGGGGCACAGGCCCACGTTACAGATGTTGCAGCGGTCGCTCTCCGAGCCCAGACAGCCGGCCGCGGCCTGCATGATGTACTTGCCGATCTGCACCCCGGAGGCGCCCAGCATGATCAGGGCGGCGGCGTTGGCCGCCAGGTTGCCGTTCTTGCCCACGCCGCCTGCGGCGATGAGCGGGATCTCGTTCTGCATGCCGAGCCGGACCAGGTTGAGGTAGGCGTCCCGGATATTGCTGGCGATAGGGTGCCCCATGTGATTCATGGAGACGTTGTAGGCCGCCCCCGTCCCGCCGTCCTCGCCGTCGATGGACAGGGCCGCGGCATAGGGGTTGCGGGAGAGGTTGTTGAGCACGGCCAGCGCCGTGGTGGTCCCCGAGATCTTTGGGTAGACCGGCACACGGAAACCCCAGGCCATATACAGGGACTGGATCATCTTGGCCACCGCCTCCTCGATGGAGTACTTGGTCTGGTGCGTGGGCGGGCTCGGCAGGCTGACGCCGGCGGGCACACCCCGGATGGCGGCGATGAGACGGTTGACCTTGTACCACATGAGCAGCCCGCCGTCGCCGGGCTTGGCGCCCTGGCCGTACTTGATCTCGATGGCGCAGGGATCCTCCTGCAACTCGGGCAGGGCGCGG
>CAZUDI010000074.1:0-15440 GCA_964618975.1 uncultured Bacteriovoracaceae bacterium | reverse complement strand
CCGTGTTCCTGATCTCGCTGTACATGCGCTGTTTCTGGTGCTCGATCAGACCGGTATTCCTAGCCATGATCTTGGCGGCGGTGTCCTCGAGCCCCTGCTGCATCGATTGCATCTCCCGGGGGTCCGTGGCGCTTGCGGCACGCTTTGCCTCATAGCGGGCCAATGCCCCGGCATAGGCATCGAAACTCCGCATGATCTCGTCCAGCTGCGCCTGGGCCTGAGCGGCCCGCAAGCGGAAGCGGGTCTCGCGGCCGAGCTCGGCGACCCGCCGCTTGAGATCCAGCAGGCCTTCGTCTCCCTGCTGATCCCGGGAATGGACGATCCTCTGTTCGATCTGCCGGGCCTGATATATGCAGTTCGAAAACTGGTGAAGGTTGTCAATGGCCTGCTGCCGGCCCACAAAGCTCCCCACGATGGACAGGCCGAAGGCCCCCACGAAGATCTGGGAAAAGATGACAAAGGCGAAACCGCCGCCGATCTTGAACCACAACTTCCTGTTCTTCAACATGCTGTGTCTCCTGATGCCCCCCGCCGTTCAGAACGGGAAGAAGATGCATACCCTGCGCATATGATCGTCAACTCCACGAAACATCTTGATCATACAAGATAGACTCCGGGCCCTGACCCTTCAATCGCGCTTATGCATCCCCGGGAAAATGCCCCGAAACCTGGATGAAGCAATCCGTGGCGGGGATTGCGTTCCGGGGCGATTCCATCCATGCCGGCCCCGGAGGGGCTTTCCCCCGTACTGACCATGGGCATGAACCCCAGGGCAAGCTCGGGCTCCTCCTCGACCCCGCAAGCGGCGAAAAATGGGGTCCATAGCGATTCAAGAGGCTCACGGGGAAAGGTCCAAGGGCCCCGGAGAGGGGGGAAGCCATGCGGAGATGCCCTGGCGGAGCAGGCGGGGTGCGCCTGCGGTATCACAACCTCACGGACAGCCCCGGAACTGCTCCTGGCACATGTAGCCGGTGCCGAACTCCAGCGCCGCGTTATAAAAGGTCCGTTGGTCGGCCAGCGTCCCGTTGACATAGGCCTCAACGGCCATCGTGGCCGAGAAGGACTCGCCCCCGCTCTGCGGCGCAAAGCCGTCTTCCGACGGCGTGGAGACCTCACCGAAGGTATCGGGCGGGGCCACGGCAGCGAAGCTCAGCACCCGTGTTGCATCCGTAATCTCGAACACAAACGTCCCGGCACACGCATCCCTCTCGGTGTAGAAGCCCACCCCCGGCATGCTGAAGCGGAAATCCCAGCTGATCGTGGGGGAGCGGTAGGCCGCAATCCAGGCATTCAGCACAAACAGACTGAAATCGACCTCGGCCGTACTCACCACGAACCGGGCCTGGTTGTCGGCAGCGATCCCCTGCGCCCAGACCCAGCCAATGGGAAAGCCGGCCCCCCAGTTCTTTTCCAGATGGGCATAGCCGGTACCACTGACCCCTGTCCCGCCCTCATCCGCGATGGTGTAGCGGTAGGCGGCATCGGAGCCCAGACTGTGGATCCACCAGGAAAGCGGCAGCGGGAGGAGATCCAGCTCACCGTAAGGCCCGATGTCCGGCAGGCTGGTGTTGAAGGGCAGCCGGTTCTCTGTCCGGATGTGGATTTCGAGGACACCCGGGATCGCGATATCCACGCGGTCCTGGGTGATGGTGCCGTAACCTTCGGCCGTCCATTCGAAGCGGGCGGGAGATCCCAACCCGGGGTTATCCGTGACCGGTTCTCCGTCCACCGTAGACAGGGTGCGCTCGGGGTAGACGGTGAACGACCGCGTGGGGGCGCCGTCGCCTTCACTGATGAGCACATTGATGTAGCCAGGCAGATACTCGCCGGGCGTGTAACTCTGGTCCTGCGGCAGGCAGGAGGCCCCGATCACGGCCAGGGAGCGGCTGCCCCCCACGTCTGAAACCCGCGTATACCACCCTTCGAACCAGGGGCCGGGGGCTGAGGGAACATGCGGATTGTTGGCGGAACTGGGGGCCGTATCCGCATCGTTCGAGATCTCCCACGCATGGGCGGCCATGACCAGCGCCGAGGGCTCCCGGACCATCAGGGTATGGCGCTTCAGAGGGTCTTGCGGCGCCGTATACACATAGGTGTCCCCCCCGGACTGAACCTCCGTCCCATCGAGGACCCACACCAACTCGCTGGTGGCAGGAAAGGTTGCGACCCGGAAGCTTTTCGTCTCTCCCGGATAGACGAAGACCGGGTCAGCAACCGGGGTACCCGCAATGATACACCCGCTGGCGATCACGGAAAAGACACCCCCCAAGAGATACAGCCCCTTCATGACAACCTCCCCAGACGTGGCTTCAATCACGTCCCCAGCCGAGTGTATGCCGTTCCCTCCCAAGAAGCCCCGCTCGGGGGTGGTGGCGCGGGATCAGGCTTACCGGTGGCTATCAGCCGCCATATATTGACACTCCGTCATATAATATTCATTTACTGCAATTCATTTCGTTCAGTTATTGGAACATCCTCTCTCATCAGCCACATCTACTGCGTGAATATATCGTCATGGCGTCATATACTAATCCTGCACCTCAAAAAGTCAAGCGGCCCCCTTTCACCGGGAAGGTTCAGTTCTCCAGCGCCCAGGCCTTCTAGAATTTCATACACAGAGAAGCCGTGCTGCCCCGGGCACGCTCGCATTGATCCGGAAGGTTCTGCCGTCTCCCAGATCTGGCCCGATCTCAGTGCTGCCTGATAGTCGTCTGTAGCTCCTGATCGATCTCGTGCAGGGGCCGCGCGGGCGGTATGGCCCGGGTGACCGGGGCGCCCAAGGCCCCCCAGCGGATAGGGACTCTCGCTTCGGTCACGGAGATGCGGGTCCTTAAGGCGCCTCAGCCTGTCTGCCTCGTGCCGTATCCGGGGAGGCAAGAGACTCCCCCCAGGGCAAGCCCTAGGATTCATACCCCTGATCCCAAAACGATCTTGACTTACATGACGCATTGTTCTATCAAGTGACGCTACATTCATTAAAGGTAACCGGTATCCAGGGGGTATCACATGCCGAGCGAACATCCTCAGCTGAAGCACAAGGGGCAGCCTTCAAGGCGGGAACGCGAGAAGGCCCGCAAGCGCCAGGAAATCCTCGATGTGGCCCTGGAGCTGTTCACACAGAAGGGCTACCACAACGTCACCATGCACGCGATCGCCGAAGGGGCGGAGTTTGCCGTGGGCACGCTCTACAAGTTCTTCCGGAACAAGGATGATCTCTACATGGCCCTGGTCCTGGAGAAATCCAAAGAGTTTCATGATGCCACCAATGCGGCCCTCGTTGGGCACACCGACGAGGTTGAAAGGCTCCGGAACTACATCAAGGTGAAAAGCGCCCTCCTGAGCACTCAGGTTCCCATGATCCGGCTCTACTTCTCCGAGATCTACGGGGAGAGCTTCAACCTCATGACGGAGCTGAACACCCGGATCAGGGAGCACCACAGGGAGACACTCGGAATCCTCGCGGCGGTCTTCGAGGCCGGCATGCAACGGGGGTATTTCAGACGCTCTGCGGATCCCCACACCCTGGCCATCGCCCTCGATGCGATCACCACGGCCTTTCTCTTCCGGTGGCTCGAAGATCCGCAAGGCTGCCCCTACCCGGAAGATCCCGACGTGATCCTGGACATCCTCTTCAAAGGCCTGGTGGACTGAGTATGCGACAGTGCAGCCCGAGGTCCCCGAAGCATATACCCAATCGAGAATATTGGAGGCATACAATGAAATGCTGCTCCCTACCCGTGCGAGTCCCTCACCTGTGTCTGGCGGCCGTCGCAATCCTTTCCTGTCTGCTGGGCGCGTGCGACCGGCAACCGAACCGGGCCGCGCCGCCTGTACCCGAGGTGGTGACCCATCAGGTCAGGCCGCAGCCGGTGGTGCTGACCACCGAGCTGCCGGGGCGCACCTCCGCCTACCTGATGGCCGAGGTGCGCCCCCAGGTCAGCGGCATCATCCGTGAGCGCCTCTTCACCGAGGGCTCCCTGGTCAAGGCGGGCCAGCTCCTCTACCAGATCGACCCCGCCCCCTTTAAGGCGGCCTGCGACAGTGCCGAGGCCTCCCTTGCCCGCGCCGAGGCCTCCCTCCCGGCGCTCCAATCACGCGCCGGGCGCTACCGCGAACTGCTCGCGGACAACGCCGTGAGCCAGCAGGACTTCGACGACGTGGACGCGGCCTTCAGGCAGGCCCAGGCGGAGGTCGTCTACTGGGAGGCCGCGGTAAAGAGCGCCCGGATCAACCTGGAATACACCCGGGTCACGGCCCCCATTGCGGGGCGCATCGGGCGGTCCAACATGACCGCAGGCGCCCTGGTGACCGCCAACCAGCCTTCTCCGCTGACCACCATCCAGCAGTTCGACCCCATCTACGTGGATGTCCCCCAGTCCACCGCCGACCTGCTGCGGCTCAAGCGCCGCATCGAAAACGGCAGCCTGGAGCATAACGGGGCCAGCCAGAAGAAGATCGGGCTCATGCTGGAGGACGGGTCTTCCTACCCCTTGGAGGGGACCCTGGAATTCCGCGATGTCACGGTGGACCCGACCACCGGCACCGTGACGCTCAGGGCCGTCTTCCCCAACCCTGATGACACCCTGCTGCCGGGCATGTTCGTGAGGGCCATCATCCAGGAAGGCGTAAACAGGCAGGCCATCCTCCTTCCCCAGCAGGCCGTCTCCCGCGATCCCAAAGGCAACCCGCTCACGCTGGTCGTGGATCCGGATGGGATCGTCCAGCAGCGCCGGATCGCAACCGAAAGGGCCATCGGCGACCAGTGGCTGGTCACCTCCGGCCTCAGAGCCGGCGAAAGGGTCATCGTCGAGGGCGGCCAGAAGGTGCGCCCCGGTTCACCGGTCAAGGCAATCCCCGCAGACGGGAACAACGACAGGAACCCCGCGGCAGAAGACCCGAACGCACCGGCCGTGCCGGCAAACTGACGGAGGCGAGCGATGCTATCCATATTTTTCCTGGAGCGTCCGGTCTTCGCCTGGGTCATCGCCATCATCATCATGTCCGCCGGGGCCCTGGCGATCTACAACCTGCCCATCTCCCAGTACCCGCCCATCGCGCCGCCCTCCATCGCCATTTACTCCACCTACCCGGGGGCCTCGGCGGAGACCGTGGAAAACAGCGTCACCCAGATCATCGAGCAGAAGATGACCGGCTTCGACAATCTGCTCTACATGTCCGCCACCAGCGACTCGGCGGGGATGTCCCGCCTCGAGCTGACCTTCGAAGCCGGGACCGACCCGGATATCGCCTGGACCCAGGTGCAGAACAAGCTCCAGCTCGCCATGGCGAGCCTGCCGGACGTGGTCAAAAACACGGGCGTCCAGGTCAGCAAATCCACCCACAACTTCCTGATGGTCGTCGGCCTGATCTCGGAAGACGGCAGCATGGACATGACGGACCTCTCGGACTTCGCCAAGACCAACCTGGAGAGCGTCCTGGCGCGCGTGCCGGGGGTGGGCGAAACCATGGTCTTCGGCGCGGAATATGCCATGCGCGTCTGGCTCAATCCCGACAGACTAAACAGCTACAATCTCACCGTGACCGACGTGATCGCCGCCCTGAGGGCCTACAACGTGGAGGTCTCGGCCGGGCAGTTCGGCGGGGCACCGGCGGTTAAAGGCCAGCGTCTGAACGCCCCCATCGTGGTCCAGAACATGCTTACAACCACGGACGAGTTCGCCGCCATCCCCGTCCGCGTCAACCCCGACGGCTCCGTGGTGCGGGTCGGGGATGTGAGCCGGCTGGAGCTGGGGACCGAGCTCTACGATATCAACAGCGCCTTCAACGGCAAGCCTTCCTGCGGCCTCGCCATCCGACAGGCCGCCGGCGCCAACGCCCTGGACACGGCCGATGCCGTCAAGGCCAAGATGGAGGAGATGAGTCATTTCTTCCCCGAAGGGATGACGTACGTCTATCCCATGGATTCCACCCTGTTCATCAAGGTGGCCATCGACGAGGTGGTCAAGACGCTGATCGAGGCCATCGTGCTGGTCTTCCTGGTCATGTGGCTCTTCCTGGGCAACATGCGGGCCACCCTGATCCCCACCATCGCCGTGCCGGTGGTCATCCTGGGGACCTTCGCCATGCTGGGGCTCTTCGGATTTTCCATCAACATGCTCACCATGTTCGCCATGGTGCTGGCCATCGGTCTGCTGGTGGATGACGCCATCGTGGTGGTGGAGAACGTCGAGCGCATCATGAGCGAGGAGGGTCTGCCCCCCAGGGAGGCCACGGCCAAGTCCATGGAGCAGATCACCAGCGCGCTCATCGGCATCGGGCTGGTGCTCTCGGCCGTGTTCGGCCCCATGGCCTTCTTCCCCGGCTCCACCGGGGTCATCTACCGCCAGTTCTCCATTACCATCATCGCCGCCATGCTGCTCTCGGTGGTCGTGGCCTTGATCCTGACGCCGGTGCTGTGCGCCGCGCTGCTCAAGCCGGTCAAGGCCGGGCACGAGCCCGCGGAAAACGCCATCTTCTTCCTGCGGCCCTTCTTCCTGTGGTTCGACCGCCTCTTCTTCGGCCTCCGGGACCGCTACGTGAACCTGGTCGGTCACTCGCTGGCCCGGAAAGGGCGCTATCTGGTGGTCTTCGTCGTGATCGTCGCGGGCCTGGGGTTCCTGTACCAGCGCCTGCCCACCGCCTATCTCCCGGACGAAGACCAGGGGACACTGCTGGCCCAGGTGATCCTCCCCAGCGGCTCCACCCTGGAGCAGACCCAGGCGGTCAGCCGGCAGATCGAGCGCTACTTCATGGAAAACGAAAAGGAGGCAGTGAAATCCGCCATGGTCCTCTCCGGCTACGGTTTTTCCGGAAGGGCGCAGAACAACGGCATGGTGTTCATCAAGCTCAAGGACTGGGAAGAGCGCGACCGGGAAGGCCTCAAGGCCCAGGCCGTCGCGGGCAGGGCCACAGCCGCCCTCTCGACTATCCGCGGCGCCCTGGTGTTTGTCTTCCCGCCGCCGGCCGTCTCCGAGCTGGGCATGGCCAAGGGAATCGACTTCGAACTCCTGGACCGGGGCGGCCTGGGCCACGCGAAGCTCATGGAAGGGCAGCATCAACTGCTGGCCATCGCGGCCCGGGATCCCCGGCTGACCGCGGTGCGGCCCAACAGCATGGCGGACGTGCCTCAATACCGCATAGAGGTGGACTGGGACAAGGCCGGCGCCCTGGGGGTTCCCATCACCTCCATCCACAATACGATCTCGGCGGCCTTCGGCAGTAGCTATGTCAACGACTTCATCAAGGGCGGCCGGGTCAAGCGGGTCTATGCCCAGGCGGACGCCCCCTACCGCATGCTCCCCAACGACCTGGAAAAGCTCTATGTACGCAATACAGCGGGCAAGATGGTTCCCTTTGCCTCCTTCGCCACCGGCTCCTGGACCTCCGGCTCCCCCCAGTTGGCGCGCTTCAACGGCTTCCCCTCCATCAACATCTGGGGGGAGCCGGCGCCGGGAATAAGCTCGGGAGAGGCCATGCAGGCCATGGAAGAGGCGGTCCGCAAACTGCCCCAGGGCTTCGGCTATGACTGGAGCGGGCTCTCCTATCAGGAAAAGGTATCCAGCTCCCAGGCGCCGCTTCTATATGCCTTCTCCGTCTTCGTGATCTTCCTGTGCCTGGCGGCGCTCTACGAGAGCTGGACCATCCCGATCGCGGTCCTGCTGGTGCTGCCGCTGGGGGTCATCGGGGGCATCATCGCCACGAGCATGCGGGGGTTTGCCAACGACATCTATTTTCAGATCGGGCTGCTCACCACGCTCGGCCTGGCCACCAAGAACGCCATCCTGATCGTGCAGTTCGCCAAGGGCGGGCTGGAAAAGGGCATGGGGCTCATCGAGGCCACCCTCGAGGGGGCCCGGCTCCGATTCCGCCCCATCGTCATGACCTCGCTGGCCTTCGGCTTCGGGGTGTTGCCCCTGGCCCTGACAACCGGCGCCGGGGCGGGGGCCATGAACGCCATCGGCACCAGTGTCCTGGGCGGCATGGTGACCGCCACGGTCCTGGTGGTGATCTTCTCGCCGCTCTTCTACGTGCTGATCGAAAAGCTCTTCGGCAGGCACAAAGGGGGCGGCCCGCTCGCGACAGAGGCGGCCATCCCGTCAGGGGAGGGGGCCTGAGATGAAGAGGACCCTGATACTGCTGTGCCTGACCCTGCTGATGGCTATCGGCTGCACCCTGGCCCCGGAATATACCCGGCCGCCCTCCCCCGTCCCCGGAACCTGGCCGGGCGGGGACGCCGGCCCGCAAGGCGGCGCCCCGGAGGGGCCCCCGGCCGCATCCTCGCTGGGCTGGCGGGAGTTCTTCACCGACGAAAGGCTGCAGGCGCTCATCGAGACGGCCCTGAGCAACAACCGCGACCTGAAGCTCACCGCCCTGAATGTCGAGAGGGCCCGGGCCCTGTACGGCATCCAGCGCGCCGGGCTCCTGCCGGCGGTCCAGGCCGCCGGCAGCGGGAAAAGGGAGCATGTGCCGGCCGACCTCACCGGGACCGGGGACGCCGTGACCGCCAAGCAGTACAGCGTCGGCCTGGGCATCAGCGCCTGGGAGATCGACTTTTTCGGCCGGCTGCGCAGCCTCAAGGACCAGGCCCTGCAGGAGTTCCTGGCCACCGAGCAGGCGCGCATCAGCTTTCGGATCGCGCTGGTCGCGGCGGTGGCGCAGGCCTACCTCACCCTGGCCGCGGACCGGGAAACGCTCGAACTGACGCGCGCGACGCTTATGGCGCAGCAGGACGCCTATGATCTCATCCGGAAGCGCTACGCGGTGGGGGTCGCAAGCGAGCTCGACCTGAGGCAGGCCCAGACACTCGTCGATACCGCCCGGGGGGACTTGGCCCGCTATCGACAGCAGGTCTTACTCGATGAGAACGCCCTCGACCTCCTGCTCGGCACGCCTGCGCCTGGCGGGCTGCTGCCTGAGGATCTGGGCAGTGTCGCCCCCCCGCGGGAGATCGCGGCAGGGCTGAGCTCGGAGGTCCTCCTCAGCCGACCCGACATCGTCCAGGCCGAGCACCGGCTCAAGGGGGCCTATGCCAATATCGGGGCGGCCCGGGCGGCCTTCTTTCCGAGAATCGCGCTCACGACCACCATCGGGACCGCGAGCAAGGATCTCTCCGGTCTCTTCGATCCCGGCTCCGGCACCTGGAGCTATGCGACGGCGGCCTCCCTGCCGGTCTTCGACGCCCGCACCTGGCATGCGCTCAGGGTGAGCAAGGTGGAGCGCGAGATCGCCCTGGCCCGGTACGAGAAGGCCATCCAGACCGCCTTTCGGGAGGTCAGCGACACCCTGGCCGTACTGGGCACGGTGGACGAGCGCCTCAGCGCCCAGGAGTCCCTGCTCGAGGCCCTCTCTGTGGCATACCGCCTGGCGGACGCCCGTTATGCAAAGGGGATCGACAGCTATCTGAGCGTCGTCGACACGCAGCGCTCCCTCTATGTGGCCCGGCAGGGCCTGGTGGCGATCCGCCTGGCCAGGCTCGCGGCCCGGGTGCAGCTCTATGCGGTCCTGGGCGGGGGGGCCGGGTAGAAAATCACATCCCCTGCCCAGAGGGCCTGCCCCCCGAACCCGCCGCCCCTACAGGGTGATGACCCGGCCGGCCCCGCCGGGGATGTAGGCCTCAGGGTAGGCCGCCTGAATCTCCCGGATGTGCGCGGTGCAGTGCGTGGGGCAGATGCATTCCAGGCCGGCGAAGAGCTCCAGCTCGCTGAAGCCGTGCAGGCCGCCGATGATGGCGCTTACCCGGCCGAAGGCAGAGGCCGCGCTCAGGATGGATGCCATACCAGGGTGGGAGCAGCCCACCACCAGCACCAGCCCACGCACGGTCCGGACTACCAGGGACTGCTCCACCCCCTCCAGCTCACCGGTGGAAAAGACGCCTTCGTGGATCTGGAGCGGGCCCTCCCCCACCGTGATCACCTCGCGGGCCTTGCGCACCCCCCTGAGCGAGCGGGGGCAGAAGACCCGCACGTCCGGGCGAACATTGAGGAAGGCCGACAGCCCCCCCACATGGTCGAAGTGGTTGTGCGAGAGGAACACCTCCCCGATGGAGGCCGGCTCGATACCGAGGCGCTCCATGTTGCCCAGAAGCAGCTCCCCGTCGGCGCCGGTGTCGAAGAGGATGGAATTCCCGTCGTCGTCCTTGACCAGGCAGGCGAAACCCCAGTCGGGTCGCAGGTCGTCCCGGCTGGTGGTGTTATCGTAGATTATGGTTATCTGCACATCTTTCTCCCTGTAATCGTATCATTGCCCGCCGGGCCTCACGCCCGGAGGGGTCCCGCGGCGGGGCTGTCCCCCTAGAGCAGGGCCAGGCTCACGGCCATGACCAGCATGCCCGTGATGACGCCCAGGATGGGCCCGTGCTCGGAGTCCACGGACTTGGCCACCGGGATGAGCTCGTCGAGCGAGATCGCCACCATGATGCCCGCCACCCCCGCCAGGGTGCCCCCCAGCACGCGCTCGGAGAGGAAGGGCATCAAGAAAACCGCTGCCAGAAGCGCCCCCGCAACCTCGCTCAGCCCCGAGGAAAACGACCACAGAAAGGCCTTCCTGCGGCTGCCGGTGACGAGGTAGACCGGGGCCGAGATCGCCAGGCCTTCGGGGATGTTGTGGATGGCGATCGCCAGGGCCAGGGCGATCCCCACGTGCAGGTCGCCCATGGCGCCCACAAAGGTGGCCATGCCCTCGGGCAGGTTATGGATCGTGATCCCCAGCATGACAAGCACCCCGGTGCGTTCCAGGGAGGCGAAGGGCATCTCCTCGGGGCCCTCCCCGGGGACATGGGCGTGATCGTGCTGGCCGATGTAGTCGTGGGGCAGGGCCAGATCGATAAGGAAGTAAACCCCCATGCCGGCGAAGAAGGCGCCGTAGGCCCCGCCGTATCCCAGGGAGGGGACCTTGAGCGCCGCGGGCAGGAGCTCGCCGAAGGCCACCAGCACCATGATTCCGGCCGAGAAACCAAGGGTGAAGGCCACCATGAGCGGCGAAGGCCTCCGCACGAAGAGCCCCAGCAGGCTGCCGATGGCCGTAGAGCACCCGGCACCCCCCGCCAGGAGCAGCGCCGTCAGGACCTTCGTTTCGCTCATGGTCCCTCCCTGGGCGATAGATACGGACGTCTACCCCCTCTGTCAAGCGCGCGGGCAGCCCCCCAGTCCGGGAAGGTCAGGCCGCGAACGTCAGCTGCGTGCCGGACATGTTGAGGATGAAGTTGGCGGGCATCTCCTTTTCGATGTGCATGATGGCCTTCCTCCCCGTGCAGTGCGTGGGGATGATGTAGTCGGGCCCGAAGGCCTTCAGCTCGGCGGTAGTGCGCTCGATGATAGGCTCGAACAGCGGGCCCGAGAGGTGGAAGCCGCCCATGATGGCGTGTACCTTCTCGACGCCCGTCACCTCGCGGGCGTGCCGCACGGTGTTGACGATGCCGGAATGCGCGCAGCCCGAGAGCACCACGAGGCCCTTGCCCTTGAGGTGCATGACCAGCGCCGTGTCGTCGGCGATGGGGTCCCATTCCTCCCGGCCGTTCCTCTCAAGGTGGGCGATGGGGAAGCCCTGCTCGAAGTCCGTCTGCCGGGGGACCTCCCCCAGGAAGGCCACGGCGCCGTCCAGCAGGGCATAGGGCTGGCAGGTCTCCACCAGCCGCACCCCACCCAGCGTGTCTCTTGCAAACTGCGGGAAATAGATCTTGAAATCCTCGCCATACTTCAGGTAGCGCGGGGTGTCGAAGACCCCGGGGTGCACCACGAAGGGGAGCTCGTCGCGGCCGATCATCTCGACGAGCGCCTTGAAGCCGCCCGTGTGGTCGGAGTGCCCGTGCGAGAGCGCCAGGGCCTCCACGGCGTGCATGTCCAGCCCGAGCATGCGTGCGTTGTAGGCCGCCCCGTGCTCGGAGAAACCGAAGTCGAAGAGCACCGAACGGGCCTGCCCGTTTGTGGTGACCCGCACTACTGCCGAGAAGCCGTGTTCGGCCAGGATCGAGCGCCGCACCTCGCCGCCTTCGAGCGGATTGGCGCGAACGACCATCGGATTGCTGCTCAGATCGGTGATATCGATGTAATTGTCCTGCAGGGTGATGATTTCAACCTTGTCGACTGCCTGTAGCATCTTTAGAAAACCTCCTCTTCCATAATTAGGGTATGCTAATACAGGCAAGGGCCCGCTTTAAGCAGGCCCTTGCCTAGTGATCGCAGATATTGGCCGAGGTCTCAAGCTTCCCTTGCAGATAGCGCTCGACCACCTCACGGGGGTCCAGCTGCGGGGCGCCCACCACCACCTGGATGCCGTTCTGGGCAAAGAGCCCCTGAGCGCGCGACCCCATGCCCCCGGCGATGATGATATCAGCGCCCTTCTCCTTGAGCCAGGCCGGCAACAGCCCGGGCTCATGGGGCGGGGCGCTCACGTCGCTGCGGCCCAGGATGCTCTGAGAGGCCCCATCGACATCGAAGAGGGCAAAGCTCTCACAGTGGCCGAAATGGGAACTGAGGATGCCGGAGGTGACGGGGACGGCGATCTTCTTCTGTGACATATCCTGCTCCTTTGCGTCTTGCTTGTTTTTTTTATCTTCCAGCTCCAGCAGGGGACGGACGGCCCGCATGAAGGCCTGCGCCACCGGGGTCTGGGCCTGGTGGGTGACAAAGGGATCGCCGTCGTCGCAGGCCTTAACGATCAGGGGGTCCAGGGGGATGGCCCCCAGGAAGGGCACCTGCATCTCGGAGGCCATGCGCTGACCGCCACCGGTCTTGAAGATGTCCAGCACGGCCTGGCACTGGGGGCAGACGAACCCGCTCATGTTCTCGATGACCCCCAGGACCGGCACGCCCAGCTTGCGGCAGAAGCTGATCGAGCGGCGCACATCGTTGGTGGAGAGGTTCTGCGGGGTGGTCACGACGATGGCCCCATCACAGTCCGGCACGAGCTGCGCCACGGAGAGGGGCTCGTCCCCCGTACCGGGGGGGAAGTCCATGATGAGGTAATCCAGCTCGCCCCAGAGCACCTCGGAGAGCAACTGCTTGATGACCCCCATCTTCATGGGCCCGCGCCAGATGACGGCCTCGTCGCGTTCCTGCATGAGGAAGCCCAGGGAGACCACCTTGATGTTCTGCGCGAACTCCACCGGCAGCAGCGCCTGGCCGTCGTGCCCCAGGCGCCGGCCCTCCAGGTTCAGCAGGGTCGGGATGCTGGGGCCGTGGAAATCGACATCCAGCAGCCCCACACTCTTGCCCTCCATGGCCAGGGCCAGGGCGACATTGGCGGCCACCGTGGATTTGCCCACACCGCCCTTGCCGGAAAGCACCATGATCTTGTGCCGGATGACGGACATGCGGCTTGTGAGGGCCTGACTCTCCGTCATCTTCCTCAGCTTCTCCCCGGCATCGTCCGACTTTGTCTGGCAGCCCGCAGCCTTCCGGTCGGCATCTCTTTCGTCACGTTCCATCGACGCTCTCCCTTTCTGATCTTAGCTTACCGTCTTGATCTATCTCTATGAATCGATTTCCCTGGCCCCTTGCAGTGTGCATGGGGTCCCAGGCCTGCCCCGGGGTTCTAACCCATGATCACCTATCCCAGGGCATAGACGATGTTCCGCCACACCTGTCGGATATCCCCGGCCACGGCGGACCCGGTGTACTCCACCACGCTAGCTCGCATGACCTGCGCCCTGGTCACCGCCGGATCGTAACGCACGCGCCCGGCCAGGGCCACACCCCGGCTCACGGCTTGCTCCTCGATGCCTGCGGCAATCTCGGGGTTCAAGTCCCATTTGTTGATACACACCACGGCCGGGATCCCGAAATGCCCGGTCAGTTCGACCACGCGCTCCAGATCGTGCTGACCGGACAGGGTGGGTTCGGTCACCACCACCACCAGATCGGCCCCGGTGATGGAGGAGATGACCGGGCAGCCGATCCCGGGCGACCCGTCGACGATGATATAATCCAGGCCCTCTTCGACGGCGATGCGTCGGGCCTGCTCGCGAATCAGGGCCACCAGCTTGCCGGAATTGCCCTCGGCGATCCCCAGTCGGGCATGCACCATGGGCCCGCAACGTGTGCTCGAGACATACCACTCGCCGTTCACGGCCGCTTCCAGCGCGATGGCCCCCTCCGGGCATACCCGCGCGCAGACCCCGCAGCCCTCGCAGAAGACGCGCTCGATACGCGGAATCCCTCCGTCCGGGTCCGGGGTGATGGCGCCGAAGCGGCACACCCCTTCGCAGCTTCCGCAATCCGTGCAGCGCTCCTCGATCAGGCGTGCCTTGCGGCCGCCCGAAAAATCCGCGCGCCTTTCCACCCGGGGCTCGAGCACCAGGTAGAGATCGGCGGCGTCCACGTCGCAGTCGGCCAGGACCTTGCTCTCGGCCAGGGAGGCCAGGGACGCCACCAGGCTGGTCTTACCGGTGCCTCCCTTGCCGCTGATGATGACGATCTCCTTCATACGCCACCCTCTCCCGCCCGGACACTGAACGCGTGCTTCGAAGCGATGGCCTCCCACCCGTGCAGGAAGGCCTCCTTAAACTCCGGCAATGCCTCGACAACCATGCGGCCCTTGGAGTAGGCCTCGGCGATGCGGCGCTCGTCGGGCAATTTCAGGACGATCTCGATGGCCTGCGCCTGACAGTAGCGCTCCACCCCGTCGTCCCCGAGGTCGCAGCGGTTGATGGCCACGGCAAAGGGCAGGCCCAGCTGCCGCACCATGCCCACGGCCAGTTCCAGGTCGTTGAGCCCGAAGGGGGTGGGCTCAGTGACCAGCAGCACGAAATCGACCCCCCGGATAGCGGCAATCACCGGGCAGGAGGTGCCCGGCGGGGCGTCGATGATGGTGATTTCCTTATCCTCCAAGGCCGCATGGCGCACGGCCTCGATCACCGCCGGCGACATCAGCTCGCCGATGTCAAGCACCCCCTGGACACACCACAAATTCCCGCTGGAACCCTGTTCAAGGCGGCCCACCGGCCGCCGCTCCTCGCTGACGGCCTCCTCCGGGCAGAAGAGTATGCAGCCGCCGCAGCCGTGACACAGCTCGGGAAAGACCAGTACCTTTTCCTTCACCACCGCCAGGGCATTGTAGGCGCAGAACTCGGCGCACACCCCGCAACCGGTGCAGCGCTCACTGTCGATGCTCGGCAGAGGCACCGTGACCGGGCGTGCGGACTCCCAGCGGGGGTTCAGAAAGATGTGGCAGTTGGGCTCCTCCACGTCGCAGTCCAGGAGCTGCACGGATCTTCCTTCACAGGCCAGGCTCAACGCCAGGTTGGTGGCGATGGTGGTCTTGCCCGTGCCGCCCTTGCCACTGGCAACGGCGAGTCTCACGCGCACTCACCCCGGCCCTGCGAATCGGGATCACCCGCAGGGGTCAGCTGGGCAAAGGCCTCCGCCCTCATTTCCGTCCCCGCCCCATACCGCCGCCACCGCCGCCCGGCATGCCGGAGTGGCTGCCCACGCTGGGCCCCTGGG
>CAZUDI010000073.1:0-16294 GCA_964618975.1 uncultured Bacteriovoracaceae bacterium | reverse complement strand
CGGGCAAGGTGGTATGCGTGTGCGGCTACGGCGACGTGGGCAAGGGCTGCGCCCAATCCATGCGCGGCTTCGGCGCGCGGGTGCTGGTGACCGAGATCGACCCCATCTGCGCCCTGCAGGCGGCCATGGAGGGCTATGAGGTGGTCACCCTGGAGGATGCCCTCTCCGAGGCCAACATCTATGTCACCTCCACCGGCAACTGCGACGTCATCACCCTCGAGCACATGGAGCAGATGCCCGATCAGTCGATCGTCTGCAATATCGGCCACTTCGACAACGAGATCCAGGTCGGCCGCCTGGAGGCCCGACCGGGCATCCAGAAGCTGACCATCAAGCCCCAGGTGGACAAATTCGTCTTCCCGGACGGGCACTGCATCTACATGCTGGCCGAGGGGCGCCTGGTGAATCTGGGCTGCGCCACGGGACACCCATCCTTCGTGATGTCCAACTCCTTCACCAACCAGGTGCTGGCCCAGATCGACCTCTGGACCAAGCGGCGCGCCGTGAGCGTCACCACGCTGCCCAAACTGCTGGACGAAGAAGTGGCCCGGCTGCACCTCGAAAAGCTGGGGGTCAAGCTCTCCACCCTGACCCAGAAACAGGCCGAGTACATCGGTGTGAGTGTTACGGGGCCCTTCAAGGCCGAGCACTATCGCTACTGAGAAGCATCACCCGGCAGGGGCGGTCCGCCCCTGCCGGGTTTCCTTTTCCTTCCTACCGCAATACAAGGCACCGCCGCTCCCGCGCACATCCGCGCAGCGCCCTTCAGGCAAGGATTTTCGCACACATGACCTGCGGTGTGCTTTGTGCCGCGCTGTGGCGGGGTTTCAGCCGCGGTTGGTGAGGAAGATTCCGGCGGTCACGAAGACGGCCCCGGTAATAAGCGAGGCGTCGAGGTGTTCGTGCAGGATGAGGCGCGCCAGGACGATGGCGCATACGGGCACGAGATTGATGAAGACCCCGGCGCGCGCCGGACCGAGGGCCTGTATGCCCTCATAGAACCAGGTGAAGCCGAGCACGGTGCCGAAGAACGCCAGGTAGGCCGCCCCCAGCCAGGCCGTGGGGTGGGGGTGGATGAAGTGTGTCGGCAGCCCCTCACACAGGGCCGGCACAAGCAGCAGCAGCGCCCCGATGAGGGAGGCGCAGGTCACCGAGGACAGGGGTGAGAGGTGCTGCAGCATGACCTTGCCGGTGAGCGAATAGATCACCCAGCTCATCACACAGCCGAAGAGCAGCAGCTCGCCGAGGCCGATGCCGCCGGAGCATACGCTCAGCCAGTGGCCGTGCGTGATGGCGGTCACGGCGCCGGCCAGCGAGAGCACGACGCCCAAAGCGCGCCTTGTTCCGAGGCGCTCGCCGAAGATGACCGCCGCGAACAGGGCCAGGAAGACCGGGTTGGTGGCAATGATCAGGGAGGCGCGTGCGGCGCCGACCGTCTGCAGCCCGGCCAGGAACAGCACGTTATAGGCGAACACCCCGCTCAGCCCGAGCACGAAGGCCCTCAGCCATTGGCGCCCCTCCAGACGCGGCAGGCCCCCCTCGCGGCGGTAGGTGAGACCGACCAGTACGAGCGAGGCCAGGGCAAAGCGCAGGAAGGCCCCCGAGAAGGGCCCGATGAAGGGCGCCATCATGCGGCCGGCTACAAACGTGCCCCCCCAGCAGAGGGCCATCAGCATCAGCTTGACATAGATCAGCATCTCCTTAGATCTCTTAGCAGCCGCGCGGTCGCCCGTGCAACCGCAAAGCACCCCGCTCCATAGGCATACCTGCCCGCAGATCGCTTGCCTCGGGCCCGGACCATGCAGGTTCCATTGCTCCGGGTTGCGTTCTGTCCTGCTGGGGCTGTATCAGACCAGCAACCCTGCCAGCCAGTACAGCAGCATGCCGGCGATCACGGTCAGCCCCAGCGAGCGGGTCATCAGCGCCAGGGCGAAGGTGGGCAGGGCCACGAGCAGTCTGAGGTTTAGGGGCTCAAGGGTATTGTCCGGGCCCAGGGCCAGGGCCGGGACGATCAGCGCGCTCAGGATGGCGGCCGGGATGAGGTCGAGCCACTCCACCAGGGCCGACGGCAGCGCCCGGCGCGAGAGCACCTCCAGGGGCAGCCAGCGCGGGATATAGGTCACCAGTCCCATGAGCAGCACCAGGAGCAGATAAGCCCTCATGGGCGCACCTTTCGGAGGGCGGTATAGCGCTTGAGGACGAGCCCGAGGGTCGCGCCGATGATGGAGGCCAGTACGATATAGGCGTTGCCCGGGACCAGGAGGGCCAGGATGAGCGCCAGGCCCCCGGTGATGAGGGCCGTGATCGCGTGGATGCGTTCCCGGAGCTGGAAGACCAGCAGACAGAGGAACATGGCGATGAGCGCGTAATCGATGCCGAAGGCCCCGGCGGGGATCAGGGCACCGGCATACCCGCCGGCGATGGTGGCCCCGATCCAGGTGACATTGGCGAGGTGGTTGACCGCCAGGGCCCGGTTGCCGTCCCAGGACAGGACGCCGGGCTGCGCGCGGGGGGCCAGGAAGCGGGAGAGGTTCACGGCAAAGCTCTCGTCGGTCACCCCGTAGGCGAACAGGGCCACCCAGGCCGGGTGACGGTTGCGGATATGGATCGACAGGGCCGAGCTCATGAGCACGTGACGCAGGTTGACGATGAAGGTGGTCATGACGATGGAGGCCGGCCCCGCCCCGGCGCCGATCATGCTCACGGCGATGAACTGGGCCGAACCGGCGAAGACCAGAAGCGACATGAGGCCGATTTCCGCCGGGCTGAGCCCGGCCTTCTGGGCCAGCACCCCGAAGGCCAGACCGATGGGCAGGTAACCCATGCAGATGGGCCAGGCGGCTTTGGCCCCCTGCATCAGACACCCCGTGATGGTCGTGCGGCGCATGCCCTTTCCCCCTCCCGTGTCTCGTACCGGGGCACATCCGGGAAGTCAAGCGCGCGCATTATTCGCGGGCGGACCGCCCCCGCATGCGAGCGGGACGGGACGGTTCCCCCGGCGCTGTGTCTTTTACCCGTGAGGCGCGCATTTATCCCCGGGCCGATCCTCGGCCCTCCTGGCGGGGTGCATTCAGGTGGATACGCCGCAGATAGGCAGGATCCATCGATTCAGGGCCACCCAGACAGCGATGATGATCACGAGCAGTGCGATATCGGCCATGTTTTTCTCCCTGGTATCTCTTGTAGGGGCAAGCAGGGGTCGTTTAAATGGCCTGAGGGTCGAATTCCTCGCTGCTTGCAGCGGAGAGCAGGGCCATAGGCTTGCCCTGGGGTTCATGCCCATGATTTTCTCGGGGTCGCACTGAGAGCGGGGCAGCTTGTTTCGTGAAGAGGGCATCTCGGATCGATCTTATGTTGCTGCCATGATGCATGTAATCAGTGACAGGGTCCGGGGCCTTACACGGGCGCCGGGCCTTAAGCTCTACATCATGGTGACCAGCCACAGGAGGCCCATCAGCGGCAGGATCAGCCAGAGGCACTGGACATAGACCAGGAACAGCCGGTTGTCGAAGATGACCTGGTCGGTATAGAGGTCAATGCCCTTGGCCAGGAAGAACAGCGGAGGCAGCAGGCCGTAGGCCAGCGCCGGTGCGATCTTGAGCGGAAAACTCAAGAACAGGAGCAGCGCCAGTCCCATGATGGTGTACTCCAGGATCAGGATGACGCGGGCCTCGCTGAAGTAGCGTGCGATGCTCATGCGGCCGATGATGGCGTCGCGCTCCATGTTCTTGAGCCCCACCAGGGTCTCGGCGCCGAGGTAGTGGGCGGCCACATAGGCGGCAAGCAGCACCATATTGGGCTGCAGGCTGGCCCTGGCCAGACTCAGGGGCACGGCGATGCCGACGAGGACGAAGATGAGACCCCCCAGGAGGCTGCGCATGTAATCCTTGGTGGCGCTGCTGTCGAGAAAGGGCCTGAGCAGCGCGATGCCGATGATGAGGGCCCCGGCGATGAGACCGGAGCTGATGAGACCGATGCACAGCGCGATCCCGGTCCCCGTGCTCCAGATAAGCCAGGCGCCCCGAGAGCGCACCTCCTGGGTGGTGGCCAGGGCCAGGAAGAAGGTGGCGCACAGGATCGCCGTGCCATAGGGCTTAGACGAAAAGACGAGGGCGGCCATGGCGACGCCGAGGGCCCCCAGGGCGGGGCAGAGGGGGCTTGTGGCCAGGAGGTTGAGCAGGGCGTATTGTAGGCCTCTCGACGAGGTGTGGACCGATCTGAGGGCCTCGATGCATTGCTCGATCACCCATTGAGGGGTGGACGCCCCGGCAATGATGGCCACACGCTGCATGTGCGCGGTGTCGACCGTCCGGAGCTGATCGGCGGTCTCGATCCTGAGCACCTCACGGTTCTGGTTGGCCGCGATTTCGGCCAGACGCGTCGTATTGGCGGAGTTCCTCCCGCCAATGACGATGAAGGTGTCGTGTTTCTGCGCCAGGTCCTGCACCTCCCGCTGGCGGTCCACGGTGGAACGGCAGATCGTATCGGTGACATCCAGGACCTCGGCCTTCTCCCGGAGGACCGCGATAATCTCGTGGAAGAGGGCGGCGTCGAAGGTGGTCTGGGCCACCACCGCCAGGCGTCCCACCGAGGCCAGGCGCTGTGCGTCGTCGAGATTCTGGACCAGGATCCCCTTCTGGCCCGCCACGCCCAGGTGGGCGTCCATCTCGGGGTGGTCCTTGTCGCCGACGATGGCGATGAGGTCGGCCTGGCGCGCCGCCTTGCGGATGATGGCATGCACCTTGAGCACCATGGGGCAGGTGGCGTCGATGACCTGCACCCCACGGGCGGTAAGGAGGGCCTTCTTTTCCGGGGCGATGCCATGGGCGCGGATGATGGCGATGTCCCCGGCCTTGAGGCGCTCATCGTCGATATCGTCGATGATGCCGATGCCGCGGCGGGTGAGCGCCTCGATGACCTGGGGGTTGTGGATGATGGGTCCCACGGTGAAGATGCGCTTGCCGGGATTGTTCTGCCGTACCTTGAAGGTCAGGTCGATGGCGCGTCGGACCCCGAAACAGAAGCCTGCGTGTTTTGCAATGGTTATCTTCACGCGGCCCCGCCTGTATGCGCGCAGATGAGGTATTCCTGATTGCCCTTGGCCCCCCTGATGGGCGAGGGTATCACCCCTGTAATCGTGCAACCGAGCCTTGTCAACATCATCTGCATGTCCTCGATCACCGCACACGCGACCCGGGGGTCCTTGACGATCCCGCCCTTGTTCACCTGCGCCCTGCCGGCCTCGAACTGCGGCTTGATCAGGGCGATAAGGGTCGCATTATCCTTCAATACCTTAAGCACGGGCGGGATGACAAGCTTCAATGAGATGAATGAGACATCAAACGTGGCGATATCACAGCGCTCGGGAATGAGGGCCGCGTCGAGATAGCGGGCGTTGAGGCCCTCGAGGCAGATCACGCGCGCATCGTTCCGGAGCCTCCAGTGCAGCTGGCCTTTCCCGACGTCCACGGCATAGACCCTCTTGGCGCCGCGGGCGAGCATGAGGTCCGTGAACCCCCCGGTGGAGGCGCCGATATCGATGGCGATGCGGTTTTCGAGTGCGACGCCAAAGGCGTCGAGCGCCGCCTCCAGCTTGGTGGCGCCGCGTCCGACATAGGGGAAGGTCTCCTTGAGCGTCACGGCGGCATCCTCATCGACCGCCTGCCCGGCCTTGGAGACGGGGCGTTCGTCCACCAGGACCGTGCCCGCCATGATCAGGCGTTGCGCCTGGGAGCGGGTATCGGCCAGGCCGCGCTCCACCAGCAGGCTGTCGAGGCGGATCTTCATAATAGGCTTAGGACGGCCTGTCGGATGCCGCCGGCATCCAGGCCCAAGTCCTGCATGAGCCGCTGCTGGTTTCCGTGGCCGACGAAGGTGTCGCCCACGCCGAGCAGCCTGAAGCTTAAGGGGCACGCGAGATCGGCCAGGAGCTCCAGGATGGCGGAGCCGACCCCGCCCTGGACAGCACCGTCCTCGACCACCACGAACCTCCCCCCTGCCCGCTGAACCAGCTCGCGGATGGTCTCCGTATCAAGGGGCTTGGCGTAGATGAGGTCCACCACGGCTACGCCTTCCAGGCCGCTCACGGCCTTGAGGGCGATGTAGCACAGAGGGCCGAGGCAGAAGACCACGGCCCTCTGTCCCGGCCTGATGATCTCGGCCCGGCCCGTCCTGAGCTTGTGGGACTTGAGCGGCGCGGCCTCGACCGTGCCCCGGGGGTAGCGGATGGCCACCGGCCCTGGCAGGCGCAGGGCCTCGATGAGCATGCTCACGAGCATGAGCTGGTCTCGCGGCACCATGAGGGTCATGTTGGGAACGCTCCGGAAGAAGGCCAGGTCGAACACGCCGTGGTGCGTGGGGCCGTCGGCCCCCACGATGCCGGCCCGGTCCACGGCGAAGATGACCGGGAGGTTCTGGATGGCCACGTCGTGGATGATCTCGTCGTAGGCGCGCTGGAGGAAGGTGGAGTAGATCGCCACCACGGGTCGCAGTCCGTAGGCGGCCATGCCGGCCGCCATGGTCACGGCGTGTCCCTCGGCGATGCCCACGTCGAAGAAGCGTTCCGGGTACCTCTGGGAGAAGCCCTTGAGGCCCGTGCCGCTCGTCATGGCGGCCGAGATGGCCACGATGCGGGGATCGCGTTTGGCGAGCCGTTCGATGGTCTTGCCGAAGACGTCCGAGTACGAGGGGCGCTCGGCCTTGCCGGCGGATTCGCCGTTTTCCTGGTGGAAGCAGCCGATACCGTGGAAGGTTTCGGGGTTCTGCACGGCGGGGGCATAGCCGCGGCCTTTCTGGGTGACCACATGCAGGAAGATGGGCCCCTCCATGAGCGAGATGTTCTGAAAGGTCTCGAGGAGGTGGTCGATCCGGTGGCCGTCGATGGGGCCGATGTAGCGGAAGCCCATCTCCTCGAAGAGCAGGCCCTCGGTGACCACGCCCTTGAGGTTGCCCTCGATGTGCTTGGCGAGTTTGTAGATGTGATCGCCGTAGCGCGGGATGCGTTGCAGGGTGCTCTTGAGGCCCTCCTTCATGTCGCGGAAGCGTTTGGAGGTCATGATGCGGCTCAGGTAATCCGCGATGGCCCCCACCCGCGGCGAGATGAACATGTTGTTGTCGTTGAGCACCACAATGAGGTTGAGCCTCTTGGTGCCCACGTAGTTGAGGCCCTCGAAGGTCAGTCCGTTGGACAGCGATCCGTCGCCAATGATGGCGATCACGCGGTTCTTGCCGCCGGCCTTGGCCATGGCCTCGCAGACGCCGCTGGCGGCCGAGACCGCGTTGCCGGCGTGCCCGGCGATGAAGGCGTCGTAGGGACTCTCGCACGGATTGATGAAGGGGCCGATGCCGCCCAACTGTCGCAGGCTGGGGAAGCGCTCCTTGCGGCCCGTGATGATCTTGTGGGGATAGGCCTGGTGACCTACGTCCCACAGGAGTTTGTCCCGGGGTGTGTCGAAGACATAGTGCAGGGCCAACGTGAGCTCCACGGCCCCGAGACTGGAGGCCAGATGCCCCCCGGTGCGGCTCACGGCGCCGATGATGAAGTCGCGGATCTCCTGAGCCAGGGATTCGAGCCCGGCGATATCGAGGGCCTTGAGGTCTCTGGGTGAGGAGATCTGCGCCAGGATGCTCATGGATCACATCACCCGCAGGAGCAGCTGGGCGGTCAGGGTCCTGAGGGCCTCGACGGCTGTGCCGGAGAGGCCCTTCAGGCAGTCGACGGCCGTGTCTGTGGCCTGCTGCGCCCAGCGGCGCGCTTCCTCCAGCCCCAGGATCCCCACCATGGTGGCCTTGCCCTGGCGGGCATCCTTGCCGGTGGTCTTGCCGAGCGTGTCCGGGGTGGCGATGACATCCAGGATGTCGTCGATCACCTGGAATGCCAAGCCCAGGTGTTGCCCGCAGCTGGTGAGCGCCCGGGTTGTCTCGGCGTCCGCCCCGGCAACGCGGGCCCCGGCATACATGCAGAGTTCGAAGAGGGCCGCGGTCTTCTGGCGGTGGATTGTGCGGATCTCGTCCGGGGTGACCGTGCGGCCCTCGGCCATGATATCGGCGTGTTCCCCCTGGACGAGGCCATCGACACCACCGGCCCGGGCCAGCTCCCGCAGGAGGTCGGCCTTGATTTGTGCGCTGTAGTCGGCCTCGGCGATGACGGAGATGGCGGAAAAGATCAGGGCATCTCCGGCAAGGATGGCGCTGGCCTCGCCGAACTGCCTGTGGCAGGTTGGCCGCCCGCGGCGCAGGTCGTCGTTGTCGATGGCCGGGAGGTCGTCATGGATGAGGCTGAAGGTGTGGATCATCTCGATCGCCAGGCCTACCGGGAGACTTAAGGCGGCCTCTGAGCCGCTGGCCTCGCAGGCGAGCATCGCCAGGATAGGGCGGAGACGTTTGCCCCCGGAGCTCAGGCTGTAGGCGCAGGCCTCCCAGATCCCACCGGTGCCCTCGCGGGAGGTGAGGTATGCCGCGAGATAATCCTGGAATGCCGTCCTTTTTTCCGCAAGGATAATATCGAGATCCAAAGGCCGCCTCTCTTTGAAAAGGCCATAGCATGCCGAAAAACATTGATCAAGAGTGACTCTGCCGCTGAGTGCTGTGTGTGGGGCCCAGGTGCGGCAGTCTACCGGGGGGGCGAGAGTTCCCGGATGAGCATCATGATGGTGTTCACGTAGACCTCGCTGTGGTTGTAGGTCCAGATGGCCTTGCGTTTGCGCTCGTCGGTGGCCTGGGGTGACCAGCCGGCAAGCTTGAGGTAATTGGCGATGCTGGCCATGGCGTCCACCATGTCGAAGGGGTCCCGGCGCCCGTCCTGGTTTCCGTCCACCCCATAGAGGACGAAGGAGGAGGGGATGAACTGGGCCGGGCCCATGGCCCCGGCAAAGGAGCCCTTGATCTCCAGCGGGTCTAGCTGGAGCTGATCGGCGAGGACGATGAGCTGATAGAGTTCGTTGAGGGCCCAGGCGCCCTTCTTCTCGACGCGTTTATTGATGGATTCCTCCCGGAGGGAGGGGTAGCGCTCCCCAAAAGCCTTGCGGATCTGGGCGAAGTAGGTGGGATCGAGGCAGGCGGCCAGATTGGCGTAGGCGTGCAGGACATGGTATTTCTGAGGGTAGGTCGCCAGCCGGGATTCGACGATGAGGATGGCGGTGATCACCGCGGGCGAGACCCCGTATGCATCTTCGATGCGGGCGAAGTCTGAAGCGTGGTCGGTGATGAAGGCCCGGCCTTTGCGGATATACTTGTGATCGATGTCCATGTGATCGGGGCGCTGGGTTCCGGCTTGGGGGCTGGAATGGTAGAGATTCTTGACGATGATCTCGCGGTCGAGCTTCAGGCGTTTGTCGAAGATGACCCGCCGGGCGCGCGCCGCATCCAGTCCTTTGGCCACGAGGCCCTCCTGCAGAAAGCGTTTGGTGGAATTTTCCAGTGCCCTCCCCGGGAGCGGTGCGAGAAGGGCGAGCATCAGGCACACGATGAGGGCTGTGGCCTGGCGCTTGCTTCTTGACCTCTTGAGCGGGTTATGGATCATATGGGGGGCCATCTTACACGCATTTCTTCCCGCTGCACAAGGGGGCTTGTCTCTGTAGACAAAGGCCGCGCAGAATTGGGATCTTGGGTGAGGATCGGGAACTTGACTTGGTGAGGAGACTCGGCATAGAAGGGGGAAGATGAAGCGGATTCTGGTGGCCAACAGGGGTGAGGTGGTGCTCAGGGTGCTGAGGACCGCCCGCGAGATGGGGATCGAGACCGTGGTGGTCTATTCAGAGGCCGACCGGCATATGGAGTATCTGCAGTATGCCGACGAGACGGTACAGATCGGTCCGGCGAGCCCCAACAAGAGCTATCTCAACGTAGACGCCATCCTGAGCGCAGCCATCGCCTGGAAGGTGAACGCCGTGCATCCCGGATACGGCTTCCTTTCCGAAAATCCCGCCCTGGCCAGCGCCTGCGAGGAGAACGGTATCGCCTTCATCGGCCCGCGCTCCGCTACACTGCGCACCATCGGGAACAAGTCGCGCACCAAGGAAGTGGCGAAATCCCTCGGTATCCCCACGATCGAGGGCTCGTTTGGCGTGGTGGCCAATATCGATCACGCCATCGCCCTGGCGCAGGAGATCGGGATGCCCGTCATTCTCAAGTCGGTCTATGGCGGGGGGGGGCGGGGCATGAAGGTGGCCTACGACGAGAACCAGCTGTGCATGCATTTTGCCAGCGCCAGCAGCGAGGCCAGTGCCGCCTTCGGTCGCAGCGAGATCTATATCGAGCACTACATCACCTCGCCCAAACACCTCGAGATTCAGGTGCTCGCGGACGATTACGGCAACATCCAGGTCCTGGGGGACCGGGAGTGCTCCATTCAGCGCCGGCATCAGAAGATCATCGAGGAGGCCCCCATCTCCCACATCTCGCAGGAGACGCGCGAGCAACTCTGGGCCTGGGCAGAGAAGATCATGGACGCCATCGGTTTCTGCGGGCTCGGCACGGTGGAGTTCCTGAAGGACCAGGAGGGCAACCTCTTCTTCCTCGAGATCAACGGACGCCTGCAGGTGGAACACCCCGTGACCGAGATGGTGACCGGCATCGATATGGTGCATCAGCAGATCATGGTAGCCGCCGGGTCCCGGATCGACAGCACCCCCCCGCGCATCAGCGGGCACGCCATCGAGTGCCGACTGAACGCCGAGGATCCCTCGCGCAACTTCATCCCCACTACCGGCAAGGTGAGCGACATGCGCCTGCCGGGCGGGGCCGGGACGCGGGTGGACACCCACCTCTTTCCCGGATGCATCATCAGCTCGTTCTACGATCCCCTGCTCGTCAAGCTGATTGCCCACCACGGCTGCCGGGCGGACGCCCTCAAGCGCATGTCGCGCATACTCGAGGAGACGCGTCTGACCGGGATCATCACCAACAAGGATCTGCTCATGAAACTGATCAAGAACAAGCGCTTCATCGACGGCGATGGGGATACCTCGCTCGTGAAACACGTGCTCAACTGGTGAGACGCGGAATCCCCCGGTTCCCTGCAGGGAGGAAGCGCTGTGGGCCGCATGCCCTTGACGCTGACGGCAAGCACTGGGGGCCAGGGATCAAGCCTCTGGGGTTCATATCCATGATCAGCGCTTGCGGGCATACCTGCATGCAATAACGAGCCAGGCTTCCCCCCGAAAGGGGGAGTCCCCCTGCGAGGCATGGGGTCACCTTCAGGTGCTGTGGCGTGCGAAGACGCGCGCGATCTCGTCCACCTCGAAGGCCGGTAAGGGCAGAGCCTTCCCCGCCTTCACGAGGGCGAGGTCGGGGCGGCTCGTGAGACGGCCGATGCTCTTGCCGGGGATGCCACAGGCCCGCCAGGCCTCGAGGATGGCCGCGGCGTACTCTTTGGCGCAGCAGACGAGCAGGGCACCGGAGGCAATGGCGCCCAGGGGATCGATGCCGAAGGGGGTCAGCACCTCCGTCGCCAGGGGGAGGATCGGGATATGCTCGAAGACGATTTCCAGCCCGCAGCCCGAGGCGTGGGCGAGCTCGCGCAGCCCGGTGGCCAGGCCGCCCTCGGTGGGGTCATGCATGGCCGTGACCCCGCCCACGCCCAGGGCCAGGCGGGCCTCCGGGATCACGCTCAGCCCAGGGTCCACGATGAGGTTGCATGCTGCATGCCGGGTCTGAGGGTCGAGCCCCGCGCCCCTTTCATGCGCCAGGAGGGAAAGGGCTTCAAGCGGGATGCCCTTGGAGAGCAGGATGCTGTCGCCGGGGTGCGCCCCCGAGGTGCGGATGACCTCGGTATGGTTCAGCTGCCCGATCAGGAACCCGACCGCCAGGGGGCGGTCGATCCCATAGGTGATCTCGGTGTGGCCGCCCACGAGGGCGATGCCGGTCTCCCGGCAGGCCGCCTGCAGATCCGCGAACAGGGAGGTTACACGCTCTTCGGTGGTGCGGTTCTCCGGCAGGAGCAGGGTCACGAGGAGGTAGCGCGGCTCTCCGCCCATGCAGGCGATGTCGTTGGCGTTGACCGTGACCAGGTAGCGCGCGATGTTCTCGGTGGCGAAGGTGATGGGGTCGGTCTTGAACAGCAGGGTCTCGCCCCCGAAGCGGATCACACAGGCGTCCGCGCCGATTCCAGGCCCCACCAGCACGTTCTCGTCCTTGAGGGCGAGTCCCTGCAGCAGGGAGTCGAGCAGGCCCAGGGGGAGTTTGCCTACCGGGAGGAAGCGCGGGGGTGAGCTCATGCGGGCCTCCCCCGGGAGGCGCCGCGGCGCGGGCGGGTGGTGGCCGAGCCACGTCTCATGGCCGGCACCTTTTGTCCTCACCTTCGATATAGGCGTAGGCGCTGTGGTTGTGGATGCTCTCGAAATTTTCGGCCGCCACCGAGTACCACGAAAACTCCTCTTTCTCGTTCAGCCGGGAGGCCACGGAGCGCACCACGTCCTCCACGAAGACGGGGTGGTCGTAGGCCTGTTCGGTGACGTACTTTTCGTCGGGACGTTTCAGGATGGGATAGACCGGACTCGAGCCGCACTCCTCGACGAGTTTGATGAGGTCCTCGATCCAGAAGAACCTCTCGTAGCGCACCACCACCGACACCTCGCCACGCTGATTGTGGGCGCCGTAGGCGCTGATCTCCTTGGAGCAGGGGCACAGCGTTTGAATGGGCACGCGCACCCGCACCCGGAAGTCCTTGTCCTGACCTACCCGGCCCATCAGCGAGCATTTGTATTCCATCAGCCCCACGGCGCCGCTGATGGGGGCCTGTTTCTCGATAAAATAGGGGAAGTCGATTTCCATGTGGGCGCTGCTTGCCTCCAGGGCGCGGCGCAGTTCCTCGAGAATGTGCTCGAAGTTCTTGATGTGAATCTCTTCCTTGTAGGTATTGAGGACCTCGATGAAGCGGCTCATGTGGGTGCCCTTGAACTCTAGCGGCAGGTCCACATACAGATTGATGCTGGCTACGGTGTGCTGACGGCCCCTGAGTTTGTCGGAGACCACGACGGGGTAGGCGATGTCCTTGACGCCCACCTTGTGGATGTACAGTGGATTGGCGGGCCGTTGCTTCTGAACATCCTGCATGGCCTTTCCTTCAGGGGAGATAGGTGACACAGCTCGTGTCACTCTCCCATACGACCACCTCGTCCACCCGCAGGGGGGGCTTGATAGCGGGCGCGAGGGCTGCGTGAATGTGGAGGGCAATGTTTTCGGCCGAGGGGGGGGTGGAGCTGAAGGCGGGCAGATCGTTGAGATACTGGTGGTCGAGCCCGTCGAGCACATCTTTCAGGAGGCCTTTGAGCTCACGGAAATCCATGACAACCCCCTGGGGGTCGAGATCCTCACCGGCCACCGTGACCTCGATGCGGTAGTTGTGTCCGTGAAGGTTCTCACACCCGCCCCGGAACTCCTCCAGCCGGTGGGCGGCACTGAACGTATCCATAACGCGCGCCTTGAACATGAGCTCCTACCATAGTACAAGTCACGCCATTTCTGCAATACAAGAATCCCTTGTAAGATTGTCCGGTTTGGGATAAGGCAATGTCCTGGGGGCCACGGAAGAGACCATCGATGTCAACCATTGAATTTGACGACATTCATACGCTCAGACAGCTCGCGGGAGACAGCTGTTCCCACCTGAAGATCATCGAGGAGACCCTGGGGATCAAGTGTTCCCTGAAGGGCAACCAGATCGAGATCGCGGGCGAGAGCTTCGATGAGGAACTCGCCCGGCACACCCTGGAAGACCTCTACCGGCTCCTGAAAAAGGGCTTTCCCCTGTACCCCTCGGATGTGTGGTACGCCTTGAGAATGCTGGCCAAGAACCGCACCGTCAATCTGGAAGACGTCTTTCTCGACACCATCTACATCTCGTCTACCAAGAAGGTGATCGTACCCAAGAGCCTGCAGCAGAAGCACTACATCGACTGCATGCGCACCAACGACATCCTCTTCGGCATCGGGCCGGCGGGCACGGGCAAGACCTACCTGGCCATGGCCATGGCTATCTCCTACCTCCTCAAGAAGAAGGTGGAACGCATCGTGCTGACCCGTCCGGCGGTGGAGGCCGGCGAGCGGCTGGGGTTCCTGCCCGGAGATCTCCAGGACAAGGTTAATCCCTACCTCATGCCGCTTTACGACGCCCTCTACGACATGCTGGAATACGACTATGTCATACGGCTCATCCAGCGCAACCAGATCGAGATCGCCCCGCTGGCCTTCATGCGCGGCCGGACCCTCAACGACGCCTTCATCATCCTCGACGAGGCGCAGAACACCACCCCGGAACAGATGAAGATGTTCCTCACCCGGCTCGGCTTCAATTCCAAGGCCGTGATCACCGGCGACGTGACCCAGGTGGACCTGCCCTCCAGCATCACCTCGGGGCTCATTCAGGTGACCCACCTGCTCAAGGGGATCGAGGGCCTCGACTTCGTCTACTTCAGCGAGGACGACGTGGTCCGGCACCGGCTTGTGGCCGCGATCATCAGGGCCTATGACCGGGGGGTGCCGTGATCGAGGTCGATGTCCAGAACCTCCAGCGCTTCCTGACGCTGGATGAGGGGCAGGTCGCCCGCTGGGCCAAGAGCGCCCTCGAACGCCTGGGAAGGGATCCGGCCGAACTCTCGGTGGTGCTCCTGGGCGACGAGGAGATCCGGGAACTGAACCGCCAGTATCTCGGCCGCGACCGACCCACGAACGTGATCTCCTTCCCCCAGCAGGAGGGCGAAGGCCTGGGGGGGATGCATCTGGGCGACATCGTCATCTCCGTGGAGCGGGCCGTGAGCGAGGCCCAGGCAGCGGGCATGGACCCGCGCGAGCGTTTCGTGGAACTGCTCATTCACGGCATCTGTCATCTCACGGGATTCGATCACGAAGGGGTCGCTCCGTCCAAGGCCTACGAGATGGAATGCAAGGAAAGGGAGCTCTTCGAGGGGCTCATGCGGGGGGAATAAGGTGCCGCCGGGACTGAGCCTCGTGCTCGTGGCCTTCGCCTGGGGGCTGGCCTTTGTACTGACACCTAGGGCCCTGTCGCAGACGGGGCTCGGGCTCTTCCTCCTGGTGCGCTTCATGTGCGCCTACCTCGTGATCAGCCTCGTGTTCCGCAAACAGATGCGTTCTGTAAGCTTCAGGGCTGTCACGCGGGGCATCATCCTCGGGGGGGCGCTCTACGGCACCGCCCTCTGCCAGGCCCTGGCCGTGTTGCGCGGCGGGGGAGAAGCGGTGGTCGTCACCCTGGCCCTGGCCGGCCTGGCGGTGCCGGTTTTCGCCTTCGCCCTGTGGCGAAGGCGTCCCTCGCGCATAGAGGCGCTGGCGGTGGTGCTTAGCGCTGGCGGGGCCTGGCTGATGGGGAGCGCCATCACCCCGCTTGCGGCCGCCGCGGCCCTGTTCCTGGCGCTGTATGTGGCCCTGGGGGCGGCCTTCGTGCAGGAGTGTGCCCCCGAACACCTCGCCGGCACCCAGCTGGCCTGCGCCACGCTGTGCGCCCTCCTGGGCCTGGGGAGGGATCTCCCGGTACAGGTGGATCTCACCGCGTGGGCCCTGGTCCTCTCTACGGCGCTCATTGCCACCGCCTGGGGGGCCCTGGCCGTGATGCGCGCCCTCAGGTGCCTGAGCGCCACCAGGACCGGGGTGATCCTGGGGCTCCAGGCGCTTACGGCCCTGGCCGTGCTCGCGAGGGCGGGAAGGCTGGCACTTGAGGGGGGGCTGGCCCTGGGTTTCGTCCTGCTCGGGTTGGGTGCTCTGGTGGCGCTCTATCCGCAATCTGAGAAGGAACGGAATTGATTTCAAAGGGTTATTATTGGGTGCCGCGCATGGAAAAAAGGCTTGCCATGCATCAGGCCCTTTGCTATAAGGCCATCCACGGGGTGTGGCGCAGTTTGGTAGCGCACCTGCCTTGGGAGCAGGGGGTCGGAGGTTCAAATCCTCTCGCCCCGACCAAGCAGGCACTTAAGCGCCTGTAGCTCAGTTGGATAGAGCAACGGACTTCTAATCCGTGGGTCGGAGGTTCGAATCCTCTCAGGCGTGCCAGGACTCATATGGTGAGTGTAGCTCAGTTGGTAGAGCGCAGGATTGTGGCTCCTGTGGCCGAGGGTTCGATCCCCTTCACTCACCCCAGAAGAACAGGCGCCCGTAGCTCAGTTGGATAGAGCGTCGGACTTCGAATCCGCAGGTCGGGCGTTCGAGTCGCCCCGGGCGTACCAGGATAAAGTTAGGGCCATTAGCTCAACAGGTAGAGCAACTGACTCTTAATCAGTAGGTCGTAGGTTCGAGCCCTACATGGCCCACCAAGGCAGGGAGAGGGTTTCAAGACCCTCTCCCTTTT
>CAZUDI010000072.1:0-17116 GCA_964618975.1 uncultured Bacteriovoracaceae bacterium | reverse complement strand
GTGTCCCCGGAATTGTGGCGGAATTGTGCGGAATTGGGCCCGGAATTGTGGCGGAATTGTCCCGGAATTGAATTGCCGCCGGAATTGCCTCGGAATTGCCGCATTTCACAACGAGGCCCAGAGGACATCCCGGCCGCCGGGGGGGAGGCAATCCGGGCCACGACCGGTCGGGGTCACCCTACAGGAGCGCCAGGCGGTCGGCCAGGGCCAGGCCGGAAAGCGTCGGGCACACCCGGTCTTGTGCGATCACGAGCAGCCCCTCTTGGGCCAGCCTTTCGAGCTCCACCCCCTTCTCCGCCAGGAGATCCCCGCCCCAGCGGCGGCGGTACTCCTCCAGGCTGATCCCCCGCCGCGTTCGGAGACCCAGAAAGAACGCCTCCAGACGCAGCTGATCGGCGCTGAGCTCCTCCGATCCGCCGAGGGGGCGCTGTCCCTGATCACAGTCGCGGATATAGTCCGTAAGCGAGGCATGGTTCCACCAGCGCCTGGAGCGGGCATAGGAGTGGGCCGCGGGGCCCAGGCCCAGGTAGGGCGTGTGGTCCCAGTATTTCTGGTTGTGCCGCGAGGCCCGCTGCAGCCCGCGGGCGAAGTTGGAGACCTCGTAGTGCTCGTAGCCCCGCGCCTCCAGAAAGGCGCTCGTGTGCAGGAAAAAGGTGCGGGAAATTTCCTCGGTCGGCAGGGGGAACTCGCCGAGCGCGAAGCGCCGCCCCAGGGGGGTTGCGGACTTGAGCTCCAGCTCGTAGCAGGAGAGGTGCTCGGGATGGAAGTCCAGCACCTCCTCCAGGGTGCCTTCCCAGGCCTCCAGGCTCTGATAAGGCAGGTTGTAGATCAGGTCGGCGCCGAGGTTGTCGAAGCCGGCCGCGCGGGCGTCTTTCAGGGCCGCCCGGGCCGCCTGAGCGTTGTGGCGGCGACCCAGCAGCGTCAGTGCCCGGTCGTCGGTCGACTGCACGCCGATGTTGATGCGGTTGATGCCTAGCCCGTGCGCGGCTGACAGGTCCTCGCGTCCCCAGTCGGCCGGGTTGATCTCGATGGTGATTTCCGCCCCGGGAAGGATCCTGAAGGCCTGCCGGATATGGCCGAGGATCGTTTCCAGCTGCGGCAGGGAGAGCAGGGAGGGCGTGCCCCCGCCGAGATAGACCGTATCGAAAGCGAAGGCCGCCCAATGAGCGCGGCAGATTTCGATCTCGCGGCCCAGCCCCCTCAGGAAGTCCTCGATCAGCCCGGTGTCGGTGATGGAAAAGAAGTCGCAATAGGCGCACCTGGACAGGCAGAACGGGATGTGGACATAGAGGCCGGCCGCCGGGGGCACATCTGCCATCATGCCATCACGAGTCCGTATCGGACTTGAGCACGGCCAGGAAGGCGCTCTGAGGAATGCTGACCGAGCCGATCATCTTCATGCGTTTCTTGCCCTTTTTCTGCTTCTCCAGCAGCTTGCGCTTGCGCGTGATGTCGCCGCCGTAGCACTTGGCGGTCACGTCCTTGCGGAAGGCCGAGATGGTCGAGCGCGAGATGATCTCGCCGCCGATGGCGCCCTGGATGGCGATCTTGTACATCTGGCGCGGGATCTCCTCCTTGAGCCGGTCGCAGGCCTGCACGCCGCGCGCGCGGGCGCGCTCGCGATGCACGATCTGGGACAGCGCATCGACCTTCTCGCCGTTGACCAGGATATCGAGCAGCACGAGCTGGCTCTCGCGGTAGTCGATTAGGTCGTAGTCGTAGGAGCCGTAGCCCTGGGTCACGGACTTGAAGCGGTCGTAGAAGTCGTAGACCACTTCCGCAAGCGGCATCTCGTAGATCAGCTCGGCCCGGCCGGGGCTGGGGTAGTTCATGGTGGAGTTGACCCCGCGCCTTTCCATGCACAGGGTCATGACCGCCCCGATGTAGCGCTCGGGCATCATCATGGTGGCGCGGATGTAGGGCTCTTCCGATTTGTCGATCTTCATGACCCCCGGGTAATGGGCGGGATTGTCGACATAGACCACGGAGGCGTCCTTGAGGGTGAAGCGGTAGCGCACGCTGGGCACCGAGAGGATGATGGACAGGTCGTATTCGCGTTCCAGACGCTCCTGGACGATGTCCAGGTGCAAGAGTCCCAGGAAGCCGCAGCGGAAACCCTGGCCCAGGGCCACGGAAGAGTCCTTCTCGTAGATGAAGGCCGCGTCGTTGAGCTTGTACTTCTCCAGGGCCACGGCCAGGTCCTCGTAGTCGTCCGAGGCGATGGGGTAGATGGAGGCGAAGACCACGGGCTTGACCTCCTTGAAGCCCGGCAGGGGCGCCTGGCAGGGTCGGTCCTCGTGGGTGATCGTGTCGCCGATGCTCACGTCGGAGACGGTCTTGACGCCGGCGATGATGTAGCCCACCTCACCCGCGCTCAGGCGCTCGCGTTTCTCGCGGGTCATGAGGAAGTGCCCCACCTCCTCCACGCGGTAGACCGAGTCGTTGAACATGAAGCGGATCACGTCGCCGCTTTTGACCTCGCCGTTGAAGAGACGGCAGTGGATGAGCGTGCCGCGGAAGGGGTCGTAGTGGGCGTCGAAGATCAGGGCCGCCAGCGGCGCCTTTGCCTCGCCCACAGGCGGCGGGACGCGTTCCACGATGGCCTCCAGGATGGCCTCGATGCCGGTGCCCTCCTTGGCCGAACACAGGAGACTCGTGTCGGGGTCGAGCGCCAGCTCGGCATCGATCTGTTCGAGGACGCGCTCCACGTCGGCCGAGGGCAGATCGATCTTATTGATTACCGGAATGACGGTGAGGTCGTGCTCCATAGCCAGGTAGAGGTTGGCCAGGGTCTGGGCCTGGACGCCCTGGGCCGCATCGATCAGCAGCAGCACGCCTTCGCAGGCGGCCAGCGAGCGTGAGACCTCGTAGGTGAAATCCACATGTCCGGGGGTGTCGATCAGGTTCAGGCGGTAGGTCCGGCCGTCTTTGGCCTGGTAGGGCAGGGTGATGGCCTGGCTCTTGATGGTGATGCCGCGTTCGCGCTCGATGTCCATGTTGTCGAGCATCTGGTCCTTGTAGGTGCGCGTGTCGCAGACCCCGGTGTGCAGGATCAACCGGTCGGCCAGGGTGGATTTGCCGTGGTCGATATGAGCAATAATGCTGAAATTACGAATATTTTCCATAGTAGCTCAGGTGCTCCGTCTCTCTTTTGGACGTTCTGTGTTCCCCAGATTAGAATACCCATGCATAACAGTAAAGGCCTTTTCTTCACCCCCACGGCCGGGGGTCGTCGCACGGCGTGCCAGGTGTGCTGTAGTCAAAGAGATCGGCTTTGTCAATGGCCGCGTACACCAAAGGCTGTTCCCTAATCCGTCGATGCCCCCTCAAGGCAGCGTGAGCCTGCGGCGCTCGAGCAGCGAACCCTCCAGCCGGAAGAGTTCGACTAGGGCCTTGAGATGGCTGGTGACGGACTGGATCTCGGTGGTGCGGCTCGCCAGCAGATCGCGCTGGGCCTGGGCTACCAGCAGGGAGGTGGACTTGCCCACGCGGAATTTTTCGGCCTCGATGCGGGCCTTCTCGGCCTGCAGGGCGCGGGTGGCCCGGGTGGCGGAGATCTGCTCGCGGGTGCGCTCCACCTCGATATAGGCCCGGCGCACATCCACCTGCACCAGCTGTTCCAGGTTTGCCAGGGCCTCGCCGGCCTGTGAGCGGCCGAGCTGGGCCGCCTGATACTGCGCGCGTGACTGGCGGTTCGCCAGCGGCAGCTCCAGGATCAGGCCGGTCTCCACGTCGTACGAGTGGCCGTCGATGTCCCGGGTGGAGCGGGCGAAGGCGTCGGCATAGCCGGTCTTGCCCAGGGTGATGAAGAAGTCCATGCGCGGCAGCAGCCCGTTGCGGGTCCGGACGACCTCCAGGTCGCCCCGCTGAACCTGCAGCCGGGCTTGTTCGAGCTCGGGGCGCAGGCCCAGCGCCGCCTCGACATGGTCTTCGACCCCCTGCAAGACCCCCCCCGGCAGGGCCGGCGGGGTCAGTAACTCGACCGGCGCGCACCAGAAGGTGCCCTGCGGCGGGGTGAGCAGGCTCAGGAGGGTCAGGCGCGTCTTCTCCAGGGTGCTGCGGGCGTCGATCAGGTCCTCGCGCCGGAGCGCGATCTCGGCCTCGGCCGCGGCCAGTTCGGACTCCGCCAGGGAGCCGATGCGGATCATCTCCTCGATCTCGGCCTTCTGCTGTTCGGCCAGCTTGAGGGATTCCTCGACGATGGCGATGTTTTTCAGTGTGAGGGCGTAGTCCCAGTAGGTCTCCTCCACCTGCGCCACCAGGGCGGCGGCGAAGGCGCGCAGCTCACAGCGCGAGGCCTGGGTGTCGAGGCGCGCCTGGCGCAGGCGGGCGAGGTTGAAACCCGGCCCGCCGCCGGCCAGCAGCGACTGCCTGAGACTCAGCCCCAGGCGCGTGGCGTACCGGTCGTCGGTGTAGAATTCGGACCAGGCCTGCTGGCTGGAAAACGTGAGATCGAGGTCCGTCCCCGTGGGCAGGAAGGTCTCAAGCGTAAGGGTGGTCTCCTCCTCGCGCTCGATCTCCTCGAAGCCGGGGCGCCCATCGAGGTCGTCCTTGGTTCTCAGGCGCGTATAGCTGCCCGTGAGCACGGGGTCGAAGGCGGCGCGGGCCTCCTCTTCGGCGCTGCGCTTCAGTTGGGGATTGAAGCGCTCCACCTTCAGGGCGCGGTTGTTCTCCAGCGCCAGCAGGATGGCATCCATCACCGTGATCTGAAGCGGCCCAGCCAAAGGCGCATCCGGGGGGGCGCCTTCCCGGGCGAGCGCCCGGGCGCCGCCGGTGAAAAGCGCCAGGGTCATGAACAGCGTCAGCAGGGCCGATGGCAGGGGATGCCTCATGGTTCAGCCTCCTCTGAAGACCGGGAGAAGCGTGCGAGGCGCGTGTCGAAGACCAGGTAGACCGTGGGGATGATCACCAGGGTGATCAGCGTGGCGCTAGCAAGCCCGCCGATCACGGCGCGTGCCAGCGGGGCCTGGACCTCGCCGCCCTCGCCCAGGCCGACCGCCAGCGGCACCATGGCCAGGATCGTGGTGGTGGCGGTCATGAGGATGGGACGTAGTCGCCTGCGGCCGGCCTCCTCGATCGCCTGCCGCAAAGGCAGGCCGTCGCGTCGGCGCAGCAGGTTGATGTGGTCCACCAGGAGGATGGCGTTGTTCACCACGATGCCGCCCAGCATGATGCAGCCGATGTACGACTGTACGTTGAAGGTGGTGCCGCTTAGAAAGAGCATCAGGATGACGCCGATGGCGGCAAACGGCACCGAGAACATCACCACCAGGGGGTAGCGCAGGGATTCGTAGAGCGAGGCCATGACCATGTAGACCAGCAGCACGGCCAGGGTCAGGCTCAGCAGCAGCTCGCGGAAGGCCTTCTGCTGTTCCTCGTAGTCGCCGCCGAAGACGATGCTGAAGCCCTTGGGCAAGGGGATCGCCCTCAGGGACTCGCGGATGTCTCTCAGTACGGAGCCCAGATCGCGGCCGCTGATGTTGGCCGAGACGGTGACGATGCGCTCCTGGTCCTGGCGCTCGATCTGCACCGGGGAGGTCTGGGGGGTGAGGCTGACCACATTGCGCAGCACGACGGCCTCGCCCGGGGGGGACGAGAGGGTCAGGTCGAGGATTTCGTCCAAGGGCATCATATCGGCGTCCTTGATCTTGACGCGGATATCGTACTCATCGCCGCCCTCGCGGTAGCTGCCGGCCGTGCTGCCCGAGATCACGGTCCTGAGCATCTCGGCGATGGCGCTCACTGTCAGGTGCATGTCGGCCGCCTTGTGCCGGTCGACGAGGAGCAGTTCCTCGGGGCTGCCCGTCTGCCGGCTGACCTGGGCGTCGGTCACGCCGGGCACCCCCTCGACGCTGTCCTTGACCCTGGCTGCCAGCAGGTCGGCCTGGGCGAGGTCGTAGCCCCGGATCTCGATCTGCACCCTGTCCGTGTCGCCGCCGCTGAAGATGCGCAGCACGAAGAGCCCCTGACCGGCCCTGGTCCGGATGGTCACGCCGGGGATATCGGTAAGCCTCTCCCGCAGGTCGTCGGCGATCTGCTCGCTGGAGCGCGTCCGCTCGGCCTTGGGTTTGAGCGCGATCTGCATCTGGCCCGTGTGCGAGCCGCGCGATCGGCCGCCGGTTCCGCCGATGCTGGAGACCATGTTACGGGTCTCGGGGACCGCCTGGCGCACCTTATCCTCGATCAGCTTGAACCTTTCACCGAGCACCTCGAGCCGGGTGCCGGGTTCCATCTCGACGTTGACGCGCACCTCGCCCTCGTCGGTGGCGGGCATGAACTCCACCCCCACCAGGGGGATCAGGGCCAGGCTGAGCGCCAGCAGGAGGACGCTGGTGACGATCACCCATCCGGCATGGTCGAGGGCGCGAGTGAGCAGGCGCCGGTAGCCCTCCTCCAGGCCCTCGAGGAAGCGCCCGCTGAGGGCCATAAGGCCCCTGATCCAGCCCGTGTGCGGCCGGGCCGTCTTCTGGTGCAGCAGGCGTGCGGCCATCATGGGCACCAGGGTCAGGGCCACCAGCAGGGCGCAGATCAGGGCGAAGCTGACCACCGTGGCCATCTGCTTGAACATCACCCCCGACATGCCGCGGATGAAGACCAGGGGCAGAAAGACCACCAGGGTGGTCAGGGTGCTGGCGACGATGGCGGCGGTCACCTCGCTGGCGCCGTTGACGGCCGCAACCTCTGCGGTCTGGCCGGTCTCGCGCAGGCGGTAGATGTTCTCCAGCACCACGATGGCGTTGTCCACCAGCATGCCGATGCCCAGGGCCAGGCCGCCCAGGGTCATGAGGTTGAGGGTCAGCCCCCCGAAATACATCAGGGCAAAGGCGGCGATGATGGAGATGGGGATGGCCGTGGCGATGATGAGGGTGCTGAGGATGTTGCGCAGGAAGAACAGCAGCACGGCCACGGCCAGAAGGCCCCCGTAGAGGGCCATGGTGCCTACATTGGTGATGGAGTTGCGGATATAGTCCGAGGTGTCGATGATGGGGGTCAGGCGGATCTGGGGCAGATCGCGACCGATCTTCTCGGCCTCTTGCAGCACCATCTGGGCCACCTCGACGGTGTTGGTGCCCGACTGCTTGCGCACCCCCAGGCGCACGCCGGGCTGTCCGTTGACCTGGATCATGCGCGTGATCTTTTTCCAGGTGTCGTCGATGCGCGCGATGTCCCCGAGCCGTACCGGGACGCCGTCCCGCACGGCCACCACGGTCTCGGAAAGCTCTTCCAGCCGGGTGTACTCGCCCAGGGTGCGCATGGTCACCTGCAGGTCGCCGCGCTCGATGGTGCCGACGGGCAGGGTCACATTGCCCTCCCTGATGCGCGCCAGGATCGTGTCCAGCGGCAGCCCCAGGGCCTTGATGCGGTCGGCGTCCAGATTGACCTGCACCTCGCGCTCGTAGCCGCCCCATACCTCCAGGGAGGCCACCCCGGGAATGCGCTCGATGCGGTATTTGACCTGATCGTCGATGAGCTTGCGCATCTGCAGAGGGGGCAGGGCGCTGGAAGCCCCGAAGATCAGGATGGGGAAGTTGGCCAGATCGAACTTGTAGAGCGTGGGACGCTCGGCATCCTCGGGCAGACGCGCGATGACGCGGTCCAGCCGGTCTCTCAGGTCGTTGGAGGCCGCATCCAGGTCGGTGCCCCAGGCGAAGGAAATGCGCACGCTGCTGGAGCCCTCCGTGGAGGTGGAGTAGACGCCCTCCACCCCGGCCACGACACTGAGGGCCTCCTCGATGGGGCGCGTGACCAGCTCCTCGATCTCCTCCGGGCTGGCGTCTTCGTACAGGGTGCGCACGGTCATGGTGGGGTAGGTGATGTCGGGCATCAGATCCAGGGGCAGTCGCAGCAACGAGACCCCCCCCAGCACGAGCACGATCAGGGTCATCATGACGGTGAAGACCGGCCGGTGGATGGCGAAGCGCGAGAGATTCATGGTATTTCAGCCCCGCTCTTGCGGGGGGCGCCCTCCGGCGCGGGCAGGACGATGGCGGCCCCGTCCTGCAGCAGGTGCTGGCCCACGATCACCACGAAGCCGCTCAGAGAGGGAGAGACGATCTCGGCCAGCTCCCCCTCCACGATCCCCACCGTCACCGGCACGCGGGTGGCCCGCCGGGTCGTGAGGTCGGCGAGGAAGACGCTCGCCTGCCCGGCGCTTATGATCAGGGAGTTGATAGGCACCACGGTGGTATCCTCGTGCCGGTCATACTCGATCTCCACGCGCACGAACATGCCCGGCTTGAGCACCAGGCCGGGGTTGTCCAGGGTGATCTCGACCCGCGCCTGCCGGGCGGTCTCCTTCAGGAGCGGGGCGATGCGCTCCACGCGGCCCTCGAAGACCCGGCCGGGATAGGCGTCGGTCGTGATGCGGGCCGCCTGTCCGGCCATGAGGCGCGGGTAGTCCTTCTCGATCACGTGGATGATGGCCTTGAGCCCGGAGAGGTCGATGATCGAGACGATGGGGGCGTTGGCCGGCAGCATGGCGCCCTCGTCCACGAAGCGCTCGGCCACCGTGCGCGGCAGACGCGCATCGTTCCACACGGCGCGGATGCGTGTGTAGTCCAGGCGCACGCGGCAGGATTCGAGGGCGGCCTCTTTCTGGGCCACCTGGGCCCCGGCCAGCTTCTGGCGGGCCTGGGCGGCCTTGTACTGGGCCTCGGCCGCATCCAGCTCGGCCTCGGAGAGGATGCCCTTGGCGCGCAGGGCCTGCGCGCGCTCGAACTCGCGCCGCGTCAGGTTCAGTGCACTGCGGTTCTCCTCGATGGAGGCGCGCGCCACCTCCAGCTCGGCCTGGGCCTGCTCCACCTGCTGGAGGTACTCGTCGTCGTCGAGGACGGCGACGAGCTGGCCCGACTGCACCGTATCGCCGATGTCCACGAAGATCTTTTCCAGCTTGCCGGCCACCTTGGGGGCCACGATGAACTGGGAGGCCGGCAGCAGCGAGCCGCTGTAGACCCCCACGTCCCGCACGAGGCCCCTGGCCACGGGGCGCACCTCCACCGCCACGGACGGGGTGCGTGTGGGGGCGCTGGGCCTGTCCCCCGGAAGGGAGCGCTGCGAGATCTGCCAGCCGGCCAGGATGGCGGCCGCGGCCAGGGCGGCGATAAGGATCCTCTTCTTCGTCATTGTGGTGGTCCCGCTTATGGTTAAGCCTTTCGGTGTCAGGCACCCTGCTGGGGCCTATCTAAGCCGATTATGGCCCTTTCGGCAATCAAATTCAGCTTCTTTCCCGGAGACATGTCGCCGGTGCGGCCGCCCTGTATGCCCGCGCCATCGAACTCGATCCCAAAGGCAACAACAGCTATACCTATCTGCTGGCCGAAAGCAATGACAAGCTCGGCCGCAAAGACGACACGGCCTACTCCTACCTGCGCTTTCTCGACTTCAACCCTGCCAATGCCGCCTGGAAGGACCAGGACCGCCAGCGCCTGGCCGCGCTCAAGCCCGCCCCGATCCGGCGCGGCCGGGCCTTCACCTTCCCGACTGGATGCTGCGCGACGGCTGAGCCGTCCGGGATTTTCTGCGGGAAAGCGGGGGGCATCCGACAGGCCCGCCGGAGCCAAACCTAACCGCACAGGATTAATCGATAAATGACCGTATAACCCGGCATCTATTTGAATGGGATCAGTTGAAATATTATTGTCAACGCACCTATACAAAGCACTTTTTCGATGGTAAGACTTATCGATCCATAATAACTGGAGATATTTGTGAAGGAAAAGAAAAGACGTTTCAGTAACCGCTTCAAGCCTGAAGTGCGTCAGCAACAGATCATCGAAGAAACCAAGAACCTGATTCTTGAAAATGGCTTGTCCTGGGCTTCGAGCCTCAGAATAGCCGAGGCCCTCGGCATACGACAATCAGCGCTTTATAATCACTTCAACAGCAAGCACGATATCCTCTTGGCGACACGGTCCTCCATTATCAAAGAAATTATCTGTAAGATCAATCCGTCTCGATCCAACGAGAACATGGAAGACTACATCCGTGAAGCCGCTCGAACGTTTTATGATCTGACCATTGCCGATCCCCGGTAGGCACGGCTGCTCATTGAATACCTCTGTGCACCACCTACGGAAAACATGCGTGAAGAAATACAACGGATATTCTCCTGGCTGATCGATAATGCGGAGGTTCTCATAAAGGAAGGCATCTCCAAGGGCAACTTTAAAGAAGATCTGGATGTCAATATCTTAGCCTGGATCTTTGTCGCATTCTCCATCATATTCAGCATAGGCGCCATGCTGGATGTGCCCAATATCCCTTCCGAGGAGCGGGCGTTAAGTGCGGTTGATTTCGTGCTCAAGGCGATGAAGAAGAGGTAACACATCCTCCCGGACATTCGTGAAGGATGGAAAACTCGCAGAGATAATCATCGGATAGCGCCTTATTATGAAAGATAGGGCTTGACGTATCGCTTAATAATATCTATCTTATGAAGGGCCGTTTAATGGAATAAGCTCAAACATATTCTCGGCTGAGATCTGTTTCCATAGTGTTTATAAAAAGCAGGGATAAAGAGAAGGGCGCCTGACACGCCCGCCGTCTATGGGTTGAAGAGAACGGCGTTTTCCTGTAGATTATCCCCTATCACGTCAAAACCCAAAGGGCGGCATCCCATGAGGCCATCTCCCCCATACCGATTAGGACCGATCATCAGCATATTATCCCTGATCATCATATGCTCGACCCCGCTGGCGGGCCTGGGCGCCAGTCCACAGGCCACCATCGATTGGATGCTCAAGAACGGGTTCCGGCTCCAGCAGTCACGGCAGTTGTACGCCCAGTGGGCCAGTGCCAAGAATATCGTCATCGACATGGCCAACTCGGGCGACCCCCAGCAGGTGGAGCTGGCCTTCCGGATCTGTCAGCAGCGCTACCCCACCGTGGCCCGCGCCATGAGCCAGGGCATCCGGGACGTGGCGGCGCATGCCGACAAACCCCTCGATGCCCTGGTGCCCACCGGCTCGTGGAAGAACAAGGTGATCTTTTCCGGCGATCCCGCGCGTCTGGCCGACAAGCAGACCTTTATCCGGCAGTGCGCCACGGCGGACATCGATCTGACCAATTTCAGCCTGAGCGGGAATGCCGAAGCGGTCACCGAACGCGCCATGATCCACTATACCGCCATGACCACCGGGCGACCGGTCGTCGCCGCCGACGGCACGGTCAATACGCAGCTCATCGACCGCACCATGGTGGCGGGCGAGGTGACCCTCTTTCCGCGTGACCCCCACGGAAAGCTGAGCCCGGCCTTTGCCGAGAAATATCCGCATATCGTCCACGAGAGCTACCCGGACTCCGCCGGTCAGCGCGCCCTGGAGTACAACTACATGCTCAACCCTACCAAGAACTGCCGGGCCGATATCGTGCGCTACGACAAACACAACCGGCCCATCCTGGATGCAAACGGCAATGTGGCGCTGCTGCCCGATCAGCCCACCGAGAGCGTCATGGAGAACCTCGCCGAGGCCAAGTACAACCACATGGACCGCGCCCGGATCGTGGAGGCGGACTACGAGATCAAGTACAAGGGCCACCTGGCGGGCATGGACGACCGCCAGCGGGCCGACCATACCGCCAAGATGCTCCAGCGCATGCTGGATGACGACGCCAGGGTCACGGGCATCAACCCGGCCACCCACCCGCAGACCCGCGATCTCTACGACAAGGCCCGCCGGGTCAAGGATGCGGTGCGAACCGGGGACGACGAGGCCCTCGGCGCCGCCCTCAAGGGCCAGAGCCTGGACGATTTCCTGCGCCAGGCCGACGACGAGATGCAGCGGATCAACCTAAACAACAAACGCCGCCTGAGCGGCCTGATCGACGATGCCTTCGAGGCCCCCCCGCTCCCCGGCCAGGAGGCGGACGACCTGGCCCGCGCGACGCGTCTGGCCGGGGTGACCAAGGGACTCATGCTGCTGGGCTACGGCTACACCGCGGCCGACGCCTTTATCCGCGCCCGGCCGGCCGAACGCCAGGCCGAGGTGACCAAGGCCCTGGTGAGCGCCGTGGCCGCCGATGCGGCCGGCAATGTGGTGGGCTCGGCCATGGCCGCGGCCGGCAAGGGCACGGCCAGCACCATGGGGGCCGGGTTTGCCGCGGCCTTCGTGGCCGGCCTGGTGGTCAAGGGCGGGCTGGATATCGGACAGGACTGCGCCGAGGCCATTGCCGGCGGCTACAAGACCGACGCGGTCCTGCACCGCCTGTTCCTGGAGCGGGACAACCTGGGCGCCTTTTTGCAGATGGGCCCGGAGGAGATCCGCCGTCAGATCGACAGGGAATGGGAGGCCCAGTACCAGTTCGGGGGCATGTACTACGGCCGCAGCGGCGATGCCGCGGCCCAGAACGCCCGCAAGCAGGAGCTCTACGACAAGGCCCTCAAGGCCCAGAGCGACATCGTCTTCGACAGCACCCAGAGCCGGATCCTGGCCAATATCGTGGCCGACGAGCTGGCCGACATCGCCCGGCGCTTCGACAAGGGCGAGATCGACGCCTATGACCTCGACAAGGAGCGCGAACGGCTCAACACCAACTTCAAGCAGGTCCTGGACAAGCACCTGGCCGGCAACTACAAGAGCTACCGCGTCTTTTTCAGCCATGCCGGCCAGAGCCCCGAGCGCGGCGGGGCCTGGGACGCCATGTTCGCAGACGAACAGCAGCAGGCCCGCGACCGGCAGCGGCTCGATGTCCGCCTGCAGACCCTGCTCGACGAGATGGAATTTATCCAGGGGTCGCTCGCCGATTTCGACCGCCACGCCGGAGACCTGAGCGCCGTGCTGCGCGATACGGACGATCCGCTCCAGGGCCTGGACCGGGCCGCCGAGCTCATGGCCCAGCTGCAGCGCGACCGCGGCGACCTGGCCATGAACAAGGCCACCATCGAGACCGGGGCTGCGGCCTGCATGATCACGCTGAACACCACCTATGGCCAGGACGACGACCTGACCGATTTCTACCGTAAGAAGAATACCCTCATGCGGCTGCTGGCCACGTTCCCGCGCGAGGTGGACAGCCGCCTGGCGCTCTTTGCGGCCCTGGAAAGGCAGTATGCCCTCTTCCAGATGATGGCCGACTTCAAGAAGATCGAAGAGGAAGAGGCCGCGCGCCTGGCCCAGGGCGACCAGGCGGACGACCTCCCGGCCTGGGCGCGTAAATCGTCCGTGAACGAGGAGGACGCAGCGGATACCCCCGGCGATGCGCCCGCCTTTGTGGCCAAGACCGACACGGACGAGAAGTCCCCGGACGAAGACCCGGCCGAGGCCGAAGAGGACAAGGACGACTATGCCATCAAGGCCATCGCCATCGAGACCGTGGAGGTGGATAAAAACGGCCGGGTCTACACCCGGCTCCGCAGCAGCGAGGCCGCCACGGTCATTATCCGCATGCGCGGCAGCGATCATATCGTCGACGGGACCGAAGCGGTCGGATTGCTGCTCGAAAAGGGCTACCTGCACCACGTGGCCGGGGTGGGCCTGGTGACCACCAGCCGCTATGCCGCCTTCAGCGCCGAGAGCGCTCCAGAAGCGAGCGATTCCGCCAAAGCGGACGCGCCAGCCTCCCTGATGAGCGGCCGCGGATACAAGCCCAACTGGCGCGAGGGCATCGTCGATCAGAGCGTCGAGATGGATGCCACGACCATGAAGACCTTCGGCGGGACCCTGGTGAAGGAGAAGAAGCGCGGCAGCGTGAGCGACCTGTATAAGACCAAGAAGGGCTGGCAGGAGGGCATCGTGAACCAGAAAGTCGAGATGGACGCCACCACCAAGCAGACCTTCGGCGGGGCGGTCCTCAAGGAGCGGCAATGAACCCCGACCAGAAAGCTATGGCAGAGACCCCCGGCGGGGTGAGCCTGGCGGATGCGCGACCGTCGGGAAAGGCAGGATCGAGACCCTTGTTGGTTTTTTCAGACAGAGGGGGCTTCGCGGAGGAAACGGTTGCCGCCGTGAGGTGCCACCGCAACCACCAGTCGAGAAGGAGCGCCGCGATGAAACGAGCGATGATCGGTGTGCTGCTGGCGCTGGCCGGGGCCGCGCCCGTTTTGGGCGCGACCTATGCAGGACTGACCCCCGGGGTCTCCACCCGCGCCGCGGCCGACACGGCCCTGGGCTCCCCGCTGCAGATTCTCTCCGGTGGGCGCACCCTGGCCTACGACCCGGCCGGCCACGACCTCAAGGCGCTCTCGGTGCGTCTGGGCGATGACGGGCAGACCGTCGCGGTGATCAAGCTTACCTTCCTGAAGCCCTATACGGCCGCCCAGGTGCGGCAGTGGTTTTCCCTGGGAGAGCCGGACGAGTGTGACAACGACCTGCTCGGCCGGCGCAGCGAGACCTATGCCGTCCAGGGCATCATGCTGCACTTCGCAGATGCCTCACCGGATGCATCGGTGACGGGGTTGTCCCATATCGCGCACCCCGCAGCCGCAGGCGAGCACCCGGTTGCGAGCAAGCCGGCGCCGCCTTACCTAGGGCTGATCCTGCCCCAGAGTGCCTCCGACGGGCTGCACGTGATCAATACCATAACGGATTCACCGGCGGCATCATCCGGGCTGCAGATGGGCGACGAGATCCTGATGGTCGACGGCCGCGATGCCACCGGCGGAGAGCTGAGCCCTGAGGGCTTCGTCGAGCTGGTCTCCGCCAAGGCCGCCCACACGCCGCTCGATCTGCGCATCCGGCGCGGCGAGAGGGTCTTCGACTTGAGCATCCCCCTGGCGGCCCTCGACCGCCCGGCGCTCGAAGCGCGCCGGCAGGACGACTACGCAAAGGCCCAGGTGGTGTACAAACAGGCCGCCGCCCTCAAGGACAAGCAAGACTACGCCGCGGCCGCCCCCCTGTATGCCCGCGCCATCGAACTCGATCCCAGAGGCAACAACAGCTATACCTACCTGGCCCTGTGCCACCATCGCCTGGGGTGTCACGCCGCGGCCGAGCCGCTGCTCAGGGCCTCGCTGGGCCTGGCCGACGGGCACTATCCCCGGTATCTCCTGGGCACGGTCTTGAGCGCCCAGAAGCGCTATGCCGAGGCCGCCCGCGCCCTGGAACACGCCATCGAACTGCGCGAACCGGGCTGGACCAAGATCTTCGATCACGAGGAGCTGGGGGATTGCTACCTGCAGCTGGGACGCTTCAGCGAGGCCCGCCGCACGCTCCTTGCGGGCCATCAGATCAACCCCGGGCGCCACCGCTGCACCTATCTGCTGGCCGAGAGCAATGACAGGCTCGGCCGCAGAGAGGACGCGGCCTACTATTACCAGCGCTACCTCGACTTCAACCCGGCCGATGGCGCCAGGAAGGACCAGGCCCGCCGGCGCCTGGCCGCGCTCAAGCCCGCCCCGACCCCTGAGGCCGGGCGTTCTTCCCCGCAACGCTCAGGCGAGGACGCCCTCATAAAGGGTATCTTCAAGGCCATCGACGGCGTGACCAAAGAGATACAGGAGTTCAACCGCGACTGAAGGGGCCGGGCAGGGAGCGACAATCCGGAAGAATGATACGGCCGCGACCTTCAGAAAACCCGGCCGCCGCCGAAGAGCCATGAGCGAGAGAGACAAGCTGGAAGAGGACATCCGCGCCTGCCGCGCCTGCGAGCTCGCCGGCCCGCGCCGGCACGCCCTGCCCGGCGAGGGGGACCCAAAGGCGCGCCTCATGCTCATCGCCCAGGCCCCGGGCGAGCGCGAGGACCGGGAGGCCCGCATGTTCTGCGGGCCCTCCGGGCCGATCCTCGACGATCTTCTGGGCGCGGCCGGGCTGGAGCGCGCGGCACTCTATATGACCAACCTCGTCAAGTGCCACCTGCCGCACAACCGCCGTCCGCGCCAGGCCGAGATCGACGCCTGCGCGCCCCTTCTGGGGCGCGAGCTCGCCCTGGTGCGGCCCGAGGTCCTCGTCCCCCTGGGCTACTACGCCACCCGGCAGACCCTGGCGCGCTGCGGCGTGGCCGCCTCCGGGGCGCGCGCCGATTTCGCCCGCCATATCGGCGCGCTCTTCGTCGGCGGACCGCTCAAGATCTATCCCCTGCCGCACCCCTCCTCCCTGCTCTACCACCGGACCCGGCTGGAGGCGGTCCGCGCTCTCTATGCCCGGCTCGCGGTCCTGGCCCGCCCCTGCTCCTGGTATGCCCTCTGCCCCCTGCGGCGCTTCACCGCCCAGGGCCGCCTGGACCCCCGCTGGGTGGAGACCTACTGCCGCGGGGACTGGTCGGTCTGCCGGCGGCGGCTCCTGGAGGAGCAGGGCCAGGCCCATCCCGACTGGATGCTGCCCGACGGCAGCCTGGCCCCGTGGCTGCGCGACGGCTGAGCCGTCGGGACTCCCCTGCGGGAAGGCAGGGGCCTCCGACCGATCCACCGGAGACTAATTCAACCTCATCGCACAGGATTAAGCGATAAATGATTGTGTAGCCGGGAAATGATGCTATAATCGTCGGCGGATCGGCAAGGGAAAAGAATAGTAGGATTTCATGATATTGCTGCAATTGCTCATCTGACGGCCTGGTAGATGGCAAAATTGCGGCATAGTAATTGTTGGGACTCGTGAGGAATTAAAACGATGTCTGAAACAAAGGTAAAATTTAAAGAGATTGCAAATCGCATAACAGGTATCTCTCTTCCTTTTTTCGGTGTCTCGTGGAATCCTGCTGAGGCAGAGCGTGAGATTGTTAGAGAGACGTTTATTTTTCTTGAGGATCGTCGTGCACTTTACAATGATTATGCACATGAATTGAATCAAGAGGTCACTGATTCTATTCATGCAATCAGAGCCGAACTTACATCAGCACTCAAACGCTTGCCTGAAGGTTCTGAAGTTTCTGCGCATCTTTAGAAAGCAATGCGCGCGGCATGTCGGGAATATCTTGATAGTACAAAGGGTCGCATGGGTGTCAGCTGGGGAGGTCCCTTTTCTTTCATGACTCAACTTGGTCGTTTTCGTGCAATGAACGGCGTCCAGATTGCCTACTTATCTGTTAAATATGGAATAGATATTGACGGTGAACTTGTTCACGTCATTCCACCTGAATTTAGAGATGCAACATATCTTGATGAATAGTCCCAACAAAGTCATCCACCGGGTCATCCACCGGACGGCTTACAGCCGCCGGTGATGCCTACAGTTGCGCCTGTCGA
>CAZUDI010000071.1:0-17322 GCA_964618975.1 uncultured Bacteriovoracaceae bacterium | reverse complement strand
GCTGGGTTTAGAACGTCGTGAGACAGTTCGGTCCCTATCCTCCGTGGGCGGAGGAGATTTGAGAGAAGCTGTCCCTAGTACGAGAGGACCGGGATGGACGAACCTCTGGTGTTCCTGTTGTCGTGCCAACGGCATAGCAGGGTAGCTACGTTCGGAACGGATAACCGCTGAAAGCATCTAAGTGGGAAGCCGTTCTCAAGATTAGATCTCCCTTCGTCCTTGTGACGACTGAAGGCCACATGAAGACTACATGTTTGATAGGCTGGGTGTGTAAGCGCAGTGATGCGTTGAGCTAACCAGTACTAATCGGCCGTGAGGCTTGACCCATAAATTACTCTCTTCCACTTTTTTTGCACTAATACAGGAATTTATTGACAACGAGCAAAAGCTCCTGGTGATCATAGCAGAGGGGACACACCCGATTCCATCCCGAACTCGGCAGTTAAGCCCTCGAGCGCCGAAGGTACTGCATGGGAGACTGTGTGGGAGATTAGGACATTGCCAGGGCACCTCTTGAAGGCCTCCAACTCGAAAGGGTTGGAGGCCTTTTTTATTGTCCGCACGCCTGCCTCTGACGACCCGGTCCGGCGGACTTGCCGGACAGACACAGGGCGCCTAATTGGTTTAGATGATGATTATGACGTGGAATCGGTCACAAAGGAGGGAGGTCGCAGGTGGGAGATCCGGGGCTCAACGGGGCAGTGATCCACGACCGGGGGCTGGGGGTATGGCGATGCATGCGTGATCCGATCGAGGTGGTCTGCGCACACACACGCGATGAGGTGTTTCCGGCTTTATTGAGAGTCGAGGAACTGGTTGAGGATAAGGGATGTACCGCGGCCGGATTCATGGCCTATGAGGCCGCCCCTGCCTTTGATCCGGCGCTTAAGACCTTTCCCCCCGGGGAGGTGCCACTCGTGTGGTTCGGTATCTATCGATCAGTGGTAACCTGCGAACTGCCACAGCCCTTTCCCGGCCCTGCCGCCGCCCTTGACTGGGAGGTCGCGGTCTCCCGGGAAACCTATTTGAGAAATCTGAATATCATCCGGTGTGCCCTGGCCGAGGGGCATACCTATCAAGTAAACTATACCATGCGCTTGCAGGCACACTTTGACGGGGACCCGTGGGCCTACTTCCTCCAACTGATGTGGACGGGGCAGCAGGAGTATGCGGCCTATGTGGATACAGGGCGTTTTGTAGTCTTGAGCGCATCTCCGGAACTTTTTTTCGAGCTCGACGGTACGCGCATACGCACCCGCCCCATGAAGGGCACCGCGCCCCGGGGAATGAGCAGCCGTACCGACCAGGAACGCGGGCGAGAGCTCGGGGCCTCAGAGAAGAACCGGGCCGAGAATCTCATGATCGTGGATTTGCTGCGCAATGACCTGGGCAAGATCGCGCGGCCCGGCTCCGTGAGTGTCCCCGAGCTTTTCACCGTGGAGTCCTATCCCACCCTGTGGCAGATGACCTCCACGGTGGAGGCTCAGACCGATGTCGGCCTGACGGGGATCATGCAGGCCCTTTTCCCCTGCGGATCGATAACCGGAGCCCCCAAGGTGCGATCCATGGAGATCATCCGTGAGATCGAGGAGTGCCCGCGGAAAGTCTATACGGGATGCATTGGTACGATCGAACCGAACAGGCGCGCCCGGTTCAATGTCGCCATCCGGACCGTGCTGGTGGACCGGCTTAGTCTACAGGCCGAATATGGCACGGGGGGTGGCATCGTATGGGATTCGATCGCGGCCGACGAGTATGCAGAGGGTCTTTTGAAGGCCCAGCTACTCACCTATGCACGGCAGGAATTCTGTCTGCTCGAGACCCTGCGATGGACGCCTCAAGAGGGCTACTTCCTCCTGGACTTCCATCTGCAGCGATTCCGGGAGGCGGCCAGGTATTTTGCCTTCCCCCATGACATGCAGGCGATTGCAGAAAGGCTGGAGGCCTGGCAGGCCGCCTTCGGGGAAGGCCCCTTGAAGGTGCGTGTGCTTCTGGATCGGGACGGGAACCTGCACCACGAGGTCCAGTTACTCTCCGACCCGGAAGCGGGACAGCACCTCGTCCTCAGACTCGCTCCGCAGCCGATCATGACCGATACCCCCTTCATCTTTCACAAGACCACCAAACGCGACATGTATGATCGTCTGCGTGCCCGGGTGAAGGATTGCGACGACGTGATCTTGTGGAACGAACACGGCGAGATCACGGAGAGCACGCAAGCCAATGTGGTCGTGGAGAGGGAGGGCTGCCTCTGGACGCCCCCGGAGGGCTGCGGGTTGTTGCCGGGCACCTTCCGCAGGTGGCTGCTTGAGAGCGGGCAGGTAAAGGAACGTGTCATCACCGTCGAAGAATGCCGGCACTGCCAGCGGATATTTCTGGTCAACTCGGTACGCCTCTGGCAGGAGGCTATCCTTCTCCCCGATGGCGACAGCAGGGATAGGCAGGCAACGTGGTCCCGGGCAGGGAAGATGACCTGTCGCTGAGAGCCTCGGTGCCCCTCGGCCCTCTTCGATGTCTTAGTTCTGGAAGGGATAGATCGGACGGACCTTTCTGCGCGGGATAAGGGTGGCATAGCTCTCGTCCGGCCAGCCCAGGACGATGACGGCATGGATTTCCTGCCCGGGGGGCACACCCATCCTGCGCGCCAGTGCGTCTCTCCTCCTGAGGGCCTCGACGGCGTAGCCGATGAGGCAGCTGCCCAGGCCCATGGTGTGGGCGGCGAGCATCAGGTTCTGAGCGGCCAGCAGGGCGTCCTCCCTGGGGGTGGAGGCATCCCTAAGGCCGCCGATCAGGATGGCTGCCGGGGCATCGTATAGGAGGCGATCGACACCGATATGCCAGGAGCGGATGCGCTCCTCCATCCTCGTGAGGGTCAGGTCGTGATATCGCTGCAGTTGCGGATAGCCCACCAGGGAGAGCAGACGGCACAGCCAGGATTTCCGTGCCAGGCGGTTGATGCCCTCGAAAACCGTGATGACCTCCGAGCCCAGGGCCTTTACCTGTGTGCGATCCGGCAGGAGGACGAAGCACCAGTCCTGACAGTTGCTGCCCGATGGCGCCGTGGTGGCGATGGTGACGAGATCCTCGAGCAGGGTCCGCTCCACGGGCGCGGACGTGAAGTTGCGGCACGATCGGCGCGAGGCCATCAGGCGCACGAGACCGGCGGTGTCGCCGCCACCAGGTGCCAGCCAGGCGTGGTCGATGGCGAAACCCTGAAACTGAAGCGTCTCAAGCGCACCCACACGGATGGCTCCCACAGGGCAGACCGCCTGGCAGTGGCCGCAGTTCAGGGAGGTGCTTCCGGTCACCCTGGCCTTGCCGCCGTGCATCTCGAGGGTATCACTGGGGCATACCGTGATACATCGGCCGCAGCCGATACATTTCTCCGTATCGATAAGCGTGGTCGGTATCTGTTGCATCCTTCCCTCCATCGTGGCTTTAATCGCTATGGGTCGAACGCCTGAACTCCTTGCGGCGTCAAGGCGGGTCTTGGGCTTGCACTGGGGTTCATATCCATGAGTTAATCTTGTCTCTCCCGCCACCGAGAGAGAAGCCTAGTACCTCGGGCCTGAGGTGCTATCGATCCGTATGCGCTGGGCCTCCATGATCCCGATCGTGATCCTTAGGCACTCGGGATCGGATACCCTCGGCTTCCCAGGCAGTGCCCGTGGGTACATGTCCATGTCTGTGGTAGGGACGGGCGGACATAAAGATGGCATCTCCATGCATGGGAGCTCTGCTCAGGCAGTGGTGAGGGCCAGGTCCTCCAGTTCCTCCCAGCGGGCATAGGCCGCTGCCAGCTCATGCTCAAGCTCGTCGAGTCTGGCTTGCAGCGCGGCGATGTCTGTCCCGGCACTGCGATACAGCTCGGGATCGGAAAGGCTTTCATAGAGGGCGCGTCTGTTCCCCTCCAGCTTGTCGATAATTTCGGGCAGCCCCTCGAGTTCGTGTTGCTCCTTGAAACTAAGCCGGCGGGGCCCCGCGGGCTCCCGACGGGGCCTGGTCTTCCTGAGCGGCGGTGCCTCCTCCCGGGGCCGCTGGCGCAGCCAGTCGTCATAGCCGCCCACGTATTCGTGTACCCTGGTATGACCTTCGAATACCAGGGTGGAACTGGCCACATGGTTCAGGAAGGCGCGGTCATGGCTCACCATGAGCACCGTGCCGGCATACTCAATGAGCATGGCTTCCAGCAGTTCAAGGGTTTCGGCATCCAGATCGTTGGTCGGCTCGTCCAGTACCAGGACGTTGGAGGGCCGGGTGAAGAGTTTGGCCAGCAGGAGGCGGTTGCGCTCCCCGCCGGAAAGGGTTGTGATGGGTGAGCGGGCCTGGGTGGGCGAGAACAGGAAGTCCTGCAGGTAGCCGATGACGTGCCGGGGCTTGCCGCCCACGAAGACCGTGTCGCCGTCTTCGGCTACGTTCTGTTGCAGGGTCTTGTTTTCGTCGAGCTGGGCCCTCAGCTGGTCGAAATAGGCCACCTGCAACCGGGCGCCGTGCCGCACCTGGCCCTTGTGCGGTGTCAGCTCGCCCAGCAGCAGGCGCAGGAGCGTGGTCTTGCCACAGCCGTTGGGGCCGATGATGCCGACCTTCTCACCCCTCAGGATGGTGGTCGAGAAGGCCTCGAGGACTAGATGCTCGCCATAGGCAAAGGCGATGTCGTGTGCGTCGATGACCAGCTTGCCCGAGCGCTCGGCCTCCTGCAAGAGGGCGCGCACCGTGCCATTCCCGGCATGGCGGTGCTGGATTACGGCGCGCATCTCCTTCAGTGCCCGCACCCGTCCCTCGTTGCGTGTGCGGCGGGCCTTGATGCCCTGTCTGATCCAGGCCTCCTCGCGCTGCAGTTGCTTGTCGAAGGCGGCCTGCTGCCGCTGTTCGTTCTCGAGCAGTTCATCTTTGCGTTGGAGGTAGTGGTCATAATCGCCGCCGAAGACGAGCAGCCTGGCCCGGTCGAGCTCCACGATGGAGCTTGCCAGCCGGCTGAGAAAGGCCCGGTCATGGGTGATGAAGACCATGGTTTTGGCCGAGCGCTCCAGGAACTGCTCCATCCAGACGATGGTCTCGATATCGAGATGATTGGTGGGTTCGTCCAGCAGCAGGAGGTCGGGCTCGCTCAGGAGCGCCCGTGCCAGGTATACCCGGCGTTTGAGCCCGGCCGAGAGTGCGCGGCACGCCGCGTGACCCTTCAGGCCTAACCGGGCGATGACCGTGAGGACCTGCTGATGCAGATCCCAGGCGCCGGAAACCTCGAGGGCCTGCTGGGTGCGTTCCAGCCTCTCCAGACAGGCGGGCTCAGAACGCTCTTCGAGCTGCAGACAGAGCCTCTGGTATTCGCGCAGCCAGGCCGCATGCTGCGGCTGTCCGGAGGCCACCACATCGTAGACGCTGCCCTCCAGATCCGAGGGCACCTCCTGCGGCAGCAGGGCGGTTTTCAGTCCCGGGGCCCTGGTCAGCGTGCCGCTGTCAGGGGAGAGATCGCCGTGCATCAGCTTCAGCAGGGTGGACTTGCCGCTGCCGTTGCGTCCGATCAGGCAGATCTTCTCGCCGGGGACGATCTTCAGATTCACCTTGTCGAGCAGAGGTGGACCGCCGAAGCTCAGACTCACGTCCTTTACGGTCAGCAGGGGCATACGGGGGAAAGGCCCTCACTCAACCTTGCCGAACAGGCGGCCGAGGACCGTTGTGCGGCCCTGCTCATAGGCGCTGTCCTCCGCGAGATCGGTGCCGTCGGCCGCGCGGGTGGCCAACAGGTCGCAGCGCTCGTTTTCATCGTGACCGGCATGTCCTGGCACCCAGATGAATTTCACCTGGTGTCTTTCGCACGACTCCAGCAGTCTCGCCCAGAGATCGGCGTTCTCGGCGGGCTCGCTGCGGGTGCGCATCCAGTTGTTGGCGCGCCATTTTTTGGCCCAGCCCTTGCTTATGCCATTGACCACGTAGCGCGAATCGCTGTGCAGGAGTACGATGGACGGCCGCGGCAGCGCCTCGAGGGCCACGATGCCGGCCAGGAGCTCCATGCGGTTGTTGGTGGTCAAGCGGAAACCGCCGGAAAGCTCGACCCTGCCGGTATCGTCGAGGATGACCACGCCGTATCCGCCCGGACCCGGGTTGCCCCGGCAGCCGCCGTCGGTGTAGATGATGATCGTTCCCGGACTCACCTCGGCGGCGTCCCCGGGGGCGTCGGGGGCCTGCCTGCGGGGGGCGGACCTGGTGGTGCCCGGGTCCTCCAGCCACTGCTGGGCCTCGCTCAGGGTTGCGAAACCCTTATAACGCGCCCCGTTAACGCCGCGGATCTGCGCCTCGGCGCCCTTTGGACCGAACCAGTCCGTATAGATGCCGGGCTTGCGCCCCTTGGCCACGGCATAGAATTTCTTTGTCCTTGCCATCGCGTGTTCCTTTTCTGGCGGTGCGCCCGGGCCGCACCGGTGTTTTCGTGATCGGTGTGGGCCTTACTTAGTATACTTCGCGATATTTTTCCATACCCACCTGCAGGCTACGGTTTATTGTTGAATGCTTTACAAAACATAATAAAATTGGTATATCCTCGCTCCACAGGGAGGGTTTTTCGATGTCTCGCTACCCGTCAGGTATCATCCAGGAGGCACATCTCGTCGCTGCACGCTTAAGGATCTCCCCTGTTCCGTGGTTGCTGCTGGTCGTGATCATGGTGCTCGCCGGTTTGCCGGGTTGTCACCGACCGGGGCCGGTTAAGGAAAAGACCCGTCTTATCAAGGATCAACTGGGACGGGAGGTGACTGTTCCTGCGGAAATAAACCGCATTGCGGCCTTGCACCACTTCGGGGGCAAGATCGTCTATGCCCTCGGACAGCAGGACAAGCTGGTCGAACAGGCCCTTTACGGGATAGAGGCCGCGGCCGTGGCGGCGGTGGATAAGCATTTCGCGGCCCTGCCGCATATGCTGGAGGGGCACGAGATTTCCATCGAGGGTCTGGTGGGGCTCAGGCCGCAGGTGGCCTTTGTATATGCCTCCTTCGACCGCTCGGACATGCGGCAGCTCGAAGACGCCGGCATCCGGGTGATCGCCGTGCGGGGCGAGACCCTGGAAGAGAGTTTCACGGCCGTGAGGCTGGTGGCCATGGTTTTGGGGTGTGAGGACAAGGCCGAGTCCTACCTGCAGGATTGCCGCCGCATCCTGGATCTGGTCAAGGGGCGTATCACGGATCTCCCCGAGCGCAAAAGGGTCATGTTCGCCGGGCCTAAGAGCGTGTATACGGTAGCCACGGGCGAGATGCTGCAGACCCCGATGCTGGAGCTTGCAGGGGCCGTCAATGTCGCGGCTGCGCTTAAGGGATTCTGGGCCGATGTCTCGCCCGAACAGGTGGCTGTATGGAACCCGGATGTAATCCTGCTGGGATCGACGCTTTCCACCTATGGCCTTGACTCTGTGCTGGAAAACCCCCAGTACGCCACGGTCGCGGCCATCAAGACGGCTAAGGTCCACATCTTTCCGTCCAACGTGGGCTGGTGGGACTATCCGGCCCCCCACTGCGTGTTGGGGGTGCTCTGGACGGCCAAGACCCTGTATCCGGAAAGATTCACGGATGTGGACCTCGTGCAGGTCGCCGACGAGTTTTATACCCGTTATCTGGGGCATTCGTTCACGGCTCTGGGCGGTCGCCTTTAGCGGCCCTTGATTGCGCATGTACACGAGATGTTTCATCGGATACGGCCGAGAGAGGCCGTCAGAGGGGCAGAGATGAAGAGGCGCACACGGCTGCTGATAGTCCTTTTCTGTGGGGGGAGCCTGCTCGTTTCCCTGTGCGTGGGGCGCTACCCCATCGGCCTCGGGGGGCTGCTGCGGCTGCTGGGTGGGGGGCTTAACGGTATCGATGCGCCGCCGATGGAGATGCAGCTCATCTTCTGGAACATCCGTCTGCCCCGCATTATCATGAGCTTTGCCGTAGGCAGCGGCATCTCCATTGCCGGTGCGGTATTCCAGGCCCTTTTCCGCAATCCCCTGGCTGCACCGGACATCCTGGGGGTGACGGCCGGATCTTGTTTCGGCGCGGCCCTGGCCATCATGTTCCTGCTGAATGTGACCCTGGCCGTGCAGGGCAGTGCCTTCGTGTTCGGGGTGATCGCCGTATCCCTGGCCTACCTGCTGGCCTCTCACAGCTGGGACCGCTCGGCCGCCGTGCTGGTAATCTCGGGCATCGTGGTCTCGGCCTTCTTCCAGGCCGGGCTCTCCATCCTGATGTACATTGCCAACCCCTACGACCAGTTGGCCCAGATCGTGTTCTGGATCATGGGCAGCTTCCATGTGGCTTCTTGGACCAAGGTTCAGATCACGGTGCCGATCGTGGTGGCGGGGTCTGTGCTGCTGTGCGTGTTCAGCTGGCGGCTGAATATGATGACCCAGCATGAGGAGGATGCCCTCTCCCTGGGGATCGATGTCTTCCGCTGGCGTCTGTTCTACGTGGGGGTCAGCACGCTGATGGTGGCCTCCTCGGTGGCGGCGGTGGGCACGATCGCCTGGGTGGGGCTTATCATGCCCCACATCGCCCGTTATCTGGTGGGCCCGGATCACCGGCGGCTGATCCCGGCCACCGCCATCCTGGGAGGGACATTCCTGCTGCTGATGGATACGCTGGCGCGCTCGATCCTGGTGTCCGAGATTCCCATCAGCATCATCACCTCCATCTTCGGGGCGCCCTTTCTGGGCTATCTGGTGGTGAAGAAGAAGGCCTTGGGAGGGGATAGTGAGCCTGCACATTGAAGACTTATGCGCCGGTTACGGCAAGACCATGGTGCTAGGCGACGTTAACCTGCGGGTGGAAGGGGGCAGCATCTGCGCCCTGATGGGGCGCAACGGCTCCGGCAAGACCACACTCATGCGTTGCATCAACGCCGTCCTGAGGCCCGCCCGGGGCCGGGTGGTCGCCTGCGGGACGGAGGTTAACGGCCTCAAGAGAATCGCGGTGGCCCGCCTGATCAGTGTGGTGCCCCAGGGCTGTCAGTGCGCCTTCCCCTTTTCGTGCCGGGAAATGACCCTGATGGGATCGGCGGCGCGCATCCGGCCGTGGGAGGCCCCTTCCCGGGCCGAATCTGAGCGGGCCCTGGAGGTGATGCGGGAGGTGGGCATCGAGCATCTGGCGCACAGGCCCTTCAACCAGATCTCGGGCGGGGAACGTCAGCTCGTGATGCTGGCCCGCGCCTTGTTTCAGGACGCCCCCCTCATGTTGCTGGACGAGCCCAACGCCCATCTGGATTTCGCCAACCAGCACGCCATGATGGCCCTGATGCGGGATGTGGTGAAGAAACGGGGGGTGACGGCCCTGATCACGCTGCATGACCCCAACCTGGCGCTGTTCTATTGCGACCGGGTGGCGATGCTGAAGCAGGGGCGGGTCGTGGCCCAGGGCCCCCTGGAGGAGGTCATGCACGACCGCCTCCTGCGGCAGGTCCTGGGAGAAAACATACAGACCGATATTACCTCACGGGGATTGCGGGTGGTCACGCCCCGCGGGGAGGGCTGGGGTGCGAACGAGGGGCTGTCCAACCAGGAGAGGGAGGCTGAGATATGCGATGTAACTATTGCGAGTGGCGGTGCGAACTAGGCCCGGAACGCTTCGGACGCTGCGGGATGTACGTGGCGGGACAGGACGGCATCGAGGAGCGCTTCCCCCACCGCTGGAGCCAGATATCGGTTTCGCGCATCGAGTCCATGCCCTTCTACCATGCCTATCCGGGCAGCCGGACGCTTACCATCGGCACCTTCGGATGTAATTTCAGGTGCCGCTACTGCTCGAACGGCTTCATCGCCCGCCAGGACCCCGCTGGGCAGGTGGAGGGCATGTTCGCCATGACACCCGAGGTCCTGGTCACCCGCGCCTTGCAGCTCAAGTGTCACAATATCGTCTTCAACGTCAACGAGCCCACGGTCTCCCTCCCGAGCCTGAGAGAGGTCAAGTGGTATGCCGCCAGGGCCGGTCTGCCCATGGGTTGTCTGGCCAATGGCTACAACACGGAGGCCTCACTCGAGATGCTCTCAGAGATCTTCAGCTTTGTTGGCGTCAGCCTGAAGGGCATGAATGATGCTTTCTATCGGGAATATATCGGGGTCACTCGCCTCGAGCCGGTACTGCGCAACATCCGCCGCCTGGCGCAGGTATGCCACCTGGAGGTGGTCACGCCAGTGATAGAGGGGGTCAATGATCACGAGCTCGATGCCATGGCGGATTTCCTGGCCGACCTCGATCCCCGCATCCCCTGGCACGTCTTCCGTCTCCTGCCCGAGCACGAGATGCACGATACCCGCTACCCCAGCATTGACGGCATCAATACGGCCCTGCACTCCGCCCGCACCAGGCTGGAACATGTCTATTTTCACAATTTCGTGGGCTCGGACTGGGTCAATACGCTCTGTCCAGGGTGCGGCCGGGAGGTCATCGAGCGCTTCAGCCTGGGGTGCGGCGGCGACAGGCTGAGCGCCTTCCACTGCCGGGACAATCGCTGTCCGGACTGCGGGCGGGAGATTCCACTGCTGGGCACCCGGGTGCCCTGGAACCGGAACAAGGAGGTGCTTTGATGGGCACGGTGATCGTGGATGCCCGGCAGTGGCAGAACCTCTTCGACCTCGAAAGCGGCCGCAAGGTCAGCGACGAGTCCGCCACGGTGAACATGGTGCGCGGGGTGCTTGAACGCCATCCCTACCCGGGCGATCTCGAGTCTCTCAGCAACCGCTGGGTCACGGAGACGGCCCTCGACCTGATCAGGGCCTATGCCCCGAGCCTGGTGTGCCTGAGCTATGCCCAGCAGTATTTCATGCAGCGTTTCACGCCTCTGGACGAAGACGCCCTCAAGAGGTTGTTCGATGGAGTCTTCGAAGAGGCCGTGCGCTTTATCGATGCCTCGGGCTTCACGCCGGTCTTCGTGGGCACCGGTGATCTCGTGGAGCCGGCCGGCGAGACGGATCTGAGCGGCCTCGACGGCCTGGCGCTGGGCAGCGGCTGGTCGGCGCGCTACGCCGGCCTGCACCAGCCCACTGCCAGGGATCTGGACTACGTGGCCAGCCAGCCAGGGGTGGAGCGTCTGGTCAGCCGCGAGGAATGGGGTGCGCTCTTTGCGGGGGTTCCGCATGCGCCCGAGAGACTCCCGGACTACCTGGTGGTGGGGCGTCCGGGATGGACCTTCCGTACCCTGGGCTCGATGCTGCGCCGCTCGGTGCGGCTGCCGGGCGTGGACACCGCCCTCCCGCTGGCCACCTCTCTGGGGGCGGCCCCGGACCTCACCGGCGTGCGCGCCCTGGTCGAAGAGGGCCTGAAGCGGGACAGGGTGGCCCTGATCGTCATCGAAGGCGTGGGATCCACTCACTTTGCCCTTCCGCATATGCCCTGCTCCAACCATGTGGGGTGGTATACCTACGAACCGGGTGAGGCCCAGTACCTGACACTCACCACGGGCACGCACCAGGTCTTTGCCTATCCTGCCGGGTACCGCTACGACGAAGAGGATGACGAGCTCAAGGGGTACCCCTTCTCCGGCTATTTCCGGGAGGTGCCCGGGCATACCCTGGGGGCCGATTGCGGCGGAAGATCCATCGCCGTGGGCAACCGCAGCATGTTCACGCACATGGTCTTCGGGGCCGACATCAGCGTGGAGTGTTTTGCACGCAACCTCTTCAACCAGGGCTGCATGGCCGTGATCCAGCGCGGGGGGTAGGCGTTCTGTCCCAGGGATTGCGTATATACCCCGGATCTGCTAGACCTATCGTATCGATTTGATTGACTGAAGTTATCCGGATCAGCTGTGCAGGCCCGATCCCCTACGGGGGTAGCCTGACAGAAAGAGAGCAAGGCCGTATGCGATACGAGGGCACCATCTTCCGGCCGTTCAGCGAGGCCAACAGCTACCTGCTGCAGTGCACCATCGGCTGCTCGCACAACGGCTGCACCTTCTGCGGGATGTACAAGGACAAACACTACCGTCAGCGCCATCTGGCCGAGATCAGGGAGGACATCCGCCTGGCCCGGGAACACTATGGCGATATCGAGAAGGTCTTCCTGATCGACGGGGACGCCATCGCCCTGCCGAGTGCGACCCTCCTCGAGATTCTGTACGAACTCTATGCCGCCTTTCCCTCGTTGCGCCATGTCGGCACCTATGTCGGGCCGAGAAGCACCCTGGAAAAGAGCCTCTCCGAGCTTACCGCCTTGAGGGCGGCCGGTCTGACCAAGGCCTATCTCGGGGTGGAGACCGGCGATGACCAGCTGCTGCGCGCGATCAACAAGGGGGTCGGTGCCTCCGAGATGCTGCAGGCCGGGCGCAACCTGGTCAATGCCGGCTTCAACCTCTCCTCCATGGTTTTGCTGGGGCTGGCCGGCAAGGGGGAACGCTCCCATGCGCATGCCGTGGCCACGGCCGCGATCACCAACGCGATGCGGCCGCACTACCTGGCGGCCCTCACGGTCACACCGGTTCCCGGCACGGCCCTGTTCCGCCAGGTGCAGGCGGGGACCTTTCAACCCCTGGACGCCTTCGAGACCCTGGCGGAGATGCGGGTGCTCTTTTGCCACCTGGGAGAGGCCCCCCTGAAGTTCGTCGGGGTGCATGCCTCCAACTACCTGCCCATCAACGGCCGTCTGCCCGAGGATCGGGCCCGCATGCTGGAGGCGATCGACTCCGTACTCGCGACGAGGGATCCGGGGAGGCTGCGCGCCGAACACCAGCGCGGACTGTGAATTTTCCGGGGGGGGCGGGAAAAATCCCCTTGACTCCCGCGGGAAGAATATGATTGTTCAAGCCATACATTTTAAGGCGGTTGCCGCCTGGAGCATACAATGTCTCCTCATCATTCAAAGGAAAGGTGATTCTTATGGGAAGAGAAGAACTTGAAAAGACCCTCGTGCTGATCAAACCCGATGCGCTGAAGAACTCCCTGACGGGATACATCCTCTCCCAGCTCTCGGAATTCCATACCGGGCTGCACTTCGCCGCCACGAAGATCGTCTCGGTCAACCCCATCCTGGCCCGGGAACACTATGCCGAACACGAGGGCAAGTTTTTCTACCCCTCACTGCTGGAGTACATCATGGGGCGCCTGCACTACCCCGATGAGCCCATGAAGCGACGTGTGATCGCCATCGTCTACCAGGGTCCCAACGCCATCAAGAAGATCCGCGAGATCGTCGGGCCGACCAACCCCCACGATGCCCGCGCCCAGCGCCCGGGATGTATCCGTTCCCTGGGCTCGGTCATTCCGGTCAAGGACGAAGCCGGCCAGGAGATCGGCGACCGTTCGGACAACCTTATCCACGCCTCGGCCAATCCGGAGGATGCCGAACGCGAGATCAAGCTCTGGTTCAAACCCACCGACATACCCCCGCGCATGCGGGACTATCCCACCGAGGTGGTCGAAGAGTTCTTCTACATCCAGGATGACGGCTCCCTCACGAGCACCTATACCCCCGGCAGATTCTGTCTGTTTTGCCCCGGGACCCTGGTCTGGACGTCCGATCTCGAGGCGGTACGCGCCCTCGTCGAGGGGCGTCCGGCGGCGTGTTCCCTGAATGCCGTGGTCGCCAAGTATCTGATCAACAAGGACGATATCGATCAATAGACCGCCTTCCCGGCGGGACCACGGTCCCGTCGGGAAGCAGATGTACACCGCAGCCCACCAGGTGTTCAGCGTGCGGCGCCTGAGCCCTGTCTTAGGGGATGGCGTTTCCCGCCCCGTTTTCATGATGCAGACCCCCATGATTGACAGGGGGGAAGAAAAGTGGCTATCTTCGACCTTGCGAGGGCTGAGCAAGCGTGGACCATGCACGACAACTGGGTGAAGACAGCATCGAGGGCCTGCTTTTAAGATTTTCCGTCCCGGCGATTGTGGGCATGCTGGTGCATGCCCTCTACAACGTGGTGGATCGGATCTTCATCGGCCGGGCCGTAGGCTCGATCGGCATCGCCGCTATCAGCGTGGCCTTTCCCATGATGGTCGTCCTGATGGCCTTCGGCATGCTGATCGGGATCGGCGCCAATTCCCTGATTTCCATCCGGCTGGGCCAGCAGCGCAAGGCTGCGGCCGAGAGGGTCATGGGCAATGCCGTGGTGCTCTTCCTGATCGTCTCCGCGGTCCTGACCGGGGCGGGGCTGCTCTTTCTCACCCCCGTCCTCAGGCTCTTCGGTGCCGGGGACGCGATCCTGCCTCAAGCCCGGGACTATCTCGGGATCATCCTGGTGGGCACGATCTTCCAGTCCTTCGGTTTCGGCATGAACAACTTCATCCGCGGGGAGGGCAACCCCAAGACCGCCATGTCCACCATGCTGATCGGGGCCTTTCTGAACATGGTCCTCGATCCGATCCTGATCTTCGGCTGCGGCCTGGGGCTCAAGGGGGCGGCGATCGCCACGGTCATCTCCCAGGCCGTCTCCGCGATCTGGGTGTGGGCCTATTTTCTGGGTGGAAGGAGCCTGCTCAAGGTCCGCTGGCAGGCCTTGCGGCTCGAGTGGGGCACCGTGAAGGGCATTCTGGCCGTCGGGTCGGCCCCCTTCGCCATGCAGCTGGCCAGCAGCCTGATCGTCACCATCTTCAACCACCAGCTGGGTCTTCATGGCGGCACCACCGCCCTGTCCGTCATGGGGATCCAGTTCAGCATCCTCATGCTGATCATGATGCCGGTGATCGGGATCGCACAGGGGGCGCAGCCCATCATCGGCTACAACTATGGTGCCGGAAATACAGAACGGGTGATCAGGGCCGTGCGCATCGCCGCGGCGGCGGCCACCGCGGTCACGACGGCGGGTTTCGTCGCCGTCATGGTGTTCCCGGGCTGCATCCTTGCGCTGTTTGCCCCTGGCGATCCTGCGCTCCTGGCCATGGGAAAGCGCGCCATGCGCATCTTTATGCTGCTGCTGCCGGTGGTCGGTTTTCAGGTGGTGTGCTCGCACTATTTCCAGGCCGTGGGCAAGGCCCGGCAGGCCATACTGCTGAACCTGTCGCGTCAGGTGCTGCTGCTCATCCCGGCCCTCCTGGTGCTGCCGGGCATCTTCGGCCTGGACGGGGTGTGGCTGGCGAGCCCCTTTTCCGACCTGGGGGCGGCGCTCGTGACCGGGGCCTGTATCGTGGTGGAGATCCGGCAGCTCAGGGCCGCGGATCAGGCCTCACGAGTGCCGGCACAGGTTGCCAGGGAGGGGGAGATCTCCTCGTGAGGGGTCCCCTGCGGTACGGGACCCCTCTTGAGGGCCGTCCCCGTCGGGGATCCCGTGTCCTTCCCGGGGATCCGGCAGGAAGCCGTATCGGGCCAGACAGTCCTGAATCGTCTTCTCCGAGGTGGTCACTGAGGCATGCCGGCGGGTCGCTTTCCGCGATGCAGGCCCGTGGCCTCTGCCTGTGTTGGTCAGACATCCTGCAAGCAGACCGCGGTTGGTCAGGAAGGTATTGATGATTCATGGCCGCGCTTTATAAGGGAAGGAGGGGGGAAGTCACGATGATGGAAAAGCGGAGCATAGCGCGCACCCTGTTTCTGAGTTCGAGCGTCATCCTCGTGATCCTGGTGTCCCTCCTGGGCTCGGTTTGGCTCTATGGGGAGTATTCCCATACCCAGCGAGAGATCAGGGAGATCCGCACCGGGCATATCGAGCGGCAGAGGCATCTCATTCAGGAGGAGGTGCGCCAGGTAAGGGACTATATCGCCTTCAAGCATTCCCAGACCCAGGCGCGGGTCAGGAACAACCTCCGGGAGCATGTGGAGGGGGCCTATGCCATCGCGACCCGTCTGTGCGAGCTCAATGCGGGTACAATGTCGAAAGATGGCCTGCAGGAGCTGGTGGTGGAGACCCTCAGACCCATCCGTTTCAACCGGGGGCGCGGCTATTTCTTTGCCACTGACTTTGACGGGTGGGAGAGGCTCTTTGCCGACCGTCCCGAGATGGAGCAGAAGTTCCTCCTCGATCTGCAGGACACCCAGGGCCGCTATGTGATCAGGGACATGATCGCCCTTGCCTCCACCCGGGGGGAGGGCTTTTACGAATACACCTGGACCAAGCCCGGCGAAAAGGGGCACGACTTTCCCAAGATCGCCTTTGTGAAGCATTTCGAGCCCTTCGACTGGTTCATCGGCACCGGGGAGTACCTGGATGACATGGAACGCGACATCCAGCAGGAGGCCCTCGAGCGCATCGGCCAGATCCGTTTCGGTCAGGACGGCTATATCTTCGTGATACGCAGCGACGGGCTCATCCTGAGCCATCCCATTGCGTCCCTCATCGGGGAGAACCTGAAGCACCTCAACAATTATCAGGGCACAGAGGTCGTCCGGGAACTCCTCCAAGCCAGCCGCAGCCCCGAGGGCGATTTCGTGGAATACCTCTGGCCCAAACCCTCCAGCGGGATCACGAGCGCCAAGCTGAGCTATGCGGTCGCCATTCCCGCGTGGGACTGGGTCATCGGCGCCGGGGTGTACCTCGATGACCTCGAACGCGCCATTGCCTTCGAGCAGGCGGGCTACCGCCAGAATGTGCGGCGCCAGTTTTTCTTTGTCCTCACCCTGTGCGTGGCCTTTATCGGCGTCTCGCTCCTGATCGCCCGTTACACCACGCGCAAGATTCAGCTCGGGGTCGAGAGCTTCATGCACTTCTTCCGCCTCGCTTCCAGCTCCTACGAGAAGATCGACCCGGACAGGTTCGCCTTCACGGAGTTCAGGACCATCGGCGAATACGCCAATACGCTGGTGGATGCCTTCAGCAGCGCCCAGGCGGATCTCAGAAAGAGCGAAGAGCAGTACCGCATGGTCAGTGAGAACATCCCCGTGGCGGTCTATTCCGCCCTGCCCGACGAGCACTCCACGACCCTGTTCATCTCCGGCCGCATCGACGGCCTCACCGGATACCCCGCCCGGGCCTTCATGGACGACCCTGAGCTGTGGATGAATATGATCTACCCTGAAGACAGACCGCAGGTGCGGGACAAGCTCGCGCAGCACCGTCGGGAAAAGATCCCCCTCGAGGTCGAGTACCGCATCCTCACAAGGGACGGCGCCCTCAAGTGGCTCCGGGACAGAGCCATTCCCAGTCTGGACGTAAGCGGCGCCATCCTGCGCATCGACGGGTTCATGGAGGACATCACCGAACGCCAGCTGGCCGCCATGGCCCTTAAGGAATCGCAGCGGCGCTATCGGCTGCTCTTCGAAGGCGCCGGGGATGCCATCTACGTGCACGACCTTGAAGGGCGTCTCCTCGACGCCAACCAGAGGGCCTGGGAGGGGTTGGGCTATGCCCGGGAGGAACTGCTTAATCTCACGCTCATGGACATCGACACCCCGGAATGCGCCGCCCGTGAGGAGCAGCATCTCGAAGACATCCGGGAGAAGG
>CAZUDI010000070.1:0-18996 GCA_964618975.1 uncultured Bacteriovoracaceae bacterium | reverse complement strand
CCCAGGACACCCAGGCGCAGACGGGTGGTCCCCAGGCCGCGGGCGCGGCCGACGACAATGTCGTCGACGCCGAGTTCGAAGAGGTCAAGGGCGACAAGGGCGGCAACTGAGCCACCCTTTTAACGCCAGGGGACGAAGTCCGCGCCGCTGGCGACTTAGGCGAGGGGATAGCCCTGGGGTCTAAGGGGAGTAAAACGGATGCGGGGGGGGCCAGGTGTCGGCCTTCCCCGCTTTGGCGATATGCAATGCATCTGAGAGGGAGGCTTGAGGATCGATGCCAATCTACGAATACAGGTGTGGCGGATGTGGCGCCGTGCGGGTCGTTTTTGTGCAGGGGTACGCCGACCCCGAGGGTCTGGTCTGCGAGTCCTGCGGCGGCACGGAGCTGAAGCGGATCATCTCGCGGGTCAATTACCACGGATCACAGGCGGACCGCCTGGCCACCTATGATCCTAGGCAGGGCCGGGATGATGGTTTTTATCGGGATAGCCGCAATATCGGTCTGCATGCCGAAAGGATGCTGAAACAGGCCGGAGTCGAGCCTAGCGAGGATTTCAAGCGCAAGCTCGACAGGGTACGCACCAATCCAGCGAGTGTAATCAAGGATTACGAGCCCTGAAACGGCTGTGCCGGGCGAGTTGGGCCAACCGGCATACGGTTGGTCAGAAGAGATTGAAGCGTTTCTTGTGACCGCTGGATGTCTTGACGTTCTCCTTGGAGCTCTGGGCGAATTGCTGCAGCAGGCCCTCCTGTTCCTTGGTGAGCTTCTTGGGGATCAATACCCGGATGCCGACCCTGATGTCGCCGGAGCCGCTGCCTCGTAGGTGTTTGACGCCTTTGCCGCGGATGGTGTAGACCTCCCCGGGCTGGGTTCCGGGCTTGATCTCGAGGTCGACCTCCTCATCGAGGGTAGGCACCTTGATGACGGTACCCAGGGCGGCCTGCACAAAGGAGATGGGAATCTCGATCAGGAGGTTGTCGCCCTGCCGCTGGAAGATATCGTGGGGGCGCACCTGCAGGATCACATACAGGTCGCCCGGCGGGCCACCGCGTTCGCCCAGGTCGCCCTCGCCGGAGACCCGGAGGGTGGCACCGCTCTCGACTCCGGGCGGCACCTTGACCTGGAGCTGCTTCTTGCGCATGACCGTGCCTGCGCCCTTGCAGGTCGTGCACGGTTTGGGGATGTGGGTGCCCGTACCCCGACAACGGGGACAGGTGGTCGAAATGGTGAAGAAGCCCTGGGTGCGGTAGACCTGGCCCCGGCCGCCGCAGGTGTCACAGGGCTGGGGTTTGGTGCCGGGCTCGGCGCCCGTTCCCTCGCAATGACTGCAGGGTTCGGTCTTGGGAATCTCGAGCTCGATCTCTACGCCCCTGGCGGCCTCTTCCAGGCTGATGGTCGCATCGTAGCGCAGGTCGGCACCTTGGACCGGTCGCTTGCGCTGGGTACGTCGGCCGGTGGAAAAGCCGAACATCTCCCCGAAGATGTCGGAGAAGGTGTTGAAGATGTCGTCCGCGCCGGAGAATCCCTGGAAGCCGCTGCCCTGCAGGCCCTCATGGCCGTACTGGTCATAGATATGGCGTTTTTCCGTGTCGCGGAGCACCTCGTAGGCCTCGGAGGCCTCCTTGAAGCGCTCCTCGGCATCCTTATCGCCCGGATTGCGGTCCGGGTGGTACTTGAGAGCCAGTTGTCGGTAGGCCTTCTTTATCTCATCCGCGGATGCCGATCTGGGGATGCCCAGGATCTCGTAGTAATCCTTCTTGGTCATGATTTATCGCGCAGGGCCACCTTGCCTTCGGCGATCTCCCGCAGCGAGGTGACCACGTGTCGGTTTTCCTTGCGACGGCACAACGGTTCGGCGCCCTTCATGAGCTGTTTGGTGCGTTTGGAGGCGACTACGGCCAGTGAAAAACGGTCATCGATGTTCTTCAGACAATCCTCAACGGTAACACGTGCCATACATTCCTTCCTTGAGATCCTATTGGTGAATGCCTTTTGCCATACAATCCCGCATGCGTCAAGGGGCGTCTCAACGCAAAAATGTAGCTGTGCGAGGATGCTTAAGCACGCCCTTCACCCTCCGATAGAATCCGGGGCCCCGCTGCTACCGACCACCTCTGAGGCGGAAAGACCGTTCACCATGCCCGTTGCGGTGCGTCTGCCCGGGAGCTGTGAGCTTCTAAGCCCGGTTCGCGACCGGAAGAATGCCGGACGAGGCGCGGCAGCGTCTAAGGGTGCCCTCCCCCAGCTCAGTCGTCGTAGTCTCCGCCTGGGGGAGACGCCTGTTTGTGCAGGGTACGGGCGCGCTCCGTGAAGCGCTCGGGTGTCCACTGCCCCGGGTCCTCGATGCGGGTGGCCTTGGGGCCGAGATCGTACGAGCCCGCCTGCAGAATGGCTTCCACTGCCAGGGGGGCGCTGTCCTGGGCATTGAAGCACTGGGACAGGAGCTCGAAGACGAAGTCTTCCACGGCGTGTGCCATGCGTTCGCGGATCTCCCGCGGCTGGGCGAGGATCTTGGACTCGTAGGGGAGGTTGAGCTTCTTGAAGTCGCCGCCGCGGATGGATTTATCACGCGCATAGGTGACCATGTCCTCCCACAGCCCGGGGGTGACCCCGAAATCGGCGAGTTTGATGAAGTTGCCGGCCTCGTCCAGGAAGGCGTTACCAAAGTCGTTCACCTTCACCCCCCAGGAGATCATCTGCAGGGCCGTGGCGACATTGGCCTTGGTGGTGCGGGTCTCGCCGGCGATGCGGCGCAGCCGCTCCAGGTTGTTGCCTGAGGTGCCGTGCTGGGCCCCGGAGATGCCGTAGGGGGCCAGCGCCTGGTGGATGGCGCGGGTGAGCTCGACGTTGATCCCGGCGTCGCTCTGCTCGATGCCGTGGGTGGTGCCGTTGTTGAGGGCGATCCAGTCCGGGAAGATGTCGTGGGCGTTGAGCCCCTGGATCAGGAAGAGGGCCTCCTCCGGGGTGGAGAGCCCCTCCTTGCCCTTGATCTCGCCCACCTCGGTCTCGTAGCCGGCCCAGCCGGGCACGTAGGGAGCCAGGGCGAGATTGGCCTTGAGGTTCTCGTCGTCGACGAGGTGCGAGGCATCGATGGCCACCGAGGTCACACCGGCGTCGAAGATGGAAGGGATCTGGGTCCTGGCGGCCTCCAGGTCGGCCGGATTCTTGATGCCGAAATGGTCCGCGTGCACGGCCACCGGCACGGTGATGCCGAGTTCGTTGCAAAAGGCATCCACCCACGAAGCAATATTCCACATGGTGACGGCACAGTAGGTGCTCTCCGATTTGGCGATCTCGATGATGATGGCGGCATTGGCCCTCTGGGCGGCCAGGAGCGCCCCCCGGATAACGATGCTGCTCCGGCCATTGGCGGCGATGGTCATGGCACCGCCCTTGGCGATCATGGCCCGGTCGATGACCTTGCCGCTGACGATCAGCGCCTTCGAGTTGGGGAACAGCCGCCGGATATTCGGCGGACGCCCGATCTCAAGCGCCTTGGCGTAATCGAGTGCATAGCTCATGGATAGATCTCCTTTCCGTCATTGAAAAGCACTGCCTGTTATTGAGGGAGGTTTCTCCTGGCGAAATCCTCGTATTCGAGGACATCCCGTTTGGAGCCGATGATGAGGGGAACCCTCTGGTGGATCTCCTGGGGCTTGATGTCCAGAATCCTCCCATACCCTGTACTCGCATAACCCCCGGCCTCTTCCACCAGATAGGCCAGCGGATTGGCCTCGTAGAGCAGACGCAGTTTGCCGTTGGGCTTTCGGGGGTCCTTGGTGTCTTCGGGGTAGAGGAAGATGCCGCCCTTGAGGAGGTTACGGTGGAAGTCGGCCACCAGCGATCCGATGTAGCGCAACGAATAGGGCTTGCGGTTGAGGTTGCGTTCGGACTTCAGGTAGTCGATGTACTCGCGCGTGCCCGCCTTCCAGTAATTGTAGTAGGCCTCGTTGGCGCTGTAGATAGTGCCTTGTTCGGGGATGCGGATGTTGGGGTGGGAGAGCACGAATTCTTTCACCGTGGGGTCGAGGCTGAACCCGTTCACCCCGTTGCCGGTGGAATAGACGAGGTTGGTGCTCGAGCTGTAGATGATATAGCCGGCGCCGAACTGCTCGTAACCAGGCTGCAGACAGTCTTCCAGGGTCCCGTCGCCCTCTGGGGAGCGGCGTTTGTAGATGGAGAAGATCGTGCCGATGGAGACGTTCACGTCGATATTCGACGATCCGTCCAGCGGATCGAACATGACCACATATTCCCCCTTGGGGTACTTGTCCGGGATGAAGATCAGATCCTGGTTTTCCTCCGAGGCCATGACGCAGACCTTGCCGATGTAGTTTAGGGAGTTGATGAATACCTTGTTGGCAAACACATCCAGTTTCTGGACGTCTTCGCCCTGGACGTTGCGTTCCCCCACGCTCCCCAGGATATCGGCCAGATCGGCCTGGCCGACCTGAGCAGAGACTACCTTGGCCGCAAAAACGATCTGACTCAGGATGGCGCTGAAATCACCCGAACCCCCTTGCCGCCGCTGTTCCTCGGTGATGTGCCGTTCAATAGTAATGACATCTTCATTCATGGATTTCCCTCCGGGGAGAGTGTGATCGTATACCATGCAACTAACCACATATATATGATTTGGAAGGGAAAATGCAAGCTGAAGTGGGGAAGGTCTGCAGGACAGACAGCCGGGTCCGCCCGCACGTCCTGGATTGTCCACGAGGCAGATGCCGGTTGTGTCTGAAAAGGCGCAGCCAGGTCCGTGCCCTTGGTTTTACGCACAGAGTGCCGGAGGGTCATGGTCGAGGCGATGAATCATGGATTTCACCCCTGGGGTTTATCTTCATGATTATAATCAACGATAATAATATGTTACAAAAAAAGGTTCCTGGGAATATAAATTTCGCTAAAGATATTGACACAGATGCCGTTTCTGTATATAGAAACACGCATGACAGGGAGAAGACAGATGACGATCACCCATGCCTGGTGGTGGCGCCCGATAAGACGATGCGACGGGGAGGTGTGGTTGTCGTAGTCCTCGACTTAAGGGGAAGCATACCGGCGGCAGGCCTTCTTGGAAGGCCTGCCGCCTTTGTTTTATCGCCAGGGGGCGAAAACTTTGAAACGTGTGGCGGGTTCACCCGGAGATGCATGCTTATGATGGCGTTAAGGAAAGGAAAGGGATGCAGACGAAAGCGGTAGTATACAGGGACATCCATGACCGCGGGGTCGTGGCCATGAAAAACCTGACGTGCGACACCCTCACCCCGGTGCAGGCCTACGATGCCCTGGCGGGCGACGGAGACGGCTTTCTGTTGGAATCTATCCCGGGAACCTACAGTTTTCTGGGGCGCTTTGCGCCGGGAGAGACCATCGAAATCGGGGATCGGGCAAGGGATCCCTGGGCCAGGATGCCCTTGAGTGGTCCCGGGCTGCGTTTTAAACAGAACACCCTGCCCCCCTTTATCGGCGGCTATGTGGGCTATGTGGGGTACGACATGATCCGGGGAATCGAGGATCTCGAGCGGCCGGAGGTTGCCTCCGGCTTTCCCGATGCCCTGCTCGGACGGGTGGATACCCTGCTGGTGTTTAACCATCTCAGGCAGGGGCATTTCCTCCTGCATACCATCGCGGAGGCTGGGCTGGCGGAAGCCACTGTCCGCAGGCGGGCCGAGGAGGCCTTCGCCCCCCTGGAGGAGGCCCTCTTACATGCGCGCCGTCTGTCTGTCCCTATGGATCCCGGACGTCCGCATGTGCAGGGGGCCTCGCTCACAGAAGGGGCCTTTCTGGAGGCCGTGGATCGGGCCCGCGGATATATCCGCGACGGGGAGATCATCCAGGCGGTGCTCTCGCGCCGCATGGATCTCGAATCTCCCCTTAGCCCCTTCGATGTCTACCGCCGCCTGCGGCGCATCAACCCCTCGCCCTATCTCTTCTTCATCCGCATGAAGGGCGTCACCCTCATCGGCTCCTCGCCCGAGGTGCTGGTGCGGCTGAAGGGGGACCGCATCACCACGCTGCCCATTGCGGGTACCCGGCCGCGGGGAAGCTCTGTGGAAGAGGACGCCGATTTGGCCGCAGATCTGCTGAGAGACGCGAAGGAGCGCGCCGAGCATCTCATGCTGCTCGACCTGGCCCGCAACGATGTGGGCCGCATCGCCCGGCCGGGGTCGGTCAGGGTCACGCGCATGAACGAGGTGAAGTATTTTTCGCACGTCATGCACATCGTCTCCTGCGTGCGGGGGGTCAAGTGCGAGGGGATGACGGGCATCGACGTGCTCAAGGCCTGCTTCCCGGCCGGGACGGTCTCCGGGGCACCCAAGGTGCGTGCCATGCAGATCATCGACGAGCTGGAGGGGCGCTGCCGCGGGCCCTATGCCGGGGCCGTGGGCTACCTCTCGCTGTGCGGCAATATCGATACCGGCATCGCCATCCGCACGATCTTCATGAACGGCGGTACCTATGCGGTGCAGGCCGGCGCCGGGATCGTCTGGGACTCGGACCCCGCCAGCGAGTTGCAGGAGATAGACAACAAACTCATGGCCTTGAGTAAGGCCCTGGGAGGTCTGGCATGATCCTGATGATCGACAATTTCGATTCGTTTACCTACAACATCGTCCAGATGGTTTCCGTCCTGGGCGAAGAGGTGCTCGTGCGGCGCAACAACGAGCTCAGCGCCCCGGAGGTGGACAGGCTCTCACCCGACGGCATCATCATCTCCCCGGGACCCGGCGCCCCGCAGGGGGCGGGGATCTCGGTGGAGCTCATCGAGCGCTTTTGCGAGCGTATCCCCATCCTGGGGGTCTGTCTGGGACACCAGTGCCTGGCGGCGGCCTTCGGGGCCCGCATCCGCCATGCCCGCGCGGTGATGCACGGCAAGCTCTCGCGCATCACCCACAGCGGCGGGGGTCTCTTTAGGGCCCTGCCGCCATCCTTTTCAGTCGTGCGCTACCATTCCCTGGCCGTGGAGGGCGCTACTTTGCCTGACGACCTGAGGGTGTGCGCCCGCGCCGAGGACGGTGAGGTGATGGCCGTCGAGCACACCTGCTACCCGCTCTTCGGCCTCCAGTTCCATCCCGAATCCATTGCCACCGAGTATGGCACAGACATCATTGATCGTTTCATTTCAGTTACCAAGGAGGGACAATGAAGGCTTTTATCGAGAAACTCCTGTCCGGCCGTGACTTGAGTGCCGGCGAGATGGAGCGGGCCTTTGACCTGATCATGACCGGCGAGGCCACCGAGTCCCAGATGGCCGCCTTTCTGGTGGCCCTGCGGGCCAAGGGAGAAAGGCCCGCCGAGATCGCCGCCGCCGCCCAGGTGATGCGCGAAAAGGCCCTGCGGGTGAAGGTGGGCTTCGAGGTGGTGGACACCTGCGGCACGGGCGGGGACCAGGCCTGCACCTTCAACATCTCCACGGCCGTGGCCCTGGTGCTCGCCGGGGCCGGCTGCAAGGTGGCCAAGCATGGGAACCGCTCGGTGAGCTCCTCGTCCGGCAGTGCGGACTGTCTCGAGGCCCTGGGCGTGCCCATCGACCTCGATCCGCAGGAGGCCGAGAAGTCCCTGTGCGAGAAGGGCTTCGCCTTTCTGTTCGCCCCCCGCTACCACCCCTCCATGCGGCATGCCATGCCGACCAGGACGCAGCTGGGCATCAAGACGATCTTCAATATCCTGGGCCCGCTCTCCAATCCCGCCGGGGCGGCCTTTCAGCTCATGGGGGTCTACGACCCCGGCCTCATCGAGCCCATGATCAACGTCTTTGCCCTCATGGGGCTCAAGGGGGCCATGGTGGTGCACTCCGGGCTGGACGAGGTTTCCATCAGCGGACCCACGCGCTATGCACGCCTTGCTCGGGGACGCATCACGATGGGCGAGATCACCCCCCAGGCGGCCGGCATCACCTCCGGGCCGATCGCGGCCCTCAGGGCGGACTCGGCCCAAGATTCGGCCGCGATGATCGAAGGGGTGTTTATCGGCCGGGATACCGGGCCCTGCCTGCAGAGCCTCCTCATCAACACGGCCGCGGCGCTGATGGCCGTGGATGCGAGTATGGACATCGGCGACGGGGTGCAAACGGCCCGGCGGGTGATCGCGAGCGGGGCGGCCCTGGCGGCCCTGGAGCGGGTGAGGGCCTGATGGATTTTTTAAAGCAGATGTATGTGCGCGCCCACAAGCGCGCCGCCGGCCTGTGGATCCCCGCCGGAGGGGATCCCCCCGTGCGGCCGTTTAAGGAGGCCCTCAAAGGCCTGGCCATCATCGCCGAGGTGAAGTATGCCACCCCTAAGGAGGGAGACCTCGGGCTCACGCAGGACCCCGAAAGCCTGGCCCGGCTCTACACCGCGCTGAATGCGGCGGCCATATCCTGTCTGACCGAGCCGGAGTACTTCAAGGGCGACCTGAGCTATCTTAGCCGCATCCGGCAGGCCTGCCCGCTGCCGGTGCTCATGAAGGACTTCGTGGTCCATGAGCGGCAGATCCGGGCCGGGCGACGTTTTGGGGCGGATGCGGTACTCCTGATCAGCGAGATGCTGACTCTGGCCGAGCTCGGGCGGCTCCTCGACTTCTGCCGCTCCCTGGGCATGCAGGCGCTGGTGGAGGCCCACACCCGGGAGGGCCTGGCCAGGGCCCAAGACTGCGGGGCGCGGATGATCGGGGTCAACGCGCGCGATCTTACGCACCTCACGCTGGACAGGACGCGCCACCGCGAGCTGGTGGGCCTGATCCCGGAGGGGGTGGTGAAGGTGGCCCTGAGCGGCATCTCCTTCCGCGCCGAGCTGGAGGCCGTGCGGGATATGGGCTATGACGCCGCGCTCATCGGCCGGGCCCTGGCCGATGAGCGCCTGAGGGGGGAGGTGTTCGCATGTGGGTGAAGATCTGTGGCATCACGCGCTACGAAGACGCCCGCCTGGCCTCCGGGCTCGGGGCGGACGCGGTGGGCTTCGTGCTCACGCCCAGCCCGCGGATGGCGGACCCCTCCCGTCTGCGGTCCTGGGTGCATTTGATCGAGGGCGTCGAGAAGGTGGGCGTCTTCCGGGACGAGAACCCCGGCCTGATCGCCGCCATCGCCCGGGACCTGGGCCTCGACACGGTGCAGATCCATGCCCCGTTCACCGAGGCGCATGCCCTGCTGGCGCAGACCCTGCGGGTGATCGTGGCCGTCAGCAGGATCGACACCCGGCACGTGCCCGCTTTCCCCTGCCGGTTTTTGCTGGATGCGAGCCAGGGGCGCGGCATCCCGACGCAGGTCCCGGTACCGCTCGAGATCCCCTGTATCCTCGCCGGGGGGCTCACGCCCGAGAATGTGCGCTCTTCCATCGCCCGGGCGCGCCCGGGCGGGGTGGACGTGAGTTCGGGCGTGGAGCTTGGCCCCGGTATCAAGGACGCAGACAAGATGAAAAAGTTTATCAAGGAGGCGAGGGCGTGAAGGGTTATTACGGTCGGTTCGGCGGACAGTACGTGCCGGAGACACTGGTTGGAGCGCTTGAGGAGCTGGAGGAGGCCTTTGAGACGGCTCTCGGGGATGACTCCTTCATGGCAGAGCTGGGTGTGGGCCTGAGGGATTATGTGGGCCGTCCGAGCCCGTTGAGGTATGCCGGGCGCCTCTCGCAGGCGGTGGGCCTCGAGGTGTGGCTCAAGCGCGAGGACTTAAACCACACCGGATCGCACAAGATCAACAACGCCCTGGGGCAGATCCTGCTTGCCCGGCGCATGGGCAAGGCGCGCGTGGTGGCGGAGACCGGCGCCGGACAGCACGGTGTGGCCACGGCCACCGTGTGTGCGCTCTACGGCATGCCCTGCACGGTTTACATGGGCGCTCAAGACATGCGCCGCCAGCGCATGAACGTGGAGCGCATGCGGCTTTTGGGGACCGAGGTGCGCCCCGTGCGCTCGGGCACGGCCACGCTCAAGGACGCCACCAGCGAGGCCATCCGCGACTGGACGGCCCATGCCGGCGAGACCTACTACCTGCTGGGTTCGGTGGTGGGGCCCCACCCCTATCCGGGCATGGTGCGCGCCTTTCAGGAGGTCATCGGCCGGGAGGCGCGTTCTCAGATCCTGGAAGCGAAGGGGGGGCTGCCGGAGGCGGTGATCGCCTGCGTGGGCGGCGGCAGCAATGCCATCGGGATTTTCTCCGCCTTCCTGAACGACCCGGTGGAGCTCATCGGGGTGGAGGCCTATGGCAACGGCGATGGGCTCAACGGGGCCAGTATCAATTTCGGTTATCCCGGGGTGCTGCACGGGGCGCTCTCCTTCCTGCTGCAGGACGAGGGCGGTCAGATCAAGGACACCCATTCCGTCGCCGCCGGGCTGGATTATCCCGGCGTGGGCCCGGAACACAGCTTCCTGGCCGGTGAGGGCCGGGCGCGCTACGAGCTCGTCGACGATGGCATGGCCTTGGCGGCCTTCCGGCAGCTCAACCGGCTCGAGGGCATCGCCCCGGCCCTGGAGAGCGCCCATGCCATCGCCTATCTGGCGCGCTACGGCGAGCAAAATCCGAGGGGCAGCGTCATCGTGAACCTCTCCGGACGCGGGGACAAGGACCTGCACACGGTGCTGGAGGGGGGAGCATGATCGCCCGGGCGATTCAGGCCAGCGAGCGGGCGGTGATTCCCTACCTCACCGCCGGGCTGCCCGATCTGGAGACGACCGGGCGCCTGCTCGAGGCCCTGGCATCGAGCGGGGCCCCGCTGATCGAGCTCGGCCTGCCGTTTTCCGACCCCATGGCGGATGGTCCGGTGCTGCAGGAGGCCTCCTACCGCGCGCTTAAGGCGGGCTTTACCCTCGATGCCTTCTGTGCGCACCTCAGGGAGTGGACGATTGCGAGCCCCGTGCCCCTGGTGGTGATGTCCTACCTCAACCCCCTCATGCGCCAGGGGCTGGAGGCGACCCTGGCACGCTTGAGCGAGTGCGGCCTTTACGGCGTGATCATCCCCGACCTGCCTAAGGATGCCGGCGAGATCTTCACCCTGAGTGAGGCCTATGGGCTCGATCTCATCCGGCTGGCGGCCCCCACAACCACCGAGGGGCGCCTGCGGGAGATCCTGCCGGCCTGCCGGGGCTTCGTGTACGCCGTGGCGTTTAAAGGGGTCACCGGTGCCCGCCAGAGCCTGCCCGCCACACTCCCCTCCCAGGTGCGCCGCATCAAGGCCCTGACCGATCTGCCGGTCTGCGTGGGCTTCGGGGTCTCGCTCCCCTCCCAGGTCACGGAGATCCTCAGGGAGGCCGACGGGGTGATTGTGGGCAGCCACCTCATGCAGGCCCTCCTTGAAGACGGGGACCCGGTGGCGGCCCTGCAGCGGACCTACGCAGCCTTGCGGGAAGGGGGAGACTGAAAAAAGGTGAAAAGGGGGGGCAGGTCCGATCCGGGAGAGGGGATCGGGAGGGGGGTCAGGGACGGTAATACGTCAGGGCCTCGGGGATGAGGCCCCTCAGCCGGCGGATGCGGTCCTCGTCGGCCGGGTGGGTGGAGAGGAAGGCCGGGGGAGCAGCGCTCTTGTGCGCCAGCATGCGCTCGAAGAAGCGCGGCGCCTCGCGCGGGTCGTAGCCCGCCTTGGCCATGAGGATGATCCCGATGTGATCGGCCTCGTACTCGTGGGTGCGCGAGAAGGGCAGGACCACCCCCACCGTGCTCACGAGCCCGTAGCCGAGATTGATGGCCTGGATGGCCGCCGGGCTCTTCTTGGCGATGGCCAGGTTGAGCCCCTGCTGACCGAGCTGCAGGAGCAGCATCTCGCTCATGCGCTCCCCGCCGTGGCGGGCAATGGCATGGCCCACCTCGTGTGCCAGGACAAAGGCCAGGCCGGACTCATCCCTGGTGTAGGGCAGAATCCCGGTGTAGACCGCCACCTTGCCCCCGGGCAGGGCAAAGGCATTGGCGGTCTTGTCGTTATCGATCACGGTGAATTCCCAGTCGTAATCCGGCCGCCGGGCCGCCTGGGCGATGCGCTGGCCGACGCGTTTCACCAGGGCATTGATCTGGGGGTCCTGGGAGATCTTTTCCTTGGAGAGCACCTCGCGGTAGGACTGCAGCCCGAGTGAGACCTCCTGCTCCTCGGGCACGAGGAGCAGCTGCGAGCGGCCGGTCACCGGGGCCGAAGCGCAGGCACTCAGCAGGAGCACCAGCCCAACGGCAAGGAAAAAGATTATCTTACTGAAAGTGTGGGCCTGCATGGTTTCAGATTCCTCGGTATTCATTGTAAGCAGACAGGGTCTGGGTGTAAAGGGCTTCGTACCGATTGACCATGGCTTGCAGGGAGTAGTCCCTGACAATGCGCTTGCGGGCCCTGGCTCCCATGCGCCTTCGCGTCCGGGCCCCGGCCTCGATGAGCCTGCTCCATGCCGTGCAGAGTGCCTGGGGATCACGCACCGGAATCACGATCCCGGCATCGCCAACAAGCACAGCCGAATCCCCGGTGTCAGTGATCACGCAGGGAAGACCCGTTGCCATGGCCTCGCCGACCGCGTTGGGAAGCCCTTCGCTGATCGAACAGGAACTTGCGATATCCAGGGCCGAGAGGACCGCCGGGATATCCGGCCTTTCTCCGAGCAGGTGCATTTGCCCGGGGAGGGGGAGACGATTCAGGTGCGGTCTGAGGGCCTCATTGTCGGCCGTGACGCCACGGCCAGCGAGGATGAAATGTACCTCGGGGTGGGTGCGCTGCAGGGCCGCGGCGGCGGACATGAAGCAGGCGTGATCCTTCATGGGATCGAAGCGGGCGATGAGCCCGATGGCGATGGCGTCATGCGGGATCGCGAGTCCGGAGCGCATGTCCCTGCGCATGGCGCGGGAGGGCCTGAACATCTGAGTATCGAAGCCATTGGGGATGAGGTGCCATTTCCGTGGCTTATAACCCATGTGGGCATGAATCTCCCGGCCGGCCTCGGAGTTGACGACAATGGCAGAAGGCAGGCACGCAAGGTATCTCCCGGCCGTGACTGTCCAGCGATAGGTCGTGCCATAGTGGCTTAAGTCCATATCCGAACACAGAATGCCCCAGATCAGCCCCCGGGAGAGACCCCGGATGGACAGGCCGAGCAGGTTGGCATGGTAGAGCCAGGTGTGGATGAGGTCGGGACGCAAGGTGCGGGCGATGCGATACAGACGCGGGATTCCCCGCGGGTCGGGAAGGCCCTTTATCATATTGAGTGCATGGGTAGGAATCCCCGCGGCCTGCAGGCGTTCACCGATCGGTCCGAGGGTGGTCATGGAGACTACCTCATGGGTGAAGTGTGCGGGATCAGCGGAGGTGACGAGTTTCAGGAGGTCCTGTTCCGCACCGCCGATATCGAGGGTTGAGATAAGGTGCAGGATCCTGACCGGTTTCATGCAGCATACCTTTCGGCCCACATCATATAGACCAGAAGCAGCCAGATGCGGTCAATGCTGCCCGAGGTGTCTCCTGATAGGAAGGCCGTAACCGTCGGCGTGACGGCGTCGGGATCGATCATCTGCTGACTGGCGAGGGCGTCCGGGTTGAGGTAGGTTTCGACGAGCTGCATGCATTCGTCATGGAGCCAGCTGTAGATCGGCACGGCAAAACCCTGCTTGGGACGTTCGAAGAGCTGAAGGGGGAGGTAGCGCTCCAGAAGCCGGCGCAGGATGTATTTCGTTTGACCCGGACGGTATTTGTAGTGAAAAGGCAGTGTATAAGCGAATTCCACGATGCGGTGGTCGAGGAAGGGATCGCGCCCCTCCAGGCTGCAGAACATGGTGGCCCGGTCCACCTTGGTGAGGATGTCGTCCGGCAAATAGGTCGTGAGGTCCCAGCGCATCATGGCCTCCATCAGGCCCGCATCGTTACCCTCGGGATGGGCGCCGGAATCCATGAGGCTCACAAGCGGTGAGCGGGGGTCACGGTAGCCCCCCAGAAGATGCTCTATCTCTGAGGGCAGCCAGTAGCCTACCGCAAAGGGGTAGGCCCCGGCGGCAGAGCCGCCCCAGTTATCCAGCACGGCCTTGAGCTTGCGTACCCGGTCGCGGATGGCCGGCAGGCGTAGTCTCGGGTGCACCTGCATGAGGTCCGCCGCGCGGTCGGTCCCGATGAACCCCAGGGCCCGGCCGGCGCCTCGCACGAAGCCCGGGGGAAGATGCCTGAGGCTTCGGTTGAGGCGTTGCATGACCCAGTAGCGGTGATAACCGCAGAAGAGCTCGTCACCCCCGTCGGCCGACAGACTCACCTTGACGTGCTCTCTGGTCATGCGGGAGACGATGGTGGTGGGAATGCCCGAGATGTCTCCGAAGGGCTCGTCGTAGATCTCGGGCCACAAGGGCAGAATCTCACGGGCATGCTCCGGTGTGACGATCTCCTCGGTGTGCTCCGTGCCGAGGTGCCGGGCAACCATCCTGGCCCAGCGCGATTCGTCGTAGCTCTTTTCGTGAAAACCGATGGTGAAGGTCTTGATGGGGGTGTCGGTATGCCGGGCCAGGATGGCGGTCACCAGCGAGGAGTCGATGCCGCCCGAGAGGAAGACACCTACCGGCACGTCGGCGATCAGCCGCCGCGAGAAGGCGTCGGTCATGAGCTCGTCGAGCTGATCGACAAGCGCCTTTTCGTCTCGGGGTTGGTGCCCCCGATTATCAGAGAGACTCCAGTATGTATGGATCCGGGTGGAGTGATCACGCTCCACGCACATCCAATGGCCGGGCTCAAGTTTGCGGGTATGGCGGAATATCGTTCTGGGGGCCGAGATATACCCATAATGGAGGAATTCTCCCACGCCGGATCGGTCAAGCTCGAGGACGCCCGAAAGGCCGGCATGCAGGGCCTTAAGCTCCGATGCAAAGGCGAACGTCCCTTGATAATTGTAGAAGTAGAGGGGTTTGACGCCCAGACGGTCCCGGAAGAGAAACAGCGACTTCTCGGCTTTGTCCCACAGGGCGAAGGCGAACATGCCGTTGAAACGCTGCACACATTCCGGCCCCCAGCAGGCAAAGGCGTTGAGGACGACCTCGGTATCGGAGGTGCCTCTGAAAGAGAGGCCGGCTTCACACAGCTGTTGACGCAATTCCCGAAAATTATAGATTTCCCCGTTATAGCAGAGCGTGTAGCGTCCATCTTTGGTACTCATGGGCTGATGCCCGGTGGGGCTGAGGTCGATGATCGACAAGCGCCGATGACCGAGGGCCAGGCCGGCCTTTGCGTCGTAATACAGTCCGGCGTCGTCCGGTCCTCCCCGAACCAGGGTATCCCGCATGCGCAGACAGGTCTCCGGCAGGTGGGGCCGTGCGTGTCTGTTCCAGATTCCGGTTATTCTGCACATGGGTGTTGCGGCTTCCGCCGGCTTGAGAGGGGGACTGGTCGGACCCCGTCTCTCGCGGCCGGCAGGTTCATGCTATCGACCCTCGGTTCGTCTTCCCGGGAAGGCTCAGGAGAAAGTCGAGCAGTTTGTTGACCTTGGGTGCATAATCCATGTGCTCGAGGGCGTAGGCGCGCATGCGCCCGGGGATGGTGTCTCCATAGCGTTCCTCGATCCCGGCCCGGAAGCGGATCAGCGCTTCCGGGTCCACCGGGCTCTCGTCTGGAGGCAGCCTCAGGCAGAAGGAGAAATCGTCTGTGATGTCCTCATCGATATAGGACAGGATGAAGGGAACACCCCGGGCCATGTATTCCCGGACTTTAAGCGTCGCTCCATATTTCAACTTCTTGCGGTGCATGCCCAGGGTGCCTACGGCGATGTGGGCCTGATCGAAGATCTGGTCCAGCTTCTCGCCGGAGCACGTGCCATGAAAGATGAGCTGCTCACGCAGACCGAGGGAGGCGATCAGCTCCCTGATCTCCGAAGTGACGTCTCCGACCAGGTGCAGCTCGATCCGGACAGGGCCTCTGTATTGAGCCAGGCCCCTCACCAGGCGGTCCAGTCCGTGCCAGCGTGCCGTGGAAGATCCGAGGAATACAAGTTTGAGCACCTCCCCGGTATAGGGCGTATAGCGCGCCGGGGTGCACTGCGAGACGTTGATCCCGTTGGGGTGGACATGCACGGGCAGGTTGCCCCCCCGGCGCCCCTGTTCGTAGGCGGCGATCTCGCGGGTGACCCCCACCAGGGCATCGACATTCCTCAAGACCAGGTATGACTGGGTGCGGATCAGGGGCGCCAGCAGACGCCCGGGACCGCTCATGCTCAGCTCTTCGATCTCCTTGGCCTGGTGTTCGGTGACAAAGAGCAGGTTGGGTCTGACCTTCTTGGGATTGAATATTCCCGGAACACGCGTGGTGTTGAATCTCCACAGCAGGATGTCGGGGGTTATCTCGGCGATCGCCTGGTAGGTGGCCCGGAACACGGGGCGGATGAGGAAGAGGGATCTGAAGAACTTGATGCCCGAGAAGCGTTGATACAGGCGGCTGGGGACTGGCTTGAGGTTCAAACACGAATCTTTCGGGTCGGGCAGGCTCCCGGGCTTCGCCCCAGGGATGATATTGAGTCCTGAGAATACGACGCCCTGTTTTTTGCAGGCGGCATGCATTGCCCGGCAGAACTCCAGCTCTTTATTATATACCCCCGGAGAATCATGAGGATCGTTGAATGAGAGGTAGAGGATTTTCATGGAAAAGCCAGGTTTCCGAATGACGACCGTGATGCACTCAAGGCTTCATTCGGACGGGGTGATCCGATTTTTCGGCATACGAGAAAAGCTCTCTTAAGACAGGACTACCGGGAGGCAAGACCTGCTATGACTTCGCGGTAGACCTGAATTTCCTGACCCACGGTTTTTTCCCAGGTGAACCGGGAGGACCAGGCCTGCATGGCTTCACTCGCAGGTGGTTGCTCCAGGATTTGGCCGACGGCTTGCGCGAAGCGTTCCTCGAAGTCAGGGCCCTCGAGGATGAGCGTTCCACCGGTCCCGATGGCCTCGGGGATCCCCCCCGTCCGGGTAGCGACTACAGGCACACCACAGGCCTGGGACTCCATGAGCACGCACGGCCAGCCTTCATTGCGGCTGGGCAGGATGAGGGCGTCCATCTGGTTTATCATGCGCGCCAGGCTATGCGGGGCGATATAATTCTGAAATGTTACGTGCTCCTCCAGGCCCAGGGCGGTAATTTCGGTGGCTAGGGTCTCCCTCAGGGGTCCTTCCCCGATGATGGTGAAATGGAGGCCACCGCTTCCGGCTGAGAAGATCTTGCTGAAGATTTCAGGGAGCCTGTCGGCGCCCTTGACCCAGGAGAGCGCCCCGACAAAGCCCACTTCCTTGCGGGATTCCTCGCGGTGACGGGTGACGGTGAGGGGGGGGGAGAAGATCCCGGGATCGTACCCGTTGGGGACCACGGTGACCGTTTTGCCGTCGAACCCGAGCTCGCGGGCCTTGTTCAACAGAAAGCGCGAGACGAAGATGGACATCTCCGCGTGGTTCAGGACCTCGAGCGCCAGATTTTTCAGGCGCTTATCCTGAAAGGGGTGCGTGTGGATATCGCTCCCGTGGGCCGTGACAACGTAGGGGAGGCCATAGCGTTTGTGGGCGATGTATACGGGGTATGCGTCGCTGACGAAATGGCTGTGGATGAGGTCAAAGCCGCCGTGGCGGTATTCGTCGGCAAGCCTTTCGGCGATCCTCCAGCAGATCCCCCAGCGGGGGAAGGAGAGACCGTTGTATACCGAGACCTCTATATCACTGTCATATCCAAGACTCTTCAGCGCATAATCTTTCCCGAGGGAGAATAGACTGCGCCTGTCGATGATATTGTGGGCTCTGGCCACGGAAAGGGACAGGCCCTGCGCGCGGAGCGCCCGTGCGCGGTGATAATTGAAGATGCCGCCGGTGGGCTTTGAGGGGCTGGGAAAAAGATCGGCATAGTAGAGGATGTTCATTTCAGGCGCTTCCCGGAAGCCCGGTCCCCCCCGGGGAGGTGCCTTGCCAGACCCCGCCTGAATCTCAGCAGGACCGGCTCGCTACTGAAGGGGAAGGCCTTCTCGATCCGTCTGAGTCCGGGGATGGACCTGATCACCGATCTGAGGCGCAACTCGACCATTTTCTGCTGGATCCAGCGGGTGTAGGCGGTCATGCTGTTTCTGTCCGCCCCGGTCAGAGTCTCTGACCACTGCTGCGCCAGGCGCAGATGCTCCCGGAAAAGGGGAAGCTGCGCCATTGTGGTCTTGGTCTGATCGTTTTTGCGATACCGGGCAAACGGAATCTTGACACACAGCGGCAGAAAGCCGCTGCGGGCGAGGCGTACATACAGCTCGTAATCCATGACATAGTGAAGGGACTCGTTGAGGCCCCCCGCCTTGTCAAACGCAGCCCTGGACCAGAAGGACGCGGGCTGGCCGAGGGCGGTGCCGGACTTGTGGGGACAGGCAAAGTCCAGCCATGGGGCCTCGGGGTGAAAGCCGGAATCACGCCAGTAGCCGGTATTGTGCCCGGGCTCCATACGCCAGAGCTCCCCGCGCTCGTCGTGGACCGCCACCGTAATCATACCTTCATATACCTCGGTGCCAGGATCGATAAACATGGTGCCCCTTGACTGAAAACTATTGAGAGAATATGCTGTAGCAGATCCATTCTCTAGCGAAACAAGCACACCTCTGGTGTTCCTTTGAATCTCTCCCATAAAATACTCATACTCATAGAAACTATGATTCAAAATCCCAGTGCCTCTAGTCTCAGTTATAAACTCATTTCTAAACCCAATCAATCCGCGAGCTGGAATTTTGTATTCTAAACGCGTATATCCGTCAGCACCTTGAACCATATTGATCATCTGCCCCTTTCGTATCCCAAGCATTTCAATAACAGATCCAACATATTCATCAGCAACATCAATTATTGCAAGTTCTATAGGTTCTGTTTTCTTACCATTCAATTCCCGGAATATTACCTTAGGTTTTGATACCTGAAACTCGTAACCTTCTCTTCTCATATTCTCAATTAGTATGGAGAGCTGTAATTCACCTCTTCCCTTTACAATATATTCATCACCATTTTCAGCTCGTTCTACTACAATACTAATATTGTTTTGAAGCTCTTTCTGAAGCCTATCCCAGTTATTTCTGGATGTAAC
>CAZUDI010000069.1:0-19333 GCA_964618975.1 uncultured Bacteriovoracaceae bacterium | reverse complement strand
CGCCCCGTAGCGCACGACGAGATCCTCGATGCTCAGCAGGTACGCCACCTCAGTCCCCCTCGTCCTTGCCCAGATAGGCCTCGATCACCCGCGGGTCGTGATAGATCTCAAGCGGGGTGCCCTCGGCGATCTTGCGGCCCTCGTCCATCACGATCACCCGGTCCGAGATCCCCATGACCATGTTCATATCGTGCTCGATGAGCAGGATCGTGAGGTCCTCCTCCCGGATGAGGGTGGTGAGGAAGAGCATCAGGTCCTCGGTCTCCCGGGGGTTCAGCCCGCTGCTGGGCTCGTCCAGCACGAGCAACACCGGCTGGCTGGCCAGCGCACGGGCGATCTCGAGCATGCGCTGCGAACCGTAGGCGATGTTGCGTGCCAGCTCGTCCCGGAAGCGCCACAGCTCCACCTGTTTGAGGCGCTGCTCGGCCAGGGAGCGGATGCGCTGCTCCTCCCGCTGCATGGACCGGGTCTGAAGCACGGCAGATAAAACCCCGGCCCGGGCGCGGCAGTGCTGACCGGCCATGACATTCTCCAGGCAGGTCATGTCGGGAAAGAGCCGGATGTTCTGGAAGGTCCTCGCGATACCATACTTCACGATGCGGTGCGGCCTGTGTCCGGTGATGGGGCGCTTTCGCAGCAGCACATCCCCGTACTCCGGGGTGTAAATGCCGGTGACCACGTTGAAGACCGTGGTCTTGCCCGCTCCGTTGGGCCCGATCAGGCTCAGGATCTCCCCACGGTAGACGCGAGCGTCGAAGTGGTTCACCGCCGTGAGACCGCCGAAGACCTTGGTCAGGCCCCGGGTCTCGAGCACGACCTCGGGCGTGGTGTCCACGCGTTCCTCAACCATTCTTGCGGCCCACCTCCCCGAGCAGGGCGGAGAATTTCACCCCGCCGCGCTGACGCGGCCAGACCCCCCCGGGCCTGAACATCATCATCAAGATCATGGCGGTGCCGAAAACCAGCATGCGGTACATGGCGAACGGTCGGAAAATCTCCGGGAAGAGGCTGATGAAGGCGGCCCCGATCAGCACTCCGGGGATCGAGCCCATCCCGCCGATGAGCACGATGCAAAACATGAGGCACGATTCCCAGAAGCTGAAGCTCTCGGGCGAGACGCACATGAGCTTGCAGGCATAGAGGTTGCCGGCCACCCCCGCCAGACCGGCCCCGATGACAAAGGCCAGCAGCTTGTAGGCCCGCACATCCACCCCGCTGGAGGCGGCGGCTGTCTCGTCCTCGCGGATATAGTTCCAGGCCCTGCCCACACGCGAGCGCTGCAGCCGCAGCAGGCCGAGGATGGTAAGCCCCACCACGGCCCAGACAAGAAAATAGTACTCCAGCGAGGTATCGATCACCAGCCACCTTCCAAAGGAGGGAAAATCGAGGCCGAAGACGCCGTTGGGCCCACCGGTGAGATCGAAGGGGTTGTTGATCAGCGCCAGCCGCACGATCTCCCCCAGGCCGAGGGTCACGATCAGGAGATAGTCGCCCTGCAGGTGGATCACGGGCGAACACACCAGATAGGCGAACAGCCCCGCGCTCAGGGCCGAGACCGGCAGGAGCACCAGCACGGGGATGCCATAGCGCGTATTCAGGATGGCGGTGGTGTAGGCGCCGATGGCGTAAAACCCGGCATGCCCGAGATCGAAGAGCCCCACCTCACCCAGCACGATGTTAAGGCTCAGGCCCAGCAGGGCATAGATGCCGAAAAAGAAGGCGATGTCGATGAAGTAGTCGCTCACCACAAAGGGATAGAGGGCACAAGCCCCCAGCGTGAGCAGCACAAGGGAGGGGCGTGACCCCAGAAGGCCGTTGTTCGTGGCGGTCGCTAACTTCATGGGTTCACACCTTCTCCGCCGTCTTTTCCCCCAGGAGTCCGGTGGGGCGGAAGATGAGCACCAGGATGAGGATGGCGAAGACGAAGACGTCCTTCCAGGCGGCCGAGATATAGGCCGCCCCCAGCATCTCGAGCACCCCCAGCAGGAGGCCGCCCACCATGGCGCCCGGGATGTTGCCGATGCCCCCCAACACCGAGGCCGTGAAGGCCTTCAGCCCGTAGTTCCATCCCATGGTGAAACTGATCTGGCGGTAGTACAGGCCCACCATGATGCCGGTCATGGCGCCCAGCGCCGGGCCGAGGGTGAAGACGAAAAGGATCACCTTGTTGATGTTGATGCCCATGAGCGAGGCCGTCTCGCGATCCAGGGCCACGGCGCGGATGGCCGCACCGAAGGTGGTCTTCTGCACGATGAAGGAGAGCATGCCCATCAGCGCGAAGGAAAGCACCAGGATGAGGATCTGCAGCAGGGTGATGTGGATGCCGCCCAGGGTGAGATGCACGTTCGGGATGAGGTGGGCCGGATAGGCCTGGAAACGCGGCCCCCAGATGACCATGATGGCGTTCTGCAGCACGATGGAGGCCCCGAGCGCCGAGACCACCGCCGGCAGCCGGCCGGCCGGATATACCGGTCGGTAGGCGAGGCGTTCCACGACCACCCCCACGATCGCCAGGCTCATCGCCGCGATCGCCATGGACACCAGCAGCGCCCCCCACAGACCGAAGTGGGCCGTGAGCGCCGCCGAACCGAAAACGAGCACCGTATAACCGAGGTAGGAGCCCAGGGTGAAGAAGTCGCCATGCGCGAAGTTGATCAGCTTGAGCACGCCATAGACCATGGAGTAACCCAGGGCGATGAGCGCATAGAATGACCCGATGGTCAGCCCGTTGATCAGCTGTTCGATGATGATCTGCATCGCGACCGTATGACCGGGAGCCCTTTACTTGGAAACGACGATCTTTCCCTGCTCATCCACCATGTAGAGGTAGAAGGGCACGCCTTCCCGGTCGCCCTGATCGGTGAAGCCCATAGGGCCGGTGATGCCGGGCACGCCGTTGACCTCGTCCCTCAGGAAACCAGCCAGGGTCGCCGCCTCGGTGGTGCCGGACTTGTCGATGGCGTAGGCGATCACATTCAGGGCATCGGCCGCATAGATGGGCCAGGGGCTGGACGGGATCTCGCCGAAGCGCGCCCGGTAGGCCTGGAGGAATTCCCGGGCCTCGGGATAGGGCAGGTCGCCCGGCAGTGGTTCGTTGGTCATGTAGCAGCCCTGGGCCAGTTCCAGCCCGGCGATCTTGACGAATTCGTCGTTGATGGCGGCGTTGCCGCCCACGAAGGGGCAGGTGACGCCGATCTCGCGGGCCTGGCTCAGGAGCTGGGCCGCCTCGGCGTAATAGCCGGTGAAATACCAGACCTCGGGCCGGGTCTCCCGAAGCTTGGTGAGCGGCACGCGGAAGTCCTTCTCGCCCGGGGTGATGGCATCGAAGTACACGATCTCTACCGCGCCGGAGGCCACCATGGCCTCGAGGGCGCGCAGGGTGTCTTCGGCCAGACCCTTGCCGAAGGCGGTGTTGTCGTGCATGATGGCGATGCGCCGGGCGTCGAACTTGCGGGGCACATACTCGGCGAAGAAGCGGCCCTGGGAGTCGTCCCGGCCGCAGGTGCGGAAGAAATAGGTGAAATTGCGCTGCGTCAGACGCACGGCCGTGACCCCGTAGCCGATATTGACCTTCTTGAACTTCTCGTAGATGCCGGAGGCCGGCTCGCACACGCTCGATCCGTAGGTGGAAATGGCGGCCACCACATCCTTCTGGCTCACGAGTTTCTGGGCCGCCAGGGCCCCGGATTTGGGCTCGCCCGCATCGTCGACGACCTTGACCTCGATCATGCGCCCGCCCAGGATGCCTCCCTTCTGATTGATGAGTTCGGCGGCGATCTCGCAGCTCTGGCGGGCCATCTGCCCCTCATAGGCCCATGGCCCCGTGATGGGCCCCTGCAGGCCGATCACCACCGGCTTGGCCGCCACAGCCGCCAGCGGAAGCCCAGCCACCAGAAACAAAACCCCTACCATTGCCCGTCTGAATCCTCTCATCTGATACGCTCCTTCATGGTTTCTTAAAAGACTCGGCCATTGTACCTGGACGGCAATAGAGACGTGCGGCCAGGGTCAGTCCGCTTCCCACCACCGCCATACGCCCTTTTCCAGGCGATCATGCGGTGATAAGATCGAGATTCATTTATTATTTTTACCCGTGTCTCTGTCAAGGATTAAATCGAAACCGCAGGCGGGCAGGGGAGTGCAACCGACCCACACGTCCCCCTCAAGGGGCAAACGTCCCTTAAGGGGGCGTGGGGGTCGGGTCTAGCCGGGTCTATTGCAGCCAGGCCTTGACCTTATCGGGGTTCTCCTTGATCCAGCGCCTGGCAGAGTCGGCCGGGTCGGCACCATCGGCGTTCCAGCCCATGACCTGGCCGATATCGGCCAGGGTCCAATAGAAGTTATCCAGGAAGCGGTAGACATCCGGCATATCCTTATCGAGCCCCTGGCGCACGATGGTGCGGATCTCCTCGGACCCGCCGTAGATGCCCTTGGGATCCTCGAGATATTTCAGATCCCAACGGGCGAACTTCCAGTGGGGGGTCCAGCCCGTGACCACCACCCACTCCTTTTTATTGATCTTGTCCTTCAGGATGGCGGTCATCATGGCGCCGCTGCTCTCCATAAGCTCGAACTTGTCGAGCTTATAGTCGGCGATGGCCTTTTCGGTCTTGCTCATGATGCCCGCCCCGGGGTCGATCCCCGTGATCTGACCGTCGAACTTGGCGGCGTGGGCATTGAGCTCGTCGATGGAGTTGATCGTCACATAGGTTGGCACCACCAGACCGATCCCGGCCCCCAAGCAGTTCGGCCCCAAATCGACCACCTTGTCCTTGACCTTGTCCAGGTAGTGGGCGTGCGTCACGGGCAGCCAGGCGGTGGTCATGCCGTCCACGTCACCGGTGGCGATCGCCTGCCACATGGCCGCGGCCGACACCGGGATGATCTCGACCTCATAGCCCAGTTCGTCCTCGAGGATGGCCTTGACCACGTTGACGCTGGCCGTGGCGCACGACCACTCCACATAGGCCAGCTCGACCTTGCCCTTGCTGGCCAGGGCCGCACCAGATGTGCCAATGATGAACAAAACCGCCAAAACCGTCGTCAGAATACCGAATCTTTTCATCCTTTCCTCCCTTGCATGGTTTTTCCCTGTATCATAAGATCATGCACGGCCCTTTCAGGCCCCTGTCTGCTGGCCCTGACTGCCGAACCTCTGCATGATGCGATCGAGCACGATGGCCACGATCACGATCGCGATGCCGGCCTCGAAGCCCTTGCCGGGCTCCAGGCGCTGGATGGCCTTCCAGACCTCGCCGCCGAGCCCCTTGGCCCCGATCATAGAGGCGATCACCACCATAGAGAGTGCCAGCATGATGGTCTGGTTGATGCCGGCCATAATCGTGGGGGTGGCCATGGGCAGCTGCAGCTTGAAGAGCTTCTGGCGCTTGTTGCTGCCGAAGGCGTCTGCCGCCTCCACCAGTTCCGACGGCACCTGCCTGATCCCCAGACTGGTGAGCCGGATGGCCGGCGGCATGGCGAAGATCACGGTGGAGAAGATGGCGCCCACCGGGCCCAGCCCGAAGAACGGGATGGCCGGGATCAGGTAGACGAAGGCCGGCATGGTCTGCATCACATCCAGGATGGGCATGATGATGCGGTAGGCGGTGTGATTGAGCGCCGCCAGGATCCCCAGGGGGATGCCCACCATGATCGCAATCATGGTGGAGATGAGCACCAGGGCCAGGGTGCTCACCATGGGCGCCCAGAGCCCCATGTTCCAGATCAACAGCAGCCCGATGAGGGTGAAGAGCGCCACCCCGCGCCGCCGGCTGATGGAGAGGGCCAGCGCCGTGAAGGCGATTACCAGCACCCAGGGCGGGAAGAACATCATGCCCTTCACCAGGATCGTGATACCCTTTTCCGTCATCTCGGAGAACCCCTGCGTGAGGAAGGAGAAGTTCTCGGTAAAGCTATCGAGCCCCCGTTCGATCCAGTCCCCGACAGGTATCCTATACATCGTCATTGTTCTGCACTCCTTCCGCCAGTGCGGCCAGCAGGGCCCCCCGGATAATGACCCCCACGAGGCGCTCCTCCTCGTTCACGACCGCCAGGGGGGTATACTCCGCCAGCAGCGGAAACAGGTCACTGGCCGGGGTTTCGGGCGCGATCTTGCAGATATCGCGCTTGAGAATGCCGGCGATGTCCTTCTCCCCGCGTTTGAGGGCCTCGACCGCATCCTCGGCGAAGATGATTCCCTCCAGGCGGCCCTTGTGCTGCACAAAAAGGCTCGAGATCCCCGCATGACGCATCTTGTGCAGGGCGGTGCGGGGGCCGTCATGGGTCAGGCTGGCGACCTCCTCGGGGTTTTTCATGACGTAGCCAGCAGTGATCACCTTGGAGAGGTCCACATCCTCGACGAATTTCTCCACGTAGCGCGTGGCGGGGTTGGTGAGGATCTCCTCGGCCGTGCCCTCCTGCACGATGAAGCCGTCCTTCATCAGGATGATGCGGTCGCCGAGCTTGATGGCCTCGTCCAGATCATGACTGATGAAGATGATCGTCTTGTGCATCTTGTCCTGCAGCTTGATGAGTTCGTCCTGCATATCGCGGCGAATGAGGGGGTCCAGGGCGCTGAAGGCCTCGTCCATGAGGAGCACCTCGGGATCCAGCGCCAGGGCCCGCGCCAGCCCCACCCGCTGCTGCATGCCGCCGCTGAGTTGGGCCGGATAGGAGTCCTCCCAACCTTTGAGCCCAACCTGTTCCAGGGCCACCCGCGCCCGGGCGCTGCGCTCGGAGGCGTCCGTCTTCTGGATCTCGAGGCCGTATTCCACGTTCTTGATGACCGTGCGGTGGGGAAACAGCGCAAAATGCTGAAAGACCATCCCGAATTTGCGCTGCCTGAGCAGACGCAGCTCCTCGCGCTTGAGGGCGGTCACGTCCACGCCGTCCAAGAGCACCTTCCCGGCGGTGGGTTCGATGAGACGGTTGATGCAGCGCACCAGGGTCGATTTGCCGCTCCCTGAAAGCCCCATGATGACAAGGATCTCCCCCTCGTTCACCGTAAAGTTGACCTTCGCGACCCCGACCCCGTGCCTGGTCTTCTCAAGGATCTCGTCCTTGCTGGCACCTTCCTTAAGCAACTTGAGGGCGCGCTGCGGTTCGGGTCCAAAAATCTTGTATAAATCTTCAACGATAATCTTCTGTGCCATGGTATCCTCGTTAGTTCATCCCTGTCGACCCGGCATATTCCCGGCCGCACACATCAGGACTGTGACCATTGGGGCAACCGGATCCCTTCCCGCATCAAACGGTCGAGAAGGCGCTCCCTGAAGGATGGCTTGCGGGTATTCCCGGTTCAGGCATGCGTCTTTTTGAAATCACTTTTCCTGCATCATGGCCACAATCCGCTCGAGAGAAAGGGCAATCGATATCTGCTCCAACTCCGGCAGCTCCCCGATGGCGGAAGCCAGCCTGTCCTGCAGGGGCAGCGGCGCCCCCGTGGTCACTTCCAACCCGGCCGGGGTGGCGCTGATCAACACCTTGCGGCGGTCCTTGTCCTTGCGCTCCCGGAGCACGAAGCTCTTGTACTCGAGCCGGTCCACAATCCCGTTGACCGTACTGGTGGAGAGACTGACCCGTTTACCGAGATCGGACAGCGTCAGCGGCCCCTCCCGCACGATCGCATAGAGACAGATCAGCTGCGGCCCGGTGATGTTGTGCATCCCGGCAAGCTTGCGGGAATACATGTCGACATGGTGCATGATGCGCCTGAGGGCCATCATGATTCTCAGCCCGCAGCTCTCGATGCAGGTCTCCTCGAACCCGCTGGCCAGCCCCTTTTCGGATTCCCCGCTCACGGTGAGCCCGAGCAGGGCCTGCGGGACCTCGGATTCCGGGGCCTCGTCGTGAAACATGCCGTGATCTTCAGCCTCTGGGTTGTCATTTGGCACAAGGGGATTGCTGCCATCAGGGTTCTTTACCATTGCCTGTCCTCTGGGTGCATATGTTGTCGATGCGGATATTTCCTATTGAAATCTTTCTTATACTAATTATATATTTTGTCAAGCACCATCTGGCAGAGACGTTCACCGCACAACCTGACAGGGAGACGCTGCGTGCTTATCGCCGTGGGCGAATTACTGATTGATATCTTTCCCGATCGGCACCGCATCGGTGGTGCGCCCTTCAATTTCGCCTTTCATCTCAAAAATATGGGCCTGAGGGTGCGCTTCATCTCCCGCGTTGGCGACGATGCCCTGGGCCGGGAACTGCTCGGGCACCTCCAGGCGCACGGGTTCAGCGCCGGCGACATCCAGATCGACCGCGAGCATCCCACGGGCACGGTGAGGGTCAGCCTCGATGCCCGCGGGGTCCCCACCTTCACCATTCTGCAAGGTGTAGCCTATGACTTCCTCGTCTGTCCGGACGGCCTCCTGCATGACGGGGTGCGTCTGGTCTACTTCGGCACCCTCATCCAGAGAACCGCCCGGGGACAGGCGTGCCTGAAGGCTCTCCGGACAGACCGGCCGGCGAAGACCCGCTTTCTCTACGATGTGAACCTGAGACCCGGCTGCTACACACCTCAGCTTGTACGCTCCTCGCTCAGCATGAGCGACATCGTGAAGATGAATGCCGCGGAGCTCGAGGAGCTGATGCGCCTCTTCCCGCAGAGATACGACCGGGAGGGTTTTGTCCGCCACCTGATGGAGGTCTATGGTCTCGAGATGGTTTCGATCACCTGCGGGGACCAGGGCAGCGAGCTCTACACCCCCGAGGGCGGCTTCCGGACCCCCGGCAGCATCAAAACCCCGGTGATCGACACGGTCGGGGCGGGCGACGCCTACGCCGCCATCCTGGCGGCCGGCTATCTTGCCCGCTGGCACCCCCGGGAGATCCTCGAGCGCGCCTCACATTTCGCATCCCGGATCTGTTCCATTCCCGGGGCCACCCCGGAAAACGAGGATCTCTATACCGAACTGCAGGGCCTGCTCAAAGGGCTGCCATGAGAGCACCTGAGGGACTCCATATCCAGATGTTCAGCCTCCACGGGCTGCTGCGCGCCCGGGAGATGGAGCTCGGCCGCGACGCCGACACCGGGGGACAGATCTCCTATGTCGTGGATCTGGGTCGGAACCTGAGCAACCTCCCCGGGGTGGAGCGGGTAGACCTGTTCACGCGGCTGATCCAGGACAAGTCCGTGTCGGCGGATTACGGGCAGGAGTTTGAGCAGGTCACCGATCGCTTCCGCATAGTCCGCATCCAGTGCGGGGGCAGGAAATACCTGCGCAAGGAGCTCTTGTGGCCCCACCTGGACGAGTATGTGGACAAGACCATCAAGTTCATCAAGAAGACCCAGCGCCTGGGGCACATCGTCCACGGCCACTATGCCGACGCCGGCTACGTGGCACGGCAGATCTCCGAGTTCTTCGGCCTGCCGCTGGTCTTTACCGGGCATTCGCTCGGCAGGGTGAAACAGCAGCGCCTCCTGGACGAGGGGATGGACCCCCGGGAGCTCGTTCGCCGCTACAGGATCGACCATCGTATCGCCATCGAAGAGGAGGTCATCCGTGCGGCCGACCTCATCGTCACCAGCACGCGCCAGGAGATCGAAGCGCAGTACGGTATGTACCACAACGGGAGCCTGCCGCGCTTCCAGGTCATCCCTCCGGGGGTCGACATCGACAAGTTCTCCCCCTACTACCACAACCTGCTCCCCAAGCAGAACATGGACGAGCCTGCCAAATACGCCTATGCCTCGGCCGTGAGCGATCTCAACCGCTTCTTCAAGAACCCGGACAAACCGCTGATCCTGGCCCTGTGCCGCCCCGACAAGCGCAAGAACATATCGGGGCTCATCCACGCCTTCGGCACGGACCTGGAGCTTCAGACCATGGCCAACCTGGCGATCTTTGCCGGCATCCGCAAGGACATCAGTGTCATGGAAGAAAACGAGCGCGATGTTCTGACCGAAATGCTCCTCCTCATGGACAAATACGACCTCTACGGCAAGATGGCCATCCCCAAGAAGCACGACTTCGATCATGAGGTGCCGGAGCTCTACCGCATCGCGGCCGAGAGGCAGGGGGTCTTCGTCAACGTCGCCCTGACCGAGCCCTTCGGACTCACCCTCATCGAGGCCGCGGCCTGCGGACTACCCCTCGTGGCCACCAACGACGGCGGGCCGCGGGACATCATCGACAACTGTCAGAACGGCATCCTGGTCGACCCCACGGACACCACGGCGATCAGCACCGCCATCAAGAAGATCATCGCGGACGAGGCCCTCTGGAGGATCTATTCCCACAACGGGACCAACAACGTGCGCGTGCATTACACCTGGGAGGCCCATGTGGGGCAATACCTGTCACAGATCGGCGGGCTCGCCGGGGAGGATAATGGCGACTTTGACGCCGGTGTCCCCGGGAACGCCATCGGCAAGCGCCTCACCCGGCTGCGGCACCTGGTAGTGAGCGATATCGACAACACCCTCATCGGGAGGGACAACGTGCAGCTGCCCGAACTCATCCGCCTCCTGAACGAGCACCATGAGCGGGTGGGTTTCTGCGTGGCCACCGGCAGGAGTATCGACTCCGCCCGTGAATTCCTCGCGCGCTACAAACTGCCCCAGCCGGACGTGATCATCGCCTCGGTGGGCGCCGAGATCTATTACGGTGGGGATCTGCTGTATGAAAAGGGCTGGGACACCCACATCTCGCACCGCTGGAACCGGGAGCGTCTCCGGGAGATCCTGGACGGGATCGACTTCCTCACCCTTCAGGAAGAGCAGACCCAGCGGCCCTACAAGCTCAGCTACTACATGGAGCCCGCCAAGGACCGCATCGCGCACATCCACGACCTGCTGCTGCGCAGCCGCTTGAGATATAACCTCATCTACTCACATAACCAGTTCCTGGACGTGCTGCCCTATCGGGCCTCCAAGGGCAAGGCCATCCGCTATCTCAGCTACAAATGGGAGATTCCCTTGGACAATATCCTGGTATGCGGGGACTCCGGCAATGACGAGGAAATGCTGCGCGGGGAACCCCTGGCCGTGGTGGTGGGCAACTTCAGCGCCGAGCTGGAAAGGCTCCGCGGCCTGCGCCACGTGTATTTCGCCCAGGCCGAATGCGCCGGAGGGATCCTGGAGGGCCTCCGTCACTACGGCTTTTTCGAGAAGACCGACCCCCAAGGAGAAGCCTGATGCTGCATGAACTCATATCCAAGGTCGACCTCAAAGATTTCAGGGAGATTATCGCCCTGCTCATGAGCCAGGAACACCCCATCCTGTTGAGGAACGATATCCTGCTGACCTTCGAGCACTACTGCGACCTGCATGAAAAGAATGTGCGCTTCAGGACCCAGTCTTCCATCGTACGTTTCCTCTCCCGGATCCAAGAGGCCCTCGTCCTGGACGAGCACCTCGTGATCATGCACCGGTATGCCATCGCGCGCTACCGCTACTACCGGCTCCGCAGCGACGCCGAGCAGCTCGAGGAGATCGCGGTCAGGGAATACCTCGATCTCAAGGCCCGGCAGATTCTCGGGGAACACGCCCCTCAGAATCCTCTCCAGATTGACCTCACCCCCTTCTACGACTATGCGCCCCTGATCCGTGACCCGAAGGCCATAGGGCTGGGCATCCGCTTTCTGAACCGCTATCTGTGCAGCAGCAACTTCCAGAACCCCGAGGCCTGGAACGCCAAGTCCTTCCAGTTCATCAAGCTGCATTCCTATGGAGGGCAGCAGCTCCTGGTCAACGGCGACATCATCAAGGACCCCGCGGCCTTCTATGCCGCCCTCATGCGGGTGCTGCCGTGGCTGGCCGAGAAGAAACCCGCGACACCCGTCCGACAGGTGAGCGCCTTCCTGAAAAAGGCGGGTTTTGAACCCGGATGGGGCAGTACGGCGGGACGTATCCGCGAGACCATGCAGACCCTCGTCGACTTCATCAACGAACCTTCCCCCGAGCTCCTCGAGACCTTCATCTCCCGCGTGCCCATGCCGCTGATCTCGAAGATCGCCATCATCTCCCCCCATGGCTGGTTCGCGCAGGAGCAGGTCCTGGGACGGCCCGACACGGGGGGGCAGGTGATCTACATCCTGGACCAGGTCCGTGCCCTGGAGCGCTATCTGAAGCGGGAGATCGCGCTTCAGGGCATCACGGTCGAGCCCCAGATCATCGTGATCACCCGGCTCATCCCCGAGGCCGAGGAAACCACCTGCAATATCCGACGCGAGAAAATCCACGGGACAGACAATGGCTGGATCCTGCGGGTCCCCTTCCGGGACACCTCCGGTCAGACGCTCCCGTCCTGGGTCTCACGCTTCGAGGTCTGGCCCTATCTCGAGCGCTTCGCCGATGAGGCCGAAATCGAGCTGCTCAGCGAGTTCCAGGGCCGGCCGGACCTCATCATCGGCAACTACTCCGACGGCAACCTGGTGGCTTCCCTGCTCTCGGACCGCCTGGACGTGATCCAGTGCACCATCGCCCACGCCCTGGAAAAGACCAAGTACCTCTTTTCCGACCTGTACTGGCAGGAACTCGAGGACCACTACCACTTCTCGCTGCAATTCATGGCAGATGTCCTGAGCATGAACAAGTCCGACTTCATCATCACCAGCACCCACCAGGAGATCATCGGCACCGACGACACCATGGGGCAGTACGAATCCTACCAGCACTTCACCCTCCCGTCCCTGGTCCAGGTGACCGGAGGGATCAACCTCTATGCCCCCAAGTTCAACGTCATCCCGCCGGGGGTGGATGAAACGCTCTACTTTCCCTACTTCGAGCAGGACCGTCGCACCGATCACCAGCGGCGGCACTGGGAAAGGCGCCTCTTCGAGGAGTGCGCCGACGACATCTTCGGGGGGGTGCTGGAGCGTTCCAGGATCCCCATCTTTACCATGGCCCGCTTCGACCGCATCAAGAACCTCACCGGCCTCATCGAGGCCTATGGCCTGAGCGACACCCTGAAGGAGCACTGCTCGCTGATCCTCGCCGCGGGCACCATCCATGCCAGGGAATCGCTCGACAGCGAGGAGCGCGCCGAAATCGAAAAGGCCTACGCCCTCATCGAGCGTTACGGCCTGGCCGAAAGGCTGCGCTGGCTCCCCAGTATCAACAAGCTCGACACCGGAGAGGTCTACCGCATCATCGCCGATCACCGGGGCATCTTCGTCCAGCCGGCCCTCTTCGAGGCCTTCGGTCTGACCATCCTGGAGGCCATGCTCTCGGGTCTGCCCACCTTCGGGCCCCTCTTCGGCGGTCCCCAGGAGATCATCGAGCCTGGGGTCAGCGGCTTCCTCATCAATACCAGCTCCCCCCCCCTCATCGCCAAGGCCCTCGAAGACTTCGTCCTGAGAATGCACTCCGAGGGAGGTTACTGGGAGCAGATCTCCCAGGCCGGCATCAGCCGCATCCGCACCCACTTCACCTGGGAGTTATATTCCGAGCGGCTGGTCAACCTGGCCAAACTCTACGGTTTCTGGCGCTTCGCCGTCTCGGGCCAGGCCAAGCTGAAGATGGACCGCTATTGCGATCTCATCTACCACTTCCTCTTCAAGGAACGCGCCGCCTCCCTTATGCGCTGAGCCCTGCCGGGTCCCTCAGGGGTCCTCCCGTGATCTGGCAGACGCCTCGTCCAGGCGCGCCCGCAGGGTGCGCGGGGCGCGCTCATCCGGCTCGTGGCGGGCCTGGAGCATGATCACGGCGGCGAGCACCGCGATCCCCCCGAGGATCTGGGGCCAGGCGAGACACTCCCCCAGCAGGACATAGGCCATTACTGCCGCGGCCATGGGCTCCAGGGTGGCGACGATGGAGGCCCGCGTGGAGCGGATATGACTGATACCCACGTAAAAAAGCCCGAAGGGCAGGATCGTGCCCACCACCACGATATAGAGCACATACCCCCACTGCTGCAGATCCGCCCCTGAGTATACGAGCCTCAGCGGTGTGAAAACGGTATTCAGGATCACGGCAGCGAAGAGCAGGGCGTACATCAGCACGGTCCAGGGGCTGTAGCGGCGCATGCCGCGCTCCCCGATGAGGGCATAGGCGGCGAACGCCACGGCGGCGCTCAGCCCCCACACGATGCCCAGACGGTGCAGCCTGAGCAGCTCCAGATCATACCCTCCCACTACGAGATAGCAGCCCGCCAGCGAGAGCAAAAGCGCCGCGATTGTCGTGCGGCTCAGGCGCTCCCTCAGGAAGCAGATCGAATAGAGCGCCACGAGGACCGGTGCGAGATACTCCAGCAGAATGGCCGCGGCCACCTGGATATATCGGATGGCCGAGAAATACGAGAGGTGCAGCAGGGCCGTGACCGCCCCGAGGACGATGAGGCGACCCAGGTCCTGGCGTCGTACCCTAAGCAGGCGATAGTCGCTCAGGGCCAGGGCCGCTCCGAGGAGAAGCGCCGCCAGCACGAGGCGCATCTGGACGAGATCGAAGGGCTCCACCCCGCACAGGAAGAGCGCCTTCCCGGCGGTGCCGGAGGAGGCCCACATGAAGGCGGCGGCAATGACACAGAGATATCCCACCTGCGGCCTTGTGTTCATTGCGACCCCTGATCCATGCGCCTGAAACCTCCCATTCTGCATAAGCGTACGGCCTCCATTGCCGCATGTCCGCTGAGGATCAGTGCTAACACGCATCCCTACTACGGTCAATCTCCCCTCACGGCCCTTCTCAAGGAGGCCCGGAGGCTTGAACGCACCTGCGGCGTGCCTCCCTTGACTTTGGGAGCGCATATCTTAGTATTCTAGACGCATGCGTTAAGGCATGCGCGTGCTTTCCTGCACGCTTATTTGTGCCATGATTATTTTACCCATTGAAAATCCAGACGTTCCGGCACAAACCGGCAAAGGAGAACGGTCATGAAGACCCTTATCACGCTCGTTGTATCCGCCTTGCTGCTGATGGCATGCTCCGCCTCACTCTTCGGCTATGAATGGACCACCCGCGAGGGCCAGCTCAACATCAATACCGCCACCCTGGAGGAGCTGCAGAACCTTCCGGGGATCAGTGAGGCCACGGCCCGCAGCATCATGGACTTCCGCAGCGCCAACGGTCCCTTCAGCACCTTCACCGACCTCATCAAGGTACGCGGGGTCAGCTACCGGATGATCGACGACATGCGCCCCTACATCAAGATGGAGGGGGCGTCGGATCTGACGGTAGAACACCACGTCATGCCGGATAACTGAGGTCTCAAGGCCTTAGGGGGGCTGTCCCTCCGGTCATTGGTATCCTTATTATGCACAACGCCTTCCAGCAAAAAGGGGTACTCCCCTCCAGCTGGGGAGCGTTTATGCGCTCTTCGGGGCCGTGCAACAAGCGGGGCAATCCTTCCGGGGGGGGCTCTGTTGGCCCGGGCGTTGTTCCCTATGAACCCTTGAGCCGGCGCACCACCTCGCCGGGATCGGGAAAACGGCCCTCCTGAAATTTGGAGAACACCTTCTGCCCGTCGACCACGACATCGAAGATGCCCCCGCGGCCCGCAATGAGCCGTATCTCGGACCCGAAGGCCTCCCTCAGCTCCTCCGCCAGACCGGCGGCCCTGGGCTGATAGTTTCACTCCCCACAGTAGTGAATCCTGACCTCCATACGCTTCCTCCGCTTCTTAGGGTCGGAAGAGGCCTTGTCGGAACCGCTCTGAACCTCCCTCCCCAAGGCCTGCGTGGCCCAGAGGGTCCCAGAGCCTGCCCCGGGGTACCTCCCCACCCTCCATTGTACCTCCCCTCCAGACCTCCTTCAAGCGTCTTCCTTTCCCTGAAGGTGACCCGTGAAATTCCGCCTGGCCCTTGGCTCTCGGACATGGTAGAATTTTTTTGCCGCGGGGGACCCGGCCAAGGGACCCCCGCGGCAATCGGACTGAACGGGGAGGAGCATGACCACTGCCAGAACCGACCTGAAGCTGGAAGGGCTGCCGCGGGAAGCGGCAGTCGTAATCGAGGCCTTTGCCGACGGTCTCGTGGAGCGGCTGGGCGAGAACCTGATCTGTCTGGCCATCACCGGCAGTGTGCTCACCCCGGACTATGTAGCTAGGCGCTCTGACATCAACTCGATCATCGTGGTGCGCGGCATGGACATGGACCTGCTGGAGGACCTAGCCGCCCTGGGCAAGCACCACGGGAAGAAGGGCATTCGGGCACCACTCATCATGACGCCGGAATATATCCAGCGCTCGCGGGACGTTTTCCCCCTCGAATTCCTCGAGATCAGGCTGCTGCATCTGACGGTCTTCGGCGAGGAGTGCTTCGACAAAATCCCGCTCGAGCCGGCCCCTCTTCGCCATCAGTGCGAGCGCGACCTCAAGGCACGGCTCATCCATCTACGCCAGGGCTACATCGCAGCGGCGGGAGACACCCGGGAGATCACCGCCTTGCTGCTGGAGGCCCTGCCCGGATATTTCCCCCTTTTAAGGGCAATCCTCCTGCTCACCGGCTGGGATGAGGCCCTGCCACAGCACAAACCGGCCGTGCTCGAGCAGGCGGACTCCCGGCTGGAAATCTCCACCTCCTGCCTTAACGAGCTTCTGGCCCTGCGAGCCAGGAAGAGGCCCGCGCTTGATCGTGCCAGGGCGCAGTCTCTCTTTAAAAACCTCTATGATCTGACCGATGCCCTGGCCGTCCATGTCGATGCGCTCCATGTCTAAGATCATCCCGCTCCTGGCCATGTTCCTTCTGCTCTGTGCCGGGCCGGCAGGCAGCATTGACCGTCCCGCAGCCTATGTCGAGGACTCCGCCGGCATCATCGAGGACACAGCCAAGCGCCTTCTGGCCGGTTGGCTGGAGGAACTCGAACAGAAGACCGGGGTGCAGATGATCGTGCTGACCGTGCCCACAACCCACGGCGTACCCATCGAGACCTTTGCCCTCGAACGGGCACAGGGATGGGGACTGGGGCAGAAGGGCCGGGACAACGGGCTGCTCATGGTGGTGGCGCTCAACGATCGCACCTACCGCTTTGAAACCGGCTACGGCCTCGAGGGCGTCCTGCCCGACAGCTGGCTCGGCAGCCTCGCCCGCGAGCGCCTCGTACCTTACTTCAGGCAGGGGGATTACAGCGGCGGCATCACCTCCACGGTCGCCGTCATCCTGGACAGGCTCGCCCGTGAATACGCCGTGGAGCTCACCGGGCTGCCCCGGGTGGAAGACAGGGCCCCCGTGCGGGCCTCCCCGTGGGGTAACCTTTTTTCGCTGATCATCTTCTTCCTCATCGTCTCCTCGCTCCTGGGCGGACGTTCCCGCGGGCTGCTCGGCTGGTTCCTGCTGGGCTCGCTCTTGGGCCACGGCTCTTCGCGTTCTTCGGGCGGCTTCGGGTCGTTTGGTGGGGGTTTCGGCTCCTTCGGCGGGGGGGGAGGCGGCGGCTTCGGCGGCGGCGGGGTGAGCGGAGGATGGTGAGGGTGCTTATCCCCCTGAAGGGCTCCGGCCTCTCATGTGATCGCAGCACCCCGCCTGGCCCTGCATGGCATATCCCCTGCCCCGGACAGGCAGAAATGTCTACACCTGCCGGGCACCCCGAGGGATATGCCCCGACACCACCGGAAAATTTCTTTCATGAATTCTTGGCCAAGGCCAGGATGCCTGCCCCGACCGGGGTGGGCAACACAAGATCTTCGAGCAGCAATCTCTTTCAACCACAACCCAGCAGGGAGGACCTATGAACAGAAAGGCAGGGACGATCATGGCGCTCGTCGTGGCAGGCATCGTCATCCTGGGGGGCATCTTCATCTCCCAGTACAACCGTGCCATCCGCATGCAGGAGGCGGTCACGGCCCAGTGGGCCCAGGTGGAAAACCAGCTTCAGCGCCGTTACGACCTCATCCCCAACCTGGTGGAGACCGTCAAGGGCTTTGCCGCCCAGGAAAAGGGGGTCTTCTTGGGGATCGCCGAGGCCCGCAAGGCCTACTTCCAGGCCCAGAAAGTCGGGGACAAGGCACGCGCCGCCGGGGACCTCGAAGGGGCCCTCTCGCGGCTGCTCCTGCTTCAGGAGCGCTATCCCGAGCTCAAATCCAACGAAAATTTCCTGAAGCTGCAGGACAGCCTGGAGGGGACCGAAAACCGCATCGCGGTGGAGCGCAAGCGCTACAACGACAGCGTACGCACCCTCAACACCTATGCGAAGACCTTCCCGGGCCGCTACTTCGCCGCCTGGGCCGGGGTGGAGCAGGCCTCGTACTTCGAGGTGCCCGAAGCCGCCCGCGAGGTGCCCAAGGTGACCTTCTAGGGCAGCAGTCTGACCCTGGTCCGGGTATATGCTCCGGGCCTTGCCCGCGAAATGATACAATGCGCCTGAAGTCGCTGAAGGGAATTTGACCCCAGCCCCTGCCGCTCCACAGTCTTCCTGTAACCCAGGCGCAGACGGCAGGAAGACAACGCTCAGGGAGACCCGCTTCCCCGGGGCCGGTTCCCTGGGCTATTCGCCCTGGATCTCGCGCAGGAAGAGCGAGGGGACCTGATAGATCTCCCGCCCGTAGAGCCCCCGCACCCGCGCCCACGAGAGCGTTGCCTGTCGCTTGGCGCGCGTGATGCCCACATAGAGGAGCCGCCGCTCCTCCTCGATATCCGCGGTGGTGTCCATGGAGCGCACATGGGGGATGAGCCCCTCTTCACAGCCGAGGATGAAAACGTGCTCGAACTCGAGCCCCTTGGACATGTGCAGCGTCATGACACTGACCCGCTCGGAGCCCGGATCAATGTCCATGGCGGAGATAAGGGCCTTTTCCTCGAGAAAGGCCCCCAGGTCGCGTACGCCCTCGGCGCTCGCCATGAGCTCCCGCACATTGGCGATGCGGTCGGCCCCGTCGATCTCGGACTTCAGGGCCTGGTAAAGCCCGGTCTGATTCAGCACGCACCCGATGAGCCCGGCCACGTCCAGTTCCTGCATGGCGGTGCCCAGCGCCTCCATCACCTCCAGAAAGCATTTAAGCCCGCGGGCGCCGGGGCCCTTGATCAGTCCGGCAGCCAGGGCCAGGGGGATGACCTCGAAGGGCGCACGGCCCTGCTCGCGGGCCGCCCCAATGAGCCGCTCGACGGTCCTGGCCCCGATGCCCCGGGTGGGGGTGTTGATGATGCGGCCCAACGCCTCCTCGTCCCGGGGATTAGCCAGCAGCCGCAGGTAGGCCAGCACGTCCCTGATCTCGCGGCGCTCGTAGAAACGCATGCCGCCGAAGACCGCATAGGGGATTCCGCGGCGCACCAGGGACTCCTCCACCTGGCGTGACAGGGCGTTGATGCGGTAAAAGATCCCGATCTCGCCCGCGCTCACGCCGCGGCCGATCAACCGGTCGACCAGGTAGGCCACGCTCTGGGCCTCTTCCGTGTCGTTGGGGTATTCCTCGATGAGCACCCCTTCCGCCCCATCCAGGGCGGAGCGCAGGCTCTT
>CAZUDI010000068.1:0-19818 GCA_964618975.1 uncultured Bacteriovoracaceae bacterium | reverse complement strand
GCTGCCTAAGGCTGGTGGTGTTGGGGCAGGCCCCGGCCCTGACCTGGTCGTGAAACCACAGGACGCGCTCCAGGCTCGCCTTGGATGGCATGTTTTCCCCTCCCATTTCCCGGCCAGTGACAGACGGGGCATAACCGCTAATTCAGTTCATGGGAATACAAAGCATAACCTAACAGAATCAAGGGGGTGTGTCAAAGATATGGGGGTATTAGAGAGGCAGGGGCGCGCGGCAGTCGCTAAACGCCTCCCTGCTCGCGAGCAGGGAGCGCCCACGGGGCGCGGTGGGGCAGGCCGCCGGTCATTGATAGAAGTTGACGGAACGGGCTTGATAAACGTAACATGGACATGTTTCCCCAGAGAAGGGCGGAACGGGCCATTTCTCAGGGGACTTCGTCGGGCGTGGAGACGGGAAGGGCACAAGGCATGCGAAGATGAACCGCATCGACAATGAGACGATTTTTCAGATCATCATGGAGAACATGTGGGACCTGGCCCACGTGTGGAGTGTGCGCGAGAACCGCTTCGTCTATTTCAGCCCCACGGTCGAGAGGATCCACGGCTATACGCAGGAAGAGGTCCTCAAGCTGCACTGGACCGACCTGATCGCGCCCGAGAGCCTGGAGGGCCATGTCAAGTACGTGGGGGCCCGCTATATCCAGGCGGCCCAGGGAAGCGAGCGCCTGAAAAACCCCAACCCGGGCGAGTGCTACGAGTACCAGGGCCTGCACAAGAACGGGTCGCGCATCTGGCTGGAGCAGAACATCAATTTTCTCCTGGGGGACGACGGTAAGCCGTCCCTTTCCATCGGCATCAGCCGCGACATCTCGTCCCGCAAGGAGATGGAGCAATGCCTGAAGGCCGCCTATGACCAGATGCAGGAGATGGTGCGGGACACCTCGACCCAGCTCAAGGAGCTCAACACCACGGTCAATGTCCTGCTGGAGCAGCGCGAGACCTTTAAGAAGAGCTACCGCAAGGACCTGAGCTCGCACATCGCGAGCCTGATCAAGCCCTGTCTCGACAAGCTCAGGGCCGGCCGGCTGAGCCCCGAGCAGATCGCCCTGGTGGAGCGCATCGAGTACAGCCTCAAGGAGGCGGTCACACCCATGGCCCGCAAGCTCTCGTCCGGGCTCACCTCGCTTTCGCCCATTGACCTGCAGGTGGCCCTGCTCATCAAGGAGGGCAAATCCACCAAGGAGATCGCCGAGGCCATGAACCTCTCTGCCAAGACCATCGAGTTTCACCGCGACAAGATCCGGGAAAAGCTCGGCATCAAGAACCAGAAGGTCAACCTGCGCTCCATGCTGAACTCCATGGAATAAAACCCGCCCTTCACCTCCACCCGCGGGCATGCCGGCCCCTTCCTTCGCGGGGGATTTCCCGCAGGCATGAGAGAGGGGCATCCGATAGAGAAACCCTAATTTATCCTACATTCCCTGGGTAAACCCCCCGCATTCGTCCGGGTATGTCTTTTGCCAACACTATGTCTTAATTGCCTGAGGGCCAAACTCTCCGCTGCATGCGGCGGGGAGCAGGGTCCAGGGCTTGCCCTGGATTCATACCCCTGATTCGCTATGGGTCGAATTCACAGAGGCTTGCGGCGCCAGGGGGGGCAGGGCCTCTGCCCATGATGGTGCGGTGCAAGGTGAGGGATTCACTTGAAGGAGAAAATAACTCCAAGGAGGACGGCATGAACTTCGTGTTTCCGCTGACAAAGATCGTTTTCGGCGACGGCGTCTCGACCCAGGTCGGGACCCATCTGCTGGCGATGGGCGCCAGGAAGACCCTGTGCATCTACGACAGGGGCATCAAGGACGCGGGTCTGGTGGACCCGGTGATCGAGGCCATGGAGCTGGCCGCAATCGAGGTGGTCCATTTCGACAATGTCCAGGTGTCGGTGCCCTATTCCACGGTTTTCGAGGCTGCCGACATCGCCCGTGACGCCGGCATCGACACGATCGTGGCCGTGGGCGGCGGCAGTGCCATGGACACCGGCAAGGCCGTCAATGTGGCGCTCACCCAGCCCGGCGACTTCGAGCGTTACGTGGGTTTGCTGGATGCCGGGGTCCTTCACGGCCCCCTCATGAAGCCCTACATCTGCATCCCCACCACCGCGGGTACGGGCAGCGAGGTGTCCAATGTGGCGGTGGTCATGGACGACAAGACCGGCATCAAGAAGGCCCTGCCGCAGGCCGAGGTCACCCCGACCATGGCCCTGGTGGACCCGGTGATCCAATCCCGGATGCCCCCGGGGCTGACCGCCTCCACCGGCCTGGATGCCCTGGCGCATGCCGTCGAAGGCATCGGCGGCTTCAAGCGCAACCCCATGCTCACGGCCTGGGGCCTGGAGATCGTCGATCGGATTTTCACCTACCTGCCCCGGGCGGTCGCCGACGGATCGGACCTGGAGGCCCGCGAGAACATGGCCATGGCCGCCACCTTTGGCATCCTGGTGGGATCGTACGCCGGGTTCCATCTGCCGCATGCCATGGGGCACTCCATCGAGGCTGTCACCCACTGCCCCCACGGCATCACCTGCGCCTTCACTCTGCCCGAGGTGTGCGAGTGGTATGCCGACAACATCCCGGAGGAGACCAGGAAGATGGCCGCCATGCTGGGCGTGGAAACCAACGGGCGGCCCATTTCGGAGGTCGGGAAGGACTTCAAGGGGAGCCTAAGAAAATTCTATCTCGACCTCGGATGCCCCCGAGCGGAAAAGATCATCCCCGACCCGGCGGACATACCGCAGATCATCGATCTGTCCATGGGTGAATTCACCTATATCACCGCGGCCAAGAAGCCGTCCAGGGCGCAGCTCACCGGCCTGATGGAAGCGGCCTACGCCAGCCTGATCTGATTCAAGGGTGCATGATATCACGACACAGGAGAGAAGCCATGAACAAGGTATTGCGGATAGACATGACCGGCCAGAGCGTGACCTGGGAGACCCTCAAGGAAGACTATCGGCTCTTCGGCAACCGGGGCCTTACGGCCAAGGTGCTCGACGACGAGGTCGACCCGGCCTGTGACCCGCTGGGGGAAGGCAACAAACTCGTCTTTGCCCTGGGCCTGCTGGCGGGCACCGGGTTCCCCACCGCCAACCGGCTTTCGGTGGGCACCAAGAGCCCCCTGACAGGGGGCATCAAGGAGTCGAACGCGGGCGGCAACATCGGCTCGGTGCTGGCGCGCCAGGGGATCAGGCTGATCATCATCGAGGGCAAACCCCGGGACGAGGACACGTACCTCCTCGTCATCAAGGCGGACGGCGAGGCCGCACTGGTCAAGGACGGCGGATGCGCGGGCCTGGGCACCTATGACCTGGTGGAGAAGATGAAGGTCGTCCACGGCGACAAGATCGCGGTGGCCTGCATTGGTGGCGCCGGGGAGCGCGGGTACGCCAACTCCACCATCCAGGTCACGGACTTCGCCACCGGCCACCCCTCCCGTTCCCTGGCCCGGGGCGGCGTGGGGTCGGTGATGGGGTCTAAGGGGCTCAAGGCCATCGTCATCGAATCGGCCACAAGCAGGGCCGAGGTCGAATATGCGGACAAGGAGAAGTTTTCGAAGGCCATGCGGGCCTATCTCGGGGTGCTCGGCAGAAATTTTGCCATGGCCTCCATGAACAAGTTCGGGACCATGATCGGTATGGCGGTCACCGGCAAGAGCGGGGCCCTGCCGGTGAAGAATTTCAGCGGCCAGCGTTGCGAGATCCTCGAGGATATCGGGGTGACCAAGTTCTATCAGACCATCAACCAGCGCGGCGCCAGGTACCAGATGGCCTGCCAGCCGGGGTGCCCCATCAAGTGCCACAACACCTGGGTCGATGAAAACGGCGCGTATGTGACCTCGGGGCTGGAGTATGAAACCGTGGCGCTGATCGGGTCCAACTGCGACATCCGGGACCTGGACCTCATCGCCAGGATCGAGCGTATCTGCGATGACTTCGGCATCGATACCATCGAGCTCGGCGCCACCATCGGCGTGTGCATGGAGGGCGGCAAGATCCCCTGGGGCGACGGCGAGAAGGCCCTGGAGCTCGTAGGCGGGATCGTTGCGGGCACCGAGTTCGGCCGGATCATGGCCCAGGGAACCCAGGCCACCGGGGAACACCTCGGGGTCAGGAGGATCCCGTGCGTCAAGGGCCAGGCCATGCCCGGGTACGACCCGCGCAACAGCAAGGGCACGGGCGTGGGGTACGCCACCTCGCCCCAGGGCGCCGACCACACCGTCGGCACCACCAGCGGATCGGCCGGGGATTTCAAGAAGGTGGGCCGCATCCAGATGTCCCAGAAGGTCCAGGTGCTCTATGCCCTGGCGGACAACTTCTTTTGCCATTTCGCCGCACTGCCCCTGGCCAGCACCCACAAGTTCGCCATTGCGTACGTCGTGGAGGCCTTTGAGGGCAAATTCGGCGGGGAGTGGACGGCCGAGAAGCTCTTCGGCATCGGGCTGCAGACCCTCATCCTGGAAAAGAAGTTCAACCGCGGGGCCGGGTTCACCGCCAGGGACGACCGGCTGCCGCAGTTCTTCTACGACGAGCCCTCGCCCATGACCGGGGCCGTGTTCGACTTCACCGATGAGGAGCTCGCCCAGGTACTGCCGTTTTAGCCGGATGCGCCTGAGAAAAAAGATTGCGGCATGCATCGGATAAACGGCCGGCACGGCCTTTTCCCGGCCCGCAAGGCCCGCAGCATGAGGGCCGCGGCCGTGCCGGCCATCACCCAGGTGTCATCACCAATGAAGGAGGCATACCATGTCCGCTGAGAACAAAACCTTAAGGTTCAAACCCATCACCCTGATTGCGGCCGTTATCGTAGCCGTCTGGATCTGCGTGACCATCGTGCTGCTGGGGGCCTTCAGGGTCCACCAGGTCTGGCCGGCGGCCTTTGTGCTGCTGTTCATGTTTGAAAAAGGCGGCGACCCCAAGGGATTGAAGAACATTATCCCCGGGGGTATCGTGGGCCTGCTCATGGCGGCCGCCCTCCCGCACCTGGTGGAGCTCCTGGCGCCCTCCCTGGGGCTCCAGCCCGCCATCCTGCTCATGGTGGGGATCTGCGTGTTCCTGCTCATCGCCCTGGGCGACGTGGCGCACCTGCTCTTCAACAACTACGCCTTCGCCTACTTCACCGTGGCCCTCATCTTCCCCGAGCAGCTCACCGTCTCTTGGCTGGCCACGTTGGTGCTGGGCGGGATCTTCTTCGTGGGCGGGTTCCTGATCATCCTGCAGCTCACCATGAAGATAAGCGGCAAGACCCTGGAACAGTTGTCATGAGGGCCGGGCCCTCATGCCGGGACGATCGGGGAGGGGGGCCTCACCGCACGTGATCATCGATCAAGGCCGATGTCCCTGAAAGCGGGGCCAAAGGCGCCCGGCTTTAATCGCCTGAGGGTCGCATTCCCCGCCGCTTGCCGCCTTGGGGCAATCTGCACAAAAGCCCCGCCAGAAAGATTGTCCAGGGGGGGATGCCCCCCTGGACAGAGCGTCATCCGGAACCGGTCTGAACGGAACCGGCTACTTTTTTGCCTCCGAGAAGAACATCTGGTTCAGCACCATATCCTTGAACGCCTCATCCGTGTTGAACTTGTGGATGAAGCCGTTGATGGTCGCGGGATCACGGAAGGCATCCTCCAGGGCCTTGATGGACTGGTATTTGGCATCGTAGGTGGCATGGCGCCGGTCGGCATAGCGTTTGAGGAAGGCGGCGGAGTAGTCCCCGGCCGCCAGGGCCTCCATGGCGGTGTCCGCCGCCATGGAGGCGGTCTCCATGGCCGGCCCCATGCCTTCCCCGGTAAGCGGCAGCACCATGCTGCCGGCATCCCCGATGAGCATGACCCCGTCGGCGTAGTTTTCCATGGCCTGGGGTCCGCTGGGGATGCGCCAGCCCTTCCAGGGCCCGACCATGCGGCCCTTTTTCAGGCGCTCGCCATGGGGGTTGTTCTGGATGAACAAGTCCAGGAAGTGCTGCCAGTGGCGGCCCTGCATGCCCTCCTTGAGGTAGATGTCGGCGTTGAACCCCAGGCCCACGTTGGCCACCACCGGGTTGCCGGAGGGGAAGATCCACACGTAGCCGGGCAGCACGCTCTCATCGAAATGGATCTCGTTGTAGCCTTCCATGGCCACCCCGTCGTAGTAGCACCGGCCGACCACGGCGATACAGGTCGGGTCATCCGGGAACTGGCCGATGGCCTTGGCCACCCGGGAGTGGGAGCCGTCGGCGCCGATGACCAGCCTGGAGCGCAGTTCCACATACTCGCCCTGGTATTTGGCCCGCACCCCCCTGACGAAGCCGTCCTCGCGGATGACATCGTAGACCCAGCACTCCTCCAGCAGCTCGGCCCCGTGGCGTACGGCAAGGTTCTTGATGATAGTGTCGAAGACCCGCCGGGGGGTGGTGAAGCGCTCGCCCGTGGCGGGCAGGTAGCACTTTTCGTAGTTGGGGGCGGTCATGAGCAGGCCCTTGTTGGCATAGCCCACCTCTTTGATCTCATCGAAACCGCCGAGCTCCTTGACGTGGGACATGGAGACCTCGGCCTGGGAGTCCCCACAGGGTTTGTCCCGGGGCCATTTCTCCTTGTCCAGCAGCAGCACGTCGATCCCTGCACGCGAGAGGTATGAGGCACAGACCGATCCCCCGGGCCCGGCACCGACGACGATTACCTCGCGTTCGATCGTCTTCATGCGTTTTCCACCTCCTGCGGCGTCGGTCTGGCCATGGTGATGGCATTCTGGGGGCAGACACTGGCACACATGCCGCAGCCGATGCAGCGCTCCGTGTTCACGACCTCGAAGCCGCACTTCATGCAGCGCCTGGCCTCGCTGATGGCCTGGCGCTCGGTGTAGCCCAGCTCGATCTCGTCGAAGGTGCTGCGGTCACTGAGTTCGGGCATCGCCTGGGGGGCGAGTTTTTCCAGCATGACCGGGAAGATCTTCTCGGAACTGTCCGCCGTGGTCAGGCCGTGCTCCACCCGGGGGACAAGACCGCGCCCCTGCAGCAGGTTGTCCACCCCCAGGGCGGCCCTGCGGCCCGAGGCCAGGGCCTCGATCACCGAACCCCTGCCGGTGACCGTGTCCCCGGCCAGGAAGAGCCCCTCTCTCCGTGTCATGAGGGTCTGGGCGTCACAGTCGAGCAGGCCGGCCTCGTTGAGCTCCAGGCCGGCGCCGGCGGCCAGAAAGCGCAGATCGGGCTTCTGTCCGGTGGCGAACACCACCGTGTCGGCATCCAGGCTGAACTCCGTACCCTCGATGGTGACGGGTTTCAGGCGCCCGCACGCATCGCACTCGATCTCGCTGACCTTCCGGAACTCCACGCCCCTGACGGCCGTCCATTCGGTCAGGATCTTCGAGGGCGCCGCACAGGTGGTGAAGGCGACCCCCTCTGCGGCCGCAGCGGCGATCTCCTCGGGCATGGCCGGCATGGTGGCATCGTCCTCGATGCACACGCAGGTGGCCGAGGCAGCCCCCTTCCGGAGCAGGGCCCGGGCCGTGTCCAGCGCCACCGAACCGCCGCCGATGATGACCACCTTGCCGTAGGCAATCCCCCGGTTGGTGGCGGTGGCGGTCTGCGGGATCTCCTTGTTGATGCGCGCCATCAGGGCGACCGCATCGTAGACCGTGTCGGCTGTCGACCCCTCGATGGGCAGGATCATGCCCTTGGTGGCCCCCACGGCCACGACAACGGCCGCGAAGCGCTCGCGGAACAGGTCGTCGATGCTCGGGTTCTTGCCGATCCTGGCGTTGTAGACCATCTCGATGCCGGCCTTTTCCAGGGCCTCGATCTCGCGCAGCATCACGGCCTTGTCCAGGCGGAAGGAGGGGATGCCCAGGTTCATCATGCCGCCCGGTTCGGGCCCGGCCTCGAATATCGTGACCCTGTAGCCCTTGCGTGCCAGGTCGAATCCCGCCATGATCCCGGCCGGTCCGGCCCCGATCACGGCCACCCGGGCGTCGAACTTCCGGACGAAGGGTTTGACCCTGGGGCCCACCCGGTCGGTGACAAAACGCTTCAGTCCGCGGATATTGATGGCCTCGTCGATCAGCAGGCCCCGCTTACAGTCATCCATACACGGATGGTTGCAGATGCGGCCGCAGACACCGGGGAGGGGATTGAGTTCGGCGATAAGCTCATAGGCCTCCTCGAAGCGGCCTTCGGCGATCTTGTTGACATACCCCTCGGGGATCGTCCCCAGCGGACAGGCAAGGCTGCAGGCATGTTCGGATGCATAGGCAATGCCCTCGTCATAGAACATCTGCGGCCCGTCGGCACAGTCCGGACAGTAGCGGCAGATCACGCGCTGGTACTCCGAGATCGCCTCGGTCGGACAGACCCGGCGGCACGTGCCGCAGTTGATGCAGAGCTGAGCATCGATCTCGGCCAAGGCCGTCCTTTGCGCCTGGAACGACTTACCCTCCCCAATCTGAACCCTTATTTCCTGTGCGGGAAAGCTCATACGTGGATCTCCTTTCTGATTTTCTTGCCATCAATAAAGAAAGACGGGCGTCTCATGGTTTCCGGAACACCTGCCCCCCCGGTTCGAAGCCGGGAAAGGGGGGGCACTCCCCGGGCGCGAAGCCGAACCGATCAATCGTCATCAACGATCGCTCACGCGCCCTTCGAGGCCTCCGAGAAGAACCACTGATCGAGCAGGGCCTGCTTGAAGGCCGCATCGTGATTGAATTTATGGACAAAGCCGTTGATGGTTTCCGGTGAACGGAAGGCATCCTCCAGGGCCTTGATGGACTGGTATTTGGCATCGTAGGTGGCATGGCGCCGGTCGGCATAGCGTTTGAGGAAGGCGGCGGAGTAGTCCCCGGCCGCCAGGGCCTCCATGGCGGTGTCCGCCGCCATGGAGGCGGTCTCCATGGCCGGCCCCATGCCTTCCCCGGTAAGCGGCAGCACCATGCTGCCGGCATCCCCGATGAGCATGACCCCGTCGGCGTAGTTTTCCATGGCCTGGGGTCCGCTGGGGATGCGCCAGCCCTTCCAGGGCCCGACCATGCGGCCCTTTTTCAGGCGCTCGCCATGGGGGTTGTTCTGGATGAACAAGTCCAGGAAGTGCTGCCAGTGGCGGCCCTGCATGCCCTCCTTGAGGTAGATGTCGGCGTTGAACCCCAGGCCCACGTTGGCCACCACCGGGTTGCCGGAGGGGAAGATCCACACGTAGCCGGGCAGCACGCTCTCATCGAAATGGATCTCGTTGTAGCCTTCCATGGCCACCCCGTCGTAGTAGCACCGGCCGACCACGGCGATACAGGTCGGGTCATCCGGGAACTGGCCGATGGCCTTGGCCACCCGGGAGTGGGAGCCGTCGGCGCCGATGACCAGCCTGGAGCGCAGTTCCACATACTCGCCCTGGTATTTGGCCCGCACCCCCCTGACGAAGCCGTCCTCGCGGATGACATCGTAGACCCAGCACTCCTCCAGCAGCTCGGCCCCGTGGCGTACGGCCGTGTTTTTCATGAGATTGTCGAAAACCCGCCGCGGCGTGTTGAAACGTTCACTGGGCGTGTCCAGATAGGCGGCCGCGTGATCGGGGGCCGTCATGAGCGCCCCCCTGCTCTGAAACCCCACCTCGCGGAGTTCCTCGATGGCGCCCAATTCCTTGATGTGCATCACGCTGACCTCCGACTGACAGTCGCCGCAGGGCTTGTCCCGGGGCCATTTCTCCTTGTCCAGCAGCAGCACGTCGATCCCTGCGCGCGACAGGTATGAAGCACAGGCCGATCCCCCGGGTCCGGCACCGACGACGATTACCTCACGTTCGATCGTTTGCATGTTTCTTTCACCTCCTGTGCGTGGGAGTTCATAGAAGCTCTGACCCTCCTTTGACGAGATTTGAAGTCCTCCAAGGGGGGGCAGCAAGGGTTGTGCCAGGGGCGAGATGATATCTAAAACAATGATAATACATGCTAAATTAAGTGATGTCGGCGGGCACCCCGGAGCCGGGCCCGCCGAGGTGACAAGCAGGCGTTACATCTTGACGAGGCAGGGCGTGAACCTTTGGTGCCGGCCTGGTGACGGTGCGGGTCACCAGGCCGCCCGGGATGCCCCCCCCGGGGGGCATGGTGCGGGGCTGATGCCGGGCCGTCCCCGGTTTCTGCGTGTGGGGCGGAGAGGTTGACGGGGAGTCGATGGGACGCGGGTCCCTCCATGACGCCGGTGGTCTGCTCCTGGTGACAAGAAAGCTTTACGGTATTGACAATCAGGCCATACATATCTTTCCTTTGGTCTCTACCAATTACCCTTTAATGGCCTGAGGGACATATTCCCCGCCGCTTGCAGCGGCAAGCAGGGGGCTAAAGGCTTGCCCCGGGTTTCATACCCATGATCTTCAATATGTTAAGAATCTCGACAACCGCAAATATGCACTCAACTTATTGATATTGATAGCTATATCAGCAAGCGAATGCTCCAGGGGGATGGCGGGGCGTCGGTTTGTTTTACTTCTCCTGGTGGTGGCTGAACGCCACAAACCCCTTTGATGCTGGCAACTATATAATATCATAAAGCAATTCACGTGAATTTGTAAGTGGCCTATATTTTGCAAATTAACTGCTTATATGATCGTTTGAAAGGGGCGCAGCATGAAAAGGTATCTATCGTTTTACATAGTTCTGCTGTTTCTTGTCGGATTTGCATCGACTGCCGGTGCAACCAATATCGATATTGTCTCATTAGATTCCTGGACAATAGTCAACGTCACCTACCAGGGTGCAACCAAGAATGTTTATGCCGGTGAGTTTGATCTCACTGTCGATGGAGTAGCGACAACCGGCTATTGTGTTGATTTTGAAGCTACTACCTGGGTTCCTTCTTACGGGTACACGGGAATCACCCTGACCGGACTGGACGCTATCACAAAAGGGACCCAGGCGGCCTGGTTGATGGATACTTATGGTGACGGGGCAGCGAATTCCAACGCCGCTGTCCAGTTGCTGATATGGGAACTCTTGTATGGTGAAGATTTTACCTATAACGCAACCAACACCAACTATGGAACGGTAGGTTATTATTACTACCAATATTACGCTGCCCTGGGCAACAATTCCTACAGCGGTTCGGACTATTCGATCGCCTTGCTGAACCCCGAGGCCCAGAACCTTCTGGTGAAAGCATCGGCCCCGGCCCCGGTCCCTGAGCCCGCAACGTTGATGCTTCTTGGAACAGGCCTTCTCGGGCTGGCAGGCTTCCGAAGAAAGATGAAAAAATAATTGGAATAAACATACAGACTGTGTAACACAGGCAGGGTCATTCCATGGCCCTGCCTTCCTATTTATATCAATAATATTGGGACATCACCCGATTTACGAATCCTTTGCATTCTGCTAAACCTGACCCTATCATTCTGGCAGTGAGATGGTCGATCCGGGAGATGCACCGATGGGTAAGGTAGTGCTGAATACCAAGTTTCTGATTCCCCCCATAGAGCATGAACCTGTTAAACGGCCGCGGCTGCTGGAACGCCTGGATAACGGGACCGGCGGACGCCTGACCTCGGTCTGCGCCCCGGCGGGCTACGGCAAGACCCTGGCCCAGCTGTCCTGAGGGCCACACCCCCCGGGGGGAATGACTGCCCTCCGGGGGGGTGCCCCTGAAGCGGCGAAGCACGGGGCACGGCCCCCGGCGGCCGGACCGAGAACGGCCTGTGTTCCCCCGGATCGCAACCCCTGCTTGACCCGGAACCTTAGACCCTTACCCTTGGATATAGGCCGTGCGTCTGGAGACGCGCGGCCCAAGGGAGGTCGTATGCAGGTTCTCGTGGTCTATTACTCGCTATTCGGGCACGTGCGGCGCCTGGCCGAGGCCGTGGCAGAGGGCGCGCGCGAGGTGCAGGGGGCAGTGGCGGACCTGCGGCGCGTGCCGGAGACCCTGCCGCCCGAGGTCATCGACCGCATGGGCGCAAAAGAGGCCCAGGCGGCCCAGGCCTCCGTGCCGGTCTGCACCCTGGAGGAGCTGGAACAGGCCGCGGCCATCATCCTCGGCGCGCCCACGCGCTTCGGCAACATGTGCGGCCAGATGCGCCAGTTCCTGGACGCCACCGGCGGGCTGTGGTCCCGGGGCGCCCTGGTGGGCAAGGTGGGCAGCGTCTTCACCAGCACGGGCACGCAGCACGGCGGCCAGGAGTCGACGATCCTGAGCTCTCACCTCACCCTGCTGCACCACGGCATGATCGTGGTGGGCCTGCCCTATGCCTTCAAGGGCCAGATGCGCACCGATGCCGTGGCAGGCTGCTCGCCCTACGGGGCCTCTACCGTGGCGGGGAGTACCGGGGATCTGGCCCCCACGCCGGTGGACCTGGAAGGCGCGCGCTTCCAGGGCCGGCACGTGGCCGATATCGCCCGCCGGCTCACCCGGGAATGAGCCCGGGAGTAGGACGGGCTGAGGGCGAATGGCCCCTTGAGCTGACCGCGTTTACGGACCTGCGGCGGGGATGACAGGCCGTATCACCCTGCCGCACGTCCGGCTTTAATCGCTATGGGGCAAGTTCCCCGCCGCTTGCAGCGGCAAGCAGGGGGCTAAAGGCTTGCCCCGGGTTTCATACCCATGATTCCGCAGGTGTTTCCAGGGGAATATCCGTTTCCTCAATCTTCCCAGGACTGAGTGTCGGAACGCCATTCATAGAAACCGTCACCATCTTCATCCACATCGATGCGGTAGGTTTCGGTGGTGAGGACCACGAGCCGGGCCCTCGTATTGCCGCCCGAAGAAACCTCCGTCCCGACCGCCTCAAGGATTCCCGACGAGGGATACATCTCGTCCGTATAGATGATGAAGGGTTCCGGGGTGGATAAGACGACATACCCGTAGTCGGGGTCATAGAAATATCCTGATATGTTGACCTGATCGTAAAGGTATTCCAGATCTTGAGAAGAATATCCGTCAACCTCCATTGCGTAATCACACATCCAGCATACCCTGCCGCTGGCATCGTCCCTGACATAGATATTCAGAGTGAGGTCGTTTGAGGCGGTAATGAGCGTATTATCGATGACCGCCCGCACCACGCCGTCCATGGTCTGAGAGATATCACCATATGAGGCTCGGAAGTTACTGAAATCCATGTACAAAACCATGTCCCCCCACCCCAGGTGTAAACTTCCCTCAATCCGGACGCGGCCGTTGGCGATGAGCCCCGAGTCACAGTAATTACGAAATCGAAGACTGCCGGAGATATCCCCGGTCTGATCGTCAATGCTCAGGGACCCGGAGCAAGTCCCCCCGCAGGGGCCTTCTTCATTGATGCTATCCGAGATTACCGCACCTGTTATGGCAGGGATGTCTCTTTGCGCAACGAGTGCGATCTTTTCGGCAATCCCCCGGATGGTATTTTTGAAGAGAAACACCAGAGAAGGTTCTTCTGCCTCTGGTGCGCTTCCCGCAACCATGGCGAAAGGGGCGACCACTCCGGAACCGGTCGTGCCGCCAGAGAAGGCCTCTTCGAGAAGCAGCTGGGCGTTGTTGTGATCGATGGCGGCCGGGGTGGTCACGCCCGTATATTCGATTTCCTCTTCAGCCGCTAACGCGGCGAGCGGGAGGAGATCGTCCCCGCCGCTGTCATTGCTGCAGGCACCGGCAAAACCGAGAAGCAGGATCCCGATGACGAACCATGGCCATGTTTGTCTCCAAAACAGTCCCTTCATCTTTATTACCTCCTTTTTTTCAGGCACGAGAATGCATCGTTGCTGCATCTGGCTAATCCGAGAGTCTCTTGAAACAGGTAGCGCCGCTTTCTGCGGGACTTCCGCCCCACCGGGCGGAAATGATATGCATCAGGGGTCTGCCGCAGGCTCAGCCCTACGTGTCCCTCCATCATGAGCAACGTCTCGATAACTTGAGTGTGATTATTCCATCAAATTGTATTGGTATAAATTACCTTATAGTCCGAACCTGAATTATATTCAAGCGTGCGCCTGAGGTCGTGCCTGTTACGGGGTGGGATGATCCGTCGCCTTACTGCACAAAGCAGGGGCTGAAGGCTGGCCCTGGGTTTCATCCCCATGGGCCTCATCAAGCCGGTCTCTCCGGAAGCAGCCGATCAAGATCGGGTTGTTGATCAAAGGGATAGACCGGGCCGCAGGTGCTGCGGGAGATTTACAGTTAGCGCCGCCCTGTGCTAACCTGTCATCAGTTATCGAGGCGGACAGAGACACAACCCGGGAGAAGGACGGATGCACAAGGCCCTGTTGAGCACCAAGCTGCTGATTCCCCCCCTGGCACAGGCACTCGTGTTGCGGCCGCGGTTGCTGGAACGCCTGGATAACGGGACCAGCGGGCGTCTGACCTCGGTCTGTGCCCCGGCGGGTTACGGCAAGACCACCCTGCTGGCCCACTGGATCCACCGCAGCGGCAGGCAGGTAGCCTGGCTCTCCCTCGACCCGGGCGACAACGACCCCCAGCGCTTCTGGGCCTATGTGGCCGCCGCGCTGGAGAGGGCCGGCCTGCATCCCGCGGGGCGGCCCCTCCCGGAGGCGGGCTCCGACCTGGAGACGCTCATAACCGAGCTGCTCAACGCCCTGGCCGGCCTGGAGGAGACCCTGGTGCTGGTGCTGGACGACTACCACCTGATCGAGAACCCCCTCATCCATGCGGGCCTGGTGCACTTCCTGGGCCACCTGCCGCCGGGCGTGCGCCTGGTTATCGCCAGCCGCAGCGATGCGACCCTGCCGCTGGCCTCCCTGCGGGTGGCCCGGCAGGTGCTCGAGCTGGGTGAGAGGGACCTGCGCTTCACCCGCGACGAGGCCCGCGCCCTGTGCACCGAGCTGATGGGGCTGGCGCTCGGCGAGGACGATCTGGATATCCTGGAGGCCCGGACTGAGGGCTGGGCGGCCGGGCTGCAGCTGGCGGCGCTTTCCCTCCAGTATGCCGCCGACGAGAGCCCCTCCACCGTTATCCGCAGCTTTTCGGGCGGCAACCGCTTCGTCTTCGACTACCTGGTGGAGGAGGTGGTCCGTCGCCAGCCCCCGGAGATCCGGCAGTTCCTGATGCGGACCTCGATTCTCAGGCAGATGAACGCCTCCCTGTGCGCCGCGGTGACCGGCTGCGACGACGCGCAGGCCCTGCTCGAGGGGCTCGAACGCGCCCGGCTGTTCATCGAGCCCCTGGATCAGACCCGCGGCTGGTACCGCTATCATACCCTGTTTGCGGACTCCCTTCAGGCCTACCTTCAGGGCAGCGCCGGCCAGGAGGTGGTCACGGAGCTCTTCCGGCGTGCCGGCCAGTGGTTCGAGGACCAGGGAGATACCGAACAGGCCGTGGAGTATGCGCTCCTGGCCGGGGACCACGCGAGGGCGGCCGACCTGCTCGAGGCGCTCAGCCTCAAGATGTTCCAGAAGAACATGCTGCATACCCTGATCGGGTGGCTCCGCGCGCTGCCCGATCAGGTGCTGGACTCGAATCCCTCCCTGAGGCTCCACTATGCCCTGGCGCTCACCGCCACCTGGCAGGCGGGCCGGGCCGAGGCCTACCTGCGCAAGATCGAGGGCAATCTGTCGGTCACGGCCGGGGACCTGACGGACGAACAGGTGCGGGCGCTCACGCCCGAGGCCCGCTCCCTGTATGCCAACGCCGCGGTCATGCGCTGCCTGCTGTCCATGAAGACCATGGACACCGCGCGGGTGATCCGCATCGCCGAGCAGACGCTCGCGCACATGCGCGCGAGCGTCTGGCTGGATTCCGAGGACGACCGCATCCGGGCCTTCTCCTATACCACCATGGGCGTGGGGCTGGCCCACGAGTACAGCGGCAACCCCACCGCGGCCGGGGAGAGCTATCGCCGCGTGATCGAGGCCACCCAGGGCCGCGGGATGCGCTGGGTCTTCATCACCCAGTGGGCCTGGAGCCACCAGGGCTATGTGGAGGCCATGCAGAACCGGCTGCACCAGGCCTTTGCCACCTACCGTCAGGAGATCGACTGGGCCCTCGAGCACAACATGCCGGCCAGCTCGCTCTTCGGCCTGACGCATGTGGGCCTGGGCGAGCTGTACTACGAGTGGAACGATCTGGATGCCGCCCAGAGCTGTTTCCTGCAGGGCATCGCGCTCGGAAAGAAGTGGAACGCCTGGGACAGCCTGTGGCCGGGCTACTTCGGCCTGGCGCGCCTCATGCACGTGCGGGGGAACGTGTCGGAGGCCCAGCGCCTGCTGGACGAACTGAGCGCCCTCCTCCTGGGGCAGGGCATGCACGTGATCATCCCGGCCGTCGAGGCCTTCCGGGCCATGCTCCATCTGGCGCAGGGTTCCACGGAGGCGGCCTGGCACTGGGCCGCCGGCGTGGAACCGGAGGGCACCGCGGCGGCCCTCATCGGCGAGTGGCAGACCCTGGCGCTGGTGCGCGTGCGCCTGGCCCAGGGCCGCCTCGATGAGGCCCAGGCCCACCTGGAGCGGCTTGGCCTGGAGGTGCGCGCCCGCAGGCGCACCCGGCGCGAGATCGAGCTGCTGACCCTCGAGGCCCGGCTGCTGCAGGCCCGGGGCCGGCAGGGCCGGGCCCTGGAGGCCCTGGCGCGGGCCCTGACCCTGGCCGAGCCCGAGGGATACCTCAGGACCTTTGTCGATGAAGGACCCCCCCTGGCGGCGTTGGTCAGGAAGCTCGCCTCTGCGCGCGCCGGAGCCGGCCCCGGCCCGTGCTACCTGGCCTGGCTGCGGGAGGTTTTCGAGACCGGCCAGGCCTCCCCACCGGTCACGGAAGCCCTGATCGAACCGCTCACCGAGCGCGAGAGCGAGGTCCTGACCCTCATCGCCCACGGCCTGGGGTACGAGGAGATCGGCGGGAGGCTCGAGATCAGCATCAATACCGTGCGCACGCACGTCAAGGCCGCCTATCAGAAGCTGGGGATCCACAACCGCGCCCAGGCGGCGGAGAGGGCCCGCAAACTGGGCCTGATCTGAGGGGCAGGCTCCCCCGGCTTTTCCCCCCTCGGGCCCTGAGGCCCTTCAGCGCCGGCGCTTGACTTGAGCGCTCGGCCTTGTATTTCTATCAGCACTCACGTGGTGATCGGTAATCCCTTGTCTTTCAGATCAGAGGGTTGCCTGACTGAGCGAAGATACCCAGACCTGACTCCCCCGGGGGGCGCCCGGTCGACTGACCGCCGAGGCCTTGGGCGGCGGCTCTCGGGAGGGGGATGGCCGCCGGGGGCGGTGCAGGACCAAGAAGGGGGGTCGTCGTATGAAGATCAGTGCGCGGAATGTCCTCAAAGGGACCATCAGGGCCATCGAAACCGGGGCCGTGAATGTGGAGGTGGAGGTCGAGATCTCACCGGGTCTGGAGATCACCTCCATTATCACGAAGAAGTCGTGCGAGAGCCTGGGTCTCAAGGTGGGGCAGCCCGCCTTTGTGATCGTCAAGGCCTCCAATGTGATGATCGGCGTGGAGTGAGGCGGGGGGCGTCCGTGAGATGGCGGTATCGGGGAAAGGTCGACACGTCCCTGACGGAAAATCACCGCGATGAAGGAGGCCTTTCCCCCGCCCGGACCCCCTGGCGGGTACACATGAAGCCCAGGAGCGCCCCGGAGCAGAGTCGGCCGTTGCCCATGATTTCCGTGGCGGCATAGGCCGAGTTGTATTTGTCCAACCAGCCGCCGAGGGGATAGCGGAAGGCCGTCTCTCCCGTGGTCCAGTCGAGGGCCTCGAAGGTCCAGACCGTGTCGTGCTGGGCGACGTCATAGACCAGGTGGGTGGCGGCGCTCATGGACGGGATGCCGTTGGGAAAGCTGACCTCGCGGTTTGCCCAGGCCGTCTCGAGACGGCGTCTCTCGGGATCCCAGACGAACTTCTCGGCGCCATGGGGGGCCACCCCCCTGTCGTTGGACCGGATAACACTCCAGATGCGGTTGGAGCTCTTGAGCGCCAGCTGATTGTTGACCACCAGGGCGCCGTAGCCCCGGACACAGACCGATTGCTCCGAGAGGGACTCCTCGGCATCCTCGTCCCCGAAGGTCACCGGCTCCTGAGCCGCGATGCGGCGCGACCGGCGGCCCTCGATCGGCTGCCAGTCGGCCGGGATTTCGTCCCGCCAGAAGAGCACCAGGTGCATCAGCCGCTGCCCGTCCGTGATCACCACCAGACGATCCTGGTCTCCGGTGCCCATCAGGGTGGGGGTCGACCCGGACCCAACGCCCAGGCGTACCCCACCGACATCTTCCCCCCCCTGGTAGTCGGCGGCCCAGCCTCCCCGGGCTTCGTCCGTGCTCAACCCGCTGCCGTCCCACTGCACCCGGTACATCCTCTTGGCGCTGACCACATAGATGCCGCCATCTTCATCACAGGCGATGGAGTTGGATATCTCCTCGCCCAGCTGCAGAAAGCAGGCCTTTTCGAAATCGCGCGCTACGACTCCCACCGTCCCCGCCGAGGTCGCAAAGGCCAGGTGACCGTCCCCGGTGATATTCAGACCCACGATACACTCGTCGCGGGAGGTGCGATACTCCCGGGGAATGGCGAAAACCCGCTTGACCTCAATCGCCGACTCGATGTCACCCGCATCCTTGTCCCCATAGGCATAGAGCTTCATCCTGCGCGGCACGTAGAAGATATTGTCGCGATCGACCAGGGTGTAGGCCCCCGAGAGGCCGTTGGCCACATTGAAGATATTGACCAGCCCCTTGGTCCGGCGGTCGATGATGCGCAGGTTGTCCGATGGATCGGCCTTGAACACGGCATTTACGGCGCTGCCCCAGATGACGCGACGTCCATCGGGATATTCCCCGGAAAGGGCGCAGGTGATCGTGCCGGGGTAGCCGAAACGATAATGCAGCCCCCCGATCGCGTCCGCCCTGGCCGGGCCGGCATGGGGACTGGATGCCTGACAGTAGGGGTTGCGGTGGCTCATGGGCCAGGCCGAATCGGCCAGGAAGGGATTCAGGGGCGGCTCATCCGGGTCGGCGGCAAAGACCATCCCGCCCCACAGGCAGCCGAGCAGCAGGCATACGATGATTGACCTCATTTCAAGCCTCCATCCCTCACTGGTGGCGTTCGCGACGCACAGAATTATAGCATGCCCCCGCACGAGAGGAAAGGGGAGCGACCTTTTTCAGAGGAGCGCAGCGATCCTTCTCCCATGCGCATGTGAGTCAGAAGACCTGAGAGAAAAGCGCACCGGCTCGCATGCCCATGCGAAGACAGGCGCCTTCCTTGATGCTATCGCTGGCATCAACGGCTGCAGCCTGAGGCGCGCCGCGCAGGATCCTCTGCCCGGGTCTGCAGTCACAAACAAAGGAGGGAGAAATGACCAAGCAACCCGTATCGGTAACGGTGAAGGTCGAACCCGGCAGGGAATTCCGCCTCTCCCGCACCGCGGTGGCCCGCATCAGCCCGGGCAACTGCGTCAACTGCGGGACCTGCCGCGCGTACTGTCCGGTAGAGGCGATCCACGAGCGCCAGCGCGAGATCTGCCGCATCTGCCCCGACTGCACCAGCCGGCCGGCCCTGACCTTCGAGGAGATGCAGGCGCTTCCGGCCAGCCGGGCCTGCACCACGGCCTGCCCGCTGGGCATCAGCCCCCAGGGATACGTCAACCTGATCCGCAAGGGCAAGCTGGAGGCGGCCTATAAGCTCATCTGGGACAGGAACCCCCTGCCCGCTGTCTGCGGCCGTATCTGCCATCACCCCTGCGAACAGGACTGCAAGCGCGGGTTGCTGGTGGATACGCCCATCGCCATCCGCGGCCTGAAGCGCTTCCTGGCCGACATCCGTCCGCCGGGGCGTCAGCGGCTTCGACGGTCTCGGGGGCTCGCGCCCCCGGTGGCAGTCTGCCGCCCCGTCGGGGCTGAACGCGTCACCGGCGCGGGGACCGGGGGCTCGCGCCCCCGGCTAAATCATGCCCTCC
>CAZUDI010000067.1:0-20332 GCA_964618975.1 uncultured Bacteriovoracaceae bacterium | reverse complement strand
TCTTCGGCGAGGGCAAACCCTATACCATCTGCCTGGTCTTCCCCGACCTGGACGTGGTCGGCAAACACGCCGCCGCGCGCGACCTGGGGGACAAGCTGGAGCAATCCCCGGCGATTCAGGAGCTCCTGCGCGACGAGATCACCCGCCACCTCAGGGACAAGTTCGCCGGCTACGAGATACCCAAGAAGTTCATCTTCCTGAGCGAAGACTTCACCCTGGAAAACGGCATGCTCACCCAGACCATGAAGCTCAAACGCCATGTCGTCACCGAGCGTTATCGAAGGGAGATCGAGGCCCTCTTCGCCCAGGTTTAAGGGCCTGAGGATCAAATTCCCCGCTGCTTGCAGCGGAAAGCAGGATCCTTAGGCCTGCCCCGGGGTTCATACCCATGAGGGGGAGGCAGCGCCGCCTGCGCGTCGCGGAGTCTTGCCTGATCTAGGCAGGCGCAGGGTCGTCTCCCGGGCCCTCAGACGGTGGTGTGCATGCGGTGGGAATAGACCCTTACCGGGCCGGCCAGGCCCTTGAGGGGCAGGGAGGTCGCTTTAAATCCCTGTTGATAGGCGACGATCTCGCGATAGGTGTTCTCATCGATGAGGATTTCGAAGGGCTCAGCGCTGGACTGCAGACGGGAGGCGAGATTGACGTGATGTCCCACTACGCTGAAGGACTTCCTGATGCTGCTGCCCAGGACCCCCACCGCCACCGGTCCGGTGGAGATGCCGATACCCACCGCGAGCAGGGGTCTGCCCGTGCGGGAACGCTCGCGGTTGAGATCCCGTACGGCATCGATAATCTTCAGGGCGGATACCACGGCCTGGTGGGGCGGGGATACGGCCGTGGTCAGGATCCCGAACACGGCCATCACGGCGTCACCGATGATCTTGTCCACCACGGCCGACTCATCGAGCAGGGGTTGGATCATGGCGCTCAGGTAGTGATTGAGGGTGGCAAAGACCACCTCGGGGGCATGCGCCTCGCTGAAGGACGTAAAACCCCTGATGTCCACGAAAAGGATGCTCACGTGCCGGCGTTCACCGGATTCGGAGATCGAGATCATGCCCTCGTCGAGGGCCTTGAAGACCTCCCGTCCCAGATACTGGTCTAGAATTTTGGTATGTCTCTCGTGCAGCAGGTTGTTGTCGTTCGCCTTTTCGAAGAGCTGCAGATGCGCGAGTTCCTCTTCCATGACCCGCAGGAAGAGTACCCAATGGTGGCGACGCTGGCGGATGATGTGCACGTCTGCATACAGGCCCGCCTGGATCTGTACGCAGGGCAGCACCAGGTCAACTTGAGTGAGGGGCAGCATGCCGGTAAGGAACCAGACCTGTTCGAGGATGGGTGTCCCTTTCGACAGGGGGCCGATCCCGTAGAGGTGGATGTCTCCGCCGTAGTCGGCGAGGCGCCCATTCGCACCTACGCAAAGATAGGCGGGGTTGCGCCCCTTGAGGGTGTGTCCGGTGAGATAGCGGGTGAGGGCTGCGGGCAGGGGCGTCATCTGTGATCCCACATCTTCAGGGCCAGGCTCTCCAGGGCGTCCTGAATCCCGTGGCCGGTGCGGACACTGCAGGTCCACACGCCGCCTTTGAGGGCCTCCAGGGTGGCGTCATCGATCTCCCAGGCATGCGTTAGGTCGGCCTTGTTGAGCACGAGCACCACGGGGATCTCACCGGCAACGTCCAGCAGGCGCGCCTTGAGGTCCAGGGCCTGCTCGAGGGTGGAGCGGCGGGTGCCGTCGGCCACGAGGACGCCGCCGGCGCAACCGTGGAAATATGCCGAAGGAACGCTGTAAAAGGTATTCTCCCCCTTGATGTCCCAGATGACGAGTTCCTGCAGCCGTTGATTGGCCGCCACGGTGGCCCTGGAGATCCTCACGCCCAGGGTGGATTGATAGGCACTGCTGAAGACCGCCCCGCTCAAACGGGATACGAGACTCGTCTTGCCCACGGCAGAGGCCCCCAGCATGCAGATCTTTTTTGTCCTCTGGCTGTGCATGTGTGTCCTTTGTGCTGAAGGTGCATCCTCTCCATAGTGCAGCCGGGGCACCCATTGCAAGCCCTGGATGCGCCCGCAGGTGGATCTGTATGATATGCCGGATAATATTTTATCATGCGGGGTCGAATGCCCCCGCCACTGGCGGCATCAAGGATGCTTCAGGGCTTGCCCCGGGGAGCAATTCCATGATTGGAAACAGCCTTGATGGAATTGATATGTCGGGAGCGGGACCATTGCTGGAGCCGCAGGTATTAGGGGGGCGGGCACCCGAGCAATGGCAATAGCCCATGGGATCGAGCGGCTTAAGGTGGAGGATTGTGATGTGCGTGGAATTGTCATACAATCGTATCCGTGGATGTATTGGCTGGAGCGCGAGAGGAGCAAGATCATGACGAGACCGACAGTACCCGAGGCCTGCATTGCGGTTTTCGATGTGGGCAAGACCAACAAGAAGCTGCTGATCTATGACCGCAACTTCTCCCTTTTGGACTCGACCTATGCCCAGTTCGAGGAGTTTCAGACGAGCTGCGAGCTGCATGAGCGCATCCAGGAAACCGGGCAGTGGCTGATCGAGGCCCTGGCGCACATGAATGCGCGCTATCCGATCGGGGCCGTGTCCGTCTCGGCGCATGGCGGGGCCTTCGTGTGCCTGGACGGGGAGGGCGAGATCGCCATGCCTGTGCTGTCCTACAACAGCGATCCGGGCGAGGACTTCCACTCACGCTTCGCGCGCGAGTATGGAGATCCCGAACAATTGCAGCGTGTCACCTGCAGCCCGTCCATGCCGGGCCTGGGGAATATGGCCAAGGGAATCGCCTATGCCATGCAGGCCTATCCCGGAGAATTTGGCCGTACGCGCTCCATCCTGCCGCTGCCCCAGTATTACGGCTTCCTGCTCACGGGGCGGAAGACCATCGAGCACACCTGTCTGTGCAACCATACCTGCCTGTGGGACTTCCGGGCGCAGGACTGGTCCTTCGTCGCTAAGCGTCTGGGCATACTTGACAGATTTCCCCGGCGTCTGTCCCGGCCCTGGGATGTGCTGGGGAGGATCACCCCGGCGCTGGCAAGCGCCACCGGGCTCCGGACGGATACGATCGTCACCGTGGGCGTGCACGATTCCAACGCCGCACTTCTGCCCTATCTCGTCAGCAGGAGCGGTTCCTTCATGCTGCTTTCCACCGGTTCGGTGTGCGTGGCAATGCACCCCACCACCGAAGTCTTTCTGCGCCCGGACGAACTGGGCAAGGTGATTTTCTATAACGGCAGTGTGTTCGGCGACCCGGTCAAGACCACCATCTTTCTGGCCGGGCTGGAGTTCGATGTCTATATGGAGATGCTCGCAGGTCTCAAGGGTTCGGCCGAACACCCGGCCTTTGACCGCGACCTGTGCGCCGATATCCTGAAGGGGCAGGGCGAGTTCATCCTCCCGGCCCTGGTACCCTTCGGCATGTTTCCCGAATCCACGGCGCGCATCATCGAGCCCGGGAGGAGCCGGTCCTTCATGGAGGTTGCGGGGGGCAGCATCCCTGAATTCTTCAATGATTTCGAGCGGGCCTATACCGTGCTCACCCTGTCGTTGGCTATCCATACCCAGGTGGCCCTGGAACGTGCCGGGCTGGAGAAGGGCATGCCCCTCTTCATCGAGGGCGGTTTCAGCCGCAACGAGGTGTACACCTCCCTGGTCGCCTCCCTCAACCCTGACAACGAGGTCTTCCTGACCAGCCTGGAGGAGGCCTCGGCCTTCGGGGCCGCGCTCTTGGCCGAGAGCGCCCTGGCCGGGACCCATCCCCGTGATCTCAGGGAGCGCTTCACGATCGAGACCTTAAGGGTCGCCTCTGCCGGTCTGGATGGCCTTGAGGCCTATGCACAGGCCTTCATGCACCTTCTGGAGACTCCTCCTCAGGGGGAATCGACCGGAGGGGACGTCAGTCTGCCGACGGTGTGATCCGCCTGCATTTTCGAGGCCTCTGGGGATTGAGGCCGGGGAAGGATAGGGTGACGGATGAGATGCGAAGGTCAGAGGCCCGGATCAGCGGCACTGTCGTTGCGCCATGCGGGTATGCCTCAGGAACTGGGCCCCATATACCAGGACGTTCACCGCGATCACGCTGAGACCGAAGATAATCTGCAGCTCCCGGGTGAGGTTTTGCGGGTAGACGATGCCTTCGAGGCAATGGATGATGAAGTCGCCCGTGTAGACATCCGCGCCCTGCCGGGAGCGCAGGGCGTTCTCGAGTGGGGTCAGCGGACAGATGCCGCCGCCCAGCTCGATCGTTATGCCCCAGAGGGTACAGGGAAGGTGCACCCAGATGAGCCTGGGCCAGACAAAGAGGCACATCCCTCCCAGGACGACAAAGACGATGAAGGCCAGATGGCAGATGACGACACCGTCGGCAAGCAGGGCGTAGATGAAGGAACCTGTCATAAATCAAGAGATAGACCGATGGGGGCAAAGGTTCAAGTACTGCGTGTCGCCTTGCCCGCCACTGGCGGCGTCAAGAAGGGGCCAGGGTATGCCCCGGGGTTCATACCCCTGATTGATTCCGGATCCTCGCAGGCTAAAGGGGAGGTCTCTCGTGGGGTATCGCGCTGGTTTCCGACTTTGTCGGGGGACGGCTTTCCTGCTTTCGTACGGGGGTAATTTCGGATAAGGAAGGGCGCATGCAGACAGGGGCAGAGATCCTCCTCATTCACCCGCCCGTGGTGAGGCCGTGCGAGCCGCCCGCTGGTATCGCCCGCCTGGCCGGCGCCCTCAGGCATAACGGCATCACGGTTAAGGTGCTGGATGCCAATATCGAGGGCCTGCTGTATCTGATCGGCGGCGGTTTTCCGCGGACAGGGCAGGCAGGCGACCGGTGGAGCGTGGGTGCCTGGAAGCGCCGGGAGCTTAATCTCGCTGTTCTGCGCTCCGGCAGGGGCTTCGAAAATCTCGACCGCTATGCCAGAGCCGTGCGGGACCTCGGAAGGGTCCTGCAGACGGCCGGGGTCTCCGGGGACGTGCGGGTGGGACTGGCGGATTACCGTGATGAGCGGCGCTCGCCGTTGCGCAGTGCGGACCTTGGCTGGGCCGCCTGTCACCCGGAACGCAACCCCTTCTACCCCTATTTCGCAGGGCGTCTGGCGGGGCTCGCCGCACGGCACAGTCCTGTAGTTGTGGGCTTCTCCCTGAATTACCTCAGCCAGGGCCTATGCACCTTCGCCATGATCGGTTATCTCCGCCGGCTCCTGCCGCAGGTCAGGATCGTTCTGGGCGGGGGACTGGTGAGTGCATGGATGAGCCAGACCGACTGGAGAAGCCCCTGGGGGGGACTGGTGGACGAGATGGTGGCGGGCCCAGGCGAGGAGCGGCTGGCCGCCCTGATGGGTGAAGAGTCCTGCCGGCCGGACGCTGCCCCACATTACAGCGACTTTCCTTTGGCCGACTACCTGGCCCCTGGACTCATTCTGCCCTACAGCGCCTCGGAGGGCTGCTACTGGGGACGCTGCGCGTTCTGTCCGGAAACGGCCCAGGGGAACGCTTACGTGCCCCTGAGTCCGTCGCGCGTGGGGGCGGAAGTCGCCCGTCTCTGCGGGCAGCATGCGACACGTCTGGTGCATTTTCTGGACAACGCCCTGAGCCCGGCGCTGCTTGAGTGGCTTTGCGAGAACCCCCTGGGGGTGCCCTGGTACGGCTTTGCCCGCGTCACGGAGCAGCTGGCCGATGAGGACTTCTGCCGCAGCCTGAAGCGCTCGGGCTGTACCATGCTCCAACTGGGGATCGAGTCCGGGGATCAGCGGGTGCTGGATGAACTCAACAAGGGGCTCAATCTTGAGACCGCCTCTCTCGCGCTGAAGGCCCTGAAGAGGGCGGGCATTGCCAGCTATGTCTACCTGCTCTTCGGTACGCCGCAGGAGACGCACGCCGCGGCCAGGATGACCCTGGATTTCACGGTGCGTCATGCGGGCGCGATCGGATTTCTCAACCTGGCGATATTCAACCTGCCCGCCCACAGTCCGTTGGCCGGGAACCTGGAGACGGGCGCCTTCTACGAGGGCGACCTGAGCCTGTGCAGCAGTTTCGCGCACCCCGAAGGATGGGACCGCGCCGCCGTGCGGGTTTTTCTGGAGCGTGAATTCAGGTGCCACCCGGCCATCCGGCCGATCATCGGGCGTGACCCGCCGGTTTTCACCTCCAACCATGCCCCGTTTTTCACCGGCATGCGCGGCTGAGGTCTGCCGGCCGTTCGCGTCGAGCGCGAAGGCTTGTGAGGGCGGGGGTGGCCCCTGCGCGGGCGCTAAGCCCTCTGCTCGCGGTGAGACTGGGGCGTGGCCCCGTGTCCCGCGCGGGACAGGATGTGAATTAAGGGGACATGTATTGACAGGGGGGTTCCCGCCACCTGAGGCGGCTGGTTGGCCTCCCATGACTCGGGGTCGCCCGGCGGGGCTTACGGTGATAACGGTATGCGCGGTCTGGTCCTGGGGCCGCTCCTCGGGCCGGGGATGGGGCTCACGGTCCGCTTTACAGGATCATATTAACTATGTTAATATGATCCTGTCTGGGCAAGGAAGGGTGCGGCTGCTGCCTGCCCCCTCCATAACTGCATGAAAGGAGACAAGCATGAAGGCCGCCGCCCTCTTTGAAATCCCCAAGGTCATCCATGTGGTGGACATGCCGAAACCCGAAATCACCGACGATGAATTCCTGGTGCGCATGCGCGCCTGCTCGTTGTGCTACACCGATGTCAAGGCCTCCATGCGGGGTAAGCATTTTTTTATCGAGCTCTATGGTCTGCCATGGGTGCCCGGGCATGAGATGTCCGGCGAGGTGGCCGCGGTGGGGGCCCGGGTCGAAGGCCTCAAGGTGGGACAGGCCGTGGCCGTCTCGCCCTATGTGCCTTGCGGGCGCTGCCCGGCCTGCCGGGCGGGCAGCTATCGTTTCTGCGTCCAGGCGCCGTTTTCCTTCGTGCAGCCCGGCGGGTTTGCGGAATATTTCAAGGTCCCCGGGAACAACGCCTCGCTGCGGGCGCTCCCCATCCCCGACGGCGTCTCCTTCGAGGAGGCCGCCCTGACTGAGCCGGTGGCGTCCTGTCTTCATGCCATCCGCAAGACCAACATCGGCCTGGGGCAGACGGTCACCATCATCGGGGCCGGCCCCATGGGGCTGATCCTGCTCCAACTGGCCAGGTCGTGCGGTGCGGGTCAGGTGATCATGCTGGATCAGCAGGCGGACCGGCTGGAGACGGCCCGCACCCTGGGCGCGGACACCCTGATCGATACCGGCCGTGAGGATCCGGTGGCGCGTGTAAAGGAGGTTACGGGGTATCTGGGTTCGGACGTGGTGATCGAGGCCGTGGGTACGGTGGCGACCTACCTCTTGGCCCTGCAGCTGGCCCGCGGTGGCGGGACCGTGAACTTTTTCGGGGGGCTGCCGAGTGGCACCGTGGTGGAGATGTCCTCGGACATGCTGCACTACCAGGAGCTGACCCTGGTGGGCACCTCGTCGTTCTCGCCGGACGATTACGAGAACGCCCTCAAGATGATCGCCGCGGGGCGCATCGATGTCAAGCGGCTCATCTCACACCGCTTCACCGCGCTCGAAGGGGTGATGGCGGCCATCGATCTGACGCTCGATAAAAAGGGCCTCAAGAAGGTCGTCATATTGGATTGAGGGCGGTCCTTGGGCGGGAGTGTGACCGGCCTGGGAGAGAAGGACCGCGGGGAGGTGCCAGGATGCCGATAACGAAAGGAGGGGGAGTGAGTGATGGGAAGGTATGATGACTATGCACAAAGCGTCCTCGAGTGTTGCCAGTGGTTATCTGAGCACGGCTATTTCGGGGCCCTCAAGGGCACGGGCGGCAACGTCTCCCTGCGTGTCCCCGGGGAGGAGGCCTTCGTTGTCACCCCCTCCACCCTGCCGTACCAGGAGATGACCCTGGCCGACATGTGCGTGCTCGACTTCGATCTGAAGACCCTCGAAGGTGAGCGTACCCCGTCAGTGGAGGCCGGCATGCACCGGGAGGTGTACCTCAGCCGCCCGGATGTGAACGCCGTCATCCACACGCACCAGATCTTTGCCAGTGTCTTTGCGGTGATCAACACCCCCATCCCGGCGCTGTTCGACGAGGTGGGCTTCAGTATGGGAGAAGTAGTGGAGGTCATCCCCTACGCCCTTTCGGGCAGCCCGGAGCTGATTGCCAACGTGGCCTCCAGGCTCGACAATCACTGCCAATGCTACCTGATCCAGAATCACGGCACCCTGAGCCTGGGATCGACCCTCGAGAAGGCCTGGATCAATGTCGAGCTTTTGGAAAAGACCGCCAGGATCTACCTGTATGCCCTGTCCACCGGCAAGGCGGTCACCACCCTGCCGCAGAACATCATCGAGCTGATAGGGCAACTCAAGGCGGTTTGAGGGCGGCACACCTTGATACCGGCAGCACCTTCCGACAGGGCTGCCCGGTGTGACGACCTGGCCTGCAGGAAGTCGATCCGGTTTCCGGGCGCGGTCTTCACCGTCAGGGGCCGGTGCGCATCACAAAGGGAAAGGAGGGGGTATGAAGATTGTCGTTGTAGGGGATTTCATCACCAAGGAGCAGCTTGGGCAAGCCGCCTCTGAGCTAAACTACCCCGAAGAGAAACAAATCGTGGCGTTGCACTGGGGCTGGGACGATGACATCGAGGCCTTCCAGGACCGCATCCACGCCATGGAGCGCAACGGTCCGGAGGGCGAGACCCCACCCGCAGGACTGCTGGAGGAGATCGTCGATGCCGATATGCTGCTGGTGCACCTCTGCCCGGTTCCCCGGCGGGTGATCGAGGCCGCCACCCGTCTGAAGCTCATCGGCACGTGCCGCGCCGGACTGGAGCATATCAACCTGGAGGCGGCCAACGCCCGGGGTATCCCGGTCATGCACGTGGTGCGCAATGCCGATTCCGTGGCCGATCTCGCCCTGGGCCTCATGCTCTGTGAGTTGCGCAATATCGCCCGTTGTCATGCCGCGGTGCGCGGGGGCACCTGGGACAAGATCGCCATCGGGACCACCCTGCGGGGTCAGACGGTCGGACTGGTGGGCTTCGGGCACATCGGCCGCAAGGTCGCCGAACGCCTGAAACCCTTCGGCGCCCGCGTGCTGGCCTATGATCCTATAGTCCCGCGCGAGGAGATGCTCTCCCAGGGCGTGAGCCCCAAGGAACTGCCGGAGATCTTCGAGGAGGCCGATATCGTGAGCCTGCATGCGAGGCTGGCGGAAGATTCCCAGGGCCTCATCGGCCGGGACCTGCTGGCGCGCCTGAGGCCGGGGGCCTACTTCATCAATACGGCGCGAGCCGGCCTGGTTGATGAAGCGGCCCTCATAGAGCTCCTCGAGGCCCGGCGGATTAGCGGGGCCGCGCTGGACGTCTTCCGGGAAGAGCCCCTGCCCGCAGACCACCCCTTTCTGAGGCTTGACAACGTGACCCTGACCCCCCATATCGGCGGCACCACCGATGAACTCGTCAAATCACACCTGCTGCTGAGAGATGCCATCAATGCCTATATCGCATCCGGCAGGAGCGATCTCATCGTCAATTGAGGGCGGGCCTGGGATGCGTTTTGCACCGGGCGCCGCCGGCAGGGGGACTTCGTTCCTGACAGACCGAAAAGGAGAGGTCAACAACTCGAGGCGTGAGGAAAGATAATCAGAGGAGGATCGTCGATGAAAGAGGGGTTAAGCCTGAAACAAGAGCATCTCCTGGGGATCGGGCGCAAGTCGGATGTCTACCTCTTGGAGGCCGATCGAGTGGTCAAATTGTTTCATGCCGGGGTAGCACTTGACGAGGTGGAGGCCGAGTTCGAGCGCCACAGCGTGGTCTATGCCCTGGGGCTGCCTGTGCCGCCGGTCTACGGACGCTGCCGATTTCAGGGGCGCGAGGGCATCATCTTCGGACGCGCCGGGGAGACCACCCTCCTGCAACAGACCCTCCGCAACCCCTTGCGCCTGTATACGACGGCCGCCTCCATGGCGCGACTGCACGCCCAGACCCTGGGCTTCCATACCCAGGCGCTGTCACCCATCAAGGATCTCGTGCGTTCCATGAGCCGCACGGTCCCTCAGGGCACCATTCTCCCCCACCAGTTCGATCTTCTCGAGGGCTACCTCGAACGCCTGCCGGAGGGCGATGCGGTCTGCCACCTCGATTTCCACCCCGACAACATCATGGTCACCTCCGGTACACCCCTGGTGATCGATTGGGCCCTGGCGGTCAGGGGCGATGCCGCCGCAGATGTGGCCTTTACCTCGCTCCTGCTCACCCTGGGTGATCCTCCCCCGGGGACCACGGCCCTGGGGTTGAAGCTGATCGCCTTTTTCCGGGAGCGTCTCTTCCGGCACTACCGCGCCACGCTGCGCCGGCTCACCGGGATGAGTGACGAGGGCATCCGTGCCTGGCGCCTGGCGATCCTCATCCTGCGGTTGGGGCTGTGGAATCTGGAATCGGAAAGGGCCTATCTGGCAGGGGCCATTGGCCAGGAGTTGGTCGCACTCGAGCCCACCCCCTGAGACGGAGAGGTAAGCATAGCATGGCAGGCCGTGCTCAGGGATACAGCTGCAGGGCCTGGTGACAGGAGCAGAACGATGAAAGAAAAGGCTATGATTCTGGTGGTCGATTGCGGGACATCCAATGTCCGCGCCAGCTTGGTTAAGGCCGATGACGGGACGCTCGTGCGCGGCGTGGCGGCCCCCTTTGATTGGCTGCATCCGGCCGAGAACCGCACCGAGATCGATCCGCGGCAGATCTGGAAGGCGGCGCAGCAGGCCGTAGCGGGCGTTATCGTCCCGGGCGGCCCGCCGGTAGAGGCCGTGACCTTCAGCTTCTTCGGCGACAATGTGGTGCCCGTGGAGGGGAACGGGGCCAACCTTTCCCACCTCCTGCCGGCCTTTGATGCCAGGGCCCAGAGCGAGGCCGAGGCCTTCATGGAGCAGGTGGACTTCGGCCGGCACTGGGAGATCACCGGCGGGCCGATCGCCTCCATGAACGTCAGTTCCAAGATCCTGTGGCTCAAGGCGCACGCGCCGCAGGTCTTCGCACAGACGAAATATTTCTATGACATCCAGCAGTACATCCTGAGCCGCCTGGGCCTGGAGGCGGTCAACGATTATACCATGGCCTCGCGCAAGATGCTCTTCGATATCCATGCGCAGAGATGGTCGCCCCTCTTGCTCGAGGCGGTGGGGATTTCCGCGGACGCCCTTGGCCCGGGAATTGTGGACTCTGCTAGCATAATCGGCACGATAGATACCTTCGGTGAGGTGAAGCTGCCTTCGGTCACACCGGTGGTGATCGGGGCGCACGATTTTGTCTGCGGCCTCATCGGCCTGGGGGCCATCGCGGCCGATAGGGGCTTCGCGGCGGAGATCATCGGCACCATGGACCTCATGGGGTACCTCAGCGACCGGCCCGTATCCTCGCTGGTCTCCTTCTGCGGGCCCCAGCCGGGGATGTATGCCACCATGATGGGTGTACCGACCTCCGGGGCCCTGCTGGAATGGTACCTCTCCTCGCTAACCCGCCAGGACCGCTCACAGAAGGGTATCTTTGAGCGTCTGTTCGCAGCGGCCACCTTTGACGGCCGGGCACGCCTCTTTACCCTGCCGCAATTCGACGCCTCTCGGGGCTGCATATACGGGCTGGACCTGGCAACCGATCAGACGGCCATCTTCCAGTCGATGGTGGAAGGACTGGCCTACGATGCCCGTGGCATGCTCGACCTCGTGGATCAGAGCGTGGAAGGCGGACTGGGAACACTGCATGTCGGCGGCGGGGGGGCGCGCTCGGACAAACTGCTTCAGCTCAGGGCCGACATATCCGGGAAACGCATCGGCAAGGCCAGCAACCCCGAGGTCTCGACCCTGGGGGCCGCCATCCTGGCGGCGATCGCCCTGGGGGTGCATGTCGATCTGGCGGAGGCGTTCGATCGTATGGGTAGGATCGAGCGATACTTCGAACCCAACCCCGAGATTGCCGAACGCTACCGCAGCGGCTATGCGGTGTTTCAGGCCCTGAAGCAGGCTCTGCTGGCTATCCCCTCCATCCCGGGGATCTGAATCTCGCGGACAGGCGTGCCCTGCAGGCCCGGGTGTGGTATGCTGCCCCTTAAGGGGGGCTCCGCATGGACAGGGACGGGAGCGACAGCTCTAATGGCCTGGGGGTCGAATTTCCCGCTGCTTGCGGCGTCAGGCAGGGTCCAGGGCTTGCCCTGGGGTTCATAGCCATGATCCCTGGCAGGGCGTGCATCTACGTGGTCTCCGGCGGCACCGGTGCCAGTGCTGAGCTGGTGGTGCACACCGTGCTGGCCCAGTTTCCCGGAAGACTTCCCGCGGTGGTCGTGGTCCCCCATGTGCAGCAGGCGGGGCAGCTCCGGGAGGTTGTCGCCCAGGCCCGGCTTACCGGGGGGCTGATCGTTTACACCCTGGTGGACGGCGGGATGCGCCGCGAGCTCGGGCGCCTGGCGGCGCAGTCCGGGGTCGTGGCCGTCGATCTCATGGGGGAGCTCATCACACACCTGACGAGCATGCTCCAGAGTGAACCGCTGGGTCGGCCGGGGCTTTACCGGCAGCAGAACATCTCCAACTTCGAGCGGGCCTCCGCCATCGAGTTCGCCATGTTCCACGACGACGGGCTCAATCCGCAGGATCTGCCCCGGGCGCAGATCGTACTTCTGGGGGTGTCCCGGGTGGGCAAGACCCCGCTCAGCATGTACCTGGCGGTCCTGGGATGGAAGGTGGCCAACGTGGCCCTGGTGCGCGGTCGGGAGCTGCCGGTGGCACTGGGTGAGGTGGACCGGGGGCGAGTCATCGGGCTGGTGATGGAGCCGGAACGACTGCTGGATTACCGTCAGACCCGCCAGCAGAACCTCAAGGCACCGCTGTCCGCGCGCTACACCGACCTGGCGGGCATCAACGAGGAGCTGGAGGAGACCTACAGCGTGTGCAAGCGGCATGGCTATGCGGTGATCGGGGTCACCAACAAACCCCTGGAGACATGCGTGGATGAGATCACGGGGATCATCACGCGCCGCTTCCCCGCCGAATCCCGTGCGGGTCGCTGACAGGAGGGCCTGTGGCAGTTCTGTCTGTGAGCGTTCTTGACTTCGTCGGGGGCAGGGTTATCACTTTCTACGCAGGAGAGGCGGTGATGGGGTCTGCCCCTGGTGGCACAGGAACCGTGAAGTGATGCGGGAGCATCTTGTACCAGAAGGCGAGGAGGGCTCCTCTCCGGTCGGGTGTGAGGCACAGGTGAGATGAGGCAGGGGTCGAACCAGGGTGGGCATGGCCCCGGAGAGGAAGAAGACAGAAGCGGATCAAGGACCCGAGGAGGGGGAGATGACAGATCAGGAACGGCTGGACGCCCTGGAAGTCGCACTGAACAACGAGATGCACGAGCGGGAGTTCTACCTGAAGCATGCCGCGCGCACGCGCAACCCGATCGGGAGGCGTATGTTCCAGGAGATCGCCGACGATGAGCTCGAGCACTATGAGCGGCTCAAGGAGCTCCACGACACCTGGACCAGACAGGAGAAGTGGCCCGCGAGCCTGCCGCTCAAGGTCAAGGACACCGCCATCAAGGAGATCCTCACGGACATGATCACACAGGTCGAGGATCAGCCCGAGTCCGACACCGATGACCTCAAGGCCATCGAGATTGCGACCGATTTCGAGTACAAGGGTACGCAGTTCTACGCCCGGCTGCGGGATGCCTCCCGCGACCCCAAGGAAAGGGCCTTTTTCGACCTGCTCGCACGCATCGAGCGGGAGCACTATCTCTCGCTCAAGGACACGGAAATCTACCTGAAGGATCCCGAGGCCTATTTCACGGAGAAGGAGCATCACGGTCTCGACGGGGCCTGATGCTCCCCCCGCAAGTCTCAGGCCGGCGGATCCGCAACGGTAAGACCGATGCGTTACCTGCGGGGGCGCCCTCGTCCGTTTCACGGGCCGCGGGTCAGCCTCTCCCGTTCGGACAGGGTCCAGGTTCTGCTTGCATGCGATGCCCCGGTTGTGACCGGCAGGTGGGCTGACTTGACATGCCGTATATAACTATTTACTAAGGAAGACATCTTCCGCATCTTGTACCGGAGCCCTGGCGGGGGCGTGTGTCCTTCACCTGCATGCGCCCAGGAAGAAATGAAGGTCTTCAGAGGAGGGTGTATCATGGAGGACTATCTGGTCAAGATGCAGGGGTGGCTCATGTTCTACGGGGTGAAGGCCCTTGCGGCCCTGATCATCTTCATCCTCGGGCGCTGGATCGCCCAGGCCCTCAGGAGGCTCACCGCCCGGGTGTTGACGAAACGGGAGGTGGAGCCGGTGATCGTCTCCTTTGTGGGCTCGCTCACCTACATCGCCCTGATCACCTTCGTGGTGATCGCCGCCATCGCCCAGCTCGGCATCCAGACCACCTCGTTCATTGCGGTCATCGGTGCGGCCGGCCTGGCCGTCGGCCTGGCCCTTCAGGGCTCGCTGGCCAATTTCGCCGCCGGTTTTCTGCTGATAATCTTCCGACCCTTCAAGGGCGGTGACTACATCGAGGCCGCCGGTGTGTCCGGGGTGGTGGAAGATCTCCACATCTTCACCACCCAGATCAAGACCGTGGACAACAAGACCATCATCATCCCCAACGGCAAGATCATGGGGGACGTGATTGTCAATTACACCGCCAAGGACACCCGGCGCATCGATGTGCTCTTGGGCGTCAGCTACGGCGACGACATCGACAAGGTGCGTGGCATCATCGAAAAGGCGGTCGCAGAGGACGAGCGCATCCTCAGGGACCCATCTCCGGCGATCATCGTCAAGGCGCTTGCCGACAGCAGCGTGAATTTCGAGGCGCGGGTGTGGGTCAAGACCGGAGACTACTGGGACGTCTATTTTGCCTTGGTGGAGAAGGTCAAGAAACGCTTCGATGCCGAGGGGATCACGATTCCCTTCCCGCAGACGGACGTACATCTCTATCAGCAGGGCTGATCCGGCACACGCGGGATTATTCTGATTCTCACGGATACCCGGGTAATGCAGAGGCAAAAGGCATTGCATCTGTCAGCCCGGGAGTACCCGCCACCGGGCGCCGTGAGGTTCTGTCGCTGCCAGTTTGTCGCTGCACATGGTTGATCATGATGGAGTCGAATTCCCTGCCGCTTGCGACGTCAAGGCCGGCCCAGGGCCTGCCCTGGGGTTCATGCCCATGACTTGGATACACAGGGAGGTAGGGCAGACGGGATAATGTAAGTAGATGGGGTGCATAGGAATATATCCAGAACCTGGAAATATGGTTTGATAAGCACTATAGGTATCAGGAAGATATAGAAGTTCACGGGGCTATGCGGCACGCTGCCGCCCGGGAAGCGGCCCGGCCTGGGGGAAGGAGAAGGAAGGTCATGGAGGCCCGCAGTATCTACCTGGACCATAACGCCACCACCCCGCTGCACCCCGCGGTGCGGGAGGCCATGGTTCAGGCCATGGAAACCTTTGGCAACCCCTCGAGCCTGCACGGCTTCGGCCGCCAGGCGCGCTCACTGGTGGAGGAGGCCCGCTCGAAAGTGGCGGCCTTCCTCGGCGCTTTCCCCGAGGAGATCGTCTTCGTGGGCAGCGGGTCCGAGGCCAACAATACAGTGCTCTCCCTGCTTACATGCCGGGCATCGGAGTGCGAATTCTGTGTGGCACACCAGGCTAAGATCGTCACCACCACCATCGAGCACCCCTGCATCCTCGAGACCTCGAAATGCCTCCTGAAGCAGGGGGTGGACGTGCGGTTTGTGGACGTGGACAGGACGGGCAAGGTGCGGCTGGACCGGCTGGAGGACGAGCTTGCAGACGGGGCCGGGCTCGTCTCGGTCATGATGGCCAACAACGAGATCGGCACCATCCAGGACGTCAAGGCCGCCTCTATGATTGCCCATGCCAGGGGCGCCCTCTTCCACACCGATGCGGTGCAGGCCATCGGCAAGCTCCCGGTGGATGTGCGCGAGCTGGGGGTGGATTTTCTTAGCCTCTCCGGGCACAAGATCTACGGTCCCAAGGGGGTGGGGGCCCTGTACGTGCGCCGGGGCGTGCCCTTCGGCCCGCTTATCCGGGGCGGTCACCAGGAGAGAGGCCGCCGGGCGGGCACGGAAAACACCATCGGTATCGTGGGGCTGGGCAAGGCCATCGAGATGCGCTCCCGCGAGATGGCGGAAGAGGCTGGGCGGCTGACAGGGCTCAGGGATATGCTCAGACAGGGCATCGAGGCGCGCATACCGGACATTCACTTCAACGGCCACCCTACGGATACGCTGCCCGGTACGCTGAACGTATCCTTTGACGGGGCCGAGGGCGAGGCCATCCTGCTCTATCTCGACCTGGAAGGGATCGCGGTGTCCACAGGCTCGGCCTGTGCCTCCGGTTCGCTGGATCCCTCACATGTGATCCTGGCCACCGGGGTGCCCATGGAGTGCGCCCACGGTTCGATCCGCATCGGCCTGGGGCGCGAGAATACCCGGGAAGAGGTGGAGTATGTCCTCGATGTCCTGCCGCGGGTCATCGAACGCATCAGGGGCATGTCGAGCGCCTACAGGAGGGGCACATCATGACACCGGGCGAGTGGGCCTATACGGACAAGGTCAAGGAGCACTTCATGCATCCTCGCAACATCCTTGAGGATGAGGAGGTCTTCGCCCCCGACGGCCGGGGAGAGACCGGCAACATCAAGTGCGGCGACCAGATGGTTGTGGTCATCCGGGTGGACCGGGAGCGGGATGTCATCACAGATTGCCGCTGGAAGACCTTCGGATGTGCCAGCGCGATCGCCTCCACCTCGGTGCTCTCCGAGATGGTCAAGGGCATGCGCCTGGAGGACGCCTACCGCATCACGGCCAGGGATGTCAACCGGGAGCTGGGGGGGTTGCCCGAGCACAAGATCCACTGTTCCGTACTGGGTGACAAGGCCCTGAGGATGGCCATAACCGACTACTACCGCCGCAATGGCATGGAGCACCGTATCGTGGAGGAAAAAGACCGGGAGGTGTGCCATTGCATGCATGTGACAGAGAGCGAGATCGAGCATGCTGTGCTTGAGGGGGCGCGCACCTTCTATGAGGTCCAGGAGCACACCAAGGTGGGCACCGTGTGCGGCGAGTGCAAGGACGAGGTCATCGAGGTGATAAAGCGCTATATCATCGAACATTTCGGCGACAAGGACGCCTGCGTCGGCTGAGGGCTGCGCCCGATCCGGGCGGTAAAGATCGGAAGGGACCCTTTCCTATACCCTTGTGGCCGCAGTGACGGCGCGGGCTCTTCTTCCGGATGCGCGCAACACGTCGATCATTCCAGGTCGAATTCCCAGAGGCTTGCGGTGAAAAGGGCAGGCCAGGGATGGCCCCGGGGTGCATGCCCAGGATAGGGCGATTCTTATAGGCCAGCTAAAAACTGCCCTGTTGGGCGGGCAGAAAAGGAGCGCGATGCATATTGCCGAAAGTATGATCGATCTCGTGGGGAATACCCCCCTGGTGCGACTGAACCGGCTGGCACAGGGACTGCCGGCCGAAGTGGTGGCCAAGCTGGAGTTCTTCAATCCCTGTTCCTCGGTCAAGGACCGCATTGCCGTGGCCATGCTCGAGGAGGCCCGCTGTGAGGGCCTCCTCGACGAGGACACGGTCGTCATCGAGCCCACCAGCGGCAACACCGGCATCGGGCTGGCCTTTGTCTGTGCCGTAAAGGGCTACCGGCTGATCCTCACCATGCCCGAGACCATGAGCCGGGAACGCCGGCAGCTGCTCAGGGGGTTCGGCGCCGAGCTGGTGCTTACGCCGGGCACCGGCGGTATGGCGGCAGCCATCGACAAGGCGCGCCAGCTCGCCGCGAGCGAGCCCAAGGTCTTCATCCCCATGCAGTTCGACAACCCGGCCAATTCTCGGGTCCATGCCCGTACCACGGCCGAGGAGATCTGGCGCGATACCGAAGGGAGGATTGATATCTTCGTGGCCGGGGTGGGCACGGGCGGCACCCTTACCGGGGTGGGCCGGGCCTTGAGACCGCGCCGCGCCGGGCTGAGACTGGTGGCCGTGGAGCCTCAGGAATCGGCCGTGCTTTCCGGGGGGAATCCCGGCCCCCATAAGATTCAGGGCATCGGCGCCGGTTTTGTTCCCGGGGTGCTCGATCGGGAGCTCATCGATGAAATCATCCCGGTGAGCAACGCCGATGCCTTTGTGACGGCACGCCGCCTGATCCGGGAGGAGGGGATTCTGTGCGGGATCTCTTCGGGCGCCAGCGTGCATGCGGCCCTTGAGCTGGCCCGTCGGGAGGAGCACGCCGGAAAGCTCATCGTCTGTATCGTCTGTGATACGGGCGAGCGCTACCTGAGCACCGAACTGTTTGATGAGGGGTGAGACGAACCAGTTATTCCAGGAAAGGAACGCTATGACTGAAACAGATGACGCACAGCCGGATATCCTCCGCAAGGTGGTGGCCGAGCTGTGCCGGCCAGAGTCCTATCGCGCGGTCTATCACCGCTCGTCTCCCGATGCGGACATGCCCTCCATCGAGGCGCTCACCGAGATCGTAGAGCGTCTCAGGGCGGTGCTATTTCCCGGATATTTCAGCGATTCGGAGATGACGCCCGTGACCATGCCGTATTCTATCGGGTCGAACCTGGACAAGGTGCTCAGGCTGCTTACCGAACAGATCAAGCGGGGATACTGTTTCACGTGCAGTCTGAATGGCGGGGAGGAATGCATTGAATGCGACGCCCGCTCGCGCCGGCTGGCCTGCGAGTTCATCACGCGCCTGCCGAAGGTTCGCCGCCTGCTGGCCACGGATGTTCTCGCCGCCTATGAAGGCGATCCCGCCGCCATCAACCCGGGCGAGACGATCTTCTGCTACCCGAGCATCAAGGCCCTCATCAACTACCGCATCGCCCACGAACTGGCCGAACTGGGGGTGGATATCATCCCGCGCATCATCACCGAGATGGCCCACTCCCAGACCGGGATCGACATCCACCCCCGGGCGAGCATCGGGGAGCATTTCTTCATCGACCATGGTACCGGGGTGGTGATCGGGGAGACCTGCATCATCGGCGCCAAGGTGCAGCTGTATCAGGGGGTGACGCTGGGGGCCAGAAATTTTCCCCGCGATGATGAGGGTCGGCTCGTCAAGGGCATACCCCGCCACCCCATTGTGGAGGACGACGTGGTGATCTATTCGGGGACCACCATCCTCGGTCGGGTACGCATCGGTAAGGGGGCCATCATTGGGGGTAATGTCTGGTTGACCCATGACGTGGCCCCGGGGTCGCGTGTGACCCCGAACGGCAGCGCCGAGCCTCTCATCGAACCGCAGGGCGAAGGAGGTGCCTGAGGGATAGGGGCGGGGTCACCATGACGTGACAACGCGGATGCCCGAGGAACGCTCTCTGGCCGCCGACGGTGATGATCGACCCTGCCTTGCGCTGCCCGGTGGTGAGTATTCCCGGGTCAAGACGGTCTGTGCGCTGATACTTGAATGTATTGCTGCGTAGGTGCATTATATATTAGGACACCGCGGGCACACGCACCGACCTCGCAGGCCGATCAGGGCATGCACGTATTCGCAAGTGGAGGTTGCCTTAAATGAAGCAGTTGGTCGTCTCCTGCCACCCCAATCCTGAGAGCTTCAACACCGCCCTGCGCCGGACCCTGGAGGATGAGCTCAGGAGGCTCGAGCAGCAGGTCATCGTACGGGATCTCTTCCAGATGGGGTTCGACCCGGTGCGGACCCTGGACGAGATGCGCGGCGAATCGCGCCAGGGGATTCCGCAGGCCGTGCTGATCGAACAGAAGCATATCGCCTGGGCCGACATCCTCACCCTGGTTTTTCCCATCTGGTGGGCCGGGATGCCGGCCCAGCTCAAGGGCTACCTTGATCGGGTTCTGGCCTGCGGTTTTGCCTATGTCCTCGATGCCGACGGCTACCGAGGTCTGCTTGAAAAGAAAGGCCTCATGATCATCAACACCACCGGCACCCCCTTCAACGACCTGAAACACACCGGCATGCTGGAGAGTATGAATCAGACCATCGAGGGCAGCTTCCGCTTCTGCGGCATGCACATCCTCGGGCACACCTATTTTACCGGCATTCCCTTCACTTCTTTGAGCGACCGTCAGCGGATGCTCCAGGATGTATGTACCATCGCCCGGAGCTTAAGCACGATCAGTCTGGAAGACGTAACCTCATAAAACACGAGGTCTGCCCCGGGATCGCTGTGAAGGTGCAATCCATGAGGCTCTCGATAGAACCCTCCGAAGGCAAGGATAACATCTTGACACCAGACCCCAGTGCCGCCAGGCAGAACCAGATACCCCCATCCCGCGGGA
>CAZUDI010000066.1:0-20619 GCA_964618975.1 uncultured Bacteriovoracaceae bacterium | reverse complement strand
CAGGGCCAGCAGGAAACAACCGGCCACGATCCACCAGCCATAGAAGATCCTCGATCCTTTCTGCATGAAGTTTCTCCTTTCTCTTGGATGCTGATCTCAGTCAGGCAGCATGAACTGCATGGTGCCGTCCGGGATGACGCCCACGCGGGGGGGCTCAGGGTAGTCCTTTTCGAGGATGGCGAGTACCTCGTCCCAGGTCTTGACCACTACGGCATCGTCGATGTGGCAGACGAGATCCAGCGAGGTGCGGTCGGGCCGGGGGTTGAGCACCACCAGCTTTTTCATGAGCAGAGGGATGAAGCCCGGGGCCTTGGGGCTGTAGTGGCGGCCCCCGTAGTCCGAGCCCCAGGCGCGCATGACGTAGTGCGGCACCTGGCCCTCGGGGGCGTCGGCGATGAGCACGACCGTGGATTCTCCCCCGGGTTTGAGCGCCGCGAGCGCCAGCAGCAGGGCGATGGCGGCTTCGTTGGCCTTGCCGTAGGCGTTGCTGACCACGATGTCATAGCCCGTGGCGTGGGGGACGCCATAGTGCGCCCGGCCCTCAGCGGCGCCGGCGGCGTGCGTGGCGCGGAAGGGCCCGGCATAGAGGCTGGTGATATGCCCGCGGCGGTTGAGAAGACAATCCACCTTGAAGTCCAGCCCGCAGGCGTCGCCGGCGGCGTCGCATTCGGCGCGCATGATGTTGTTCTCGAAGTTGCCCAGGCCGGTGCGGGTTGGGTCGCGGAACAGCTGGTTGTGGAACTGGTTGATGGTCTCGATGCCGGCCACCCCCGGCAGGATGAGTTTGGCGCCCCCGCCGAAGCCCACGTGCACGTGGGCCGTGATGCAGCCGATGCCGATCTTGAGATCGCACTCCATGAACTCGCGGTTGAACCACAGCTCCACCCCGGTGGGGGTGCGGCCCGCGCGCACCGTGTTCTGGAAGGGGTCGTGATTGTAGACGGCGTAGTTTTCCACCACCTCGTCGCCAAGCTTCTTGCGGGCGTTGATCATGTCGTAAGCCCCGTGGGAGCCCAGGGCCCAGATGAAGCGGATCTGATCCCGGGTCAGCCCGGCGGAATGCAGGGCCTCCAGCACGAAGGGGACTACGTCTTTCACGGGTGTGGGACGTGTCATGTCGTCGAAGACGATCACCGCTTGGCGCTTGCCCCGGGCGAGCTCCGTAAGCGGGGGGCCCTCGATCGGATGGAGGACCCTCTCGCGGATCTCCTCCGCGCTCAGGCCCGGGCGGTCGAAGCCGGGCGAGGTAAGCTCGTCCACCTGCCAGGCGTCGGGAAAGCCCAGCTCCCGCTCCTGGTTGTCATACCACAGCCGCGATGGAACCAATATCCTCTGCATCGCTACCTCCTCTTGAGTCGGTGGGTTTACTTGTGAAGCCTAGAAGGCCGGTGTCAGGGCGTAAAGACACAGGATACCGTCCTGGTTGTTCAGCTCGGCCTTGGTTCTGCGCCCCTCCAGGACCTCGAGGGCCAGCGCGATGATCTCGGCCGAGACCGCCTCGAGGCCCTGGCCCTCGAGGACCGCACCGGCATTGATGTCCATGTCGTCTTCCATGCGCTCATAGAGGGCGCTTGTGCTGGCCACCTTGATGACCGGCGCCAGGGGGAAGCCGGTGGGATTGCCGCGGCCGGTGGTGAAGATCATGAGCTGCGCCCCGGCCGCCCCCAGCCCGGCCAGCGACTCGATGTCGTAGCCCGGTCCGTCCATGATCACGAGCCCCTTGTGTGCAGGGCGCTGTCCGTAGTCGATAACCTCGGTGATGGGGCGGCTGCCGGCCTTGCAGATGCAACCCAGGGCCTTTTCGCGGATGGAGCTCATGCCGCCGTCCATGTTGCCGGGCGCGATCACGAACGAGGCCAGCGGGCCCAGGATGTCGTGGGTGCGTTTTTCGGCCGCCTGGATGATGGTGCGCACCCGGGAAGCGACCTCCTCGGTCGTAGCGCGGCGCTCCAGGATGTGGCTGGTGCCGATCATCTCGGTGGTCTCGGTCAGGATGGCGGTGCCCCCCTGGTCAATGAGCCAGTCGGATACCAGCCCCACGGCCGGGTTGGCCGTCACCCCCGAGAAGGCGTCCGAGCCGCCGCACTCCAGACCCAGGGTGAGGCCCTCCAGGGGACAGGCCTCCGGCCTTAGGCGGTTGACCTCCTCGAGCATGCGCTGCACGATCTCGATGCCCCGGGCGGCCGCCTTGCGCGAGCCGCCCTCCTCCTGGATCACCAGGTGTTCGACCGGCTTGCCGCCCGGTGCGATCCCGGCAAGCACGGCCTCGGCCTTGACCGTCTCGCAGCCCAAACCCACCACGAGCACGGCCGCCACATTGGGGTTGTTTCCCAGGCCGATGAGGGTGCGCGTGTGCATCTCGATCTCCAGCGCCCGCCCGCAGCCGTGGCCGTGCAGCAGCGGCACCACCCCCGGCACGGCGCGGGCGATCATGCCGGCCACCCCGTTGGCGCAGGCCACGGTGGGGATCACGACGACATGGTTGCGGATGCCCGCCGAGCCGTCCGGCCTTTTGAATCCCTGAAAGGTTGTCGTCTTCATGCCTGCTCCCCCGCGTGCTCCACGTCCAGGTTGTGGGTGTGGATCCACCCACCGCGGCGCACCTCAGAGGTGGCCGCCCCGATCACCTCGCCGTACTTGCGTACCACGGCGCCTTTGGGGATATCGCACAGCGCCACCTTGTGACTGTAGGGGATCTCGTCTTGGGCCGGAAAGGCCTCTCCCGAGGGCAGGATCACGGCACCCCCTAAGGGGATGGACTCGAGCGCCACCCCCACGTTGTCCCTCTCGTTGATGATGATCACGTTCCGCATCGCCTTTCCTCCTGTGTCGGGGCGTCTTACAGGCACCCCGGTCTGTTACGCTTCGGGCCGCAACCCCTTACGGGCGGATGATGCCGCCCTGGCTGGCGGGGGCCACCAGGGTACGGTAGGTGTCGAGATAGCCGCGCGGGTACTCGTTTGAGGGCGGTACGAGCGTGGCCCGTCGCCGGGCGAGTTCCTCTGGGGAGACCAGAAGCTCGAGCCTGCGGGACTCGATGTCGATCTCGATCGTATCCCCGTCCTGCACCAGGGCCAGGGTGCCGCCCTCGGCCGCCTCGGGGGAGAGGTAGCCGATAGAACTCCCGCTGCTGTAGCCCGAGAAACGCCCGTCGGTGACGATATAGGTGGATTCTCCCAGGCCGAACATGTCCAGCATGACCCGAAAGAGGGCCATCTCGCGCATGCCGGGTCCGCCCCTGGGGCCCTCATAGCGGATCACGATCACGTCGCCTTTCACGATACCCCCGCCGGTGAGCCCTCTGACCGGCGCCTCCTCGGAGTCGAAAACGCGTGCCGGGCCTTCGAAGTGCCACAGGTCCTCATGCACGGCCACCTGCTTGATCACGGCTCCGTTGGCGGCCAGGTTGCCCGTAAGCACGGCGAGGCCGCCGTAGGCATGCACGGGGTCGCTCAGGGGCCGGATGACCTGGTGATCGAAGACGCTGGCCTGCTCAAGGTTTTCGGCCAGGGTGCGGCCGTTCACGCCGCGCACGTCGGTGGCCAGCAGCGGTTCCAGGGTCTTCATCACCCCGGGGATGCCCCCGGCCTCGTGCAGGTCCACCACGGAATAGGGCCCGGCCGGCTCGATGTTGGTGAGGTAGGGCACCGTGCGGGAGAGGTGATCGAAGTCGGCGTAACCCAGCTCCAGCCCGAGTTCGGCGGCCAGCGCCGGCAGGTGCAGCACGGCGTTGAGTGACCCGCCGATGGCCAGGTCCACCTTCAGCGCGTTCTCCAGGGCGGCCCGGGTCATGATCGTGCGCGGGGTGAGGTTGAGGGCGAAGAGCTCCATGACCGCCTCCCCGGCCTGTTGGGCCAGGCGCTGTTTGCCGGCGGAGACCGCCGGGGTGGTGCTGTCGCCTGGCAGGCTCATGCCCAGGGCCTCGCACAGGCAGGCCATGGTGTTGGCGGTCCCCATGCCCCAGCAGGCCCCGGCGCAAGGATAGAACGAGGCCAGCGCCTCTTCACGGATGGCCGGCGGCAGCTCGGCGGCAAAGGCCTTGCGGTAGGCCTCGCCGGAGCTGTCCACCGAGATCTTGACCTTTTCGCGCGGCCAGAAGCCGGGCGGCATGGGCCCGCCGGTGACGATGATGGTGGGGATGTCCACGCGGGAGGCGGCCATCAGGAAGGCCGGCAGGATCTTGTCGCACGACCCGAGCAGGACCGCGGCGTCATAGGCGTGCGCCCTAAGCCCCAGTTCGATGGAGTCGGCGATGACCTGGCGCGAGGGCAGAATGAACTTCATGCCCTCGTGGCCCACGGCCAGCCCGTCGCACAATGCGAGGGTGAAGAACTCCGTGGCGCAGCCGCCGGCGGCCTGCACGCCGGCCTTGATGCGCGCGGCCAGGGTCTTGAGGTGCATGTGCCCCGGGTGCATCTCGTTGTAGGTGTTGACGATCGCCACCTGGGGCTTGAGGATCTCCTGGTGGGTCAGCCCGCAGGCATAGAGCATGGAGCGGCGTACCATGGACAGGGGGTCGTCATCGGAGAATACATGGCTGTTTTTCTTGGCTGGTCCCATACCTTCCTCCCTGGCGGCGGCCTGTGGCAGCCCTCGGGATTCAGGCTTGACAAGGCCGCCTTATGTATTATATTATCGTACAAAGGACGATAATGAGATATTTAATCACAGAAGATGGCCTATGTCAAATAACTCTTTGGTAAGCATTGAAAGACAGGCCGCAATCGAGCCGGTTCGGAGCGGTCATTGACACGGCCTGCGGGCGGCTATAGAGCGAGACTGCAGCCAGACGAAAGGAATAAGGCCCCATGATCCAATCCATCACGCGCGCCGCCGATATCCTGAATGTCTTCCTGGGAGGGGAGAAGACCTACGGCATCACCGAACTCTCCCGCATCCTCTGTCTGCCCAAGGGCACCGTGCAGGGCCTCGTCAAGACCCTGGAGGTGGTGGGCTACCTCGAGAAGGCCCCGGGCACTTCTCGCTACATGCTGGGCCCGGTCCTCTTCCAGCTGGGCATGAAGTGCGCCTCGCACATGGACATCCTGGCCGTCTCCAAGGTGTGGATGGAGAAGTTGTGGTGGCAGTTCCGGCAGGCGGTGCTGGTCGGCATCCTCGTGGGGGGCAGGGTGGTGGTGATTCACCGCCTCGATTCTCAGGAGGCCTTCCTCGATTTTCCCCAGGTGGGCTCCGCCATCCCCACGCACTCCTCGAGCCTGGGTAAGGCGCTCCTGGCCTTTCTGCCCGAGGCCCTGCGCGACAGCCTGCTTGAGGGGTACACCTACGAGCGTTTCACCGAGTTTACGCTCACCAGTCGCGAGGATTTCCTGGCCGAGCTCGAAGCGGTGCGTACGGCCGGGGTGGCCTTCGACAACCAGGAGTCGCTTCTCGGTCTGGCCTGCGTCAGCGCCCCGATCTTCAACAACCGCGGTCGGGTGATCGCCGCTGTGTCGCTGTCGGGGGATGCCCAGGTCATGAAGGAGCGCCACCCCGAGATCGTGCGCGCCCTCAGGGAGGCCTGCCGTCAGATCTCGCTGCAGCTGGGCCATGTGGAGCACGGCCCGGCCCCCTTCCGCTGAAGGGGTATCCCGTGTCGTGCCGCCGAAGGTGACGATGAGAATGGTCGCGTCTCTTTGCGTTGCCGGTGCCTTTTTGCCCTTTATCCTTGCTGAAGATCGGTATATGAAAAATTGACCACCAAGGAAGGATGGATGCCATTGGGACGGCTTGTCAGCTTTTTTCAGCTTATAAAATAATGAGGAAGACTCATGGGAAAAAAGAAGAGCGATCTGAATCGTGACCGGATCCTCGGCTGCGCCTTCAGCCTGTTTCGGGAAAAGGGTTATTATGCGACCACGACCCGGGAAATCACCCGGGAGGCGGATATCATCCACGGGCTTCTGCATTATTACTTCAAGAAAAAGGAGGAGATCCTTTTTCAGCTCTATACCGATTTCATCGATGAGGTGTTCGGTTTTATCATGGGAGAATTACAGGAGCTCGAGGACCCCCTCCTGATAACGGCGGTTTTCAACAGGATGTACTACCGGATCGTCTTCTCCAAGCCGCATCTGACGAACATGTATCTGGAGCTGGTGCAGAACCGGGCGCTTGTGAAGACCAAGATTCTCAAGACCGTGCAGTGGATTGAAGAGCTCTCGAGCCGCATGGGGGTGGCCTATGATCATCAGGAACTCGTGCGCATGACCGCGGCCATCATCGGAAGTGAGGTGGAAATACTCGCTCTCAAATATGATGGAGAGCTGATCATCGAGGCGGAAGAATTCATTGAGTTTCTCATCCGGATGCACGGTTTTCTCAATGGGGTGGATGCGGCCCGCATGCAGACGATAATCCATGACTCTGCCCGCATCAGCGGCGCTTTCTCGCTGGGGGCATTCGAGCAGCGATTCAGGCAGAACGTATCCTGGTATCCGGAGGGGCCGTCATGATTGAACCGCCGCGGCTGGCCTCGGGCGCGCCGGGGGCGGCGTGAAGCCGGGCCGTTGTCTGACCCTGCCCGCCAGGCCCGGGACTGCATCAGCTGATAAATCGGGGCCATTCCGACGGTCTCAGCCCTGGACGGCAACATCAATCCTGACCGGATCCCGCCGCAGGGGGTGTGGATCCCCAATAAATTGGACTTGACCAATAAACAATCTTGACAGGGCTCGCAAGGGCAGGTACGCTTGGAATCGGGCAAGCTCATTGCAGAGCGGAGATGCTCAGTCGGCCGGCCGGCCGGCCGGCCGGCCGGAGGGGGAATATGTGCAGCAGGCCCGGTTATGGTTGCGTGAACGGTTTTTTCGTCCGAAAAGACTGTGGCCGGATCAATTCCAGAATACGAGGATCTAGATGATGATTGACTGATGCCGAAAAAGTATGGGCATGAACCCCAGGGCAGGCCCTGGACCCCCTTGACGCCGCAGGCGGCGAGGGTATTCGACCCAGAGCAATTAAGACGCGAAGAAAACACACAAGGAGGCCCAATGAACACCATGAAAGAGAAGAATCTCGCGTATCCGCACCTGTTTTCGGAAGGAAGCATAGGACGGCTAACCCTGCAGAATCGGGTTGTGATGGCACCGATGGGGGTTTTCATGGCCAATTTCGATGGTACCCCCTCCGAGCAGCTGATCGACTACTACGAGGAACGGGCCAAAAACGGTGTAGCCCTGATCTTCACCGGAATATGCCGGGTGAACGACCTCACCGGCGCCTCCGGCCCGCGACAGGAGGCCCTGTCACGCGATATCCACATCGAGGCCTATGCCCGGGCGGCCCGCCGTATTCAGCGCCACGGGACCAAGCTCATCCCCCAGCTGCATCACGCCGGCCGCCAGAACCTCTCGCTCATGATGTATGGTTGGCCCCTGATGCAGCGCATCGGCGCCATTTGGCCGGAGATGCTCTACCAGAGCTTTGAGAAACATGGAGAACAGCTTCAGGCGCTGGTGGCAAAATACGGGGGGCCGGCGGTAGCCGCCCCTTCGGTTGTACCCTGCGGCTATGTCCGGCAGCGCACCCGGGCCCTGACACATTGGGAGATCCGGGGGCTGATAAAGGATTTCATCCGGGCCGCCAAGCGCGCCCAGCTGGCGGGGCTCGACGGGGTAATGCTGCACGGTACCCACGGATACCTCATTCAGCAGTTTCTGAGCACGCGCACCAACAAGCGCCGCGACGAATACGGCGGCAGCTTCGACAATCGGTTGCGCTTTGTGCGCGAGATCATCGCCGGCATCCGGGAGACCTGCGGCAAGGACTTCCCCGTGCTGGTACGTCTGACCGTCGATGAGTTCTATCGCTCCATCGGGGAGCCGGGAAGCGGGATAGAACTGGAGGAGGGGGTGCGCCTGGCCAAGGCCCTGGAACAATGCGGCATCGATGCCCTGGATATATCCTCCGGCACGTACGAGACGCTGAACTGGTGGCTGGAGCCCACCACGTTCAAGCCGGGGTGGCGCAAGAATCTGGCCGCGGCCGTTAAACAGGCGGTGGATATCCCGGTGATCGCCGCCAATCTCATCCGTTCCCCTAAGCAGGCCGAAGCGCAGCTCGCCGAGGGCGCGCAGGATTTCATCTCCCTGGGGCGGCCCCTGCTGGCCGATCCCGCCTGGGTCGCCAAGGCCCGTGAGGGGCGCGAGGACGAAATCACGCGCTGCATCATGTGCTGCCGCTGTTTCGAGTCGCTCATGGAGAAGGCCGCCAAATGCCAGACGCTGGATTGCTCCCTCAATCCACGGCTGGGGCATGAGAGCGCATTGGGCGCCTTCCCGGCCGATACCGACAAGTCCGATCGCCCGGTAGCGATTATCGGGGCCGGTCCGGCGGGTCTGACCGCCGCCAATGTCCTGGGACAGCGGGGTATCCCATGCGTGATCTGGGAAAAGGGTGAGGAGGTCGGCGGGCAGGTGCGGCTGGCCGCCAGGACGCCCGACAAGGAGAATATCGCCTGGTGCTATGACGATCTGAAGGTCAAGGCCGAAAGGTCAGGCGCCGAGCTCCGGCTGGGGTGCGCGGCCGATATCGACGCCCTCAAGGCCATCGATCCCCGGGCCGTCATCGTGGCCACCGGCGGCCTTCCCGTGGTCCCGAAGATCGCGGGGGTGGAGCAGGGGCATGTCTGCACGAGCGCGGACATCCTCAATGGCAGCGTGAAACTCGCAGACCAGCGGGTCGCCATTATCGGCTCGGGGCTTACCGGGCTCGAGACCGCCAAAAAGCTGGCCGCCTCGGGCAATCAGATCCTCGTGGTCGAGATGCTCTCAGAGATCGGCCCGAACGGCAACCGCCAGCATGTCGAGGATGCGCTGCTCAGGCTCAAGCAGTACAGCCCGACCTATCTCACCGCGCACAAATTGGTGGAGATCAGGGCGGATAGTGTCGTGCTCGAGGATATGAGACGGGGCGGCACCGTGGAAGAGAGGGCCGATGCCGTGGTGCTGGCCGTGGGCGTACGCAGCAACGATGAGATTTGCTCCGAGCTGAGACAGCATTTCCCGCATGTCGTAAAGGTGGGAGACGCCTGTCGTGTGGGTACGATCAGCGATGCGGTGCATGAGGCCTTCGATGTCGCCTGGAGGCTTTAGACAGGGATATCACACCGAGGGGGGTGCCCCGCGATGTGAGGGCCTCCCCCTTTCGGGGGGAGGTCCAGGGTGACCTCCCGGGTCGAAGCCCAGACGGGTTGATTCAAAGAGTGATAAGGCACGCTTCAGCCGGATAGAGGGAGGAACGTATGAAGAGGTCCCCTTACACCAAGGACAAGGTGCTCGACGGTTTCAAACGGGGTTGGCCCCTGATCATCAAATTAAAGAAACTCAGCGCCATGCCCCTGTTCGAGAGGCTTGCCCGGCCGTTTTTCACCCCGGATTACAATCAGCTCACCGCCCTGCCCATTCGCCAGCTGGCGGTCAATGAACGCGTGCCCGCCCCAGAAAACATGGTGATGCCCCTTGCCATCCTGGAACGTCTGCTGGGCGAGGCCGCGCACATCATGATCCTGGACGAGTGTGTCTGCCGCGCCCATATGAAATGCACCAAGTATTCCAAAGACATCGGTTGCCTGATCCTGGGCAAGGCTGCCACCGAGATCCACCCCTCCAACGGACACCTGGCCTCGCTCGCAGAGGCCGTTGGCCATGTTCACAAGGCCGCCGCGGCGGGTCTGGTGGCCAATGTCGCACATGTCTGGATCGATCCGGTCGGCTTCAACGTCTACAATTTCCGGCAGATGCTGTTTGTGTGTTTCTGCGGCGACGAGGCCTGCCTCTATACGGAGTATCTCAAGCGGCGCAATGCCAATCTCGATCGTGGCTATAAGCGCCTGCCAGGCATACGCGTGGAGATCGATCCTCAGGCCTGCAACGGCTGTGGAATCTGCGCCGAGAAATGCTTTGTGGGGGCCATTCGCCTAGTTGGAGGCCAGGCCGAAATCGGCGAGGTCTGCAAGGGCTGCGGGCGGTGTGTCGACGTCTGTCCCGTGCAGGCCATCCGAATCGCGATGGACGATGAGGACACGGTTTTCAGGCAGCTCATGGCACGGGTCAATCGGGTGGCCGATATCCATTCCACCTGAAGCGCCAGGCCCCAGTCAAGTTGGCCATCGTGACTGGGGCGATGGCCTGATTGAGGCCCTGTAGGGCGCTTAACCGCATGCGGAAAGACCGCCCACGGCAGGCCCCGGAAGCCCGGGGCACCCCCCCGCAGGCAGAACCTTCAGCGGCTCAGGATGCCTCTCTTGAGCGGCAGCCACCAGGTGAAGCCATAGAGTGTGGTTTTAACGATGATGCTCACCAGGGAAAGCCCTTTGGCCCTGCCGATCTTCAGGGAAAACAGGGGGACTTCCAGTGGATGACAAAACCAGATGACACACGCGCCCTTCCAGATCTTTCTGAGGGTCGCCTGCGGGTAGGGACGAAAAAACCCTCCCAGTACGAAGGCCCAGCCCACAAGCGAGCCTCCCATCTGCAGTCTCCAGTATGTACGCAAGTGCATCGTTCAACCTCCTGAATAATTGTCTGTCATCGCCCCCTGTCCTCCGGGGGGCGACGGGTGCCTGAAGCGCTAGGTGAACTTCTCCGCAGGCCTGAGTCCTTTGCGGCCGTGGCGGAGATGGTCCTGCCTATTAATTGGACTTGACCAATTAACCCATCCACTATACACTGCAGCCATCCATTATTCAAGCCGCAAGCCGGGGGGAAGCGTTTTAATCGCTATGGGTCAGATTCCCCGCCGCTTGCGGCGAAAAGTAAGGGCAAAAGCTTGCCCTGGGATTTTTCCCCAAGATCATACAATTGGGAGGGGTGCATGTCGAAGAGAGCCGCATGGTGGTTGTCGGTCCTGGCGAAGATCTGGCCCTTGACCTGGAAGAGCGCATACCAGGTCGCCAAACTCCGGCCGGTGCCCCTTCTCGGAGTGCTGGCCGAGAAGATGTCCGTGCCCCTGTTTACTGGGGCAAACCTCAACGTAAGCTACATCCCGATCAACGAGACCATCGAGGGGGCGCCGTCAAGTGCCCTGAGCGAGGCGATTGTGGCGCAGATGATCCGGCGCTCCTCCCACCGCGTGATCCTCAACCGCTGCACCTGCCGGGATGCCAAGCAATGCACTTCGCATCCGATCGATTTCGGCTGCATTCAGCTCGGCGAGGGCACCCGCCAGATCGATCCGCGCATCGCCCGGCATGTGAGTGTCGAGGAATGCCTCGACTATCTGCGAGATGCCGTGGCCGACGGGCTGATTCCCATGATTGGCCGGGTCCGCATTGACGACCTTTTGTGGGGGGTCAAGAATACCGGCCAGATGATGTGTGTCTGCCTGTGCTGCCGCTGCTGCTGCACCAACCTGAACTCGGGCAAATACTGGCCCCCCATCGCCCAGGCCTCCTTTCACCGGCTGAAGGGGGTGCATGTCGAGGGGGATGCCACGCGCTGCACGCAGTGCGGCACCTGCATCGAGCAATGCTTCATGGATGCCATCCGTTTCCAGGGGGATGCCGTCGTCATCGATGACATGCTGTGCAAGGGCTGCGGTCTGTGTGTGAGTGCCTGCCAGCAGGAGGCCTTGCGGATCGTCTGCGATGATGTGGAGGCCGCCGCCGACGAGTTGATGGAGCGGCTGAGGCCGCTGATTACCGTGGAAGGCTGACATCACCGCTGGGTTCACACGGCGCCCCGAAGCTCGAAGCGGATGTTGCCTGAAAGCGGGGCGGCGCTAGTCGCCCTTCGCGTTGGCCGGTGATATCCCTCGTGTTGCGCATTTTTCCCTGATCCCCACCGGCCGCGCTAAGGTGTCCAGGCGGTGGGGGCAGGCAATCGAACAGGCGCATTGATCTCAGGCCGGACTCTCTGGTAAAGTGAAAAAAACCCCACCATCACGGCCCGGTATGCTGACGCAGGGTGGTGGGCCGGAGCGTGCGGAGAACGAGCCCGTGGACCCGGCCGAAAGAGAGGGACAGGATGCGTTTGAACACAATGCTGGAAACGAAGCAGCGGCCCCTGGTTTCTTTTGAATTCTTTCCCCCCCGCGACGAGCAGGCGGCCGCAAAGCTCGACGGCGTGATCGAGCGGCTTGCGGCCCTGGAGCCGGATTGCGTGTCGGTGACCTTCGGGGCCGGAGGCTCCACCCGCGAGGGGTCCTATCAGCTCCTCGACAAACTCATGCATGAAAAAGGCCTCGATGTCATTGCCTATTTTGCCGGGTTCGGCCTGGGGCCGGATGAGATCAGTTCCGTACTCGAACGCTATGCCAGGCTGGGGGTGGAAACGCTCTTCGTCGTGCGGGGCGACGCCCCGCGCGATCAGGAGGATTTCGTGCCGAATGCCGAGAGCTTCGGGCATGCCTCCGAGCTGCTGGATTTCATCCGGGAGCGTTTTGATTTCTGCCTGGGCGCCGCCGGCTATCCCGAGGGGCATCCGGAGGCCTCAAGCCAAGAGCAGGATCTCGCATACTGCCGGCTCAAGCAGGAAAAGGGGGCGCGCTTCATCATCGCCCAGTACTGCTACGACAACGACTACTTTTTTGATTTCGTTGCCCGCGCCCGTGCCATCGGCATCAGCGTCCCCATTATCCCGGGCATCATGCCGATCTACAGCGTCAAGCTGACGCACAACCTGGCCCGCGTCTGCGGGGCCTCCATCCCGCAGAAGCTGAGCGACGATCTGGCGCAGTGCGAGGATGCCGCGGCCGTGGTGCAGTACGGCATCGATTTCGCTACCGACCAGTGCCGCGAGCTTCTCGCCCGGGGCGCAGGCGGCCTGCACTTCTACACCATGGACCGCAGCAACACCCTCGTGGAGGTTCTCGGCCGGCTGAGGTCCGAGGGGTTGCTCTGAGACCTGCTTGGATCTGCTTGACCAGCGGAAACGAGCACTCTCTGGCGTGGACGGGGGGGAGGTTCGGACCCGAGGCACCGATAAGGAGGCGCCTTGTCCCCCAGGAGGGAGCCGGGTCCCTCCGAACATGAAGGAGGCGCTTTGGGTATGACCTTGCGAACCCTCTTTGAGGGCCTCATCGGCCGGATGTCGGCGGGCCGCCCGCCCGGGTACAGCCTGAAGCACTGGAGGGTCGATCACCGCAGGGGTATCCTGAAGGGCGTGTCTCGAAGACAATATCTGCTTCAGAAGCTGTATTTTAGACTCGAGCCCAAGGTGATCCTGCCACTGACGGATATCCTGCTCAGGAGCGCCTTTTTTACCCAGAACACCTGGGGACTGAGACTGCTGAAGGCCATCGCGAAGGCCAATGCCCGGCTCCCGCACGGTATTCCGGTGACCTACCCGGTCATCCTGCGCTACGTTGATTTCCTCGAGAGGCAGTACGGACCTCAGGGTTACCGCTTCACCCTCGGCCCCTGCATCTGCCAGAAGACCTTCAGGCGCTGGAAGGAGCCGGTCTTCAAGGACATCCAGCTGCTCTATGCCGGGGACGCCTGGATGGAGCTGCCCAAGGGTGGTTTCCGGTGGGCCACCCTGGACGAGGTCAGGGACGTGCTGCGGGCCTGCCATGCGGCCGGCCTGGTGCATCAGCTCGATTTCTGCAACATGTCGGGCGACTGGAGCTTCTGCATCTGCAACTGCGAGAAGGAGATCTGCGCCCTGATCCGTTCCCAGAACCTCACCGGCTATGGCTGCCTGGCGGGCCCGGAAGAATGCGTGCTCGATCCCGCCCGGTGCCGGGGGGTGGATAAGTGCGGCGCCTGCCTGGAGGTGTGCCATTTCAACGCGATCCCCCTGACACAGGGCAAGGCCGGGCTTATGGCGGACAGGTGTCTGGGGTGCGGCGTCTGCGCCACGGCCTGCCCCACCGGGGCCCGCACCATGGCTGTCCGCCGGGACTACCGCTATGACGACATCTATCCCCAGAAGCTGCTGCTCGGGGAAGAACGCCTGCGGGCCATAAGGGACACGTGCCCGGAACAGGCCTCTGGATCGAATGGCGCCGGAGAGACAGACCGCATCCTTTAGATGCGATCCAGCCGGGCTGCATTATGGGATCGCCTTGATCTCCTGCACAGAGATGCACCGATTTAAACTGGTTGGTTGACAAATAAAAAAACATACGCTATAGCCTCTGTTATTCAATGACAAAGGAGGGATTATGGCGACGATTACGTTGGAAAGGGTCAGGGCCCTGCTCGGAGAGGAGGAGGAGAGGTTCGTCAGGGAGCGTCCCGGGTCCCAGGCGCTTTTTGAGAAGGCCAAGCGGAATCTCGTGGGTGGTGTGCCCATGTCGTGGATGCGTATCTGGACCGGCGGCTTCCCGGTCTTCGTGGACAGGGCCGAGGGGGTCTCCATCACGGACGTCGACGGACACCGCTATCTGGACCTCTGTCTCGGTGACACCGGCGGGCTCTGCGGTCATGCCCATCCCCGGATCGTGGAGGCCATCACCAACCAGATGAAGAACCGCGGCACCACGACCATGCTGCCGACGGAAGACTGCGTCTGGCTGGGCAGGGAGCTGGAGCGGCGTTTCGGCCTGCCCTTCTGGCAGGTGCTTATGTCGGCCACCGACGCCAACCGCATGGCCTTGAAGGTCGCCCGCTCCTTCACCGGCCGCCAGCTCATCCTGTGCTTCAACGGGACGTATCACGGGTCGGTGGACGAGACGCTCGTGGTGAACTTCTTCGGCGAGGTGATCAACATTCCCGGCATGCTCGGTCCCATCGTGCCGGACGCCACGCAGATGACCAGGGTCATCGACTTCAATGACGTCCAGGCCCTGGAAGAGGCCCTGGCGCCCGGCGACATCGCCTGCGTCATTACCGAGCCGGTCATGACGAACATGGGCATCATCCACCCGGAGCCCGGGTATCACGAGGCCCTGCGTGCCATCACGAAGAAGCACGGCACCCTGCTGCTCATCGACGAGACGCACTCCATGTGCGCCGGTCCCCGGGGCATCACGGGCGAGCTGGGGCTGACCCCCGATATCTTCGTGGCGGGCAAGTTCGTCGCCGGCGGCTACCCCGCCGCCATCCTGGGATTCACGCGGGAGATCTCCGACTGGATGGCCCAGCGTACGCCCTGGCACAATTTCTTCGGCTTCGGCGGCACGCTCTCCGGCAACGCCACGGCCATAGCCGGCATCCGGGCGGCCTTCGAGCATGCCATCAATGACGAGAACTTCCAGCACATGGTGGCGCTGGCCACCCGCATGGAGAACGGCCTGGCACAGATCATTCAAAGGCACGACCTGGCCTGGTATGTCTCGCGCATCGGCTGCCGGGTGGAATTCCGTTTCCTGCCGCATCCGCCGAAAAACGGTTCGGAGGCGATGTTCGCCGAGGTCGATTACAATGACGTGGACATCACGACCGAGGGGCTGACCGGTCCGCTCGACGCCCTGATCCATGTCTGGTGCGCCAACCGCGGCATCCTCCTGACCCCGGTGCACGAGATGGCCCTCGTCGGCCCCACCGCCTCGCAGGAGGATGTGGACCGTTACGTGAGCGTCATCGGTGAGCTCGTGGAGGCACTGGTGGAATAGACTTTAATCGCTTGAGGGTCAAATTCCCCGCTGCTGGCAGTGTCAGGCAGGGTCCAGGGCCTGCCCCGGGGTTCATGATGTGTGGGGCTCACGAGCACTCCTTGACGGACATGTTTGAGGCCTTTCGACGTCATTCAGCGCTTGACGGCCCGTCGCGCCCCGTGTCACCTTCGGGGAAGGGGGACTGGCCCCGGGCTGGGCGAAGGCCTCACCCCGGGGCGTCTCCCCGGTTTTCTCCGCCCCGGGCGGCGCGGGCCGTTCCGGGGCGGTCAACAAAGGCTTAAGAAAGGTTGTTTGTTGCATGGGAAGAAAGCCCCTCCGCGAGCAGCGGCGCAAAGAGATCCAGGAGGCCCTCTACCGGTGCCTCCTGACGAAGCCCTACCGGGAGACGACCATCAAGGACATCGGCAGGGAGGCGGGTCTCAACCCGGCCATGCTGCACTATTACTTCCAGAGCAAGGAAGATATCCTGCTGTGCTTCATCGACGACGTCTTCGACCACTATCGCAACCGTTTCGCACAGGAGATCGGGAGTCTCCGGGAAGAGGGACTCCCCCGCGGGGAGCTTCTCAGAGAGGTTTTCCATTTCATCAACCTGCAGATCACCATGGACAGGAGGCTCCAGACGGCCTTCATCAGGATCTGGGAACTCGCCCTGTCCAACCCCCACGTCAGGACACGGGTGAACAAGATCTATGCGGAATGGATCCAACTGCTCGGCGAGATCATACACACCCCGGACAGGGACCCGGCCTGGTCGAAGCGGCTGGCCATGTCGCTGGCAGCCTTCCATGAGGGCGTCGGTCTGTTCTCGGTCTTCTTCGACCTGAAGCAGAAAGACGCCCTGGCCCTCCTGGAGGCCTTTCAGGAAAGGATCATGGAGCTGGAGCGGCTTTGAGGGCGCGCCCCTTCCGGCTTCCTCGAGGCAGCGTCCATCGATCCAGGAGGAGACCCGGAGATGCCTGAGGGAGGGGAAGGTGTACACATCCCATGTACCCCGGCGCAGGGCCCGGGACGGTCGATGCTATTGTGGCAGGGGGGTTACCGATGATAAGGTTGATGTTATCGTAGAACTTGGTAGAATGTCGAACAACACCGATGCTAAATTTTCAAAGGTCACAGTGTGGCTCGGCGCCATGTGAGATATTGAAAGCTGGAGAGCGGGTCCACTTTTCGACCTCTGGCACGGAGACTTCGACGATATAAAGTAACGAAGCGAAGCACAGCATCCAGGCGGACGGCTTACAGTCGCCGTTGATGCTGAAAGGCATATGAAGGCATTGAAGTGATCTCTTTCAGATCAGACATGACATTACGTTGGGCTTGTCGAAACGGTGATTACGTCTTCTGGGCAAGGTTCCAAGGAATATTCTTTTCCCAAGGTAACGAATACAAAATCGCAGACATATGGGAACTTCGTGACGGTAACTTTATAACATTAACAAATCGCCATGTTGATCTCCCTGATTGGTTTGTGCTTCATCCTCTTGAGGTTTCCGGTTCTCTTGTGGGGGGGATGAAAAGACGGCTCGATGAAGGTTACAAACCGCAGGAACCTATTTACGGCCCAAACCTGTGGAGGGTGTTTGCCGGGGATCGGATGGTCTGGGTTGGTCCCAGCCGTCACGGCATAGACTCGAAAGATGGTGTTTGGGGGCTGGTCGACTTCAACGAGAATGCCCTCGTCTATGGCGAGCCGTTCGATCTTTCCTCTGGATTCCCAACATTTGGGGGATTTGATCGTGGGGAGCCTTCTCCTGAGGAAACGAGGCCTTGTAAAGTGGGCGGGGATGCTCTCAATAAGGTGGGGCTTCCCAGAACAGCATCAGCTGATGATCAATGGAGGATCGGTTGATTTCCCTTATCAGATTTTGTCTAACAACCGTATCAACGCGGACTGGCAATTCCGCCGCGCTCCATTGCTAGCCGGTTATGCGGGGAGGTTAAACGTATGAGGAAAAATCAATATCACCAACACCGTATCATCGGCTTGATGATACGAATAGTACCAGCCATCGTGCTGGCACTGATCTTTGCCTTCGAGGCATATACGATTGTGGTTCAGAAGGAAGGCGACTCTGCTCTGCCCCCTTTGTTTGGCAATTTCCCGGCGAACAGAGCCGTCTTGGAGGAAGCCACCGAAGCCGGTGAGTTCGCTTTCGCCGTCGTGGGCGATACCAGGAGTGTCGGCACCTTCGAAAGAATCACCGCCGAGTTGCGGCAAACGCCCTTGGATTTCGCTGTCCTGCTCGGGGACTGCTCCTATGGGGGTACCGAGAACAAGCACAAATATTTCCGCGCTGAGTGCGCGGAAGAATACGCCTTGCCGTTCCCCGTGTTCTATGTTGTCGGCAACCACGATGTCAGTCCTGACTATTTCCCGGTCGAGCGTTTCGAGGAGGTCTACGGTCCGAGCATCTTCAGCTTCGAGCACCGGCAGAGCCTGTTCATCGTGCTTCGCATCCTCAACGCCCCCTTCACGAACGAAGAGAGCTTGGCCTTTCTCGCCAAGTTCCGGGACGTCGATCTGAGCAAGTACCTGCACACCTTTGCCTTTATTCATATCCCGCCTCCCGTCTCCTCCACATTCGAAGCACGTACCTTCGGGGAGGCTGACGAGCTTGTAGCGCTCTTCGAAGAGCTCGGCATCGAGTATGTCTTCGCTGGTGATTTCCATGGATACGCCCAGTCAAAGCGCGGCGAGACGACGTATATAGTCACGGGGGGAGGCGGAGCACACCTTGCCGGTAAGCCGGGGGGCCAGTTCCACCATGCGACAGTCATCCACGTTACATCGGATTCGGTGGACAAACGGATCGTGGCTGTGACCCGGGTCAACGATATGGAAGACCGTTTGGAGAAACTTGCCATCACCGAGGTATGGCCATGGATGCGGCGGAATGTCGCCTTGGCTGTGGCGCTGAACGTGCTGGGTGTTATCGGCTTCGCGCTCTTGGTCTGGTGGTTGATCCGGCACATACAGCGGAGCAGAAACCAAACAGGGATCGTTTAACCAGTCCATGCACCGTCAGGTGATGGTAACGATAGCACAAGAGTTGAAATGAAAGGAATCAATGAAAACTAGGCCTGAAATGATAGAAAATGATGGCAATGCATTATGCCCTGTCAACGGGCGTTTAAAGATTTTCCAAAAAATGGGCGTGAGAATTGTGCCAGTTTACTGTGGTTGGGCATAGGATTTGATCACCTCCTCGTCGATCATTTTTCTGAGCCGGTAGCTGTTGCCGCGGATATTGATGACGACACTGTGGTGGAGGAGCCGGCCGATGCGGCCTTATGGGCACCGTCTTAGCCTCGGGCGCCTCACCTGGGGAGGCCCCTCAGAGAGGGTCTCCCTCAGCCGTCCCCGCGACAGCTTCTCCTGCACCGGCCCCTCCGGTCTCATCGGCGGCCCTTGTGCAGGCGTGACTCTTTCACCCCTATCCCTGCAGCGGATCCTTTCTGAACTGACTATTAATATCCAATCATATTAATATCATATATAGGTTGATAGGGACGACAAATATTCCATGACCCCGACTTTTGACGGGGGAAGACCGGCCTTTCCCGGGGCCTTTATCGCTCTGGGTCGAATTCCCCGCTCCTTGCAGCGGAAAACAGGGGCTTTAAGCTTGCCCTGGGTTCCTCCCCATGATGATGGGATTACTCCGCATTATTTCTCCAGGGTGGCATAGGCATCCCCCGGAAGGCTCTCGCCGATGGCGAGTCGGACCAGGTCACTGATCATGAGATTCTTCAGCCCGGCACCCCTGGCCTTTTTGTAGAGCGCATCCAGACACAGCGGGCACAGGTAGAGCATGGCCTCGGCCCCGTGGTCAACGGCATCCTGGATGTTGAGGTCCTGGTAGCGGGGAAATTTATCTCCCCGGGGCTGGAGTCCGTGCATGTCCTGCCCGCAGCACAGGCAGTCCTCCCGGTCATAGACACGTTCAACCCTCTCGACCCCGATGCGCCCGAGGATCTCATCCAGCAGGGGGTCTTTCCAGGGGGTCAGCCTCGAGGCACAGGGCCTTTGATAGGCCACCTTCATGTCCAGGGGGTGAATCTCGTCGGGATGGGTTTTCAGGTAGTCCAGAAGGTATTCAAAGATGTGGACGGGTTTAAAGGGCAGCGAGATCTTGTATTTCTCCGCGCTGTCGGTCATGGCGGCGTAGCAGTCGTCATGCATGAAGACCACTTCGTCCACGCCGAGGGATGCATACCGGTCAACCAGGGGCTGGAGGCCCTCTCTGAGAAGGGTTTCGTTGCCGATGTGCGGGTACATGAGGTTGCAGAAGAAGTGGCGGCCCTTTACCAGGGTGAGCTTCTCAAACAACTTACCCTGAAAGGCCCAGGGCATGTTGACGTAGATGGTACACAGGGACATGACCTTCGAGGTGGCCGTGGTCGGGGTATAGGCGCTCCTGGGCGTCACCATCTGCTGAGCGAGGCTGAACAGTTCCGGGCTGATGTAATCCCCCTTTTCTTCCATGCGCTCCACGATGAGATCAAAGGGCCTGGCGTCTTGAGGACAGTAGCCATTGCACGCAAAGCAGGTGATACATTTATTGAGCCACTCCACCGCTTCCCCCTGGATGAGGCGGGCGATCTCGCGTGACCCCTGCTCCCTGTCGAAATCGATGTACGTGCATTTCTCCAGGCACTCACCACATAAATCACAGCTTGTCTGATCAAACATTGCAGGCCTCCTTTGGATATATTTTAATGACCATAATTCCCCGACGCTGGCGTCGAGGGTTGGCTTTGATGTCTGTTTTTGGCAATTCCGGTGGCGAAGCCATAAAATTGGCTGAATACCTCGTTGGTTGCGGCGAGGATCGTCAATTTTAAGGAATTGCTTTATTCGTCTGAGGGTCGCATTCCTAAGCCGCTTGCAGCGGCAAGCAGGTTCAAAAGCCTGCCCCGGGATTCATATCCATGAAGCCGTCTCTTAACCAGGCCCCGGGGATATCTCTGCCGCCGAAGGGGTGACAACCCGCCATAATCGGGGGACAGCCATAATCGGGGGACACACCATAATCGGGGGACACATTACTCAATTCAGTGTGACCATAATCGGGGGACACATTACTCAATTCAGTGTGATCTCAAGTCCACACCCTC
>CAZUDI010000065.1:0-21706 GCA_964618975.1 uncultured Bacteriovoracaceae bacterium | reverse complement strand
CCGACCGGGGTCGTCTTCATCTACGGGGTCTTCGCCCTGGCGGCCATCGCCCTCTTCGGGGCCCAGTCCCTCTGGATGGTGATCGTCTTCGGCTTCATCTTCGGCCTGGCCAATGCCATCATGACCGTACCGCCCCCCCTGATGACGGCCGAGATCGTGGGCCCCAAAAGCTATGGCGTGATCTACGGCGTCATGAACATCTTCTTCACCCTGGGCTCGGGCATCGGCATGCCGCTGTCGGGAATGATCTATGATTCCACGGGAAGCTATCTGCCGGCCTGGAGCCTCTATAGCGTCCTGGCACTCGTGGGTATGGGCGTGGCGCTCATGGCCCTGTCCAGGGGCAGGGCCGCACTCGCTAGAGGCGTTACCGTCTGACAACGGGCGGGCCAAGCGGCAGGCAGCCCCCCAGGGGGCTGCCTGCCGCGGTTTGTCTCATCCAGATACACCCAGGGCGTAATCAGGGAAACCCAGGGTGAACCCTGGACCCACTATGCCGCTGCAAGCAGCGGGGAATTTGATTCATAGCGATTAAATTGACGAAGGTGCCCCGGGTACTGACCTTGTCGTCGTATCTGACGTTCTCAACCGGACTGCTCAGCCCGGCCTCGATCTTGGAGGCCTGGTAGCCCCGGCGGGCAGGCTGCCACAGAAAACCGCCAGGGCGGCCATCCTCGCCAGATTCTTTTTCATAGCATCCCCCTCTTGATGGTGGGGAGGGTAACCCCTGGCACAGGGGCTACCACTTCAGGGTTAATAAACGACAAAACCGCGGTTAACTATTGGTTAATCATGACAAATCAGGACACCCTTGCCTTTGCGCCCGCCTCGTTTCCCCCGATTCCGGTGCCGCCCCGCCCCCAGGCGTTCTGTATATCGCCTCGCGCCTGCCCTTGTCGATCAAGGACAGCGGATTATAAGTAAGATATTATGCGCAAACCGACATCCTTTCAGGAATATACCTGCTGGGGGCGAGCCCTTCCCGATCGGGAGCGCTATCGAGCCGCAGGGCGCAAGCCAGAGGACCGCAACCACCTGTTTGCATTACCAGGTCCTCCTGATTACTATTCTAAGACAGCCACCCTTTCCCATGACGAACATCGGTAATGGACTGACATATCGACTTGCCATCGTGAACTCATCAATGAGCGCCAGACCCAGGTCGCCTGAGCAATGGAGCGGGGTGTTCGTATTGGAGGGTGAAAAACCACAGATGGAGGTGTTCAGATGAAAAAGGATGGCAAGGAGAATCGGGGGGGAATCACGCGGCGGGACCTGCTCAAGGGGGCCATGACTGCGGGCATTGTGGCCTCGTCGGGGGTCATGGCGCTGAACCTGACCAAGGGGGAGGCCCGGGCTGCCGAAAAGATGCTCCCGACCAAGTGGGACGAAACCATCGATACCGTGGTGATCGGGTCGGGCTTTGCCGGACTGGCGGCCGCCGCCGAGGCGGCCAAGGGAGGGGCCAAGGTCATCATCCTGGAGAAAATGCCTGTCTATGGCGGCAACTCGGTTATCAACGGCGGCGAGTACAATTCCTGGGACGACCTGCATCACCTGCGTGAGAAGCTCAAGCTGGGTGACGACAGCGTGGACCTGCATGCAAAGGACACCGTCAAGGGCGGCGACTATTACGGCGACCCCGAACTGGCAAGGATCCTGGCCGACGGCGCGACACCCGCCCTGAACTGGATGATCGAAGATGGCGGGGCAAGGCTGCGGGAGATTCTGAACCGCACCGGTGGCCATAGCGCCTATCGCACCCACACCTGCGTGGAGGGTGTCGGCCGCGGCTACACCGAGGCCCTCAAGAAGATCGCCGAAGGTTTCGGGGCCACCATGCGCAGCCGGGCCGACGTGACGTGGATCTGGCGCAAGGACACCGACGGACCGGTGCTCGGGATCGAGGTCAAGGAACGCAACAAGGTCAAGAACATCAAGGTGACGCGGGCACTGATCCTCTGTTCGGGCGGCTTCAGCCGGGACATCGAGATGCGGAAGCAGTTCAATCCGGCCATCGTCCCCGAATTCAACTGCACCAATCACATGGGGGCCACCGGCGAGATGATCCGCTATGCCCAGGCCATCGGGGCCGATTCCCTGCAGCTGTGCTTCATCCAGCTCTACCCCTTTGCCGAACCGGTGAAGGGTACCCTGGACGCCCCGGCGGTCTATCCCTTCCGGGGGCCGGGCTACGGCATTGTCTACGTGGATGTGAACGGCAAGCGCTTCGTGAACGAGCTGGAACGCCGCGACGTGGTCTCCTATGCGGAGATCGGCACCGGCAAGAAACCCACGTACTCCATCTTCCATGAAAAGATGATCCCCAAGATGGGGACCAAGGAAGAGGTGGACAAGGGGATCGAGAGGGGACGCTTCGTCAAGGCCGACAGCCTGGCCGAACTGGCCGGGAAAATCGGTGTTCCGCCGGCCAATCTGGAGGAAACGATCAAGAAGCACAACCAGTACCTCAAGGATGGGAAGGATCCGGACTTCAACAAGCCCATCACCAGTGCCATGCTTCCCCTGGACAAGGGGCCTTTCTATGCCATTGCGCAGTGGCCCGCCGTGCACCACACCATGGGCGGCCTCAGGATCAACAAGATGGCCCAGGTGATCGATATCTGGGGCAAAACGATTCCGCATCTCTACGCCGCCGGCGAGGTGACCGGCGGAATTCATGGATCGAACCGCCTGGGCGGCAATGCCATACCCGACTGTGTCGTCTTCGGACGCATCGCCGGAATCAACGCCGCCAAGGAAAAGGTTTAGTCGCTATGGGTCGAATCCCCCGCTGCTGACGGCGGCAGGCAGGGGCTTTAAGCTTGCCCCGGGATGCATACCCATGATTAACCCGCCCGCCGGGGACAGCGCCGTTCAAAAGGGCGCTGTCCCCGGCCTCTGTCCCTGCTCAAGTACCGGCCACACCCCAACCCCGTAACGGCCGCGCTAGCGGTCCCTGGCTTAAAAGGTGCCTATCCGGGTCCTTTCCTTATCGGGCACCGCCGCCCTGGTTGTCCCCCTGAAGGGGAGTGCGCCCGAGGGAGGCCCCCAGCTGGCCGCAGGCCGCCATGATGCCCTGCCCGCGCGAGACCCGCGCGCGTACGAAGACCCCTTCTTGCGCCAGCCAGGCGCAGAAACGCCGCAGCACCTCCGGCGAGGGGCTGCAAAATTCCTTCTGGGGGCCCGGATTATAGGCGATCACGTTGACCCGCATCGGCAGGCCTTCGAGAAAACGTGCCAGGGCCAGGGCATCCTCCAGGTGGTCGTTGATGCCGGCCAGCAACACGTACTCGATCAGGATCACCCCGCCTTTCCCCAGCGGGAAGGCCCTGAGCTCGGCCTTGAGCCTATCGAGGGGGTAGCGCCGGTTGATGGGCATGAGCGCGCTGCGCAGCGCCTCATCGGCCGTGTTCAGCGATACCGCCAGGCGCAGTCGCGGCAGGTCGAAGGCTTTGAGCCGGGCGAGGCCCTCGACGTGCCCGGCGGTGGACAGGGTGATGTGGCGGTAGGCGATGTTCAAGCCGCGCTGATCGCTGAGCACCCGCAGGGCCTGAATAACGTGGTCGAAATTGTCCAGGGGCTCGCCCATGCCCATGAACACGAGGTTATCGACCCGCCGGCCCAGGCTGAAACGCGCCGCCAGGACCTGCCAGACGATCTCCTCCACGCGCAGGTCGCGCACGAAGCCCCCCTTGCCCGTGGCGCAGAAGCGGCAGCCCATGCGGCAGCCGACCTGTGACGAAAGGCACAGCGTGGTGCGCCCCGCGGCGGGGATGATGACGGACTCGATAATCTGACCGTCGCCGAGCCTTGACGCGAACTTCACCACCCCGGCCTCGGACTGCACTGCCGCGATGCGGCAATCAGGCAGATACACGTCGGCCGTCAGCCGCCTCAGCAGCACGGGTGAGTCCCTAAGCCCGGGCACCTCCTCCCAGGTGGTGCACCCCTGTCTGAAGATCCCGCGATAGAGTGCCGCGGCGTGGTAGGACCCCTTGCCGTAGCGCCGGGTCAGTTCCCCGGCCAGTTCCCCGCAGGTCAGGGCCATGAGGTTCAGGGCCTCCCCTGGAGCGGGACCAGGCAAGGCACGCCTGTGATCGGTCATCTCGGTCTCCATGCGGCCATCATATCACGGACCGCCGCCCGTCGCCCAGCGCGACCTCGTGGGTTGTGCCTTGCTTGTCCCCGGCAAGTTTGACCTTGCCCGCCCAGGGGCGCATCGATATAGTAATGGCTGCCACAAGGCACACCGGGGAGATTCTATGGGGACCATGAAAATTGACCTGCTGTATCTCGTCATCACGGCCATCGTCGCGCTGGGGGTGACGGCAGCCATTGTTTTTCTCATGCAGCTCATGCAGCCGGGTTTCTCCGTCGCCACCCTGGGTAATGCCGTCTTCATCTATATCGGGGTATTTGCCGCCATCCTCATCATGGAGGTCATCCACCAGCGGCTGGAGAGAAGGGGTAGGCGCTAGACTCCGCACCCCCTCTCGCTGTCGGGGGATCTCTCCTTCCCGACAACGCCGATTCAGGGCAGGGTGATGCGGCGCTTGTCCGGGTCGGGCTGTTCGCGGTAGAGGATGGCGATATTCCCGATCAGGCCCACGCTCTCGCAGGTGGTGCGTTCCCCAAGTTCCTGCGTGAGCGCCCGGCGGGCCTCCTTGAAGTCCACGAACTTGACCTTGATGAGTTCGTGCTTCTCGAGGGCCTCATCCACGGCCCTGATCACTTCGGGGGTGATGCCGTTTTTCCCCACCTGGACGACCGGGCGCAGACTGTGCGCCAGGCCCCGCAGATAGGTCCTTTGCGATCCCTTGAGGGCTTTATTAGCCACGCATGCTCTCCTTTTCCTCGTCTTGATCCCGCTCAATAGCCGCCCCTTACCACCCTTGTCAACTCTCAGCTGGGCCTCACACGGCGCACCCCGGGTCAGTGCGGGCACGGCGCCAGGCCAGGGCCGCTTCAGAAGAGCCCGCTGATATTGCCGTGGTCGTCCACGTCGATCATCAGCGCGGCGGGCGTCAGGGGCAGGCCGGGCATGGAGAGGATCTTGCCGGTGTAGATCACCACAAAACCGGCCCCGGCCGAGACCCGGGCCTGCGAGACGGAGATGGTGAAGGGCTCCTTAGGAAATCCGGGCCGTTTGGGGTTGTCGGTCAGGGAGGACTGGGTCTTGGCGATGCACACCGGCAACGTGCCGTAGCCCATGTTCTCGATCTGCTTGATGTCCTTTGCGGCCTGGGCCGAAAACTCCACCCCGGCGGCGCCGTAGACCCGGGTGGCCACCGCGGTCACCTTCTCCTTGATGCCGCAATCCAGTTCGTAGAGCATGTTTAATTCCGCGGGCCTCCCGCAGAGTTCAACGACCTTCTCGGCCAGCTCCAGCCCGCCGGCCCCGCCGTTCTCGCGGAAATCCGTGATCACGGCCTCCACCCCCAGATCCCGGCAGCGCTGCCTCAGTTCGGCCAGGTCATCCTCGCGGTCACTGGCAAAACGGTTGATGGAGATGATCGCCGGTACCCCGAAGAGCCCCAGCGTCTCTATATGCTTGCGTATGTTCCCGATGCCGTGCAGGGCAAAGGCTCGACTCGTCACTACCAGCACGGCGGCCGAGGGCCGCAGGCCGCTGCTGCGGCACTTGATATGGAAAAACTTTTCGGCCCCCAGGTCGGCCCCGAAGCCGGCCTCGGTGACGGTGTAATCCGAGAGCTTGCGCGCCATGCGCGTGGCGATGAGGGTGCTGCACCCGTGGGCGATATTGGCGAACGGACCGCCATGGACCAGCACCGGACAGCCTTCGACGGACTGTACCAGGTTGGGGTGGATGGCGTGCTTGAGCAGCGCGGCCATGGCACCCTGGGCCCCGATGTCGCGGGCACAGATGGGCTTGTGCAGGTAGTCGTAGCCCACAATCACGTTGCCGATCCTCTCTTTGAGCTCCCTGAGGCTGCCGGCCAGACAGAAGATGGCCATGATCTCCGAGGCCGCCGTGATCATAAACCCGTCCTCGCGCATCACCCCGTTGCGCCCCTGGTCCTCAAGCCCCAGGATGATGCTGCGCAGCGAGCGGTCGTTCATGTCGATCACGCGTCTCCAGACGATGTGGCGGGGATTGATCTCGGGAGCGCGCCGCTGGTGAAGGTGGTTGTCCGTGACCGCGGCCAGAAGGTTGTGGGCTGCGGTGATCGCGTGCAGGTCGCCGGTGAAGTGCAGGTTGATATCCTCCATGGGCAGCACCTGCGAGTAGCCCCCGCCGGCCGCACCGCCCTTGAGACCCATGCACGGCCCCAGGGAGGGTTCCCGAATGGCCATCATGGCCTTCCTGCCGATCTGTCGCAGTGCCTGGCCCAGGCCGATGGTGGTGGTGGTCTTGCCCTCGCCCATGGCGGTGGGCGACATGGCCGTGACCAGGATCAGCTTGCCGTCCGGGGCCTCCCGGAGGCGCTCCGTGATCCCCAGGGGAAGCTTGGCCATGTAGTGGCCATAGGGGATGATGTCTTCCGGGCCCAGGCCCAGCGAGGCGGCAATCTCCGCCACCGGCCGAAGGGGGACTTCCTGTGCAATCTGGATATCGGTTTTCATGGATGTCTTTCCCTGGATACTCCCTTCATGCGGGAATGCCGAAACTGCGCAACAGCCCGGTGAGGGTCTCCCGACTGAGGATGTGCTGGTTCATGAGATCGAGCAACACCTTCATGTCGAAGGCCAGACCGATCCCCGGGGTCTGGGGATAGTCTTCCCCCTGATCGGAGATGCTGGTGATATCCTCCTGGGAAACCCCCTCGCGCTCCATGACCGCGACCAGAATCCCCCAGCGGTCGATATCCTGGAGCACCCCGGGGGGCAGATCGCCCTCGATGGTCTGCGAGTCCTCGTCCACCGGGAGCTCATAGCCGAAGGCATAGTCCAGGCCGCATTTTTCCCGCAGGGCGTCGGTGAAGAAGCTGAAGCCCTTCGAGATCAGCCCGATCTTGTAGCCCATGATCCTGAGGGTCTGGAGCAGCTCCCGGGTGCCCTGCGAGACCTCGAGGGACTCCATGACCGTGTCGATGACCTTAAGCGGCAGGCCCTCGAGGAGCGCGGCGGTGGCGTGCGCATAAGACAGATCGCTCTCCTCGGGCATGCCGCGCTCAAGGGCCTGGTGTTCTATGCCGGCCTGCAGCAGGATCTCTTCGATCACCCCGGCGTCGATAAAGCTGCCCGCGATGTCGAACAGGACGATCTTCTTCTTTTTGTTGAACACGTCCGTGGTCTGGAACATGGTATTGATGTGCATGGCCTGCATGATCTCGCTCACGACCGCCCTCAGGTTTTCCATGGGCAAGGCGCTCTGACTGACGTCTGTCAGCAGGTCCATGAGGAAGATGTTCTGGCGGGCCACCACGTCGGAAGTCTCGATATTGATGTTGTATTTCCCCAGCTTCTCCGTAATGGCCGCGATGATCCCGGGTCTGTCCCGGCCCACCAGGGTAACGAGCATGTTCTTCCTCTGGCTGCCCCGGGAGATCGGGGTGTACTTCTCCATGGTCAGGCGCAGTCCGGTCTCACCCGCGATACGCTGCACGAGCTGTGCGAAATCCTCCACACCGAGCGTGGCCCTCTTAAGATCCACCACCATGGAGATGGTGAAGAGCCCGTGCAGGACATCCTGGCGCATATCGACGACATTGCCCCCCACCTGAGCAATAGGGGCCGTGATCTGACCCACCAGTCCGACAGCATCGTTGCCGATCCCATAGATAATATACAGCATACTGTTCATTCCCTACTCCTCGGCTGAAGTGACTTTATTGTATAGAACATTACCACCCCAAGGATAGCACATTTTCAATCTGTTTCTGCTCGAATTCCCAGAGGCTTGTAGCGTCAAGGTTGCATCATGGGCTTGCCCTGGGGTCCAAGCCCATGACTCGCTGAGGGTCGCGTTCCCCCGCCACCTTCGGCCGCGGGCCGGCCTCGCAGTTCAGATCCTCGCAGGTCCCTTCCTGAAGTGCGTGGGCCTGCGTGCGCCCGAAACCCTCAGGGGAGGCCGCGCGTCATTTTCCCCGGTCTGCGCGGAGGATTTATGGTTGAATCTCCGGCCAAGGACGTATACAAAAGTCCTCGGACAGTGGCACGGCAGGCTTCGTGATCACCGTTGCACAGGTTTGAGCAAAGGCGGAGAAACGACACCCCATGAAACGGTACAGATTGCTCATGAACGGGCAAAATTATCTCATTGACGTAGGCGGCCGGCCCCGTAAGCAGGGATTCTATCAGACCGTCGTCATCGAAGCCGACAACCCCCACACGGCCGCCCTCCTGGCCAAGGCCAAGATTCGGCACGACAGGGATCTCAAGGCCATCACGCTCAACGATCCCGGCGATCCCCCGCGCGTGGAACTGCACACCTTCTGGGAACTGGACATCGCCTGTGATGCGGGCCAACTGCAGGACGGGCGTACCTTCTACCCAGAGAGAAGATGGTGGCAATTCTGGAAGAAGAATCCGCGGGACAGGCTCATTTCCCAGCAGGGCGTCTTCTGTCCGGAGGTCACCGAACAGATCACCCCCGGGCCGTGAACCTCGGGCCGTCCCCGATGAGACCCCTCATTCAAAGGCGCCCCACCGACCGAAGGTCAGGTGCGAGAGCAGCCAGTCGAAGGTATTGCCCGTCAGGTTGCCCAGCCGGATCAGCCGCAGGGTCAACTCTATACCCGCGGTCAGCTCCTGACCGTACTGCGCCACGATCCGCGCATAGGCCGCAGGATCGGGTTTCCCCTGAGATTCCGCCCAGTGCTGGGCATACAGCAGCGCCGGCAGCTCGTGCTGTGGCCCGGCCAGTTCCCCCTGGGCCAGACTTGCCAGCTCTTCGGGCGTGACTCCCTCCACCAGGGCCTGGCGGGTGTGGATATAGGAACAGTAACGGCAGGTATTGACCGCCGTCACCGCCAGCATCAGGCGCTCTCTGAAGGCCGGGTCGATCAACCGTCCCCGCATCACCGGCAGGATCAGTTGCCATCTGACGGCAACCGCCCGCAGGTCACAGATCAGTTCCATAAGGCTGCCGTAGGTCCGTCGACTGTTCGGTGTCATGCCTTCCCCCCTCCCCCGCAACCCTGCCGGGCCCTCGCCCGGGCAGGGGCATCTGGCGCCTCAAGCGGCCAGGCCCACCATGCTCAAGCCCTTCGGTTTTCCCGGTCTTCCTGCAGTGGCTCCCTTACCACAGGCGGGTCCTTCGATCCGGCACATATTCCGAGATTCTCAGGCGCCGCGGACGACCGCTACAAACACCTGCGCGCGCATGCCGCGCCGTCCCACAGGCGACCTCCCCAAACACTCCATTCCACGCGGTGCTACCCACCCTGTATCATTATGGGTGAACGAAATCCCGGTTGTCATACATACAGGCACATATCGGGGTCTCTTAAGGGGACGCCGGCACTGCATCCCCCACGCTTACCTTACGGCCGTTCCTATCGGTCGTGCTTGAGGAAGAGCGCCAGGGTCTGGGCGTGGAGGCCCGGCAGCACTGTGCGGGTTTCCACCAGATGCCACCCGCAAGCGGCGGCCTCCTCGCGGATGAGATCCGCGCCAAGCATGGCCATCTGGTGTCTGCGGATGGATTTGTTACGGTTCAGACGGCGGGAGAGTGCGTGCAGGGGGTTGCGACCGTAATAGGAAATCAGCAGGTATCTGCGGGAAACCCGCGCTGTCTCACGGAAAACCTCCCGGCGCAGGGAAGCGTCCCGCAGGTGGTGGAAGAGGCGGAACGAGACCGTGCCGTCAACGCAGGCCTCCCTCAAGGGCAGCTGCGTGACGTCACAAACCGCCTTGAGGGTGTGCGGGATACGGCCGGCGAAATACTGGGCCTGCGCCCTGACCCGGTAGAGGTTCAGATCGCCGGAGATGAGCTGGCAGCCCTTCTTCTGCAGCAGCTCCGTCAGGCGCCCGTAACCGCTGGGACAGTCCAGCAGGACATCCCCCCCGTGTACCACCTGATCGAGCAGGCGTCTCAGAACGTCCATCTCGCGCAGGTGAATGATGCGCTGCGGCCCGAAACGGTATCTCCCGGCCATGTGTCCGTCAAGCTGTTTCATAACCCGTAACGTCCTTTTGTCGATGTTTCGCGTTTCTTTCAGCCTCTGGCAATGAAAGCCGCCACAGGCGGGGAATACCACTCCGGAGCTAAGTCTTTGTCATTCCATATAGGAAATCGCCGGTCCTGTAAATGGCTTCCGGGGCGGCCATACATCCGGCCTGGAAGCCCCAGGGCCTCCCCACCTCGGCTACTCCTCGGGCTCCCCCTCCGGGTTGGCGCCGGAGAGGACCTGGTCACGCAGCTTCTCCAGGTAGCCACGAAAGAGCCTGACCCCGTTTTCCAGGGCCGCCTCCCCCTCCGGGGCGACAAAGGTATCCTGCAGCACCTGGTCCGGGTAGGCACGCACCTCGTCGGACACGAACCTCTCGATCGCCCGCGAGAGAAAGGCCTTGTTCTCCGGGGTTCCCTTCCTGCACAGCACGAACTTCAGGGCCTCTTCCACGTCCAGCAGGATCTTTTCCCTGTCCATTACCCACCTCCTCTTTGTCTGCCTCCTATACCACATCCCACGCGCTGCACACCCTCTTTTCGGGCGCGATCCATGGAGCGCCTCAGGGCAGACAGGCGCGCACCTGGCGGTACCCGGCCGCCATGGCGTGGATGATCTCGGATGCGGGCAGGAGAGACTCGATCTGGGCCACACTCTTGCCGGCGCTCCAGATATCCCGCCAGCGCCTGGACCCCAGTTCGGGGGCCTCTTCCAGCATCTGGATACTGGGCGCCAGCCAGTTGGCGGGGTTGCCGGTCATGCGGTCGGTGTAGACTATGTCCTGCGGTCCGGCCTTGATCAGGGCCTCCTTGTAGGCCGGCACGGCGCGGGCCTCAGGCGTGGCCACCAGACGCGTGCCCACGACCACGGCGCAGGCCCCCAGGGCCAGGGCCGCCGCCATCTGCGCCCCGGTGCTGATCCCGCCGGCCGCGATCACGGGCAGATCCACCTTGTCCACCAGCGCCGGAACAAAGACCATCAGCGGAATCGTGCCCGCATGGCCCCCCGCGCCTTCGGCCACGGCGATCAGGCCGTCGATGCCGCGCCCGGCGGCCTTGAGCCCCTGCTCGATGGTGACCACGTCAGCCAGGACCCTGCCTCCACCCCGGTGTACGTCGTCGAGGATCAGCCGCGGATCCCCCAATGAGGTGATGAAGACCTCCACACCGGCATCCAGACACGCGGCCAGCTGCTCCTTCCAGGGGAAGCGTCCCGAGAGGTGGATGTTGACCCCGATGGGATCCTGGGTGGCCTGCCGGATGCGCCCGAGGGCCGCCTTGAGCTCGGCGGGGGTGCGGTAATTCGGCAGTGCCAGGGTCCCCAGCCCGCCGGCAGCCGACACGGCCACGGCGAGCTCTTCGTAGGAAACCAGAAACATGGGGGCCCCGATAATGGGATAGTCCACGGGGACCATACGGGTGAAGGCCGTCTCGATGCCCGGTGGAGGTGTTCGCGTTGCATGCGGCATGCGCTTCTCCTTTCTCTGGTCGGGCGCGCCTTCGGCAGGCCCTGCCTGAAATCATGGACACAAACCCTGGCCCCTCCTCGATACTACAAGCGGCGGAGAGCGCGGCCCTCAGCCATTGAGGATATCACAGGCACAAAAAAAGGGCCAGGCTGTCTGATAGGGCAGCCTGGCCACATGCCAACATGCCAAGGATATCTACTGAGGGGTAATGGGGTCGCGGATAGGGTCGACGATCTCAAAGCGCTTCTTGAGTCCGTCGGCACGCAGCACGAGGCTGCCGAAGCTGCTCACGTGCCGCTGGGGACCAAAGGTAATGTTGGGGCACAGCCCGCCCATGTCGAAATCGCTCACACCCTCGAGCCCCTTGACAAAGGACTCCGGTGTAAGATCCCGCCCGGCGGCCCTGAGTCCCTGGACACAGGCCTCGATGTACCCCCAGCCGGCCAGGTAGAGGTAGTCGGGGTACAGGGGGTTTCCCAGGGTCTTTTCATAATTGCCGTATTTGCGGGTGATCTCCTTGACGCGCGCGATGCCGGGCAGGTCCATCCAGCCCGGGGCATAGGGGGTCACCAGCATGTAGCCGTCGGCGTTTTCGCCGGCCAGGGCGAACAGGGGCGGGACGCCCGTGGTGTTGTTGGAGATGAGCTTGACATCGTCCCAGCCCATCATGACCTTCTGCTTGATGATCGCCGCCGACTGCGGCAGATAGGTCCACAGCACGATCCACTGGGCGCCGGAGGCCTTCATGGCGTTCATATGGGGCGAGAAGTCGATCGTACCGATCTTGTAGGCCGCCTCCTTGACCAGGGCCGAATGCAGATTGCTGGCCGCAGCCCGGGCGCCCTCCAGCCCCTCGCGGCCGAAGCCGTCGTCCTGGTAGATGACGCCGATGCGGGCCTTTGGGTCCTGGCCCAGGATGTACTCCACCGCCCGGCAGGCCATGCTGTACTGGACGGTATGGGGCACGAAGACCCACTCGTTGCCCGGATGGTAGAAGTCTTTGTTGGCCCCATGCGGCATGAGCACCACCTGGTTCTCTTCGCACAGCGGCAGAATGGCACTCGAGCCGGCGCTGCCGAGATTGAACCCGATGGCAAAGACTTCGTCCTTGAGGATCACCTTCTTGGCAGCGTTCATGGTCGTGTTCGGCAGGATACCGTTATCTTCGACGACGAGCTTGATCTTGCGGCCATGGATTCCGCCCGTATCGTTGATCCAGGCCACATAGTCGGTAAAGGCGTCCGCGATCGGCGGGCCGCCGTATTTACCGGGCCCGGACAGATCCACCAGGCAGGCCAGCCGGATCTCGTCATCGCTCACCCCGCGCACCTCCTTGGCCCACGCCGCAGAGGTCATGACCCCCAGGATCAAGGCCCAGGCAAGCCCCGTCATCACTGTCCGCATCTTTTTTCCCTTCCTCCCTCGCATGACATTCCTCCTTTTCTTCCCCCCGGATCCCCCCGGGGTGGTCTCTGGCAGCCGGCCGCTCAGTACCTGAACGGCCATGTCTTCCAGTAGGTCTTCGTGCGCAGGTAGATCCCGAAAAGTCCCCGCGGCTCGAAGAGCAGGGTTATAACGATGATCAGGCCGAAGATGCCCAGCTTGAAATCCACGATCAGGCCCGAGAGCGCCGGATACACCGCCTTGACTACATCGGTGAGGTACACGATGGCATGCGGGATGCCGCTGATCAGGATCGCCCCCAGGATCGAACCCAGGATCGTGCCCAGCCCGCCCATGATGACCATGGCGATGTAGGCGATGGACAGCGAGAGATCGAAGCTCCCGGGCACAATCCACTTCTGATAGTAGGCCATGAGGCAGCCGGCCACACCGGCATAGAAGGCACACAGGGCAAAGGCCATGACCTTGTAGCGGGCCAGGGGTATCCCCATGGCCTCGGCGGCCACATCCCGGTCGCGGATGGCCACGAAGCACCTCCCGATGCGGGTACGCGCGATATTCTTGGCCACAAAGGTCGCCAGCGTGGCCAGGGCCATGATCAGAAAATAAAAGTGACGCTCGGTGCGCACCGTGAGGCTGCCCAGACTGACCTTGCCCACCGCCATGCCCATGTCCCCCTGGGTGAGATCCCAGTGGTAGAGGATGTATTCCACGATGAACCCGAAGGCCAGCGTGCCCAGCGCCAGATACATGCCCTTGAGCCTCAGTGAGGGCACCCCCACGATCAGGCTCAGAGAGGCGGACACGAGCCCGGCCAGCGGCAGGGTCAGGCAGATGGGCAGACCGAAGCGCGTGGAGACGATCCCGGTGGTGTAGGCCCCGATGGCCACGAAGGCGCCGTGGCCCAGCGAGATCTGGCCGGTATAGCCGGTGAGCAGATTCAGCCCCAGGGCCCCGATGACGGCGATCCCCATCTCGTTGAGGATGCTCAGCTGGTAACGGCTCAGGACGAAGGGCGCCAGCAGCATGAGCGCGAAAAGGATCACCAGCCAGGTCCTGACCCACAGGTTCGGGAACAGGGCCATGTCCTGCTGATAGCTTACCTTGAAGTCACCGCCCATGGTTTTAGACCCTCTCGACCTTTTCGCGGCCGAAGATCCCGTGAGGCCTCAGCATGAGCACCAGGATCATGATCACGAAGGCCGCCACGTCCTTGACGTCGCCGAAATGGAAGTTGCCGAGGTCCATACCGCTCAGATAGTTGGCCGCCAGGCCCTCCACGAGGCCGATGACGGCCCCGCCGATAATGGCCCCCCCCACGCTGTCCATGCCGCCCAGGATGGCGGCGGCCATGGCCTTGATCCCGGTGTGGCTCATGGAGAGCCTCACGAAGCTCTGCTCTGCCAGGAACATGCCCGCTACCGCGGCCACGATCGTGCCCAGGGCCCAGGCTATCATATGGATCTTTTTGACGTTGATGCCCATCAGTCCGGCCGTTTCGGGGTCGTCGGCAGCCCCCTTCATGGATATCCCCAGGAGTGAACGCTTGAAAAAGCGCATGATCAGGAAGAAGAGCACCAGCGAGACCACGATCGTAGAGATCGCACCCTGGGAGAAGACCAGGCCACCCACACCCACGGTCTTGTTGGTGAAGGGTGAGGCGATGGTATAGACATCATGCCCCCAGATCAGCCCGGCGGTGGAGGTGAGGATGCTGGCCAGGCCCACCGTTACCATGATGGTGGCAAAGATGGGCTCCCCCACCATCCGGCGGAAGAAAAACAGGTCTACCACCACGCCGAGTAGGGCCCCGCAAACGATGGCCGCCAGGAAGGCCGCGCCGTAGGGCAGGCCCCCCAGGGTGGCCACGCTGTACCCGACGAAGGCCCCCACCATGGCCAGCTCGCCCTGGGCGAAGTTGAGGATGCCCGTGGATTTGAAGATCAGCACGAACCCGAGGGCCAGCAGGGCATAGATGGCCCCGGTCGCGAGTCCGTTGAACACTACCTCGATGATCATTGCTCCTCCCTTGTCCCCGGCGCTCCAGGGCCTCAGCCGGATCCATACATGGCATCGATTTCCGTACGGAACCGTTTCTCGATCACCCTGCGCTTGACCTTCTGGGTGGCCGTGAGCTCCTCGTCGTCCTGATCCAGTTCCTTGTCGAGGATGATGTACTTCTTGACCGACTCCACCCGCGCAAAGCCCTCGTTGGCCCGAGAGACCTCCTCTTTGATCAGCTCGAAGACCTGCGGGTTTTCCGCCAGGCTCTTGTAAGTCGTGTAGGGGATGCGGTTCTTCTGGGCCCAGTTGCCCGTGTTTTCGTAATCGATCTGAATGAGGGCCGACAGGAACTTGCGGCCGTCGCCGATCACGATGGCCTCCTTGATGTAGGGGCTGCATTTGAGCTTGTTCTCGATCTCAGAAGGCGAAATGTTCTTGCCGCCTGAGGTGATGATGATGTCCTTCTTGCGGTCCACGATATAGAGGTGCCCGTCCTCGTCCAGCTGACCCACATCGCCGGTATGCAACCAGCCGTCCACGACCATGGCCCGGGAGGCCTCCTCGTCGCGGTAGAAACCGCAGAAGACGGCATCCCCCCGCACACAGATCTCGCCGTCCGCGGCGAGCTTGAGTTCCAGGGCCCCGCAGGGCTCTCCCACGGAGCCGTACTTGAGCCGGTGGTGGGGACCGGAGATGCAGCCGCATTCGGTCATGGCATACATCTCGAGCGTGAACACTCCCAGGGAGCGGTAGAAATCCAGCACCTCGGGGGCGATGGGCGCCCCGCCGCTCATGAGACAGCGCGTGCGGCCCATGCCGAGCTTGTCGCGTACCGCGCGCAGGACGAACAGATAGGCCAGGCCGTAGGCCATAAGCAGTGGCAGCGGAACCCTCTCACGGTTCATACGGTATCTGACCACCTTCCTGCCCACGGGCGCCCAGAAATCGAACATGCAGCGCTTGAGGGGCGTGGTGTCCCCCATCTTGATGAACAGGCCCGAGTGCATCTTCTCCAGGATGCGCGGCACGGCGGCGAAGAAGGTGGGGGAGATCTCATAGATATTCTGGGTGACCGTGTCGATGGATTCGGCAAAGTTTATGGTGTAACCAAACATCAGCGGCATGCTGACAGAGACCGCCCTCTCGAGGATGTGACACAGTGGCAGGTAGGACAGGATGGTGTCTTTGTCCGTGAAATGCAGGATGGGCTGCATCCCGTACACGATCCCGTGCAGGTGGCCGCGGTGCGAGATCATGGCCCCCTTGGGATGGCCGGTGGTGCCCGAGGTGTAGACGATGAAGGCCACGTCGTCCGGGTGCGTGGCACCGACATACTGCTCGAAACGGCCGGGGTGGAGCGCCTGGGATTTTTGTCCGATCTCCTGCACCTGGGAAAAACCGATCAGCACCTCTTCGCGGTAGTGCCTCAGCCCCTTCATGTCGACCACGATGATACGTTTGAGCCCCGTCAGGGTCTCTCTGACCTCCAGCACCTTGTCGGCCTGCTCCTGGTCCATGACCACCACGAAGGTGGCCTGGGAGTGGTCCAGGATATAATGCACCTGTTCGGCCGAATTGGTGGGATAGATGCCCACCGAGACGCAGCCCAGGCTCTGGAAGGCGAGGTCGGCATAGATCCACTCGGGGCAGTTTTCGCCCAGGATGGCCCCGTGCTCGCCACGCTGCATCCCCAGTTCCGCCAGGCCCAGCGCCAGATGCCGCACATTGACCAGATAGTCCATCCAGGAGATCTCCTGCCAGATGCCCTTGTATTTCTCACGCATGGCCGTACGGCCCTGGTAATGCTGCGCCTTCTCCTGCAGGAGCTGCGGCAAGGTGGTCTCGATCCTGTGCATGTCTCCTCTCCCCTGATGCTCACGCACACCCATCACGCCCGGACCTCCCCGAGATAGGCCTCGATCACATCCGGGTTGTGCGAGACCTCCTGCGGTGTGCCTTCCGCGATCTTGGTCCCGAAGTTGAGCACACTCACGCGGTCGGACAGGTCCATGACCAGCCCCATGTCGTGCTCGATGAGTACCACGGTGGTCTGCTTCTCTTCGTTGATGTCCAGGATATAGCGGGCCATGTCCTCGCGTTCCTCCAGATTCATACCGCTGACCGGTTCATCCACCAGGAGGATCCTGGGGTCCATGGCTAGGGCACGCCCGAGCTCCACGCGTTTCTGCAGACCGTAGGAAAGGCTCGCCACCGGCTGCTTGCGCACCGACTGCAGGTCGAGGAACTCGATGATCTCCTCCACCGCGTCACGGTTGCGCACCTCTTCCTTTTGGCAGCGCCCCAGAAAGATGGCGGAGCGCAGCAGGCCGTAGCGCATATGGCAGGTGCGGGCCGACATGAGGTTGTCGAGCACGCTCATGCCCGTAAAGAGGGCAATGTTCTGGAAGGCCCGGGCAATGCCCAGGCGGGCGATACGATGCGGCGGCATGCCTGTGAGCGTCTCTCCGTCGAAACGGATGACGCCGCGCTGTGCGCGGTATATCCCGCTGATGCAGTTGAAAAGCGTGGTCTTACCCGCCCCGTTGGGCCCGATGATCGAGTAGATCTCGCCTTTGAGCACGCTGAGCGATACCTCCCTGAGGGCCTGGATGCCCCCGAAATGCATGGCGAGCGCCTCGATCTCCAGCAGGGGCAGCGTGGGTGTCTTCATGACAGCCACCGTTTCCTGCGCTTGTAGTGCTTCACGTCCCGGAAGCTCTTCTTGGCGCCCACCTCGGTCAGCCCGAGATAGAATTCACGGATATCCTTGTTGTCCCGCAGGGCCTCGCTCGTCCCCTCCATCACCACCCGGCCGTTCTCCAGGATGTAGCCGTAATGGGCGATGTTGAGCGCCACATTGGCATTCTGTTCCACCAGCAAAACGGCCACCCCTTCCTCGCGGTTGATGGCGGCGATAATCTCGAAGATCTCTCTGACCACCAGGGGCGCCACTCCCAGCGAGGGCTCGTCGAGCATCATCAGCTTGGGCTTGGCCACCAGGGCCCGGGCGATGGCCAGCATCTGCTGTTCGCCCCCGCTCAGGTAACCGGCCTGCTGGTGGCGGCGCTCCCTGAGGATGGGAAAGTAGCTGAAGACCATCTCCTGGTTGCGGGCATAGTTCCGGCGATCGGCGAGGGTATAGGAACCGACGATGATATTCTCCTCTACCGTCAGTTCGGCGAAGATCCGGCGCCCCTCGGGCACCTGGCAGATCCCGCGCCTCACGATCGCGTGCGGCTCTAAGGCCTCGATGCTCTGCCCCTCGAACTCGATGGTGCCGTCCTCGATGGCAAGGTCAATGGTCTTGCGGATACCGGAGACGGTGTTGATGGTGGTGGTCTTCCCGGAGCCGTTGGCCCCGAGCAGCGCCACGATCCGGCCTTCGGGCACCTGGAGGGAAATGCCCTTGAGCGCCAGGATGATATCGTTGTAGGTGGTTTCTAGATTGGCGATCTTCAGCATAACCTTCCCTCGATCCCTCCCCTGGATACATGTCCCGTTTTCATGAAAACTCGCCCGCTGACAACCGCTGCATGGATCGACCGTCGCCGTCATCTCTAATCGAATCGCGATGGGTCGCATTCCCCTTCGCTGAGGGCATGCAGGGATTCCTGGGCGTACGCCGGGGTTCATACCCCCGGTCACTCGCCAGCTCCACCGGGTTGCCTCGGTGAGCTTTCATGCCTTGCCCAAAGGTTAGCAAATTGAATGCCATCGGGGCTTTCCCTCTCCCGGGCGCGCCCCGGCACACCTTCTTCTCCCTGCACGTCCTTTCCGGGCGCGCGCCCCCAATATGTTGCGCCGGAAAGGATCGACATTTCGGGTTTTGCGCGGGAAGGCCTTCCTGTTGCCGGGAGGACTCCCGGTCTTGGCGCCACCTGGCATCCTCCGGGGCGCCTCCTTTGAGGTCATTGGCCTGGAATCAGCCTCCGCTTTGCATCTCCAGGCACGTTAATTGCTGGTTCCAATTCGGGTAGCGATCTCATGCACGAGGAAGGTCCATGATCCATGTTACGGAGCACCATCAGGGCACAGGCCACGTCGAACTCGCAGTCGACGGATCTCTGGACGAAACCACCCTCCCGGTCCTCAAGGGGGTATTAGGCGACCACATGCAGGCCGGTCGCACCGTATCCCTGAACCTGAAGGGTGTCGTGCACATCACACGCGAGGTGCGCGTCTTTCTTCATGAAATTCGCGACCACGTGCTGATCGTCCACCTGCCGCTCTTCATCCAGCTCCCCGGGGGCGATCCACCCGCCTGAACGGGCGTACAATTACGGACAAACGTTTCCCTGAAAGGATGGGGCGGTTATCATCTGACACCCCCGGAGGGCTCTCGCCGAGGTATTGCCTGCCGTGAGACCCAGCCCCCTACTCCCCCTGACTGGAGGACCCCGCCGTTGAACCGTTCCGCGGACGCCTCAGGCCAAGCTTCTTGAGGTGAAAGGCCAGGGTGGAAGGCGGCATATCGAGGATCTCGGCCGCGCCACCCGCGCCCCGGATCTTCCAGTTGGTAAGCTGGAGCACCCTCAGCAGATGGGCGCGTTCGTTCTCCCTGAGCGTCATATCCCCCTGCCTCGCGCCGGGCCCTGACTGGTGCATCCCGAGTTCGGGTACCCGGAAGGGGGGCCCCTGGTTGAGGATGGTGCCGCGCTCGATGATGTTCTCCAACTCCCGCACGTTGCCCGGCCACTCGTAGCGCCTGAGCTTGGAAAGCTCCTCCTCCGGAATGCGCCCGAACTCCTTGCCGTGCTTCAGTCCGTAGATCTTCAGAAAATAGTGCGCCAACAGCTCTATGTCCCCCTGACGCTCCCGCAACGGCGGCACGTGCACCGGAAACACCGCCAGCCGGTAGTACAGGTCCGCCCGGAAGCGCTGAGCCCGCACCGCCTGCTCCAGATTGCGGTTCGTGGCACTGATCAGCCGAAAATCCGAGTGCAGGGTCTCACTGCCTCCCACCCGCTCGAATTCCCCGGTCTGCAGCACCCGCAGCAGACGCACCTGCACCTCCTCGCTGATATCACCAATCTCGTCCAGAAACAGCGTGCCCCCGTCCGCCAGTTCAAACCGCCCGATCCGCCGCTGCGAGGCCCCCGTGAAGGCCCCCTTCTCGTGACCGAACAGCTCGCTCGGTATCAGACTCTCCGGCAGCGCCCCGCAATGCACCCGGATGAACGGCTCCTGACTGCGTGACCCGTGCCGGTGAATGGCTCGCGCCACCAACTCCTTGCCCACCCCCGTCTCCCCCACGATCAGCACCGTCGCCTCCGTCCGGCTCACCTGCTCGATCTGCCCCAGCACCCGCGCAATGGCCGCACTCTCCCCCACGATGTCCTCAAAGTGCGCCTGCTGCAGATGCTCCTCCTGGTAATAGCGGTTCTCCTCGCTCAGACGCCGGTTCAAACGCTTGATCTCCCCATAGGCCCGCGCGTTGTCGTAGGCAAACCCCGCCAGCGTCGCAAAATACGACAAAAGCTCCAGATCGGCGCGGTTGAAGACGTTGCTGATAAGCCGGTTGTCATGGTAGAGCACGCCGAAAACCGTATCGCGCAGCACCATGGGCACGCAGATGCGTGATCGGATGGCCTCCCCCCCGGCCATGTCTGCCGCCCGTCCCGAGAGGCTGCCGCTGATGCGCCCCGTGCCCGTACGGGCCACCTCCGACATCAGCTCCCGGGACGAGGCGAAGTCCGCATGACAAACCTGCTCACGGCTGAGGTTGCGCGAGGCTCTGAGCACCAGCTGCGGCGGCTGGGTGCTCCGATCCCACTCGAAAATGGCCCCGCGCTCGGCCCCCGTGATGCGGTTGACGGTCGAGATGATCTGCTGGATCAGCTCCTTGTCGTCCCGGATACGAATCAGGTGGTCCCGGAAACGCAGGATCTCTTCCAGGAGATGTTTGCTCGAGGCCTGGTGTTTGATCAGCACCCGCAGTTCCTCGGGGATCAATTCCGGATCGATGTCCCGGGCCACCGCCAGGATGAGATCCCTGGACAGAGACTCCCGGCCCTGGGACAGGTAGACCCGGGCCAGCTCCAGGCATGAATAGGCCAGCTCGAAACGGTGGCCGCACTCTTCGAGCAGTCCGATCGAGCGCTCGAGCGCCTCGATCACCTTCTCGGGCGCAGCCCCCCGCATGCGGCGCACCACGGCCTGGTGGCGGCAGGCGATACCGCCCATATAGATGCTGATCCCATCAATATTGCGTTCGATGATCTCGTCCAGATCCAGCCCGGGCAGACGCGGGAGCTCGCCCTGCTCCATCGCCAGGCAGAGCTTCAGAAGATAGGGGTAATCCAGATAGACCGTGGTATGCACCTTGTTCGTACACTCCAGGGCCTCTCCCAAGTACTCCACGGCGCGCCTTTTCCTGCCCGTGAGGTAGGCGATATAGGCCAGCACCATCTTGCCCGAGATCCAGGCCCAGTCGTTGTGGAGCTCCAGGGCGGCCTTCACCGAGTTCTCCAGGATGTCTTCGGCCTCCTCCAGCCTACCTGTATGCAGCAGGATGATACCCATGATACCCTCGGCGGAGGCCACGTGGGACAGGGTGCCGTTCTCCCGGCACTGACTGCGGATGGCGTCCAGCATGCCCAGACCCTGGCTCACCTGCCCGGTCACCGCATAACAGTAGCCCACGGTCATGAGGCCGAAGAGCGGGAACCCGCCACGCGGGTAGCGCTCGATGTCCGGCACCGACTGCTCGTAGAGGGCCACCGTCTCCCGGAAACGCCCCTGCCAGAAGTGGAAA
>CAZUDI010000064.1:0-21712 GCA_964618975.1 uncultured Bacteriovoracaceae bacterium | reverse complement strand
TACAACTTATCAGCAGATCGATGATACAAGTGCAAGAGTAAATGGCAACAACTGCCGAGGTGCCCGCGTCCTTGTAGTAGATGCGTGCCGGGGTGCCCAGGGCCTGTTCGAGGGCGCGGGCGCGGCGCAGGGGGGCCGGGCGCCAGCGGTAGAGGATCTCCAGGATGCCCTCCGGGATGTCGATCCAACGCTCCTGTGAGACCTCCTGCTCGATGAGGTTCATGGGAAAGACCGGTGCGAGGTCCTCGGCCCGGATGGGGTTGCCGTCCGGGCCCAGCGGCGGCTGCATGGGTGTGGGCAGGTCCGCCGCCAGGTTGTACCACTGCCTGGGGATCTCGTCTTCATTCAACAGGATCTTCGTGTGCATGTATTCCCTCCCGTGGTTGATTTATCGCGCAGGCCCCTCAGGCGCCTGCGCGTTGTGGTAAGGGGTGAGGATGTGCCGGGTGGTGCTGCCTGTGCGTTTGAGTTCGCGCGCACCGGAGGTGATTTTGCACAGGCTGATGCCGGAGTCCCTGGCTATCTGGCGGAGATGAACCCTGTGGTCGAGGAGCCTCAGGCGCTCCCATCTCAGGGCCCTGATCTCGGCCGGGGCGAACCCTGAGGAACCGGAGCCTGAGCGGGGGGCGTCGCTGCGGCTCAGGATGCCGGCCAGTTCGTCAATATTGATGTCCTCCCTCACTGCACTCCCTCAAAAGGTGTGTCCTAATCACCATGGGTTTGATTCCCTTGCCTTCTCAAGGCTGGAACACGGGTCCAGGGTTTGGCAGGGATTCATGCCCATGGATGTTTCTATAAGTAGAAACACAGGGCAACACCTCTTGTCAATAGGAGATTTTAGTCGCTCGGGATTTCACTCCCCCGACAGTCGGCTATTGAGGGGGGCAGGGCGAGTTCATCCGCATGTTTTGCGGGAGCGAATGACGTGGACTTTGCGACCGCAGCAAGGGCAGGACAGCCCTTGATCAAGATCACCGTTTGTGTCGGGGCTAGTCGAAGAGGTTCACCTTCGGCAGGAGAGCGAAGATCTCCTCCGGGTTGGGTGCGATGAGACGCAGGCTCTCCTCGAGGGCCGCGGTCTGCATGTGTTCCGCCTCATAGCCCGCGTGGAAGCGGTTGATGAGCACGTCGCAGACATACACCAGGTGCACCAGCTCGGGATGCGCGGCCGCACGCTGCGGGAAATGGTGGCAGGCGATGACCTCGCGCAGCATGTCCGGCAGGTTCCAGCGCTCGGCCAGGAGCAGCCCGGCCCGGGCGTGATCCATGCCGAGCAGCTCCTCCTCGATGCGGCAGGAGTCCTTCTGTTCCTCTATGATCATGCGGTAGAAGAGGGGATGGGCCTTGTCGATGTACTGATCGAGCACCACCTTGCCGATGTCGTGGATCAGCCCTGCGGCATAGGCGATGTCCGCCCGCACGCGCCCGTTCTTGCGGGCGACAAGCTCGCACAGACGCGCCGTGCCGAGCGCGTGGAAGTACAGGCCGCCCCGGCTGAGAGAATATCCTTTGCCGTAATGCGACAGAAACTGCTCGGTCTGCGCGGTAATGATGAGCTGCAGCAGGAGGCTGTTGCCCAGGTGGATGACGGCCTGCTCGATGGAGGTGATCTGGCGGCACGGGCTGATGTAGGAGGAATTGCACAGTCTCAGTACGCGCGCCGAGAGGACCTGGTCCTTCATGATCGCGCGGGCGATCTGCGAGATGTCGCTCTCCTGGCTGGCGAGCATGCGCGAGACCTTCAGGGCCTCCTGAGGCACGGGCAGCACGTTCTCGATGATGTGATCGAGCTCGTCCGGTCCCGGGCGTACGATGGATGCATTGTTTCCGCGGGGCTCATTCAGGAGGGGTTTGACCGTGCAGGCCCCCGTGTCGGCGCGAAAGCTCAACAGGCAGGGGGTCACCCCGCTGGCCTCGATGCGCTGGATGGGAATGTCGTAATAGCTCAGAATCTTGAGGGTGATCTCCAGGGTGCGTTCCCCGATGTTGAGGCTTATGTCCTCGGGGGTCATGGGATCCACCAGGGCGCCGCCGGCGATGAAGGCCTTAAGGTCGGCACGCTCGGAGCCCAGGTCCTGCAGGGCCTGGATGGCCAGAGGTACCCCGGTGCTGGCATAGTAGCTCAGGTGCGTCTCGGGGATGTCGCAGATGGGTTCCGGCAGGAGTAGATGCAGCAGACCGCCGCGGCGCTGCCGGCGGTCATGCAGCGCCAGGCCCACACACGAGCCCAGACAGGCCTTCAGGAGCCCGCTGGAGCGGATCTCGAAGCCCCCGGTGGGGACGATGATGTCGTGACTCGCGATCGGCATCTTGAGCGGGACTTGCATACGTCTCTTATCGATCGCTGGCGGGATTATATTGAGATGAAAAATGCCAGGGACCAACTCAGGCCACCGCAGGGGTCATTCGTCCGCGGGGGAGGGAGACGACCCCATCACCCGGGCCGCGGGGGGCTGCCCGGAGACGGACGCAATCCGGCGCACGCGGAAGACGCTCATGATCAGCCGCGCACAGTATCCGTTGAGGATGCCGGTTATTACCGAGACGAGCAGGAAGAGGGGCAGAACCTTAAGGAGGGAGACATGTCTGATCAGGAAGGCGGCCAGCAGGAGCTGGGTGGCCATGTGGGCGCAGGCCCCGGCGATGCTCACCCCGATAGGGGAGAAGACGCCCTTGGGCAGGGCCCACATGACGAGGGCAGAGGCGAGTCCGCCGCCCAGGGCGAAGAAAAAGGCGGGTGTAAAGAGGCTGCCCGCCATGAGGCAGCCGATGACCACCCGGCTGAGCGTCACCACCAGGGCGGCTGGGCCCCCGAAGAGGTACAGGGCGCACAGGGTGAGGATGTTGGCCAGGCCCAGACGCAGAAAGGGTAAAGGCGAGGGCAGGAACGACTCGACCCAGTGCAGGGCCACGGCCATGGCGATGAAGAGCGCCAGGGTCGTGGTGCGGGTGTTGGCCCTCAGGGCCATGAATAGAAGCCGCCCTGGTTCTCTCCCCGACGGCGGTAGACAATCACCGTGGGGTCCTCGAGCCGGCCCAGCTTTGTTGCCGCCTTAAGCGCCGTCTCGTAGTAGCCGGTTTCGTCGATCAGGTGCAGCCCCTTGGCCGTGGAGGCGCTCATCACCCGGCCGTCGGCGATGACGGCGAGCTCCTCGGCGCTTACGTTGCGTGTGAGCGCGACCAGGTCGAGGAAGGTGCGGGAAAATTCCATGACGATGTCCTCGAGGACCTGGCGATCGGCCGCGTTCATGTCGCGCAGGGGATTGCCCGCATCCTTGAGCGTGCCGGACTTGATGCTCTGATTGGCGATCCCGAGTTTGTCGAGCAGGCCCTCGAGGCTGATTGAGGGCAGGATCACCCCCACATTGCCCACCACCGCACTGGGCAGGGCCACGATGGTGTCGGCGGAAAGCGCCACCAGATAGGCCCCCGAGGTGCCCTGGCCGGTGATGCAGGCCACCACGGGCGTGTGATGCCCGGCCTTGTATTCCTGGATGCGGCGGTAGGCCAGATCCGATGCGGCATAACCGCCGCCGGGCGAGTCGATCTTCAGGATGAGGCCCTGGATGTTTTTGTCGCGGTCCGCCTTTGTGAGCACGGCATCAAGGCGTTCCAGGGTGCCCTGCCTGGGCATGAGCCCGCTGCGCAGACTGGTGGTGCTGATGGGGCCCAGGATCTCCACCACCAGGAGCTTGTCGCGGGTGCCGCGGTGAAGGACACGCTCCTGAAGCTCGGGCACCTGCATGAGACTGGCCACGTCCACGCTGACAAAGGCGCACCCCGCTACGGCCAGAAAGGCCAGGAGCGTCGCCACAAACCTGAATGTCGGGTGATGATGTTGCATGGCCTAAACCTCCTTGGGCGTCTTTATCAACGGGGGGCGATCATTTGATGCGGCCCCCGATGGTGATCTCCGGGATCAGCAGGGTGGGCTGGGCGTCGGAAACGGCCACGCCCTGGCCGTCCTTGCCGCAGGTGCCCAGCCCGAAACCCAGATCGTTTGCGATGTGCTCGATGGAAGTAAGCACCTTCGGTCCGTTACCCACCAGGGTGGCGCCGCGGATGGGATGGGCCACGGCCCCCTTCTCGATCAGGTAGCCCTCGGAGATCTCGAAGACGAAGTCCCCGTTGACCGTGTTCACCTGCCCGCCGCCCATGCGCTTGACCAGGAGGCCGCGCTCCACGCGCGCGATAATCTCTGAGGGTGAAAGTTCACCGGGCTGGATGAGGGTGTTGGTCATACGGGGAAGGGGTCGGTGGCGGAAGGAGGCCCGCCTTCCGTTACCCGTCAGGGGCAGACCGTAGGTGCGGGAGGTGATGAGGTCCGTGAGATAGGCGCGCAGGATGCCGCGCTCCACCAGCACGGTCCTGCCGGCGGGGGTGCCCTCGTCGTCGCAGCCCAGGCTCCCGCGCCGCCCCGGCAGGGTGGCGTCGTCGATGACGGTTACGGCCTTGGATGCCACCTGTTCACCGATACGGCCGGAATAGACCGACAGCCCCGCCCCGGCCAGGTCCGCCTCCAGACCGTGGCCGATGGCCTCGTGGACCATGGTGCCGCCGGCCTCGCTGGAGAGCACTACCGGCATGCGCCCCGCCGGTGCCTGGGGGGCGCTCAGGCACCTCAGGGCGCGTTTCACCGCGCGTCGGGCTACCTCCTCGGGGGGGGTCTCCTCGAGGAGTTCGAGGCCACGGCTGCCGCCCACAGGCTCGTAGCCGGTCTCCACGTGATCATCCCGTGCGGCCACGCACCTGACGGCGAATATGAGGGAGCGTCTCGCGTCTCCGGCCTGGAAGCCCAGGGAGTTGGCCACGCTGACCTGGCGGAGGGACTCCCCATAGATCACCTTGACCTGCCTGACCGCGGGGTCATGGCCCCAGGCCACCTCTTCGGCGCGCCGCATCAGGGCGATCTTGTCCGCGGCCGATCCCTCCCTGAGGCAGCACGCGAACGAACGCGCGGGCCGGGCCTCCAGCGCCCGGACGGCGGTGCCCTGCCCCTCGCGCATGGCGGCCGCCACGCTCTGAGGCAGGTCGCCCAGGGCGTCTGGATCATTGGTGTAGGCATAGGCCGACATGTCGCCCAGCACCACGCGCAGGCCCACCCCGAACTCGTCGTGGGAAAGGAAGCTCTCGATACGGCGCGCTTCGGAGGTGATGGCGGTGCTGCGGGTACGTTCGATGAATAGTTCGGCGAAATCCCCGCCGCGGGCCAGGGCGTTCTTAAGCAGGCCGTCCACGTCGATGCCGCTTGTCAGCGCCACGATTTGACCTCCCGGGCGACCTCCCGCTTGACGTCCCGTTCGCGCAGGACCTCCTTCTTGTCGTGGGTCTTGCGGCCCTTGGCCAGGCCAAGGTTCACCTTGATGAGGCTGCCGGAGAGATAGATGCTCAAGGGGATGATGGTCAGGCCCTTCTCCTTGACCTTGCTGGAGAGCCGCATGATCTCGCGCTTGTGCAGCAGCAGCTTGCGGATGCGCGTGGGGTCGGTGTTGCGCAGCGAGGCCTGGGCGTAGGGGCTGATGTGGAGGTTGTGCAGGAAGATCTCGCTGCCCCTGATCTGGGCGAAGCTGTCCTTGAGGTTGGCGGCGGCGTTGCGCAGGGACTTCACCTCGGGGCCTGTCAGGACGATGCCCGCCTCCAGGGTCTCGAGGATCTCGTAGTTATGGCGCGCCTTGCGGTTGACGCACAGGTCCCTGTGAGACGTCTTATCCTTCATGAATCACCTCGATGATGCGGGGGCTCTCGATGGAGCGGCCGAGCCTGCGGACCACCAGCAGGCTGGCGATCAAGGCGATCAAAGCGCCTACGGTCTGGATGTCCACATCGAATCCCAAGGCGCGGATAAGGGCCAGGGCGGTCACGATGAAGGCTACCGGGATCATGAAGGCGATGGCGCAGGCCTTGATCAGCGAGGCGCTGCCCAGGGCGATGACGGCCCGGTCGCCCACCTGGAGCGGCCCCGCGGGCCGGGGCAGGGAAAAGAGCATGCTGGAGCGGGCCAGGGCGTGGCACACCTCGGTGGCCTGGCAGCCCTCGCAGGCCGCCTTGCGCTCTACCCGCACGCGCACCGTACGTCCCTCAAGGCCCTCGATCACGCCACAGACGGTGTTTTCCATCTCGCTCATCACGGGGTGTCTTCGAAGAGCTCGGGCAGGTGTTCCCGGAGCTCGTGGAGCATGAAGGCCTCCACCTCGGAGGCGGTCTTCATGGCCAGGATATACCCGACGATATGTGAACATTTCGACAGATCGATCTTGCGGGCCGTCTCCTTGACGTGCGGGATGGCAAAGGCATTGGTGGAGAGGATGTCGATGCCCATGCCCAACAGCAAGGGGGTATAGATCTCCCGGCCGGCCATCTCGCCGCACATGGAGACCTTGATGTTGCATTCGTGCCCGGTGTCGATGGCGTATTTGATGAGGCGCAGCACGGCCGGGTGCAGGGGTTCGTAGAGATAGTTCACATATTCGTTGCCCCGATCGATAGCCAGGGCGTACTGGATGAGGTCGTTGGTGCCGATGCTGAAGAAATCGGCCTCCTTGGCGAGCAGGTCGGCGATGATGGCCGCCGAGGGCACCTCGATCATGATGCCCACCGGGATGTTCTCGTCAAAGGGGATCCCCTCCCGGTGCAGCTCTTCCTTAGTCTCGGCCAGCATCTGCTTGGCGCGCATGAGCTCGTCGACCCCCGAGATCATGGGGAACATGATGGAGGTGTCGCCGTAGTGCGAGGCCCTGAGGATGCCACGCAGCTGGGTCTTGAAGATGTCGGTCTCGCGCAGACAGAAGCGGATCGCGCGCAGGCCCATGACCGGGTTGATCTCCTTCTTCAGCTCGCCCAGCGACGAGTAGAACTTGTCTCCCCCCAGATCCAGGGTGCGGATGGTGGTCCGGTAGGGGGAGACCGCCTCCACGACGGTACGGTAGGCCTCGAAGTGGTCCTCTTCCGAAGGGATGTCCTCGCGGTTGAGGTAGAGAAACTCGGTGCGATAGAGCCCGATACCCTCGGCGCCGTGATCGAGGACGGTCTTGATCTCGTCCTTGAACTCGAGGTTGCCTTCGACCTTGACCCGGTGCCCGTCACAGGTGAGTGCCGGAAGACCGGCGCGCTCCTTGAGCACCAGCTCGACCCTGAGATAGGATTGCGCCCGCTGCTCGTATTCCGCGATCTGGTTGTCGGTGGGATTGACGATCACGGCCCCAGTGATGCCGTCGAGGATGAGCCGGTCGCCGGGGTTGATGGTGCAGGTTGCCTGCTCCAGGCCCACCACGGCCGGCATCTCCAGGGAGTGGGCGATGATGGCGGTGTGCGAGGTCTGTCCGCCCACATCGGTGGCGAATCCCAGCACCTTCTCCTTGTTGAGCATGGCCGTATCCGCAGGCGACAGGTCGTGGGAGACGATAATACTCTTCTCGTAGAGGTGGAAGCTGCGGATCTCCTTGCCGATGAGGTTGCGCATGAGGCGCTCGCCCACGAAACTCGTGTCGGCCACACGGCTCTTGATGTACTCGTCGCCGATGGATTCGAATTCCTTTTCTATCTCCTGCAGGGCGATCTTCAGGGCCCACTCCGCATTGATGAGTTCCTCCCGGATGAGCTGCCGTACGCGGCCGGCCAGGGCGGGGTCCTTGAGCATCATGAGGTGGGTCTCGAGGATCAGGGCGTGTTCCGTGATGGCGCTGTAGGATTCCAGCTCCTTGATGGCCTCGCTGATCTGGCGGTGCGAGGCCTCCACCGCCAGCTCGAAGCGGCCGATCTCGTCGTCGACCAGTCCGTCGGTGATGCGGATCTTGGGGTAGCGCTCGATCTTCTTGGTGTCGATGAGCACGGCCCGGCCGATGGCGATCCCGGCCGAGGCGGGAACGCCGTGGAGGATGTGCACCTGTCTGGGTTTCATCGGTCTTCCCCGAAACCCTGATTGACCAGGGAAGACAGGGACTGGATGGCGGAGTGCTCCTCGGGCCCACTGGCCCGGATGGTGATCTCGCTGCCCTGAGAGGCGGCCAGGGTAAGCAGTTCCATGATACTTTTTCCGTTGACCTGCATGTGATCCTTGATCACCTCTACCTCGCAGGGGAAGGTGCCGGCCGTCTTGGCGAAAACGGCGGCGGCACGCGCATGCATTCCCAGTTGATTGCAGATTGTTACCTTTTCTTCCATCATGCTATCATAGTCCCTATAAGAATGAGAGTAAATACCCCGTAGACGACCGCCAGAACGGGCACCCCCCTTCCCCAGGCCAGACTGCCCAGGACAAAGAGGGCGAGCCCCATCGCCAGCTTGACCCCGAGCGCCGGACCTGTGGGCAGGAGCGGCCAGCTCAGGAGCAGGCCGAAGACCATCCCGGCCCCCAGCGGGACGAGGGTGTAAAGGCGCCGGGTGCGCGCGGGAGACAAGGCCTGTGCCATATGCAGGGCGCCGTCCAGTCCGTGGCGGTAACCCTGAGAGAATCCCCATATCATCACCCAGAGGTGGCAGGTGTTATAGAACACCAGCGCCAGGGCGACCCCCCAGATCTGGCCGGCCATGACGGCGATGAGGCATACAAGGGCCATGATGGGCTTGAGCGTGGCCCAGAAGAAGGTGTCGCCGATGGCGGCCAGCGAGCCGGAGATGGAGCCGATGGCCTGGTCGCTGGCCTCCTCGCGGCCTTGCTCCCGGAGGCGGAGCACGACCCCCAGGATGGTGGGCGCCATATAGGGTTGGGTGTTGAAGAAGGGCTGCAAGCGAGGTGCGTCCTCAGGCTCAGCGGGCCTCGTGAGACCGGGCAGCAGGGCATAGGAAAAGCCGATATTCTGCATCCCCCTGAAATTCCACGCCCCCTGGAGAAAGAAGGCCCGCCACAGGATGTGTAGTCTCACCGATCTGGATAGTCCCACAATGACAAGCTCCCTAGCACAGGTTCTCGGCGGGCGTCAATCGCGTCCACAGGCACGCCGTGCTTCTCAGCGGGGCCGCTGCACCCCGACCCGGTCGCAATAGGTCTGGATGCGGCAGACAGAGCAGCGCGGGCCGACAGGTCGGCAGAGGTTCTGACCGTAGGCCACAAGGAAGTCGTTGATTTCCTTCCAGTATTTTATGGGAAGGATTTCACGCAGACGCATTTCGGTCTCCAGGGGGCTCTTGGTGGCGACATAGCCCCAGCGGTTGGTGATGCGGTGGACATGCGTGTCCACGCAGAGACCCTCGCCGCCGAAGGCCAGGCTGACGACGAGATTGGCGGTCTTGCGCCCCACCCCGGGGAGGCGCAGCAGGGCCTCGATGTCGTGGGGTACCCGGCCGGCGTGCTCGTCGCGGATCAGGCGGGAGACCTGGATGAGGGTGCGGGCCTTGGTCTTGTAGAACCCCACCGGATAGATGGCCTCCTCGATGGCCGCAGGGTCCAGGCGGGCCATGGCGAGCGGGTTTGCGGCCAAGGCGAAGAGGCGTTTCGCTGCTTCGGCGGTGGTGCCGTCTTTGGTGCGCAGGCTCAGGATGGTGGCGACAAGGACCTTGAAGGGGTCCCGCTCGCGGGCGATGACGCCCACGATGGGCTCCCCAAAGGATTTCACCTCAAGGCGCAGAATGTCGAAGACGATATCTATGTGTGTGTTGTCCATGGCGTTTTATATCACTATGGGTCGCATTCCCCCGCCGCTGGCGGTGGAGATGGGGATCCAGGACCTGCCCGGGGTTCCTCCATGCCCATGATGGCATACCATAAAAGGATAGGGCGGGGCAAAGGGGCAGTGATTGTGGGGCAAGGGGACAGGGGGTATGGGAGTAAAGGCTGACGGGGAGGAGGTGGCCCTCGTGGAGGGACAGGCGTGGATCTAAAATGAAATTATAACAATGAGATGCAGGAGCGATAACCCCATTTCGACCGAGGGGTGAAATATATTTCAGCTATAGTGAAAAAGTTTTCATTTGCCCCTCGGAGGGTCACGAGGGGCAGGGGGCAGGCACCCCCTGGGAACCATAAGGAACTATTGCATATTAGGAAATAAATATACTCCAGCACGCACCCCGCAGGGGGCCGGGCATGGATTATGCTAAATATCCGGCATGCAGTAGATCACAGCATTGAGTGAGGGGAGGGGAAGCTCAATGATCGACCGGGACAGGTTTGTTCAGAACTGGGATGTGGATGAATTGGCAGCACGGGAGGCCTACAGTAAGGGAGAGGATCTGGAGGTCCTGCCCTTTATGCCGCAGACCCTGCCGGACATGCTCAAGAGCGCGGTGGCCATCGGGCCCGCGCGCGGGATGATTTTTGTCGATCAGGAGGGCAACGAGGATCGACAGAGCTACCCCGAGCTGCTACATGATGCCGGATGTGTGCTGGGGGCACTGCGGGATGCGGGGCTGAAGCCCGGCGACAAGCTCGTGCTCCAGGTGGACGATGACCGCCTCTTCATCACCGCCTTCTGGGGCGCGGTGCTGGGTGGCATCGTACCGGTACCGCTGGCGCTGCCCAACAGCTTCCCCATCGCCCAGGGCGCCGAAAAGGTGGCCAATGTCTGCGAGCTCCTCGAGGAGGCCTTCCTCGTCACCGACCAGTCGCCCGAACTCTACCAGGGAATCGCGGTGCAGCAGGTCTTTTCCATCCGCGATCTCCTCGGGCATGTCGAAGGCACCCTCTACCATGCGCCCTCCCCGGATGATATCTGCTACCTGCAGTTCTCCTCGGGATCCACCGGGGACCCCAAGGGGGTGATCCTCACCCACCAGAATCTGGTGAGCAACATCTCCGCCATCATCAGGGCCTCGGCTACCGCCGAGGAACGGCAGCTGATAGAAGAGATCTTCGGCTCCCCGCCCGCGCCACGGGAGTTGCACATCAGTACCTGCAGCTGGCTGCCCTATTCGCATGATATGGGACTCATCGGCTTCCACCTCGCCCCCCTGGCGGCGAGCATGCTGCAGCTCAAGATGTCCACCACCACCTTTGTGGTGAACCCGGCGCTGAACATCCTGCTCATCGACAAGTACCGGGTCACCCAGGTTCCGAGCCCCAACTTCGGTCTGCTCTGGATGCTCTACATGGTCAAGGACGAGGTCCTCTCCCAGGTGGACCTCTCCTGTGTGGAGGTGCTCTTCAACGGGGCCGAGCCCATCTCGCCCACGGCGGTCAGGCTGTTCATCAACCGCTTCAGTCAGTACGGATTCAACCCGCAGGCCATGTTCCCGGTCTACGGCATGGCCGAGGCGACGCTCATGGTGAGCGCCCCGCCGGTGGGATGCGACACGGTCTACCGCCTGCTCGACCGCGAGGCCTTCTCGCGCGAGCACCGGGCAAGGGTCTGTGTCGAGGGTGGCAGCGTGATCGAGTTCGTCGACGAGGGCTATCCCTGCCCAGGGATGGAAGTCCGCATCGTGGACGAGCAAGACGAACTGCTCACGGAGGGCATGGTCGGGCATATCCAGATCCGCGGACCGCACGTCACCAGCGGATACTACAGGCGGGAGGCCGACAGCCACGAGCTCTTCTGCGACGGGTGGCTGCGCACCGGCGATCTGGGGTTCCTGATGGACTCCCGGCTCACCGTGACCGGCCGGCACAAGGATGTGATCTTCGTCAACGGCCAGAACTACTATTCCCACGACATCGAGGAGGAGATCCAGCAGCTGCCCTTTGTGGGCTTCAAGAATATGGCCGTGTGCGGGGTTATGGACCACGAGGGCGGCTCCGAGAAGATCATCCTTTTCCTTAAGAGCAGGAAGTCGCGGGAGGATATCTCCGAGCTGCTTATCAAGATCAACGAGGCGCTCGGCAAGCGTATCCAGGTCGGACTGGACGCCATCGTGCCCCTGAAGGATATCCCCCGCACCACGAGCGGCAAGACGCAGCGTTACCGGCTCAGGCAGCGCTATGAGGCGGGCGATTTCAGGGAGCTCGAGGTCAAGCGCCTTTACCGCGGCATGCGCTCGCGCGAAGAGGGCCTGATGGGGGTGATGTGCGGCCAGCGCAGCCCACTGGAGGCCCGGCCGGAGGCCCGGCCCATTGACCTCTCCGAGGCCCCGGCGGCCGTGAGCACCGGGGACGAACTCGACATGCTGCCCTATTTCCCCAAGACCCTGCTCGAGATGATCCAGATTACCTGCCGCAGGGCGCCTGACAAAGGCATCATCTTCGTGGATGGCACAGGATCTGAGGTGCGGGTGAACTACCCCGAGTTTCTCGCCGATGCGGGGAGGCTCCTGGCCGGCTTGCGGGACAAGGGTCTCAGGGCGGGCGACAGGGTGGTACTGCAGATTGAGGACGAGCGTCATTTCATCACCTGCTTCTGGGGGGCGCTGCTGGGGGGCTTCGTGCCGGTGCCGCTGGCGCTGCCCAACAGCTTCCCGATCGCCGAAGGCACGGAGAAGGTGGCCAATGTGTGCGCGCTCCTCGAGCGGGCCTTCCTGGTCACCGATCAGGCGCTTGAACTCTATGCCGCCCTCGAGGTCGAGGATGTCCTGGATGTGCGCGAGCTGCTGGCCTACGCCGAGGACCGCGCCTACCACGAACCGCGGCCTGACGACCTGGCCTATATCCAGTTCTCCTCCGGGTCCACCGGGTTCCCCAAGGGGGTGATGCTCACGCACCACAACCTGATCTGCAATATCTACGCCCTGGCGCGGGCGACCGGGAATGCGGACGAGCTGGCCTACATGGACCGGCTCTTCAGCAGCCCTACGGAGATGGCGGACTACCCCATCAGCACCTGCAGCTGGCTGCCCTATTCACATGACATGGGTCTGATCGGGCTGCACCTGTGCCCCCTGTGCGGTGGCATGCTGCAGATCAAGATGTCCACCACCACCTTTGTGATGAACCCCACCCTCTACCTTGAGCTGATCGACAAGTACCGCGTCACCCAGACCGCCAGTCCCAACTTCGGTCTGCTGTGGATGTTCAACATGGTCCCGGATGCCGCCCTGGCGGGCAAGGACCTCTCCTGCATCGAGGTGCTCTTCAACGGGGCCGAGCCCATCTCGCCCACGGCGGTGCGCCTGTTCTGCCATCGTTTCGGCCCCTACGGTTTCAACCCCAGCGCCATGTTGCCGGCCTACGGCATGGCCGAGGCGACCCTCATGCTGGCCACCTCGCCCGTCGGGCAGCCGAGCATCTATCACCGCCTCGATCAGGAGACCTTCTCCGGGCGGCACATCGCGGTGGACGCCTCCGAGGGGGCACCCCTGGTGGAGTATGCCGACGAGGGCTACCCCGGCCTGGGGGTGAGCATCCGCATCGTGGACGATCACGATCAGGTGGTCAAAGAAAACGTGGTGGGGCATATCCAGGTGCGCGGGCCGAACGTCAGTGCAGGATACTACAGGAACGACCAGGCCAATCGCGAGCTTTTCTGCGAGGGTTGGCTGCGCACCGGCGACCTGGGCTTCATCCGCAACGGTCGCATCGTCATCACCGGACGCTACAAGGACATCATCTTCGTCAACGGCCAGAACTACTATTCCCACGACATCGAAGAGGACCTGCAGCTGCAGCCCTTCGTGGGCTTCAAGAATATGGCGGTATGCGGGGTGAGCGACCCCGAAAACTCGCTGGAGAGGATCGTGCTCTTTATCAAGACCGGCAAGTCCCGGGAGGCCCTGCTGGAGATGCTCAAGCAGATCAACGAACACCTGGGCCACAAGATGCGTCTGGGCATCGACTCCGTCGTGCCCATGGATGATATCCCCCGCACCACCAGTGGCAAGATTCAGCGTTACGTGCTGCGCCAGAGGTATGCCGCCGGCGAGTTCAGCCAGCGGGAGGTCAAGCGCATCGACCGCGACCTGCGGACCTCCGAGGGCGCCTATGAGGAGCGTGCACCAAGGCCGCAGGCGCCGCAGCTAAGCGAGCGCAAGCTGGATGTGCGCGGATTCACCCAGTCCTATCCCCTGGCCGAGATCCAGGGCGACCAGCGCCAGCCCCTGCCGCGTATCATCAGGACCCTGCCCGAGGTGCTGCAGGTCGCCTGCCTCATCGCGCCCGACAGCGGGGTGCTGCATGTGGACGAAAAGGGCGGCGAGAAGAAGCAGACCTATGCCGAAATCCGCGAGGGCGCAAGGCGGGTGCTGGGGGCGTTGCGGGAGCAGGGCCTGCTTCCCGGCGACCAGGTGATCCTGCAGGTGGAGGACTCCCCCGCTTTCCTGTGTGCCTTCTGGGGGATCGTGCTGGGCGGTTTCGTGCCCGTGCCCCTGCCCCTGCCCGGGGGTTTCCCCATCAGTGAAGGCCTGGAGCGTATCACCAAGGTGACCGGTGTGCTGGATCGTTTCTGCATCGTGACCGACCAGCCCCGGGAACAGTACCGCAGCCTGGGCGAGGTCCGTATCCACGCCATCGACGAGCTTCTGCGGCATGCCGAGGACACGCGACACCACAAGCCCCGGCCGGACGACATCGCCTACCTGCAGTTTTCGTCGGGCTCGACCGGCGAGCCCAAGGGCGTCATCCTTACGCACCGCAACCTGCTCTACACCATCGACGCCTCGGCCAAGTCCGTGCTCGACATCTCCGAAGCCGACCGTCGGCCGCTGGTCGGCTTCCTGCTGCACATCCTGAGGCACAAGCTCAGGGCGGACAGGATCAACGGGCTGCTCCGCCGGGGCCTGGAGCGCCTGGGGCGTTCGGCTGCCGGGCAGCTGCTTCAGGGCACACCCAGGGGGCGCACGCTGCTTGAGACCCTCCACATCCTGAGCGGGAATCGCATCTCGGGTACGGTGGATCTGCCCATCGACGCCATCCGTATTGTCAACTGGATGCCCTATTCCCACGATATGGGGCTGATCGGGTTCCATCTGGCCCCCACCCTGGGGGGCATGGATCAGATCAAGCTGGAGCCCAGGACCTTCATCCAGAGGCCGGCGCTGTTCCTGCGGCTGATCGACCGCTATCGGGCGACGCATGTGCCATGCCCCAATTTCGCGGCGCAGTGGCTGACCATGCAGGTGAACCCGGACGAGATCGAAGGCATCGACCTTTCATGTGTCAAGGCCCTGCTGAACGGCTCCGAGCCCATCTCGGCCCAGGTGACCCGGGACTTCCTGGCCACCTTCGAGCGCTATGGCCTGCGGCGTGAGGCCATGGCGCTGGTCTACGGCATGGCCGAGGCCTCGCTGCAGGTGACCTGTCCGCCGTCCTTCAGGGCGCCGCTCTTCCACCGACTCGACAGCGAGCTGCTGGCGCGTGAGAAGATCGTGCTGCCGGTGGGTCCGGAGATGTCCGGTATCGAGATCGCCGATGTGGGGTACCCGGTGGCCGGACTCCGAATCCGCATCGTGGACGATGACGACCGCCTGCTGCACGAGAATATGGTGGGTCACATCCAGATCCAGGGTCCGCCCGTGGTCCAGGGATACTACAACAACCAAGAAGCCAACCGCGATCTCTTCTGCGCGGGGTGGCTGCGTACCGGGGACATGGGGTTCATCAGGAACGGTCGGGTCGTTATCACGGGCCGCATGAAGGACGTGATCTTCGTCAACGGTCAGAATCTGTATGCCCATGATATCGAGAACAATATCAAACGCGTACCGGGGATGACCTTCAGGGAATTCGCCATCTCCGGCCTCACCCACCGCGTCGGAGAGGCCGAAAAGGTGGTCCTGTTCATCAAATCCACGGAGGAGCGTAAGGTGCTGGCCTCGCTCCTGGGGCGCATCAACCAGGCCCTGATCTCCAGCGTCGGCATGGCCATCGACTTCATCGTGCCTGTGGACGAGATTCCGCGTACACCCTCGGCCAAGATTCAGCGCTTCAGGCTGCGGGAGCTCTTCGAGTGCGGCGATGTGGCCGAGATCATCACCGTGAACGAGGCGGAGGAAATGCTGGCCGAAAACGCCTCCACCGGGAAGGAAAGGCTCAGCCCCACCGAGCTCCACATCCTGAGGATCTGGAGCGAGGTGCTGGGTGTCGACGATATCCATAAGGGCGACAATTTCTTCGAGCTGGGCGGGAATTCGCTGCGGGCCACCAAGGTGGTTTCGCGCATCCGCGAAGAGTTCGCCTGTGAGATCCCGCTCAAGGCCGTCTTTGAACACCAGAGCGTGGAGTCCCTGGCCCGCGCGGTGGAAAACATCAAGGGCGAGAGCGTGAGCGCCAAATATCCCCCCATCCAGCCGCTGGCGCCCGCGGAGCACTACGCGCTCTCCCATGCGCAGCAGCGTCTCTGGTTTCTGGACAAGGTCATCCCCGACAACCCGCTCTACAACCTTTCCGGGGCCGTGCTCTTGGAGGACTTCGAGCCGGATATCGATATGATAAGGCAGGCGATCCAATCCATTGTTGATCGCCACGAGACCCTGAGGACCGTGTTCATCACCCTGGAGGGTCGGCCGGTACAGGTGATCCGGGAACATATGGATGTCAAGCTCGATTTTGACGACCTGAGCGATCACCCCCATCCAGACGAAGCCCTGAGCGGAATTCTGGCGGCCCAGAAACGGACGCCCTTCAATCTTGCGGAAGGTCCCCTGATAAGGACCCAGATGGTGCGGCTGACTGCCACCCGCCACGCCTTCATCATCGTTATGCACCACATCGTCTCGGACGGATGGTCCATGGGGATTCTGGTCCGTGAGGCCCTGCAGAGCTACCTGGCCCTGATGGGTGGTCAGCCCCCGGCATCTGAGGGGCTGAAGATCCAGTATAAGGATTTTGCCCACTGGCAGGAGCAGCTGCTGGCGAGCGCGGAGATAGCCGGTCAGGAGGAATACTGGCGGGAACAACTCAAGGGTCGGCTGCCCGTGCTGCATCTGCCCATCGACCATCCCCGTCCCGCCATCCAGACCCAGAACGGGGGCACCGGACGCATGCTGATCGATGCCGCGACCGTGACAAGGCTGCGCGAATTCTCCCGAGCGCACGATGTCACCCCCTTCATGCTGACCCTGGCGGCCTTCACAGTGCTGCTGCAGCGGCTCAGCGGTGACGAAGATATCATTGTCGGATCGCCGATTGCCGGGCGCAACATCGCTGAGGTTGAGGAACTCATCGGTTTCTTCGTGAACATGCTGCCGCTGAGGATTGACTTGGTCGGGAACCCGACCTTCAGCGAACATTTGACCCAGGTCAAACAGACCGCCCTGGAGGCCTATGCCAACCAGGATTATCCCTTCGACAAACTGGTGGAGATTCTCAATCCGGTGCGCGACATGAGCCGTTCCCCGGTCTTCGACGTGGTGTTCGAATATGTGGAGCTCTCCTCTTCGCCGTTTTCCGCCACCCAAACGGCCGGATTCGCCATCCGGAATATCAGCGGGGACGACCCGCACGCCAAGTTCGACCTGTCGGTCAATCTCTCCGAGCAGGGCGACGGTGTGATGGTGCGCTTCGAATACAATGCCGATCTTTTCAAGGCCGAGAGCATCACCCGCATGATGGGTATGTATCTGAACCTGCTGCAGGAGGCCCTGGTATACCCCGAGAAGCACGTTGGCAGCCTGAGTCTGCTGGACGAGCGTGAGCGCGAACGCATCCTCAAAGACTTCAACCACACCCGGCTGTCTGTACCGCAAGATCGCTGCGTGCACCAGATTTTCTCTGAGACGGCCCGCACGCATGCCCAGCGCGCGGCGGTGGTCGGCCGAGACGTCTCTCTGAGCTATGCCGAGCTGGAGCAGCAGTCGAACCGGCTGGCACGCCACCTCATACAGCAGGGTGTCCGCCCCCGCGACGTCGTGGGGATCTTCACCCGGCGCGGGGCGGACATGATCCTCTCCCAGCTGGCGGTGTGGAAGACCGGGGCGGCCTTCGTGCCTATCGATCCCCATTATCCCACCGAGCGGGTACGTTTCATGCTTGAGGATGCTGGCATTCAGGTCCTGCTGACCCAGAACGGCCTGCGGCAGAGCCTGCCCGAGTGGGAGGGCACGCCCGTGTGCGTGGATATTTTACGGGAAGAGATCGCGGGCCTGGAGAGCGGACCCCTGTCGGTGGATGTGGACCCGGCGGATCGGGCCTATATCATCTATACCTCAGGATCCACGGGGCGTCCCAAGGGATCGCAGATCACGCACTGCAATCTGGTGAACATGCTCACCTGGCACGATAAGACCTTTGGCGTCGGACCCGAAGACCGCGCCACGCAGGTGGCGGGGGTGGCGTTCGACGCCATGATCTGGGAGCTCTGGCCCTACCTGAGCGTCGGGGCCAGCGTGCATCCCCTGGATGTGAGTCTGGATGAGATGACGCCCCAGGATCTGGGACAGTGGTTCGTGGATCGCGGCATTACGCGGGCCTTTGTGCCCACAAAATTTGCCGAGGTCTTCCTCGGCCTGGACATCCCCGGGCTGGTTCTGCGCACCATGTTCACCGGCGGTGACCGGCTGAGTTTTATCCCGCGGCGTCAGGGTTTTGATGTCATCAATTGCTACGGGCCCACCGAGACGACCGTGCTGGTGACGGCGGGGGATGTGAGCGCCTGGGAAAGGGGGGCCCCACCCATCGGCCGGCCGATTGCTAACGTGCGGATCTATATCCTCGATCGTCACCAGCAGGTGGTGCCGGTGGGGGTGCCGGGGATCCTGTATGTGGCCGGGGCCGCAGTGGGGCTGGGATACCTCAATGACGACGCAAAGACCGCCGAGGTCTTCCTGCCGGATCCCTTCGGCGAGGGCCGCATGTACTGCACCGGGGATGTCGCCCGCTGGCTGCCGGATGGGAACATAGAGTTCATCGGGCGGCGCGACTCCCAGGTGGAGATTCGAGGGCACCGGGTGGAGATCGGCGAGATCGAATACCTGCTCGCATCGCACCCGCGGGTACTGGAATGTGCGGTGATCGACAAGCGAGACGAGAGGGAGAACGTCCGTCTGGTGGCTTTTTATGTGGGCAACGGAGCGCTTGAAGAGGAGGAGTGCCGCGCCTTCCTGCGGGAGCATCTCCCCGGGTACATGCTTCCCAGCCGCATGATTGCCCTCGAGTCTCTGCCGTTGACCCCCAACGGGAAGCTGGATCGGGAAAACCTCTCTCAACTGGTGGACGAGAACCAGACCGGGACGGACTATGCGGCACCACGCGATGAGCTGGAAAACGTCTTGGCCGAGGTGTGGCGGGCGGTCCTGAATGTAGGGCAGGTAGGCATTCACGACAATTTCTTTGACCTGGGAGGTGATTCCATCATCAGTCTACAGGTGGTGAGTCGCCTGAGTCTGCGAGGTTATTTGATCCAGCCCCGGGACATCCTGCAATATCAGACCATCGCCGAACTGGCGGGTGTAGTGGAGACGAGCGGGGTGATAGAGGCCGAGCAGACCCCGGTCGTAGGGTCATCTCCGCTCGTGCCGATCCAGCGGTGGTTCTTCGATCAGGGGTTCGGTGTGAGCAATCAATTCAATCAGGCCCTGATGTTCAAGACCACCCTGGACCTGGATGCAGGGGCGCTGCAGCAGAGCCTGAACGCCCTGGCCGATCATCACGACGCCCTCAGGAGCACCTTTGCCGCCGGCCGGCAGATTTTCGGCGAGCCCGGCCGCAAGGTGCTGTTCATCACGCGGGACGTGGCGGATGACACCGAACTGGAAGGTGCGGTGCATAAGCTGCAGGCCTCTTTCGACATCGCGGCGGGGCCGGTTTTCGGCGCCGGGCTTTTCACCTGCGGCAAGGTGAACCATCTCGTTCTGGCCGCCCATCATCTCGTGGTGGACGCCGTTTCCTGGCGGATTATGCTGGAGGACCTCCTGGCCGTGTATGCGGCGGTTTCAGGCGGCACCGGCATCGCTTTGCCGCCCAAGACGACCTCTTTCAAAGAGTGGGCCACACGGCTCGAGGAGTATGCCGAATCGAGTACCTTTGAGCGCGAGCTGGATTACTGGAGCGACACCGTGGCAGACGGGCTGCCCACCTTGCCCGTCGAGCTGACCGATGGCGTCAACGACTGGGCCTCCAGTGAGGTGGTGAGTGTAGAGCTCGATGAGGAGAGCACAGCGATGCTGCTCAAGGATGCGCATCAGGCTTACAACACCGAGATCAACGACCTGCTCGTCACGGCCTGCATGCGTGCGCTTATGCAGTGGAGCGGCCACAACGACATGGTGATCGATCTCGAGGGACACGGTCGTGAGGATCTCATCGCAGGTGTGGATGTGTCACGGACCGTGGGCTGGTTTACGACGATCTTCCCGGTGCGGCTGTGCTGGCCGGAAGGGCTTGATCTGGCCGGCCAGATCAAGTCCGTCAAGGAACACCTGCGAAGCATTCCCCACAAGGGGTTCCACTATGGTCTGCTCAAGTATGTCCTCAGGGAGGATCTGCCGATCAACAGCGGGGTGAGCTTCAACTATCTGGGCCAGGTCAACGCCGCCGGGCTCGGGGATGCCTTTGAGCTGGAAACGGCGCAGGCCCCAGGCTATGTGGGCCACAGGAACGTCAGGCCGAATCTCATTGATATGGTCTGCATGGTTAGCGGGGGAAGGCTCCTGTGCGAGGTGGTCTATTCACGCAACCGACACTCGCGCACCTCCGTGCAGGATCTTGCACGCGCCTTTACCGTCGAGCTTCAGAGCGTGGTGGAGCACTGCGGCGATCCTGCACACTTCGACCTCACCCCCTCGGACTTCGATTTGGCGGGTCTCGATCAGGATCAGCTCGAGCGATTGATCAGCTTTGAATAGAACGGGGACGTGAGAGGCGAGCGTAACTGAATCGCACAGAAAGGGAAGGGAAAGAGGGCATGCCGTACCTCAACAAGAAGAACATTGAAGACATCTATCCCCTGTCGCCCATGCAGCAGGGGATGCTCTTCCACACGCTTTATGATGCCGGATCGTCTGCCTACTCCGAGCAGTTCAGCTGCATCATCGAGGGCGGGCTCGATCTGGAGTCATTCGAAAGGGCCTGGAACCATTTGATCGACGCCCACCCGGTATTCCGGACGGTCTTCAACTGGAAGGATACCCCCCAGCCGCTGCAGATCGTATTGAAGAAAAGGCCTGTCCGCCTCCAGATCCACGACCTTTCCCACCTGCGCGATACGGCGGAGAAGGAGGCCATTGAGGCCTTCCTCAAGACGGACAAACAGACCCCCTATGATCTCTCCCGGGGTCCCCTGATCCGGCTGCACATGCTGAACCTCTCAGGGAGACGCTTTCTCTTTCTGTGGAGTTATCACCACATCATCCTCGATGGGTGGTGCCTGTCCCTGATCCTGACGGACTTTTTTGCGACCTATACCGCCCTGAGTACCGAAGGACCTCTTCCGGTGATCCGGCGGCCCTTGTACAAACAGTATATCGCCTGGCTCAAACAACAGGACCACAATGAGCCCCGGGAGTTCTGGACTCCGTATCTCCGGGGCTTCTCTGCCCCGACGCCGCTCCCGTGGGACCGCCCGCGGGCGGACGGCCTGGATATCGGGGAGTGCCTTATGCGGCTCGATGGCCTGACCACACAGCGGCTGGAGGATTTTGCCCGGCAGCAGCGCACCACCCTGAGCACCGTGGTGCAGGCCCTTTGGGCGCTCCTGCTTGGCCGCTACAGCCAGAATACGGATGTGGTCTTCGGGCTGACCGTCTCGGGGCGTCCGGCAGGTCTGCGCGGGGCGGGGGACATGGTGGGGCTTTTCATCAACACCCTGCCCGTGCGGGCTAAGATCGACGAGCAGCGCACCTTCACCGAATTCCTGGCGCAATTCGCTCAAGGTGTGCTGGGCGTGATGGATTACGAGCATGTGTTCCTGCCTGAGATCAAGGCCTGGAGTGACATCGAGGGGGGAGAGTCGCTCTTCGACAGCATCTTGGTCTTCGA